>NZ_LMMS01000023.1:0-426192 GCF_001422345.1 Methylobacterium sp. Leaf93 | reverse complement strand
AGAGCGCCTAACAGAACCGTTTGATCTGGTTGAGAGTGATGAGGCTGGTCGCGAGGCTCGTGAAGGCCTCGTAGATGTCTGCACGTCGCTCGTAGCGGACGGGCAGGCGGCGGAAGCGGTTGAACCAGGCGTGGGTACGCTCGACGACCCAGCGATGCCGACCGAGTTTCTCGCTGCTTTCGATACCCTTCCGCGCGATGCGCGGGACGATCCCCCGCGCCCGGCACTCCTGACGGCGGGGTCGGGCATCGTAGGCCTTGTCGGCGTGCAGCTTGTCCGGACGGCGTCGCGGTCGCCCTCGTCGACCACTCCGCAGAGGCGGAATGGCATCGAGGGTGGCCGCCATCATGACGGTGTCGTGTCGGCTGGCCCCGCTCAGGCGGAAGCCGAGCGGCGTGCCGCGCGCGTCGGTGACGAGGTGGCGCTTCGTGCCCGGCTTGCCCCGGTCCGTCGGGTTCGGGCCGGTGGCAGCCCCCCTTTTTTAGCCGGGACAGACGCGCTGTCCAGGCAAGCCCGGTTCCAGTCGATCTCACCCGCTGCGTGCAGGCGCTCCAGCAGCACGTGATGCAGGCGGCTCCATCCGCCCGCCGCTTGCCAGTCCCGCAGCCGCCGCCAGCAACTCATGCACCCTTTTTTAGCCGGGACAGACGCGCTGTCCAGGCAAGCCCGGTTCCAGTCGATCTCACCCGCTGCGTGCAGGCGCTCCAGCAGCACGTGATGCAGGCGGCTCCATACGCCCGCCGCTTGCCAGTCCCGCAGCCGCCGCCAGCAACTCATGCCGGAGCCGCAGCCCATCTCKGCCGGTAGCATCTCCCACGGCAGACCCGAGCGCAGCACGAACAGGATRCCCGTCAGTGTGGCCCGGTTCGCGATCGGACGACGCCCGCCCTTCGGASGGGGCCGAGGCGGCGGGAGCAGCGGAGCGATCTCATCCCAGAGATCATCGGGGAGAAGCGGTCTGGCCATGCCAAACCAACGCTCAACATCCGACTCGGTGCCGTTCTGTTAGNGGAGCAGCGGAGCGATCTCATCCCAGAGATCATCGGGGAGAAGCGGTCTGGCCATGCCAAACCAACGCTCAACATCCGACTCGGTGCCGTTCTGTTAGTTGCTCTTAAGGTCCAGGCCGTGTCAAAACTCTGGGATTGAGGCTTTCGCGGTCGGGTGACGTCCCGGTCTCGCGAGAATGGGCTATTTATCGCGTCGGATGGGTTTTTGCGATTGAGAGACGACCGGTTTTAGGTGGAGGCGCCTCCTGAACGGCTCCTCGGCATCTCTGGCAAGCGGTCCATGCTCCCGCTCAGGTGGGAATCGCCGCCAGAAGTACCCGGCTTCCCAGGATGTTGAGAACGCGCGTCAGATTGTAGGCGAGGATCTGGAGCGCCATCTCGGTCGAGACGCGCGGCAGGGTCTTGCTCAGGAAGTGCGTGGCCCCCACCCGCGCCTTCAGCGTACCAAGGGGATGCTCGAGAGTCTCGCGCCTGACCCGCATGGCCAGCGGATCGGCGTCCAATCGGCGCTGCACCGTCTTCAGCACGTCCTCATGCTCCCAACGCGTCACCCGGCGCTCTTTGCCCGTCGTGCAGGCCGCCTTCATTGGTCAGGCCGAGCATACGTTCGTTCAGTAACGATGCAGCATCAGACCCTTCTCCACCGTGGTGCAACGGTGGGCCAGCGTCTCGCCCACCGGACACACGTAGGCTTTCTCTTCCCGACGGTATAGCGAGATCTGCCGGTCGGGCGTCGCCTTCATCTGCTCCTCCAGACCGGCCAACCGCTTCATCTCCTGCCCGAGGCGGGCGATCTTGTCCTTACGCCGCACCACCTTGGCGGCCAGTTCGGGTGTGGGATCCTGACGATCGGCCGTGTCGAGCTGCGAGAGGTAGAGCGACACGCTCTCCTCGATCTGCTGACAGCGCCGGTCGAGCTTGCCTTGGATGAAATTGCGGTCGCGGTCGTTGACCGCCTTGAACTGCGAGCCGTCGATCGCGACGCGTGTGCCGGTCAGCAGGCCCATCTCACGGCACACACCGACGAAGCGGGCACAGACGCGCCCGATGGCCGGTCCGTTCTGCCGGCGGAACTCGGCAATGGTCTTGTGGTCGGGTGACAGCTGACCCGTCAGCCACATGACCTCGACGTTGCGGCCCGCTTCACGCTCCAGACGCCGGCTCGACGGGACCCGATTGAGGTATCCGTAGACGTAGAGCTTCATGAGAGCGGCCGGATGGTAGCCCGGGCGCCCCGTCCGTTCCGCATCGACGTCCGCGAAGCCGAGCGCCCCGAGATCCAGCGCATCTACGAACGCATCGACAACGCGAACCGGGTTGTCCTCGGCGATCCAGTCTTCAAGACATGGCGGAAACAACGTCGTCTGATCGCGCTCGGCACCGACAACAAACCGTCCCATGCCATCCTCCGGTCGACCCGAAGAAAGGTACCAACATCCGGGTTTTGACACAGGCAGAGTCATGAGATCAATGCGGGGCGGGCGGGCGGGTGGGCGGCGCCGCGGGGGTGATCTCGCGCGCCTAGAACATCGGGGTGCCACCCGTCACCGGCACCAATGCGCCAGTCATGTAGCTGCCCTCACGTGAGGCTAGGAGGACATAGGCCGGCGCGAGTTCCGCGGGCTGACCTGCTCGTCCAAGGGGGGTATCCGCGCCGAGCTGCGCGATCTGCTCGGGACTTTTCACGATCGGCTGGATGGGCGTCCAGATCGGGCCGGGCGCCACGCAGTTCACGCGAATGCCCTTTGGAGCGAGCAAGTTCGAGAGACCGATGGTCAAGCTCGCGATGGCCCCCTTGGTCGCAGCGTAGATCAGCATCGTCTTGTCGGCCACCTTGGCCTGCTGGCTGGTCGAATTGACGATTGCTGAGCCGGGCTTCATATGCGGCACCGCCGCTTGGCAGAGGTAGTACATCGCAAACACGTTGGCTCGGAATGACCCTTCGAGATCCGCGGCGATCACGTCGTCAAGGTCTTCGTTGGCCGTTTGCGCAGCGGCGTTGTTCACCAGGATATCGATGCCGCCGAGGGCATCGACAGTCTGAGCGACGAGATCGCGGCAATGCGTTTCATTCCGCAGGTCGCCCGGCAACAACAGGGCGCGACGCCCAGCCTTCTCGATCCAATGCGCTGTGTCTTCGGCATCGGATTGTTCGACGGGTAGGTAGGAGATTGCTACGTCCGCCCCTTCACGCGCATAGGCGATCGCGACAGCTCGCCCGATTCCACTGTCTCCCCCGGTAATCAGTGCCACTTTACCCGCGAGCAAGTCCTTGCCGACATAGCTATCCTCGCCATGATCCGGCGTCGGCGTCATCTTCGACGTCAGGCCGGGCCGTTCCTGCTGCTGGTCTCCGGGAAAGGGCGGCCGGGGGCCGGCGGTGCGCGGGTCTGAGGTCATCGTCTATCCTTCCGAAGGCCTCGGCTAACGTGACAGAAGGTGGTTCGTAGCTGCGACAGAATGGTGTCGGAGCGCGCAATCTCTGCAGACTGGAGATCTCGTGGGCAGTAATGGAGACATCGACAGAAATCGTCCTACCGGGGGCATGGTAAAACTCGTCGCAGGCTACGCGCGGAAGGCATTCGATTGATCTCGCTATGGCTTACGAACCAACTGCGGCCCGGCCGTTTCCATCGCCAGGCCAAGGCAACAGCTCTCATCGCCGCTCATGGGCCGCTGGCCTATACCGAGGCTCGCGAGCTGGCCCGGATCGGTCGAGACGGCCAAACCCGGTACGGGGGGCGTGTCGCGGTCGAGATAGCGCGGCGCGAGGGACGAGAGGTCGGGGTGACGGACACTGACCAGTATTCAGGATCGTAGGCACCTTGCTAGGGATCAGGCTTTGCCAAGACAGGGCAAGGGCCGTTGGCAATTCGCCGACTTCCGTGGTGTAGCGCGGGCTCCGCATCTCGAATTTCGTCGACCAGCTCCGCTTTTTCTCCCGGCCTGCGCGGGCCGGCAAGACGGCCCTGCGGCCGAAGCGCCGGTTGCACTCGTCCATTGCGGCAACCAGTGGCGCGCTGCGCTCATGGTCGAGCTGCCCGACCAGGGCGCGCTGGGTATCATCCAGCATCTCGAGATCAATGGTGATGACGCCGTTTTTGCTGTAGCGCCATGGCCGGTCACCGGGGGAAGTCGATAGCGCCTTGCAGGAAGTCATCCACCGGCGACGGAAATCCTGCACAGTCCGTCGCACCGTTGATCGGCACGCGGTCCATGGACGCATCGTCGCGCGTCATCTCCTCGACGCGTAATAGGCCCACCGCTCGCTCAAATCCGTGATAGAACATAAAAAGAACAAACGGCCTGCCGGTTCGTGGTCAAGCTGAACATTGCGCGCATGTGGACAACCGGCCGACGAAGAGCACGACGATGGCGATCAAGACGACGTTCATGGTGTAGACCTTCACCATTAAGTGGAAGCGCTTCGTTCCCGGAGACCGCGAGCTAGCACCGACCGAGTTCGGAGCGCTGGAAAAGGTCGAGGCGATGGCTGACCGGATGCCGGGCACGGCAGCGATCAAGTTCATAGCCGACGACGAGACCGGCGAGCTGGAGAGGGCGACGATCCTCGGTCATTTCGGTGGGATCCCGGACAATTTCGGCGAAAGTCTACAGGGCGGGTAGGCTCGCCGCCGGATCAGGGAGACGACATGGCGTTCAAAGCAAAATCGGCCTCGGAAACGAAGGCCGCGGATCTGGCATCGGCCCTCGTCAGGATCGCGGATCGCGAGGGCGCGCCGGTCAGTATCGGTGGCGATCAACTGCGGCGGGGCAATCCGCGACTGACGCCCCTGGCAATCGGCCAGATGTACCGGAAACACCGCGACATCCTCGAAGCCGACCTCGCAGAGCGTGGCTATGCGCTGATCGACTATGCCGACCAAGGGCCAGGCAGGGGAATGGAATTCGAGATCGGGGTCGCCTGAACGTTCTCGCCACGAAGGGGCTTCTGCGGCCATCGCAATGATCCAGGCAAGTGGCACCAGGCGGACGGGCCTACTTCGCCGACAGGATCGGCACGGCCCCCTTCGGCCGGCTTGGCACGTTCCAAAAGTACTTGGTCGGCTCGAACCGGATGGCATTTGCCTCGACGGCCGACACCACCTCACCGCTCGGGACCATAGCCCCGCAGAAGTTGGATCGGATCACGCCGAGGTCGGGATGCACTCCAACGAGTTGGAACGTTGTCCACCTAAGGCGGCCGGCCTCGTCGGCGTGCTTGTCGCGGAAGGCTTCACGCCGCCGCCTCGCGGGCTGCCGGGTTCGATCTTGAAGGCTGTGACGCTGACATGAGGCCTGGCGGCTGTGATGAGCCGGACGGGATCGAGGGCGAGGATCGACCGCGCCAGGACATGCGAGCCACATGCGGCACTGCGCCTGCCGGCCCATCGCTCAAAGGCAGGCGTCCTGTGCAACCTCGAGCCTGCCAGCGGAGATCGCGGACAGAAACGCGTGATAGTCCGCGTCGTTCTGGTCCCCGTAAGCGTGTGCCCAATCCGCGAACGCTTCGCGCAGATCCGCGCGTCCGTCGTGACCACAATAGCCGGCAATGGCCGCAGCATCACCCGTGCGGGCATGCGCCCGCGCGAGGAGCGCCCCATAGGCGTGGGAAAAGTACAGAAGCGGCTGTCCTGCCATCCTGGCGATGGGGATATCACCTTTCATGTTCTTCATCTGACGGACGTAGAAGGGCCGATCATCAATCGACGTCCAACCCAGCAGAGGATCTCCCACCGCCTGCAGAAGCTTCTGTCCGTAGATGACACGCTCGCCCTCGTGGCTCGCATAGGGTTCGGGCATGCCAGTCAGATAGGGCGCGTGAGCCGGGCGAACGGCCTCCTTGACCTGAAGGAAGAGCGCGTCCTGATCGGAATTGCCGCAGAGCAGAGCCACGTAGGCGCGGGTTCCGACACTGCCGACCCCGACCACCCGATGGGCGACGTCCACCACGTGATAGCGGTTGAGCATGAAGCGGCGCTCGCGCGGTAAGGTCTCGGCATAGCGTTCGAGACCCGAGGTTACGTTCTGGCGCGTGGCCTCGTCGACGCGCATGAGGATTGGCGGCTCCTCGCGAAACCGCCAGCTGCCATCAGTGCGCCGCTCGCCAACCCGGTCGAGCAGGCTCTTGTTGTTCTTGCGGCGCGCCTTCTCGACGGCCTTGCGCACCACCATCTGGGATTGCGAGTCGCTCTCGATCCCGGAAAATTCGAGCTGGTCGGCCCGCGCCGCTCGCTGCCACACATCAAGGGAGCCGCGGGGCGCCAGATCGTCCATGGTATGTTGATACCCGGCCACGGCCGCGAGCACGGCCTCCCGCCGTTCCAAGGCCCTTACACCATCGTCACGCGCCGCCACTTCGACACTGGCGCAGAGCCTTTTCAGATCCCATTCCCAAGGTCCGATCGTCACCTCGTCGAAATCGTTGAGATCGAAAACCACTTCACCCTGCGGTGTGCCGAACAACCCGAAATTCGAGATGTGCGCGTCACCGTTCATGACGACGTCGATCGCACCGCGTGCGCCCTGTGCCAGGTCCCAGGCCATCACATGCGCCGCACCGCGCAGGAAGGCGAAAGGAGAACTCGCCATCCGGGCGATCCTCAACGGAATCAGTTGGGCTTGCCTGCCCTCATGCGCGCCCTCGATCAACGAGACTGGATCGGGGCGGTCGGAGTCTGTTTCGAGAGCGGCATGGACCGCATGAGGCACTTTCGCCCGCAAGGTCTTGCCGGCGGCGCGGCGTTTTTCCCAGGGCTCTACGCCGGTGCGAAGATCAATATGAGGGAAGTCCGCCAGCGGCTCGAGGACGGCGTCCGGCGCGGTCTTGACGGCCTCGTTCGGCTCGACATGTGTGACATTGGAAACATCCGTCGATTGATCCAAGTCGCAGATCCTTCTCATAGCGATGGATTAGAACGGGAGACAGACCGCGAGTAACGCAATGCTGGCGGCGGGCGCAGAAAATCGGCAATCGGCGAAACACATCATCGAGAACAGGCTTCAGGACTTTTGCGGGCGGATGCATCGCTCATGAGTGGCCCAGCCCCGGAGCCCCGATTTGCCTCGTGATCGAAACCAGCCGCCGTATCGGGATACCGTGGAACACCGATCGTGACCGAGGTGCATTCGAGGGAGGGTTCGAACACTCGGTGGCGCGTGCCTTCGCGCCCGTCGATGGAAATAGCAGTTCGAGAGATTGGAAAGAGCTTTGATAGAGCCCAAAACAGCGTTTGGGCTCTATCAAAGCTAACGGCCACGGACGCCGAGCCAAGGTGCGCGTACATCCGGCGTCACCCCAACCCGGCATCGTGGCCGTTCCCGATCAAGCGACGTGGGTCGCGATCGGCGTGATCCTCATATGGTGGTCATATGGTTAACGATCAATGAGGAGCCCTAACCCGCTACTCCGCAGCCTCGGCCTTGGCATCATCCTCGTCGAGGATGCCTTCCAGATCGCCGGTGAGAGCATCGAGTTGCTCGGCGGTCGCCAGGATCTTGAACTTGGTACCGTGCTCGGCTTCAACAGCGATCTCGACGTGGTCGCCAACCTTCGCCGCGAGAGCCTGCTTCAGGGTGTAGGTCGTAGCCTTGTCGTTCGCTGCCATGAGGGTCTCCTTGTTCGGCAGCAGCCAACGCGTCGGCGCTGAAAAGGGTCACGCTGCCTATCGAGTTTTAGCGCTTTCCGAGTGCGACTTCTTCGCGGAGGAACAGGCAAACCCACCACATGGTTGGTCGCCTGGACAACGATCCAGGAGGAAACATGACAATCATCCGTTCGCTCACCGCTGCCGCAGCCATACTGACGCTCACGGCCGCCACCACGATCGCGGCCCCCTGCGCCGTCGGCACAACGTCCAACAGTCAGGACAAGCAAGCCGCAGCGGACAAGAGTTCCAAAGTAGACGGTGGCTCCGACGCCAAGGTGACACCGGGCGCAAAGGCAGAGTCCCCCGGCACCGTCGGCGCCATGAACAATGTCGGTTCGAACACCCAGCCCGCCGCCGGGGAGAAGAAGCCGGCCGAGGGCCAAGTCGTGAAACCCGGCAGCGACGACTGCTGATAATCTCATTGCTTCACACAACCTGACGGAGAAAGCCCCGCGACGCCTATGGCCGCGGGGCTAATTTCGAGACAGGCTCGAGGGACACGGACTAACCCGCGCCGTAGCCACCCTTTTCGTTGGTTAAGTGATTGCTCGGGGAATGGTCGTCATACCCCCCTGTTGATGGCCCCTTATCTGTCGGGGGCTTTACAGAGCGCGGCCCTGTTGGACCGGCATCGGCGAGTCCATCAGGTTCTTTCGCCTTTTCGGCATGGTGGAGCGGTGACGGGGTTTTAGGTTCACCTGATGCGATATCATCGATCATTGGTTCGCTCCCTGTTTTCACTTCAACGGGAGCGGGATTGAGGTGTTCCTGCATGGCGGGACTAGATCGCGAAAGCCAGCAGCGGTTTGACGCAATCCAGCCCGTCGCCGATTTTGGAGAGTGAAGGTCCCATTGCTGAAATCGGCCTGTAGGGCGAACCGGAACTGGTGCGTCGTGCGAAGTACTGAGACTGGTCAAAAAGCAGTGCTGATGCCGGCCTTTTCCTCCACGACGTGTTTGATGATCGAGCGGGCAGGGCCGAGCGTCAGTCGCGCCCTGGAACGCTTCCGATCATGTGGGGCTTTGCTTCTTACAACGATGAGAGAATGAACCCATGACCGCAGCCGATACACCGCAGCCCGGCGCCGATTTGCAGCCCATCGACAGTCCGCCAGCGACGTCCCAACCGCTTGAGCAAAAGCCGCCCTCGATCCCGGAAGAAGACGATCCGGAGATCGAAAAGACTGAGGAGCAGCCGAGCTAGCACTACCTGGGCACTTTGAGGGCGTCTGCTGCGTTGTCTCGCTTGGGATGGCTTGTGGGGCGGCGATGGATCGGGATCGCGTGGGGATGGACGAGCTCGACACCTGGCTGGCGCCGTTCCTGGCGGTGATGGGTCGCAAGACCCGGCGGACCTGGGCACCGCTCTATCTCCGGGGTCTGCTCGGTCCGGGGGATCGCAAGAGCCTTCAGCCGATGGCGGCACGGCTCGGGCTGTCGGGCCACGACCAGTTGCAGCACTTCATCGCCAGCCCGGCCTGGGACGACGGACCGCTCTGGACGGAGCTGGCCCGCCAGGCGGATCGATTGGTCGGCGGACCCGATGCCTGCCTGGTGATCGACGACACGGCCCTGCCGAAGAAGGGCACGCGCTCGGTCGGGGTGGCGCGCCAGTACTGCGGTGCGCTGGGCAAGCAGGCCAACTGCCAGTCTCTGGTCTCCCTCACCCTGGCGCAGGGCGAGGTGCCCGTGCCGGTGGGCCTGCGCCTGTTCCTGCCCGAGGCGTGGACGCGCGATCCGCAGCGGTGCGGGCAGGCCGGCGTGCCCGAGCCCGCGACCGTGCCGCGGAGCAAGAGTGAGATCGCGCTCTGCGAACTCGATCGCTTGAGGGCGGAGGGGCTACGCTTCGGCACGGTGCTGGCGGATGCGGGCTACGGCGTCAGCGCCGCCTTCCGTCACGGCCTGGATGCGCGGGGCCTGCGCTGGGCCGTCGGCATCGTCAGGAACCAGAAGGTCTACGCGGCCGACGTGCAGCTCGTGCCGCCGACCGGTCGCGCGCGCAAGCCCTCGCCGGACCGGGAGCCGCGGGACGCCGAGGCGGTGCTGGCCGATCTGACATGGCGGCGCGTGACGTGGCGCCAGGGTACGAAGGGCAAGCTCTCGGCCCGGTTCGCCGCCCTCCGGGTGCGGGTCGGCGACGGTCCGGTCTGGGGCAACAACCGGCACCTGCCGGGCGAAGAGGCCTGGCTCGTGGGCGAGTGGCGCTCCTCGGGCGAGCGCAAGTACTACCTGTCCAACCTCCCGCCCGGCACGTCACGACGCGCGCTGGCCGGCACGATCAAGGCGCGCTGGGTCTGCGAGCAGGCTCACCAGCAGCTCAAGGAAGAACTCGGCCTGGATCACTTCGAGGGACGGTCCTGGACCGGGCTGCATCGCCACGCGCTGATGACGTGCATCGCCTGCGCTTACCTGCAGCACCTCCGCCTCGCCGAACATCATCGGACGGGGCGGGGAAAAAATGACGACCCGCCTGCCGAGCCCGCCGCCGTCGCCCAGCCTGCCCGCCGTGCGGCAGGCCATCCTCGGACGGCTGTTCGCCAAGCTGGCTCCACCCGTCCTGTGCCCCCACTGCCGAAGGCGCTTCCCGCTACCCTCTGACTCCAAAATGCCCAGGTAGTGCTAGAGGCTATTATGGATCTGGGCGATCTGGAATCCAGATGAAGAGGCATGACCTCTTCGTGCCAAGCCTACCCGTCCGATGTTCCCGATGATGAATGGGCGCTGGTCGCGCCGTATCTGACGCTGCTGCGCGAGGATGCAGGGCAGCGTGAGTATTCGCTTCGCTAGGCGTTCAACGGGTTACGCTACGTGGTGAAGACGGGAGCACCCTAGCGGTGGATGCCCCTGACCTTCTGCCCTGGGAGACTGTCTACCAGGAGGCGCAGTGCTGGCTGGCGGCAGGATGCTTCAAGCAACTCGCCGACGATCTGCCGGCGCTCCTGCGCCTGGCTTCCGGGCGTTCTCCCGAGCCGAGCGCGGCGATCCTCGACAGTCGGACCCTTCGCTCGACGCCCGAGAGCGGCGAGCGGGCCGGCTACGAGGACGTCAAGCGTAAGAACGGCTCGAAGGCCCATCTGGCCGTCGACACCCTGGGCCATCTCCTGGCCCTGCACGTCACGCCCGCCGATGCCGACGATCGTGCCCAGGTCGGGCATCGGGCCGAGGTCGTGCAGGCCGCCACCGGAATAACGTCGATCTCGCGTATGTCGACCAGGGCTACACTGGGGAAAAGCCGGCCAAGGCCGCCTGCGAACACGGCATAGAACTGGAGGTCGTCAAACTTCCGGAGGCCAAGCGCAGCTTCGTGCTGCTGCCGCGCCGCTGGGTCGTGGAGCGTTCCTTCGCCTGGGCGACGCGCTTCCGCCGCCTCGTCAAGGATGACGAGCGCTATCCCAGCATGCTCGCCGATCTCCACATCGTCGCCTTCGTCTGCCTCATGCTCAAACAGGCCGCTCAACTGGGAAGCGGTTCATAACAGCCTCTATCAGGTCGCTGAATAAGTCGCTGGTCGGCATGTCCTGGAGCTGATTCACTCTGTCCGAGGCAAGAGTGGGGGCGGGCGATGCGCGGGCGTGAGGATCGATCGGAGAGCCTGTTCAGCTACGTCCGCCTGGAGGAGCGCTTTCCGGCCGATCATCCCTTACGGCCGATCCGGGCGCTAGCGGACGAGGTCCTGGCCGGACTAAACGGGCGTTTCGAGGCGCTGTAGTCAGGGATGGGGCGGCCCTCGATCCCTCCGGAGATGCTGCTCCGGGCGACGCTGCTGCAGGCCTTCTTCTCTGTGCGGTCCGAGCGGATGCTGATGGAGCAGATCGACTACAATCTGCTGTTCAGGTGGTTCGTCGAGTTGAAGATGGACGCCTCCGTCTGGCATCCGACGGTGTTCACGCACAACCGCGCCCGGTTGCTGGAGGCGGATGTCGCCCGCGCCTTTCTCTCGGGCCTGATGGCCCTGAAGCCCGTCAAGCGGCTTCTGTCGAGCGACCACTTTTCCGTCGACGGCACGCTGATCGAGGCCTGGGCGAGCATGAAGAGCTTCCGGCCCAAGGACGGCTCGAGCGAACCGCCGGGACCGGGCCGCAACGGCGAACGCGACTTCCGCGAGGAGACGCGCTCGAACGAGACCCACGCCTCGGCCACCGATCCGGATGCCCGTCTCTATCGCAAGAGCGCGGGCCAGGAGAGCCGGCTGTGCTTCATGGGCCATGCCCTGATGGAGAACCGCAACGGGCTGGTGGTGGACGCGACGCTGACCCATGCCACGGGGACCGCCGAGCGCGAGGCGACGCTGACGATGCTCGACCGTCATCCGCGCCGGCATCGGATCACCCTGGGGGCGGACAAGGCCTACGATGTCCGGGCCTTCGTCGGCGACCTGCGGGCGCGCCGCGTCACGCCCCACATCGCCATCAGCGGGGCGGTGTCCAAATCCGGCAAGCCGCGCAAAACGGCCATCGATGGTCGCACCACGCGCCATCCCGGCTACGCGATCAGTCTGCGCTGCCGCAAGCGCGTGGAGGAGGTCTTCGGCTGGATCAAGGTCCAGGCGGGGTTGGCCAAGGTGGAGGCGGTCTTCACCTTCGCGGCCGTCGCCTACAACCTCGTGCGCCTGCCCAGGCTACTGGCCAAAGCGGCTGGATGAGGGGAAAGCCCGGGGCCGGGGCCCAACTACGGAAACGGAGGGGCCGCCGAAGGTGATGCCCCCCCCTCGAAGGTGCCGGTCGCCGCCAACACAGCCGACATCATCCATGCCAAGAGTCAAATCAGACTTTTTCAGCGGCCTGCTAGAAGCAAGCCGCCGGCAGGCCGCCGCCACGTCACCGGCGGCGGCGTCCTTCTCCACCGGACCTCGATGACCGTGACCCATGGATCAATGCTATCGAGACTCGGTTTGGGAGGGCTGGAGCGCGGCCGGAAAGCCGGACCGCTCCCGAAATCCCTATCTCCTGCGTCGGCGGCGGAGCCAGCGCCGGATTCCGATCACGAGTGAAGCGGCGAGCACGAGCAATCCCAGAACCGGATGCACGATGGCGGCGGCCTGGAACAGGACGAACACGCCGAGGACCGCCATCCAGGGCTTCAGCGGAGTGTCCTCCTCGACATCGCCGCCGCGCGGCGATCCGGGACGCGGCTGGTCAGTCGCCGGCGCGGGGCGACGGCCGATGGAGGGCAGGCCGCTTCGTCCGGGCACGCTTCTGGCGGGCCGCTCGGCCTCGAGCAGGATGGGATCGGGCTGCGGCAGCGGGCGTTCGGCCGGGCTCCACCAGCCCTCGCGCGGCGGCACGCCCCGGGCGGATTGCGCGCGGAAGGGGGTGATCCGGGGCTGGGCCGATTGCTGCGGCGCCCCGTGTTTCTCGGCGAGCCGCCGCGCCTGCGCGACCAGGGGAGCACCGGCTTCGGGCGTGACCATCCGGACGAAGCGGGCAAAGCCCAAAGCCGCCCCGAGCACCGCCTGCCCCTCGCTCCGGCCCCAGCGGCGGCCGGCGGGTCCGTGCCCCTCGATGCCGTGCAACAGGGCGCGGAACCGCCGCAGAGTCTCGCGCGGCACCGCGACCCGCTCGTTCACCGTGAGCCCGGTGACCTCCTGGTGCCGCCCCCGCCGCATCACCCGCGTCTTGTCGGGATGGACGGTGAAGCCTTCGGCGGCAACGATCTCGTGCACGAATTTCAGGAGCGCGCCGGTCTTGCCCGCCGCTTCGCCCGAGGCGGAAAACGTCATGTCGTCGGCGTAGCGCGTGTAGGTGAAGCCGAGCGACGCGGCGAGGCCGGTGAGGCGCGCGTCGAGGCGGGTGCAGACGAGGTTGGTGAGCGCCGGGCTCGTGGGCGCCCCCTGGGGCAGGCGGCGCGGTCCGCGCGCCGCGTAGAGACGCTGCCCGTCGATCTCGACCTCGTCCACGTCCGGCTCGGTGCAGAGCAGGGCGAGCACCGTAGCCACCGGCTCGGCATAGCCGAGGCCCCGGAACTTGCCCTTGATCCGGCGGTAATCCAGCGTCGGGAAGAAGTCCTTGAGGTCGAGGTTGACTACCACGTCCCGCCCCACATGGAGGGCGGCGTTCGTCAGGATCGAGCGGCCCGGAACGAAGCCGTGGGCCGCGTCGTGGATGCCGGCATGGGCCAGCACGGCATCGAGGATCCAGTATTGCGCCCGCTTGAGCCGGGGCATCGGCGCCGAGATGGCACGCAGCCCGCCGGTCTTCTTCGGGATGGTGAAACGCTGGTAATGGCTCACCGTGGCGAGCGCCCTGTCATAGGCGAGGAAGCGCAGCTCGCCGAGGCCGATCCCCATGGCCTCGGCCACCGCGACGGGGCTCGCCAGGTCCGGCAAGCCGTCGGCTCGCGACGCTCCGGCGTCTCCCCGCGCCGAGAGACCCGCTGAGACGCCCTCACCGAGATACAGGATCTCCCAGTTCCGGCGCCCGTGCCAGGCGAGCGCGCGTTCGTGCCGTCCGCGCGCGCCGTTGAGCTTGGTTTCGCGCCGCCGTTCCAGAGCCGCCTTCTTCCGGCGCTTGTGCATCGCCTTGAGGGCGGCATCCGGATTTTTCCAGAGCGCCGCGCTCCGATGCAGGTCCGTCAGTTCGCGGGTGAGCTCGCCCCGGCGGCGGATGACGTCCTCGGGGAGGTTCGGCTGATCCGTCCCGGCCGGCCAGTAGCCGAGCCGGATCATCTCTTCCAGGACGACCTCGTCCTTCGAGCTCTCGCGGATGCGGTCGTAGAGTTGCTGCCGGGTGAGCGAGCCGGGCTGGACGCTCATGGGCGGCTCGCCCGCACGGGAGGATGAATGAGGGACGCCGGCCGGAAAGCCTTCGTCAAGTCTCGGGACTGGTCCGGTCCACTCGATGCCGGCACGACCCCTACCGCGCGTTTGGGTTCAAGGAACCCAAACAGAAAGCGCGCGGTAGGGGTCTGTGCCGGCCCAGTGAAGAGCGGGCCAGTGACGCTTTGCCGGGCAGGGTGCAGGGACGGCGAAACGCCGCCCAGAATGCAAGGTCCGCTCCGCCCGACGTCCCTCAGGGGAAGAAGCTTAAAGCATGCCGGGGAGGGCATCAATCGGTTCCCGACGCGGTTCCTCACGCCTGACTCCTCATCGGCTTGCCCTCGACCTGCGCGTGGACGATGCGGCGCAGGGCCAGCATGTGCTCGCAGGGGCCGCGCATCAGTTTGTTGCGAATGTAGAAGCCGCAGGTGCAATGGCCGCCGACCATGCGGTCGTCCGCGTCGATCTCGACGGCGGTCGCCATGGCCCGGCCATCGTCCAGGACCGAGCCGGTGAGGCTGCGCCGGCCCTCGGCGCGGGTGATGGGGCCGAGGGTCACGAGCCCGGCGGCGAGGAAACGGTCGGCCTTGGCCTCCTGCTCCGAGGCGAAGCGCAGGGCGCCCGCATCGAGGGGTTCGCGGGTGAGTTCGCGCAGGCGAAACACCCGCTTGTCGAGATCGAACATGACCCGGCCGGCCTGGACGTAGCCGCCGAGCGCGGATTCCACCGTCGCCCGGTCGAGGCCGGTCTCGGCGGCGAGGGTCCCGGCATCGGCGAAGAGATGGCGGCCCAGCGCCGCGAAGACCCGCGCGGCCGTGCCCGCATCGACATCCGTGCGGGGCGCGAGGAGGTCGAACTGGCCGGCGCGGGACCAGTCGTTGGCGGTCCAGCCGGACAGGCCGAGGGTGAAGCGCAGGCCGCCGTAATCCACCACCGCGAAGGAGGGCAGCCCGGTGCCGAGGAGATGGAGCCGCACGGATCGGGCGAGCGGCAGGGCGCGGGCGAGGATCGTCAGACGGCGCCGGCCCCAGAGCCGGATCTCGGCGCTCGCCGGCCCCCGATAGATCGAGCGCCGGAAGGTCAGGCGCTCGTTCCAGGGTTCGATTAGCACGCTCACCGGCCGGTCCGGTTCGAGCAGGAAGCGCAGAGAGCGCGGGCCGTACCGCTCCCGGCGGGCGGCGAGCCGCGTGAGGATCGCGTGCAGGTCGACGGGGTGGAGATCGACCACGCAGGCGGGCTGCGTCATGGCGCTCGACACCTGCAGGAAGCCCCGCATCCAGGAATCGGGCAGATTGATCTTGTCCTCGCGATACTCCTCCGTTCCGGTGGTCTGGACGGAGAAGCCGGTGGGGTCGATGGCGAGTTCGGTGTCGCGGTCGCTGCGGATCTTCTGGAACTCGTCGTACAGAGCGTGGCTGTAATCGATGTTGGTGGTGCCGAAGGCCATCTCGCCCATGCGCTCGAACACGTCATGGTCGCAGGAGAGGCGTCCGTAGGTGGATTCGTCGAGGCTGAAACACTCGAAGAAGATCTCGTCGGGATGCACGGTGATGACCGGGTCGAGGACGATCCAGGCGTCGAGATCCTCCTTGTAGAGGCGGTCGAAATAGCGCTGCCGGGCCTTGTAGAACGGCCGCATCACCGTTTGGGACGCGGCATCGATGTCCGTGAGTTCGCGGCGCAGGACCTCGATCTCGGCCTCCAGACCGTCCCGCCCGGCCAGCGCCTCGGCCAGGAGCTGCTGCTCGTTGGCCTGCAGCCAGGCGAAATAGGCGCTACGGTCCTTCGGCTTGAAGCGCAGGTCCGACACCACGACGTGGTGCAGGGCCGAGATCGCCTCGCGGAACGGCAGGTGGCGGGCGACCCGTCCGTTGAAGAAGGTCGGCGCGCGCAAGGTATCGGGGGCGAAGCCGAGCCGCGTCGTACCCCCTTCCGTGACGGCGCGGCTCTCGCCGAGATAGCGGTGGACGACGTTCATCGGGCACCCTCCGGCAGGGATCCGGGGGCGGGCCGCGCCACGGAGGGGCGCCGGACGAGGGGCATCTCGAGATCCGGATAGGCGTTGGCGATGTCACGAAGCGCCAGGATTGCGGCGTTCCGGTCGCGCGCCGTGACGCTCAGGGACAGGTCGGCGAAGAGGGGCAGCAAACGGTGCGCCCGCTCCCGGCTGCGCAGGGCCTCCCCTTTCAGGAAGGCGGCCATCCTGTCCTTGGCGGTCCGCCCCGTCAGCACCTGCAGCATGACGATGCGGGCGAGCGGCACGAGACGGGCGAAGGCCTCCTCGCTGGCCACGGCCTGCGCCGTCAGCAACTCCGTCACCAGGAGGTGCATCGAGGGCGAGGGATGTTCGAGGAGGCGCAGGATCTGGGCATCCGCCTCGCCCGGCCGCAGCCGGCTGCGCAGGATTCGGCGGGCGAAGGCCAGGACCTCCGGCTTGACGCTGTCGGTGACGACGGAAAGCGCCTCCGGCGTCCAGGCCTCCTCCGGCCAGGTCGTGAAATGGCTCTCCGCGAAGGCGACGGTCTCCGGCCAGTCGCTCTCGACGAGAAGGACGGCCTCGGCCGCCTCGGCCTGGAAGCGGGCCGGCTCGGCCAGATAGGCGGCCATCGCCCATTGCCGCACGGAGAGATGCGAATGGCCCCCGAGCCGCGCGATCTGGCGCACGCTGAAGAGGCCCGGCGCCCGCTCGGCTAGCACGATGGCCCCGAGACGCTGCGCGCCCTTGGCCTGCGCCTGGAGGAGGCGCCACAGGGTGCCGGCGTCGAGGGCAGCGAGTTCCCCGGGCATCGCCTCGCCCAAGAGCGCGACGATGTCGGCGACGAACTGGTCGTCCGGCGCGGTGCGGAACAGGCTCGCGATGAGGGCTTGCGCCAGCGGGCCGGCGCTGGCCGGATCGGCATCGACCAGGCGCTTGACCAGGGGCCGCGCCGCCTTTCGCAGGACGGGCGAAGGACCGGAGGCGAAGGCGAGAATGTGGTCGGCGTGCCGGCGGAGCCGCTCATCGTCGAGGCGCGACAGGAGGCCGATGGCGGCGTCCCGCACGTCCAGGGAATCCGAGCCGATTAGGGCGTACCATTGCTCGGCGGGCAGGCCATCGGCATCGGTGCCGGACAGGGCCAGCAACGCGACGCCCGCAGCGATCATCTCCGGTGCCGGATGCGCCATCAGCGCGCCGATGTCGTGCCCGGCCACCGGCATGTCGTGGTTCGGCCAGAGCAGCGGGAGGCCGCCGCGCATGGCACGGATCGCCGCCTTCGATTCCTCGTCGAGGATGGGCGGCATCGCCCGCAGCCACGCCACCAGCCGCTCGGCCAGAGGCCCGGCCACGCCGGCCGGAAGCCCGCGCTCGCGGGCGAGGGGGACGAGCGCGGCCCCGACCTCCGGCGCGGCACTCGTGAGCAGCGCGAAGGCCAGAGCTACGTTCGACCAGGGCAAATCCGCCTCGGCCTCGATCCGCCACAGGGCGAGCATTCGCGCCTCCGGAAACCGGGCCTGGACGAGGACGGCGAGGAGTTCGGGATCGGCCCCGCCCCGGGCGAGACGCTCCCGCGCGATCTCCAGGCCGAGGGCGGCGACGGCGGGTAGAGTCGCGCCGAACAGGCGACCGATTGCGGCGGCATCGAGGGCGGCGCAGGCCGCGGTGTCGGCCCGCAGGACGCGCAGGCCCAGCATCGCCACAGGGTCGATCCGCCCCTCCGTGGCGAGACGGAGGGCGAGGTCCGGCCGCGCGCTCCAGAGGTCGGGGAAGGCCTCGTCCCGCGCGTCGAGGTCGGTGTCGGCATCGAGGAAGAACGTGGCCGAGCCCGAACGCGGCCGTGCCTGCGGGGCATGGCGGAACAGGAGATGGCTCGCCGCCCAGTGGGTCGCGAGCGGCCCGCGCAGGCGGGGCTGGCGGCCCCAGGCGCCGTCCGCCTGACGCCGCCACAGGGTCGAGACCGTGCGCTGGCTCAGATCCTCCGGCCGCAACCTCAGCAGCAGGCCGGCGGCCATCCCGGCGAAGGCCGGATCGCCGACCTCGCCGCGCTTGCGCAGGGCCCGCCAGATCCGGCGCTTGAGGTAGAGCGAGGTGGCCGAGGACAGGCCGATCCGCGCATGCGGGCCACTGCGCGCCTCGCGCACCACAACGAGCTGCCGCAGCTCGGGCGAGTAGAAGGAGCCGCTGCCGGATTTGTACATCGCCTTCGCGGTCTCGAGCCGCAGCGCGGTGGCGCCGAAGAGGCCGGCATCGTCGGCCATCTCGGCATGTTTGAAGAGGCGGCGCAGGCCGATGAGGTAGGGCGGCCGGGGGGCCAAGCGCGGGAGCGCGGCGCAGAGGCCCGCATGCAGCGCGGCATCGTGCTGCGCGCAGCGGCCGAGCGCCACCAGCGCCGGCCCGACGGCGAGCGGCTTGCCCCTGGCGAGGACGGTCAGCGCGGCGACGAGGCCGTCCGCGTCGCCGGCGCGGGCCGGCCGGGCGATGGTGTCGGGCAGGTCCGCTTCATCGCCGGGGGAGCGCCTCTGCGCGCCCATCAGCGGCGAGACCAGGGCGAAGCGGGCGAGATCGCGGATCACGACGCTGCTCGTCTCGGCCGCCACGGCCTCGAGGATTGGTGCCGCCTTGCCCCCCACGGCGCGGGCCAGCGCCCAGACCAGGGCGTAGCTCGCCCCCGCCGGTCCGACGTCCCGCACCATCGCCACGAGGTCCAGCTCCGCTTGCGCGATGCGGAGCTGGCCGATGCGCCAGAGCAGGCGCTCACGGTCCTTCTCCGGCCACGGCCCGCGCCGGCAGGATGCCAGCCGCGCGAGAAGGATGCCGTCGCGGCCCCCGGCCGGGGTGCCGCCCTCCCGCGATTCCGCCTCGGCCGTCTGTCCGGGGAAGGCGGCGGCCGGGTCGATCCGGCGGTAGCCGCTGTTGATCTTCGCAACGACGACGCTGTCGAACACTTTCGCGGCGGCATCGGCGGTGATCGGCTGCGCCGTCTTCGACCCCTCGCGCAGGATCGCGCCGCGTCGTCCGTAGCGGATATTCACGAGGAACCGCTCGGGCGCGGCGACCGCGTCGTTCTCCACGAGGTCCACCTCGTAGACCTTGTCGGAGGCTCCCTCCTTCAGGTGGAGGCGCGCCGCACGGACGACCCTCATGCGGCGGACCCGGAGAGGGCGACACTGCGATCCTCGGGTCTCTGCATCGTGGCTCCTCGCGAGACGGGGAAGAAGCGGCGACCGGCGCGGTGACATGCGGCGTTCCGGTCGCAGGGATGTCTAGCCGCCCTGGGATCGCGGGGGCAACCCTGGGGCCGGGGCGTGCATTGATGGACGCGTCCCCCATATCGCCCCGCCTGCTTAGCGCGGAACCACCGAGGCGGCGACGCGCTCTGCCCGCCTTTACGGCCGGACCGCACGTCCTTGCCGGTGGCCCGCAGGCGGATGAGGACCGCGCCGCCCTCGGTCGTGCGGCTCTCGTCGGTGACCGCGATGTCTTTCACCTCGCGGATGGTGCCCAGTGATCCTCCCCCGGTTTTGCGGACACCTCTGATACGCCCCTTACGGGCGGGGCAGGTGTTTGATGGCAAAGACGAGACGCAAGTTCACCCCGGAGTTCAAACGCGAGGCGGTGGCGCTGCTGGAAAGCAGCGGCCGAAATCGGGATCCCGCCGTCGATGCTGAGGCAATGGTGCACGGCGCTGATGGGCGGCTGCCTGCCACCGCGGCCAGCGGGATTGTCAGGAACCGCGCCGATGAGCCCGGTGTCATCGCCGTCCGATCAGGCGGCCGAGATCGCCCGTCTGCGGCGTGAACTCGACTGGACGCGCATGGATCGCCACGTCCTAGAAAAAGCGATCGGCATCTTCGCGGAGATGCCCAAATGACGTTCGCCTTCATCGAGCAGCATGCGAGCGGCCCAAGCCGGTGCGTCTCATGTGCCGCGTGCTCGGAGTCTCCCCCAGCGGCTCTTACGGCTGGCGATCACGTCCCGAGAGCGACCGGTCGTTGTCCAACCGTCGCCTCCTGGACAGCGTGCAGCGGATCCATGCCGAGCACCACAGGCGCTATGGCTCACCTCGGGTGCATGCGGCCTTGTGCGCGGAGCGCCGAACGGCCAGCCGCAGGCGGGTGGAGCGCCTGATGCGCCGTCATGGCATCCGGGCTCTGGCAGGGCGTCGATACCGGCCCTGCACGACCGACAGCCGTCACAATCTGCCGATCGCGCCCAACCTGCTGAAGCAGCTCTTCTCGGCTGCGATGCCCAACACGGTCTGGCTCGCCGAACCGAAGGACCGCGTAGCGATATCACCTACCTGCCCACCGGTGAGGGCTAACTCTACTTGGCTGCCGTGCTCGATCTCGCCACCCGCAAGATCGTCGGCTGGTCCATGCGCGATCACATGCGGACCAAGCTAACATCGGCCGCCCTGATGATGGCTACCCAACGGCAGCGATCAGCCGCTGGGCTCATCTGTAACTCGGATCGCGGCAGCCAATACGCCGCCGAGGCCTACCGAAAGCAGCTTGCCGACATGAAGGCGACACCCTCCATGAGCCGAACCGGCTGCTGCTACGCCAACGCCCCGATGGAAAGCTTCTTCCACACCCTCAAGGTCGAACTCGCCCACCAGCGACGATGAGCGGCCCGGCACGAGGCCAGACGCGATCTGTTCGCCTACATCGAAGGCTTTTCCAATCGACAGCGCATCTACTCGGCCCTCGGCTATATCACGCCCGAGCAGGCCCAACGGAACGCGAGCTAACCCCCGTGTTCGTCAAACCAGGGGAGGATCAGTTCATTCAAGGAGCACCAGCAAGAGCGCATCGAGCACGCCAGATGCAGTTTCAGAATGCGTAGCGAACGTGGCAATAGGGCATCAGCTCGGCCAGATGATCCTTGAGGCGCGCGATCCATCGGCCTTTCCATCCGGTCCGATAGCGCAGGTTGTCGCCGCCTCCCTGCGACCGTTTCCCCTCTTGGATATCGGGCCGCCAGAGCAGGTCCTCCGCGCGGGGGTGCCAGTTCAGATTGACCGCGTGGAGATCCGCATTGTGCGTGAGTAGAATGATCTCGGCCTTGAGCTGCGCCTTGGCCGCCGGGCCGATCCGCTCGTCGATGGCGGTGAACAGGTCGCGCCAATCGGCCTCCCAGCCTTCGTAGAGGATGACCGGCGAGAAGTTCACGTGGACTTCGAAACCGGCCGCCACGAAATCGTCGATGGCGGCGATGCGCTCATGCATTGGCGCCGTGCGCACATCGACGACCTTGGCGATCCGCTCCGGCATCAGCGAGAAGCGGATACGGGTCTTGCCCCGGGGATCATAGGTGAGCAGCTCCCGGTTCACGGCCTTCGTGGCGAAGGAGGCCTTGGCGTTGGGGAGATCGCGGAACAGCCCGACCATGTCGCGCACGTTGTCCGACAGGGTCGCGTCCACGGACAGATCGCCATTCTCGCCGAGATCGTAGACCCAATGGGCCGCATCCACCGTATCGGGCTCCGGTAGCGGCCCCTGGCGTGCAGCGTGGCGGGCGATCGCAGCGCAGACCTGCTCGATGTTCACGAAGAGCGAGATCGGATTGGCGAAACCCTTGCGCCGGGGGACGTAGCAGTAAGCGCAGGCCATCGCGCAGCCATTCGAGGTGGAGGGCGCGATGAAGTGGGCGCTGCGCCCGTTCGGCCGCATCGTCAGGCCCTTCTTCACACCGAGCACCAAGGTCGAGCGTTTGATCCGCAGCCAATCCTCCGCGGAGCCTGCGTTTCCGTGCAGGTTCGGGATGTTCCAGTGCGACGGGACCTCGATCCGCTCGGCGTGAGGAAAGCGGTCGAGGATCGCGAGCCCGCGCGCGAAATTCGCCACGGCGGGCTCGTGGTAGATCGTGCGGATATCCAGGATGTCGCGGGAAAGGGCCATGCGGTGTCCAGCGGCGCGCCGTTGCACCTCGGCCGGATAGATAGGGCGGAGAGCGCCGGAGAGGATGACGTTCCGGCCGGGGCGCGGCTCCACGGATACGTCGTTAACAGGAAGTTACCGTCAGCCCCTTTGTGGCGGCGCCGAAACATGCGCTCAAGGCGCTTGCGTGCGGCTCCCGTCGCAGGAGGTGAAACCATTGCCTTGGCTACCGCGTATTCCAGGCATGGTCAGTTTCGACATGCTCATCGATGATCTGGAACGAGAGAAGCAGGCGCTCGTGCAGGACACGGCGCGCCGTGGACCTGCGTCCTATGCCGTCATCGATATGCTGATCGCGCTCGACCTGAAGATCTTCGCCTTGAGAACGCTGAGCGAGGACCGCTGAATCCGGCCCGGACAGGACCGGGTCTATCGTCTCGATGTCGTCGAAACCACCGGGTTCTGCCTGCGACATCGAAAGGTCCGAGCGCCTCGGACGGCGCCGGGTCGCATCCCGCAGGCGGGGGAGATCGTGTTTCGGGCGAGCGTTGGTCGTCGGGTTACCGCTCGTGGAGCCTGTCAGGCCGCGGCGGCGTCCTTTTCGGCAAAGGCGAACTTGTACGCGTCTGCGGCGGGTAACGGCTCGCTCAAAAGGTAGCCTTGGGCTTCCGTGCAGCCTTCGCGACGGACGCGGGTCAGCTGCTCTTCGTCCTCGATGCCCTCCGCCGTGATGCTCGCCCCCAGCCGTTCGCCGAGACCGACGATGGCGCGCACGATGGCGGCCGTGTCGGCATCGGCGATCTCGCGAATGAACGAACGGTCGATCTTGATCTTGTCGAAGGGAAAACGCCGCAGGTAGCTGAGCGACGAGTAGCCGGTGCCGAAATCGTCCAGGGCGATGCGGACCCCGAACGCGCGAAGCCGGTGGAGGCAGGCGGTCACGCTTTCCACGTCGCCGATCAGCACCCCCTCGGTGATCTCCAGTTCCAGACGGTTCGGCGGCAGGCCGGAAGCGGCCAGAGCCGATATCACGCAATGTTCCAGGCCGGGCTCCGCGAATTGCACCGCCGAGACGTTGACCGCGACCCGTAGATCGCCCGGCCAGGTCGCCGCTTCCCGGCAGGCTTCCTGCAAGGCCCATGTCCCGAGGGGAACGACGAGGCCGGTCTCTTCGGCCAACGGAATGAAATCGGCGGGCGAGACGATGCCTCTCACGGGGTGGTGCCAGCGCATCAGCGCCTCGAAGCCGCTGGCGGTGTCGGTGGCAAGGTCGATGATCGGCTGATAATGCAGTTCGAACTCGCCGAGCCGTACGGCTTCGCGCATGTCGAGTTCGAGGACGTTTCGCGCGGCGATCGCCGCATCCATGGCGGGTTCGCAGAAGCGGAACGTGCCGCGGCCGGACGCTTTCGCGCGGCCGAGGGCGATGTCGGCGTTCTTCAACAACTGGTCCGGGTCGCCGCCATCCTGAGGCCCGACGGCGATGCCGATGCTGACGCCGACGCTGACCGAACGACCGTCGAGATCGAAAGGCAGCCTCAGCGCCTCGATGAGCTGCTGCGCCGCGGTGCTGGCATTCTGAGGTTGCTCGAGTCCCCTCAGCACGATGGCGAACTCGTCGCCGCCGAGCCGGGCGACGGTGTCCCCCTCGTGAACGGTCGCCGTCAGGCGGTCGGCGACCTGGCGCAGCAGACTGTCTCCCGTCGGGTGGCCGAGGCTGTCATTGATCGCTTTGAAGCGGTCCAGATCGCAGGCGAGAACCGCGAAGATGTGCCCGCGCCGTTCGACATTGTCCATTTCGCGGCCGAGTCTGTCGCGGAACAGCACGCGATTGGGCAAGCCGGTCAAGGCATCGTGCAACGCCAGATGCTCCAGCTGCTGTTCAGCATGCTTGCGCCTTCCGATGTCGATATGCGTCCCGACGATGCGCAAGGGGTGGCCTTCCGCATCGCGTGTCACCACCTTGCCGCGCGACAGGACCCAGCCATACGCTCCGGCCTTCGTCCGCATTCGGAACTCGCATTCGAAAACCGGCGTCCGTCCGTCGATATGGTCCGATAGAAGCCGCCGGGCCGTCGCGGCATCGTCGGGATGCATCAACTGTTGCAAGGCGCGCATATGTCCGTCGATCTCGCCCGGTTCGTAGCCGAGCATGGTCTGCCAACGGTCCGAGAACCAGATGTTGCCCGTGGGGATGTTCCAATCCCAGAGGCCGTCGCTGCCGCTGTCCAGGGCGAAAGCGAGCCGTTCCTCGCTGGACCGTAACGCTGTTTCGGCGGCCTTGCGGTCGGTGACGTCGCGAAGCGACGACACGTAGCCGATGGGCTCGGACGAGCCCGGCAGGCGCGTGACCTTGAGGCACGCCTCGATCCACACCCAGGACCCATCCCGCCGACGATGGCGCTGGGTCGTGATGGCCCCTTCGATCCGGCCTGCCACGAGATCGGCGAGGACCTGCTCAAGGTCGGCGACATCGTCCGGATGGATGAAATCGAGGGGCCGAGTGCCGATGATGTCCTCCGGGCGATAACCGAGGACGGTCATCGAGGCAGGCGATACATACCGGCGGGTCCTATCGAGATCGGACCAGATGATGACGTCGGTGGTATTCTCGGCCAGGAGCCTGTAGGCGGCTTCGCTTTCGCGCAAGGCGTGATTGGCCCGGCGCATACGGTCGACGAACAGGGCGAGTGCCGCGAAACCGACAATCGTGAGCATGATCGCGGCGATGCCCGCGGCGAGCGCGAAATGCGGCAGACTCGATGCCGTGTCGGGCGCGGCCATGTTCGGAACCAGCTCGGCCGCGCCCATGGCGATGAAATGCACGCCCGCGATGGAAACCGTCAGAAGCATCGCCGCCACGGCTGTCGCGTATCGCAGCGTGTCACGCGCGAAAACGACGAAGGCGATGGCGGTAAGCGACCAGCCGACGAGCAGCGCGGTCACGAGGAGCGGCAAGTTCATTGATTGGACGACGGCGAACCGGATACTCGCCATCCCCGCGAGATGCATCCCCGTCATGCTCATGCCCAGGATCACCGCGGCCCCTACGGCCACCACAGGTATGGCGCACCACCGGGACAAGGTGAGCGCCGCCATGGAACCGAGGATGCCGACGAGAAGCGAGACGAGGGTGAGTTTCAGATCATAGGCGATCGCGATGCCGGGATCGTAGCCGAGCATCCCGATGAAGTGGGTGCTCCACATCCCGGCACCGGCCGAGAAACCAGCCGCGAACAGCCAGGCCCATGTCTCGAAGCCCCGGCTCCGAAAAACGTGGCGAGCGAGCCGCAGGGCAGTATGGCACGATACCCAGCATACGAGCGCCGCCAGCGGCAGGACCCACCAATGATGCTGCTCGGTCATGCACAAAAAGGCACGATACATTCTACGACAGCCTTTCGCCACCTTAGGGGCGACACTGCCGAAGTGTGGTTTAACAAAATCGGAATTTTGACCGCAAAATAGAATATAGCTCTATTTGAGGAGTGGATTGCTTTAATGGAGCCGGCTCTTCGTGCCTCGGCGCCGATCCGTTCCCATGCCGATTGTTGATGATGGGCCTTACACGGCGACCCTCGCCGTGTAAGGCGGCGGACAATCTGCCTTGATGCGCGCGCATCGCCCGCCTCTCGGAGGGGGCGGACCGGCTACTTCCATCCGCCCCCGGGCAGGCGGCCGTGATAGGGCGTGTTGCGGCAATGGCCCCACGGCCCGCGCCAGTAACCGGGAGGGCAGCCATTGCCGGCCCGTGCCTGATACCACCCGCCCGGAAGACGTCCGACATAGGGTGTCGAGCGGCAATGCCCCCATGGGCCACGCCACGCTCCGGGGCCGCAGCCGCCCGCGACACGCAGCACGGGTGCCTCGCTCGCGGAGGCTGGGGCGATGGGAAAGGCCATCGCCGGCAGCGATGCGACGCTAAAGATGGCGACCAGGGCGACGAGGCGTGGCTTCACGTGCTGATCCTCTCATGACGAGGGAATTACACATGGGCGCGTCACGTTCGGCAACCAACATCATGAGCGGCGGTTAGCGAAATCTATCGACAAACTGCGCATTCATTGATGAATGTCGCTAAGGCGTGCGCGAAGACGCTGGGCGCCTCCTGTCGCGGGTCGCGAATTCCGCTGAAACCCGCATCGCTCAGGGCGTCCATTTCCCGCCAGCCATCCCGCATCGCGGGCGCGCCGCCGATGGCGACGCGATCGTGGCAGCCCCTTTAGGTCACCAAGCCCGCGCGGCCATGGCCGCGCATGACTTCTTCCCATCCCATCCCAGTCTTCGCCGAGGGAGACGGTGCGGTTCGAGCGCGCCGGCCATTCGGATCACGGCGTAGCGCGCTCCAGAACGCCATTCCGGGCGGCCATCCGCACCCGGTCCGCCGCATCGTCGGCCTGGGCGAATTGCGCATTGTAGAGGCGCCGGTAGGCCCCGTCCGCCGAAAGGAGCGCCTCGTGCCGTCCCTGCTCCACGATGCCCTCCGAGCCGACCACGACGATCCGGTCCGCCTTGCGGATGGTGGCGAGCCGGTGGGCGATGACGAGGGTGGTGCGGCCCTCGGAGAGTTCCACGAGGGAGCCCTGGATCGCCTGTTCGGTCTCGCTATCGAGGGCCGAGGTGGCCTCGTCGAGGATCAGGATCGGCGGGTTCTTGAGAAACACGCGGGCGATGGCGAGGCGCTGTTTCTGGCCGCCCGAGAGCTTCACGCCGCGTTCGCCGACGACGGTGTCGAGGCCGTTGGGCAGTCCCTCGATCAGGGCGGAGAGCTTGGCCCGCTCCGCGGCCTGCGCGATCTGCGCCTCGGTGGCGTCGAGCCGGCCATAGGCGATGTTCTCGCGGATCGTGCCCGCGAACAGGAAGACGTCCTGCTGCACGATGCCGATCTGCCGGCGCAGCGAGGCGAGGGTGAGGTCGCGGATGTCGATGCCATCAATGGTGATGCGCCCGCTCTCCACCTCGTAAAACCGCGGAATGAGGGAGCACAACGTCGTCTTGCCGGCCCCGGACGGGCCGACGAAGGCGACGGTCTCGCCGGCGGCGATGTCGAGATCGAGCCCCGACAGGACGGGCCGGCCGGCGGTGTAGCCGAAACTCACGGCCTCGAAGCGGATGTCGCCCTTCAGGGCCGGCACGGAGATGGCGCCGGGGCGGTCGACGATGTCGGGCTCGGTGGCGAGCAGCTCGGCGTAGCGCCGGAAGCCCGCGACCCCCTTCGGGTAGGTCTCCACGACGGCACCGATCTTCTCGAGCGGCCTGTAGAACACGCCCACCAGCAGCAGGAACCCGATGAACCCACCGGGCGAGAGCTCGCCACGCACGACGAAGGCCGCGCCGCCCAGCAGCACGACGATCTGGACGAGCCGCATGCCGAGATAATTGATCGACAGGCTGGCGGCCATAATCCGGTAGGCTTCGAGCTTGGTCTCGCGGTACTTCCGGTTGTCGGAGGCGAACAGGCGCCGCTCGTGCGGCTCGTTGGCGAAGGCCTGCACCACGCGCATGCCGCCGACATTCTCCTCAATGCGGGCATTGAAGGCGGCGACCCGGCCGTATTGCGTCTGCCAGTTCCGCGTCATGCGACCGCCGTAGCGGAGGGTGACGAAGGCGATCACCGGCAGGATGGCGGCGGTCAGGAAGGCCAGGGGCGGGTGGACGTAGACCATCAGCGCGAAGGCACCGATGAGCGTCATCACCGCGATGAAGAGGTCCTCCGGCCCGTGATGGGCGACTTCGCCGATCTCCTCCAGGTCCTTGGTGACGCGGGCGACGAGGTGGCCGGTCTTCTGGTTGTCGAAATAGCGGAACGAGAGCTTCTGCAGATGATCGAAGGCACGGCGACGCATCTCGGTCTCGATATTGATGCCGAGCACGTGCCCCCAATAGGTCACCACCACCATGAGGCCGGCATTGGCCACGTAGATCACCCCGAGGCCGAGGGCGGCGAGCACGATCAACTGCCAATCCTGGCGCGGCAGCAGCACATCGACGAAGGCCTTCACGGCCATCGGGAAGCCGAGTTCGAGCAGGCCCGACAGGACGGCGCATCCGAAATCGACGAGGAACAGGGTCCGGTGCGGGCGGTAATAGGCGAGGAAGTCCTTCAGCATGATGCTTTCGTCAGGTGATCGACGGGGCAGAGGGCACCGCAGGAGGGGACGCCCGGTATGCGGTAGCGCATACAGCAAACCCGCCGCCGCCGCTCCTCGCCGCCACGGAAAGCCTGGGCCAGCGGGCAGCGGCCGAACGCATCGCCACCGCATC
Source organism: Methylobacterium sp. Leaf93 (assembly GCF_001422345.1). NCBI lineage: Bacteria > Pseudomonadati > Pseudomonadota > Alphaproteobacteria > Hyphomicrobiales > Methylobacteriaceae > Methylobacterium > Methylobacterium sp. Leaf93. The sequence continues at coordinate 397,657 of NZ_LMMS01000023.1, read as the reverse complement.
GGCCGAGGCACGCCTCGGCGCGGGAGGAGGCCGGCAGGGCGTCACCACTCAACGCGCGCAGGGCGAAATCGGCGGTGACGCCGGCATTGCACCAGAGGACATGGCGGGAGAGACCGTAATGCGTCTGGCACAGGTCGAAGAACGGTCGCAGGTGACCCTCGATCAGGGGATCGAGGCCGGGCTCCGGGCCTGCGCGCCGGTCGTCCTCCTCCGCCACGATGAACCGGGAGACGATGCCGCCTTCGTCGAGTTCGAAGCCGACCCTGTCGAACCCGATCGGCAGGGGACGGCCGAGGCGGCTGAGCGCGGTGAAGTAGGGGATGATCAGGGCGGGGAGGTAGTACTGCGTCCAGAGCGAGACCAGGGCGCGACGGTCGGCGGTCTCGAAGCCGTCGCCTGACGCCCTGCCGAACCCGTCCACCACCTCGTCGAAGGCCGCCTTGCTGGTGAGGATCGAGAGCGGCCGGGTTCCGGACCCGGACGGCGCCGTGGCGATCCGGCAGCCGAAGGCCGACAGTGACGGCGGAACCAGCGCGGCGAGTTGATCGATCATGCGACCCCCGCGACCCGGTCGGCATCGAGGGTCCGGCGGATCGTCGCGCGCAGGGCGGCAACGGCGATGGCGTAGAATAGGATCGCGATGCTGAAATAGGCCGGCCAGCCCACATGCGCCGCGAGCGCCGGCACGGCGACGCGCAGGGGCATCGCGGCAAAGAACGCCGCTCCGAACAGGAGCGCGTAATCGGTGGCGGGACGAGGCCCCTGCGCCCAGCGATAGATCATGTTGAACACCGGAACTCCGAGGCCGCCGCCGCCGACGATGCCGAGGATCGTCGCCGCGATCGCGAGAGCGGCCGACCCGGTGGCGGCGCCGGCGACCATCAGACCGCCGCCGGCGATCACGCCCAGCGCCGAGACCGTGATGAGCCGCAGGGTCCCGACCCGTCGCACGAGGACGCCCGAGACCAGGGCCATGACGAGGTTGATGACAGGCGAGAGAGAACCGGTGACGAACCCGACCTCCCGCAACGACACCCCCAGATCCAGCAGGGCGAGGTTGTTCAGGCCGGAGAGGGCGAACATGGCGGCGAAGTACAGGCCCAGGACCAGAATGCGCGGCCCCAGGAGGCGCAGGCGTTCGAAGGGGGCCGTCATGCGTTCCGCCGGACCGGCATCGCGGCGAAGCCGGACTTCCGGGTAGCGCAGCATCGGCAGCAGGCAGAGGAGATTGAGGCCGGCGATGCCCAGCACGGCGACCTGCCAGCCGGTCGTGTCGTAGTACCCGACCAGCAGGCCCGAGCCGGCGATTCCGCCCAGTGACGCGCCGGAGAGTTTGGCCGATGCCACAAAGGGGCGCCGGTCGGCGGGCACCGTCTCGACCACCAAAGCTTCGAGGGCGATGTCCATGGTGGCGACGCAGAAGCAGGTCGCCACCGCGAGACCGAGGAGAAGGCCGAGCGGCCACGCCTCGCCCAGGCTCAGCACCAGCAGCAATGCGATGGTCGCGCCCTGCATCAGCGCGATCCAGCCGATGCGATGCGGCAGGCGGGGCAGGCGCAGCCTGTCGATGGCGACGGCCCAGAGAAACGTCAGACCGACGGGCAGGTTGATGAGCTGCAGCAGACCGATCTCGGCGAGCTCGACGCCGCGTGCCCGCAGGATCAGCGGGGCGCCGCTGGCCAGGAAGCCGAGCGTGGTCCCGAAGGTGATGTAGAGGCTGAAGAACGGCAGCAGGGGCCGCGCCCGGCGCCACGCTCTGGACGCCCCGTCGAACCGGGTCCCGCTCATGCGCTCCGCGCCGCCCGGCCCGGTTGCTCGTTGGGGATAGGCACGGACCCTGGGAACCATGCTTCCGCGCCGGTCACGCCGGCTCCTCCGAGACGGCGCTGTACCGGCCTCGACTGACGCGGCGACCGATCCGCGATCCGGCGCGCGACGGGACAGGGCCTCCCTTCGGACATCCGGAGCCTCCCTGTGTCTTGACGCGCGCAGTTTTTAAACAGTCTAATCTACTGTAAACATTGGCCTTTCGTTCGGATTATGACGTGCCCCGCTTTCATGCAAGGTCCGTTTGGACGCAGTGCCGCCGGCCTTCGCTCCTCGCGCTCCGTATCCGGCTCCTATTGCCCCGGCATGGTGAGGATCAGCGGCCCGCTGCGCGAGGCGATGACCGTATGCTCGTATTGCACCGTGAGGGCCTTCGGCTGGCTGTAGAGGGTCCAGGGGTCGTCGCCATCCGCGGCGAACTCGGCGCCGAGGGACAGGAACGGCTCGACGGTGAAGACCAGCCCCTCCTGCATGATCCGTCGCTCGGAGGCGTCGGGCCAGGTGGCGATCTCGGTCGGTTCCTCGTGCAATGACAGGCCGACGCCGTGGCTCGCGAGGTTGCGGACGAGAGTGTAGCCGTTCTTCCGCGCGAAGGCTCCGACGGCCCGTCCGATATCGGCCAGGGGCTTGCCGGTACCGACCTGGCGCAGGCCTGTCCACATCGCTCGGCGCCCGTCCCTGCACAGTCGCTCCACCGCCCGCGTCACCGGCGGCACCGCGAAGGACGCGCCCGTATCGGCGAAGTAGCCGTCCTTCTCGGCGGACACGTCGATATTGACGAGATCGCCCGGATTGATCCTGCGGTCGCTCGGAATGCCGTGGGCGATTTCCTCGTTGACGCTGATGCAGGTGGCTCCGGGGAAGGCGTAGACGAGTTCCGGTGCCGGGCGAGCTCCGGCCGACTCCATGATCCGCCGCCCGATCCCGTCGAGGTCGCGGGTGGTCATGCCGGGCTCGATGGCCTTGCCCATCGCCTCGAGGGTGTCGGCGACGATGCGCCCGATCCGCTTCAGGCCGGCCAGCTCGTCGTCATTCGACACCGTCATGTCGTCATCCCTTCATGGCGCCGGAGGCGGCTCCGCTCGCGCGGTTCTGCCATCCTCCGCGAGCCCGGCAAAGCCTGGGCCGCCCCAGATGCCGTTCGCTCCCCATGGGTCTGACGGGCCTATGACGTGCTGGCTCCCGCTCAGGCGGCGAAGGCGCCGCGCAAGCGCAGGGCCTCGATCTCGTCCGCCGAGAGGCCGAACTCCGAGAGCACGTCCTCGGTATGTTCGCCGAGAAGCGGCGCATGCCTGCGGGCACGCTGCGGTGTGCCCGTGAGCTTCACGGGGAAACCGATGTTCGGCACCGTGCCCTCGATCGGGTGGGGAACCTCGATGCGCATCTGCCTGTGCCGGCCATGCTCGCTTTCGAACGCTTCCGGATAGGTGTTCATGCGGCCGGCCGGAATGCCGGCAGCGAGAAGCAGAGACACCCATTCCTCACTGGTCCTGGCGGCAAAGCTCCGCTCCAGCTCCTCGATCAGCTCTTCGCGGTTGGCGAGGCGCGCGGGGATGTCGACGAAGCGGGCATCCTCGAACAGTTCGGCGCGATCGAGCACGTCGCAGAGCAGGCGCCAGAGCTTCTGGTTCGTGGCCCCCATGACGAAGTAGCCGTCCGAGGCCCGCACCGCCTGGTAGGGGGCGCTCATGCGGTTGGAGGTGCCGAGCGGCTGCGGGATCCGTCCCGTCCCCCAATATTCCGAGACGTCCCAGATCGAGAAGGCCAGGGCCGCGTCGAAAAGCGAGGCGTCGATATACTGGCCCTCACCGCTCGCCTGTCGGCCGATATAGGCTGAAAGGATCGCGTAGACGGTGAACAACGCGCAGCCGATATCGGCGACCGGCACGCCGGCCTTCACCGGCGGACCGCCCGGATGGCCGGTGACGCTCATCACCCCCGACATCGCCTGGGCCATCAGGTCGTAGCCGGGGCGCTTCGCCCAGGGACCCGACTGGCCGAAGCCCGAAATGCTCGCATAGATGAGCCCTGGATTGCGGGCGCGCATCGCCTCGTATCCGAGGCCGAGGCGCGCCATCACGCCGGGCCGGTAATTCTCGACCAGCACATCCGCATTGGCGGCCATATCGAGGAGCAGGTCGCGCCCGGCATCGGATTTGAGGTTCAGGGCGAGGCTGCGCTTGTTCCGGTTCATGTTGAGGAAGCCCATGCTGTCGGGCCCCTTCATCTTGAACCCCATGGCGCTGCGGGTCTGGTCGCCCGTGCCCGGCGGCTCCACCTTGATGACATCCGCTCCGAGATCGCCGAGCAGCATGCTGCAGAACGGCCCCGCCATCACCTGCGTCACGTCGAGGACGCGGATGCCCGCGAGGGGGAGGGGGCGGGGTTCTTCGTGCACGGAGTGATCCATCGTGCTCGATTCCTGTTTTGCGCCGGGGGTGGGTGCGGCCCGCCGGCGGTGGCGTTACGCGAGGAGGACACGACTCGCTGTGTGCATCTCCTCTCCCCGCGTGCGGGGAGAGGGGATTGCGCTCTGGCTTCGGCTCAAGCCAGCGCAGCCAGGATCGCGCTACTCCGCAGGAACCGCCCGTCCCAGGGGCGGTACCACCGGCTCCTCTTCGAACGGGCGCTCCGGGTGCATGGTGAAGGCGAGGACCGCGCCCAGGAGGCAAAGGCCGATGGAGCCGACGAAGGGCAGGGTCCAGCTTCCCGTCATGTCCACGATCATCCCGAACACGATCGGCGAGATGATCGCCGCCACCGCCGAGCCGGTATTCATCAGGCCCGCTGCCGTGCCCGAATATTTCGGCGCGATGTCCATCGGCACCGACCAGATCGGGCCGATCACCAATTCGGCGAAGAAGAAGCCGGAGCTGAGCAGCAGCGCCACCAGGGTCAGGTCCCGTGTGAAGAACACGCCGGTGAGACTCGCCGCCGCGCCGAGGAAGCCGACCACGATGACGCTGAGCCGGGCGAGCTTGAGATCCCCTGTGCGCTTCAGGATGCGGTCGCTGAACACGCCGCCCAGGGTATCGCCGACGACGCCGGCGAAGAATACGCCCGAGGCGAACAGGGCCGAATTCTTCAGGTCCAGCCCATAGTTGAGCTTGAAGAAGCTCGGGAGCCAACCGAGGAACAGCCACAAGGTCCAGCCGTAGCAGAAATAGGTCAGCGTCACCGGCAGCATGCGCCGGGTCAGGCGGCCCCAGGGCACGTTCTGCTTGGCGCCCACTTGGCTCGGGGGCGGCAGCACCGCGAGTTCCTCCGGTGTGATCGCAGGGTGATCCTTCGGGTCGTCGCGGAAGTAGAGGTACCAGACCACGACCCAGGCGAAGCTCGCCACCCCTAAGATGACGAACCCGATGCGCCAGCCGAACTGGTAGATCAGGAAGGCCACGATGGGCGGCGCCACCGCGTTGCCCAGTCGAGCGAAGGCATGCGTGATGCCCTGCGCGAAGCCGCGCTTGCCCGGCGCGGTCCAGTTCTGCATGGCGCGGGTGGCGGTGGGGAAAGTGGCGCCCTCGCCGAAGCCGAGGAGGACGCGGGCGAGGAACAGGCTGATGAGCCCGCCCACGAACCCGGTGAGGATCGTCGCCGAGGCCCAGATCAGGCCGCAGACGAGGAGGGTCCGCCGCGCGCCGAACTTGTCGCCCACCGAGCCGCCGATGACCTGGAAGATGGCGTAGGGATAGGCGAAGGCGGACAGGATCAGGCCGAACTGCGTGTTCGAGAGGCCGAGATCCTTCATGATCTCACCGCCCGCCGTAGCGATGTTCACCCGGTCGAGATAGGTGACGAAATACATCAGGCAGAGCAGGAACAGCACCATATTCGACGCGGAGACGCGTCTTTTAGCGGGCGTCATCGGGGTTTCCTCGGGTTGAGCGCGCCACCCGCCCCGGTTTGATCACCGGTTGTTTGTGGGATCACGCGTGGTTGGTATGATCGGCGCGGCTCTCCTCCCCACAAGGGGGGAGGGGGCCTGCTACTCAATCGTCGATACCGGAGCGCAGGGCGTCCATGGCCGCCAGCACGCCGCCGCGCTGGTGAGGGACGCCGCCGGCCTTGAGACCCATCTCGACACCCGACAGCGCCGCCATCAGCGTCAGGTCGTTGCATTCGCCGAGATGGCCGATGCGGAAGACCTTGCCCGCCACTTTCGCGAGGCCGGTGCCGAGCGAGAGGTCGTATTTCTCCAGGATCAGAGTGCGCAGGGCATCCGCGTCATGGCCCTCCGGCATCACCACGGCGGTGAGCACGGGCGAGTATTCGGACGGTTCCCGGCACAGAACCTCGAGGCCCCAGCCCTCGACCGCGGCGCGGGTGGCGGCGGCGAGACGCTGGTGGCGGGCAAAGACCTGGGGCAGGCCTTCCTCCCGCAACATGGCGATGGCTTCGCGCAGGCCGTAGAGGAGATTCGTGGCGGGTGTGTAGGGGAAGTAGCCGCCGGCATTCGGCTTCAGCATGTCTTCCCAATCCCAGTAGGAACGGGGCAGCGTCGCCGTCTTCGTGGCGGCCAGAGCCTTGTCCGACAGGGCGACGAGACCGAGACCCGGCGGCAGCATCAGGCCCTTCTGCGAGCAACTCACCGCGACGTCGACGCCCCATTCGTCATGGGCGTATTCGGCCGAGCCGAGCCCCGAGATCGTATCGACGAGGAAGAGCGCGGGATGGTTCGCCCGGTCGATCGCCTTGCGGATCTCCGCGATCCGGCTCGTTGCGCCGGTGGAGGTCTCGTTGTGGACCACCATCACGGCCTTGATCGACTTGGCGCGGTCTTCGGCCAGGATCGCCTCGACCTGCGCCGGATCGAGTCCGCGGCGCCAGTCGCCGGGGACGAATTCCACCTCGATGCCCCAGCGTGCCGCCATCTGGCGCCACAGGGTGGCGAAATGGCCGGTCTCGAACATCAACACCCGGTCGCCGGCCGAGAGCGTATTGACGATGGCCGATTCCCAGGCGCCCGTGCCGGAACCCGGATAGATGATCACCGGCGACCGCGTCTGGAAGATGGCCTGGGCGCCTTCCAGCACCGCCTTGCCGAGTCCGGCGAAATCGGGGCCGCGATGGTCGATCACCGGCATGTCCATGGCGCGCAGGACACGCTCGGGCACCGGGCTGGGGCCTGGAATATGCAGGAAATGGCGTCCGGTCCGTGTCGTCATCGAGATCTCCGCGATGGCCGGTCGAGGGAAAGCTGCGCCCGGATCGATGATCCACTGTGCGTCGGAGCAGAAAATTGCATTCATTTTTTGAGAGGGCAAGCATTATTATGCGAACATCTCGTCTCGACCTTCCTGCTTTCGGCTGCTAGGTTCGCATTATGGTGCTTGAGCCTGTCACTGAACCGGAGGCCGATGCCGGCCTCGAACCCGCCGATGGAGCGCGTCTTTCCGCGATGCCGTCGCTGGCGAAATCCCTCCACGGCGAGCTTCTGGCACGCCTGCGGGACTACATCGTCGAGGGCAATCTGGCCGCCGGCGCGCGGGTGCCGGAGCGGATGCTCTGCGAGCGCTTCGGCATCTCGCGCACGCCACTGCGCGAGGCGCTGAAGGTGCTGGCTTCGGAGGGGCTGATCGAGCTCCTGCCGAACCGGGGCGCGCGGGTGCGCCAGCTCGGCGCCGAGGAACTCGTGGATCTGTTCGACGTCATGGGCGGGCTCGAGGCCCTGGCCGGACGCCTGGCCTGCGAGAAGATCACACCCGCCGCCTATGACGAGATCGAGCGGCTGCATCACGAGATGTACGGCTGCTACATGCGGCGCGACCTGCACGGCTACTTCGCCTGCAACCAGGCGATCCACGACCGGATCGTGCAGGCAGCGGACAACGAGCCGTTGCGGGCGAGCTACGCCAATTTCGCCGGGCGCCTGCGCCGCGTGCGCTACTCGGCCAATCTCGACGAGAATCGCGACCGCTGGGGCGAGGCGATGCGCGAGCATGAGGAAATCCTCGATGCATTGCGCCGGCGCGCCGGCAATGAGCTCAGCGACATCCTGTTCGGGCACCTGCGCAACAAGCGCCGGGCGGCGGCGGGGCGGGAGACAGCGGGTCCGCCGGACTCCGCCGCCAACGTCGCATCGTGACGGCGGCTCAGGGGCGGGCCTCGTGACAGCGTTCGGCCTGTGCCCGGATCACGTCCGCCGCTTGCAGGATGCCGGCCCGGTCGACGTCGAGATGGGTGGTCGCCCGGATCTGATGCGCGCCGATGGCGCGGATACGCACATCTTCCGCGAGACACGCCTCGGCGAAGGCGGTTGCGCTGATGCCCAGCGGCTCCACCGAGAAGCACAGGATGTTGGACTGGGCCGCATCGGGCGCGATGGCGAGGCCCGGCGCGCCGGTGATGTGGGCCTTCAACTCGCCGGCATTGGCGTTGTCGAGTTCCAGCTGGTCCACATGGTGGTCGAGGGCGTAGAGGCCGGCCGCGGCGAGGATTCCCGACTGGCGCATGGCGCCACCGAGCCGGTACTTCCACCGCCACGCCTCGACGATGAAGTGGCTCGAGCCGCACAGAACGGCGCCGACCGGGCAGCCGAGTCCCTTGCTCAGATCGATCCAGACGCTGTCGAAGCCTTTGGCGTAGTCCCTGGCGGAGATGTCGGTGGCGGCCACGGCGTTGAGGAGGCGCGCCCCGTCGATATGCGCCTTCATGCCCTTGTGATGGGCCAAGTCGCGGATGCGGCGCATGTCGGTGAGTGGCCAGACCGAGCCGCCCGAAAAGCTCGTGGTCTGCTCCACCGAGACCAGGGCCGAGCGCGGCGCCGTGCGGGCGGGGGGGCGGATCGCCGCCTCGAACGCCTCGGGCGTATAGAGGCCGGCCGGGGTGGAAAGAGCCTTCACCGAGACGCCGCCGATGGCCGCCGAGCCGGCGGCCTCGGTGTTGTAGATGTGGGACTGATCGTCGACCACGATCTCGTCACCGGGCCGGGTCTGGACCAGAATCGAGACGAGGTTGCACATCGTGCCCGAGGGCATGAACACCCCCGCTTCCATCCCGAGCAGGTCGGCGATGCGCTCGCACAAAGCCAGGGTCGTCGGATCGGAATCGGATTGCTCGTCGCCGACCTCCGCGCGGGCCATGGCCTCACGCATGCCGGGTGTGGGCCGCGTTTGCGTATCGCTATACAAATCGATCATCTGCCGGCCCTGTTTTGCATGCAATCCGTGTGGGCCATTCTAGCCGGTCGGGACGATCCCGCCACCCTACCGGAACCCGCATCGCTTTGAAGCCGGCCCACGGCACTCCCACGAGGACGATGGATCATGACCGCAACGGCTGAGCCCGCCACCGGCCCGAACCGCGCCCCTTCGCCCGTCTCCGGGCCGGGGCCGGTCAGTCCGCGTGCCGCCAACCGCCAGGGCGCCGGCCTGCCGCGCCGCCTCGCCGAGGCGCTCGCTGGCGAGGCGAAGTTCGATACCTTCACCCGGGGGCGCTATGCCAACGACGCGTCGATCTACCAGATCATGCCGGCGGGCGTGGTCCTGCCCCGCAGCGCCGCCGACATCGCCGCCACCCTGAAGATCGCCGCCGAGCACGACGTGCCGGTGATCCTGCGCGGCGGCGGCACGTCCCAGAACGGCCAGCCCATCGGGCGCGGCCTCGCGGTCGATTGCTCGCGCCATTTTAACGGGATCATCGCCTACGACGCGCAAGCCGGAACCATCACCGTCGAGCCCGGCATGGTGCTGGAACGGCTGAACACGCGGGTGAAGGCCGATGGCTGGTTTTTTCCCGTGGAGCCCTCCACCGCCACCCGCTGCACCATCGGCGGCATGGCCGGCAACAATTCCTGCGGCGCGCGCTCCCTGCGCTTCGGCAAGATGAGCGACAACGTCCTCGGGATGGAGGCCTTGTTCCATGACGGCGAGCCCTTCGGCTTCGGCCTCACCGGGAACGCGGCGACGGGCGTCACCGGCTCGCGGCGGGCGGACGCCCTCGCCGCCGCCATGCGGGCTCTGGCCGAATCCGAGCGCGACGAGATCCTGCGCATGTACCCGCGCGTGCAGCGCCGGGTCGGCGGCTACAATCTCGATGCGCTGATCGAGGCGCGGCCGAACCTCGCCCATCTCCTCGTCGGCTCGGAAGGGACGCTGGCGGCCACCACCAGCGTGACGTTGAAGCTGTCGCGCCTGCCGACGCACCGGGTCATGGGCGTCTGCCACTTCCCGTCGTTCCGCTCCGCCATGGAGACGACGAAGGCCATCGTCGATCTCGATCCCGTGGCGGTGGAGCTCGTGGACAACAACGTGCTGGTGCTCGGCGCCGACATCCCGCTGTTCCGGGCGACTTTGGCCGACATCACCCGTGGCACGCCGAACTGTCTGCTGCTGGTGGAGTTCGCCGGCGACGACCGGGACGCGCTCCTGGCCGATCTTCGGCGTCTCGACGCGTGCATGGCCGATAACGGCCATGTGGACGCCGTGGTGGAGGTGCCGGAGCCGATCCGCCAGAAATCGGTCTGGGAGGTGCGCGAGGCCTGCCTCAACATCATGATGTCGATGAAGGGGGATGCCAAGCCCGTCTCCTTCATCGAGGATTGCGCGGTGCCGCTGGAGCATCTCGCCGATTACACCGACGCGGTGACGGAGGTGTTCACCCGCCACGGCACGCGCGGCACCTGGTACGCCCACGCCTCCGTCGGCTGTCTGCATGTCCGCCCGATCCTCGACATGAAGCAGGGCGGGGACGTCGCCAAGATGCGCGCCATCGCGGAGGCCGCGAGCGAACAGGTCCGCCGCTTCAAGGGCTCCTATTCGGGCGAGCACGGCGACGGCATCTCGCGCTCGGAATACATCGCGCCGATGTTCGGCGAACGCCTGACCCGCGCCTTCGAACAGGTGAAGGACGCCTTCGACCCGGAGAACCGGCTCAACCCCGGCAAGATCGTCCGGCCGCTCAAGATGGACGACCGCTCGCTGATGCGGTTCCAGCCGGGCTACGCGGTGAGCCAGCCGAAGAAGACCGCCCTCGACTGGTCGGAATGGGGCGGTTTCGGCGGCGCCGTCGAGATGTGCAACAACAACGGCACCTGCCGGAAGCTCGCGGGCGGGGCCATGTGCCCGTCCTACCGGGCCACGAAAGACGAGCAGCATCTGACCCGTGGCCGGGCGAACTCCCTGCGGCTCGCGATTTCGGGTCAGCTCGGCGCGGACGCCTTCACCAGCCGCGAGATGAAGCGGACCCTGGATCTCTGCGTCTCGTGCAAGGCCTGCCGCCGCGAATGCCCCACAGGCATCGACATGGCCAAGATGAAGGTCGAGTTCCTGCACCATTACCACGCCCGCCACGGCCTGCCCCTGAAGGAGCGGCTGGTGGCGGCCCTGCCGCTCTATGCCGGCACCGCCGCCTGGCTGGCGCCGCTCCTCAACCTGCGCGACCGGGTGCCCGCCTTGGCGAGGCTGTCGGAGCGGGTCGCCGGGCTCTCGGCGCGGCGCACCCTGCCGCGCTGGCGCAGGCCCTGGGTCGAGCAGGGCGAGCCGGCCCATCCGGGCGACGTGACCGGGGATTTCCGCGACATCGTGTTGTTCGGCGACACGTTCAACCGCGCCTTCGAGCGGGAGAACCTGGAGGCGGCCGAGCGTGTGCTGATCGCCGCCGGTTACCGCCTGCACCGGGTCTTCCCCAACCGTGGACGCCGCCCCCTCTGCTGCGGCCGCACCTATCTCGCCTCCGGTCAGACCGACCGAGCCCGCGAGGAGGCGAGCCGCACGCTCACCACCCTACTGCCGTTCATCCGGGCCGGTGCCCGGATCGTCGGGCTCGAACCGTCCTGCCTGCTGACCTTCCGCGACGAGTTCGCGTCCCTGCTTCCCGGACCGGAGGCGGGGGAATTGAGCAAGGCGAGCCTGCTGTTCGAGGAACTGCTCGCCGTCGATCTCGATGCCGGGCGGATCGCCCTGCCTCTGGCGGACCAGGGCGGGCGCGTCGCCCACCTGCACGGCCATTGCCACCAGAAGGCCTTCGCCGCCATGGGCGCGGTGGAGACGGTGCTGCGCGCGGTGCCGGGGCTCGACGTGCGGGTCATCGAGTCGAGCTGCTGCGGTATGGCGGGCGTCTTCGGATACGGCGCCGAGACCATCGACGTGTCGCTCGCCATGGCCGAGCTCTCGCTGTTCCCGGCCCTGCGCAAGGCCGGCCCGGACGATCTCGTCGTGGCCGACGGCACCAGCTGCCGCCACCAGATCCACGACGGTCTCGGGCTCGAAGCGCTCCATGTGGCGCGCGTGCTGGACGCGGCGATGGCGGCGTCGGCCGACCGTCACTGACGGCCGGGCAGGGCGGCCGGTCATGGTCGTGAGGGCGTGATGGATGGTATCGAGAAAGGCGGGCCGCCTTTCTCGAGTGGACTCCGCCTCGCTCAGGGGACAATATGACCGACCTGGAGCAGAACAAGGCGACTGTGATCGCCTTCTATCGGTTGATGTTCGACGAGTGCCTGCCGCGCGAAGCCATTGAGCGTTATGCGAGCGACAACTACATCCAGCACAACCCGCATGTGGCGAACGGCAAGGACGGCTTCATCGCCTATTTCGAGCGCATGGCGCATGAATGGCCGGGCAAGCGGGTGGAGGTGAAGCGGGCGGTCGCCGAGGGGGATCTCGTGGTGCTGCATTGCCTGCAGCACTGGCCGGGCGACCACGATTATGCGGCCATCGATATCTTCCGGCTCGATCAGGGCGGCAGGATCGTCGAGCATTGGGACGTGCTGCAGATCCTGCCCGATTCCTCCGCCAATCCGAACGGGATGTTCTAGGGAGCGCGTGGCCCGCTTTCGGCCTTGGCCATTTCAGTCTCAGCCATTTCCAGTCTTGGCCATGTCATCCGGATGTCGTCTGGCTGATGACGTCTGGCGATCTGGGCACGTTAGAGCTCCCCACACTTTGGCATGATGCGCTGCCGGCCGCTTCCGCCGTTCCACGCTCGATCGTGCCCCGATCTGGACCCAGTTGGGCGTCGATGCGCTCGGTTTGCCCAGGATGCGTATCGAGATCCGCGTCATCGCCATCATTCCCTGAGCCGTCCCGGCACGCTCTGCGTCGGGCCGTGGCGACAGGATATTTTGGATTGACAGCGACGCTTCGGCGTTCGACCTCTCGGTGGGCGCGGGGGCTGCCGCCGGGACGTCGTTTCTCATTCTCGATAGCGGGTTCTCTAGGTTCGGCCGCGTCGGTCCGCCACGAAAGAACTCGGTCCAAGTGGCTCACTCGACCGGGGCCGGAGTCTCCGAATGATCGTCTACGTGTCGGCCCTTGCCGGGGGCGCCCTGATCGGCACCTCCGCCGCCCTGCTCCTCGTCCTCAACGGCCGCATCGCCGGGATCAGCGGCATCGCCGCCGGGGCGATGCTGCCGTTGAGCCGGGACACGCCGTGGCGCTGGGCCTTCCTCGCCGGCCTGCTCCTCGGCCCGGTCCTGTATCGCCTCGCCTTCGGTGCATGGCCCGTCGTGCAGCTCGACGCACCGTGGAGCCTCATCGTCCTCGGCGGCCTCCTCGTCGGCTACGGGACGCGGCTCGGCGGGGGCTGCACCAGCGGCCACGGCGTCTGCGGCCTCGCCCGGCTGTCGCCCCGCTCCGTCGCGGCGGTGGCGACCTTCATGGCCGCCGCCGCCGCGACGGTGTTCCTCGTCCGCCACGGAGGATGGTGATGGACACCTTGCGTTCCGCGGTGGGCTTGCTCGCCGGCCTCCTGTTCGGATTCGGCCTCGCGCTCTCGGGCATGATGGACCCGGCGCGCGTTCTCGGCTTCCTCGACGTGGCCGGCGCCTGGGACCCGAGCCTCGCCTTCGTGCTGGCCGGCGCGGTCGCCGTCTCGGCGTTGGGCTATGTCCTCGTGTCGCGGATGGGCAAGCCCGTGCTGGCCCAGCGCTTCGAGATTCCCCACAACCGTCCCATCACGGCGAGCCTGATCGGCGGCGCTGCTTTGTTCGGCATCGGCTGGGGCCTCGTCGGCCTCTGTCCCGGCCCGGCGCTGGCGGGCCTAACGCTGGGCTTGCCGCAGGTGATCGGGTTCGTGGCGGCGATGGTGGCGGGCATGCTGCTCCACCGCTTCACCGCCGCCGCATCCGGCAAGTGATACCGGCCGACTGCGCGGCGGTGGGCGTCCGCCGGACGCGCCGAGGACGACCATCGGCCGGGATCAGCGCCGCCTGGTATGTAACGCAAACGCATTCGGCTCGGTCGGAGAACCGACCGGGCCGAATGATGTCACACCGCGTTCTCGGATCCCGACGCTACCGGCGCGGCAGGCTGTGGAGCCCCTTCAGGAAGGCGTCCACCTCCGCGCGGGTGTTGTAGAAGGCCAGCGAGGCGCGAACCGACTGGTCGACCCCGAACCGCCGCAGGGCGGGGAGGGCGCAGTGATGGCCCGAGCGCACGGCGATGCCGCGGGCGTCGAGGTGCTTGGCCACCGCTTCGTTGTCATGCCCGTCGACGACGAAGGACATGACGCTGGCTTTCTGTCGCGCGGTTCCGATCAGGCGCAGGCCCTTCACCTCGGCCAAGCCCGCCTGCGCGTATTCGAGCAGGTCGTGCTCGTAGGCCGCGATGCCGGGAAGTCCGACGCTCTCGAGGTAGTCCAGGGCCGCGCCGAGCCCCACCGCTCCCGCGATGTCCGGCGTGCCCGCCTCGAACTTCTCGGGAACGCCCTTGTAGACCGTCTTCGAGAAGGTGACGTCCTCGATCATGTGGCCGCCGCCCTGCCACGGAGACATCGCCTCCAGCAGCGCGCGCTTGCCGTAGAGGGCGCCGATGCCCGTCGGCCCGAACACCTTGTGCCCGGAGAAGACGAGGAAGTCGGCGTCCAGCGCCTGCACGTCCAGGGGGATGTGCGGCGATGATTGCGCCGCATCCACCAGCACCGGCACCCCATAGGCATGCGACAGGGCGATGATCTCACGGACCGGGTTGATGGTGCCCAGAGCGTTGGCCACATGGGTGATCGAGACGATCTTGGTGCGGCCCGACAGGAGGGTCGCGAACTGCTCGAAGATGATCTCGCCGCGATCGTCCACGGGAATCACGCGCAGGGTCGCCCCGGTCGCCTGGGTGAGGAGCTGCCAGGGGACGATGTTGGCGTGATGCTCGATGGTCGAGATGATGATCTCGTCGCCCGGGCCGATATTGGCGCGACCGTAGGAGTTGGCGACGAGGTTGATCGCTTCCGTGGTGCCCCGGAGGAAGATGATCTCGTCCGTCGAGGCGGCGTTGATGAAGCGACGCACCTTCTCGCGCCCGCCCTCGAACAGGTCCGTGGAGCGCGCCGCGAGGGTGTGCGCGGCCCGGTGGATGTTCGAGTTGTGGCGGGCGTAGAACTCGGACGTCGCGTCGATGACGCTCTGCGGCTTGTGGGTGGTGGCCGCGTTGTCGAGCCAGACCAGCGGATGCCCGTTGATGCTCTGGTGCAGGGCCGGGAAGTCCTTGCGCACCCGCTCCACGTCGAAGGGGGCCGCCACCGGGCTGGAGCCCTGCGACGAGACATGGGGCGCATGGCCGGGGCGAGGCTCGTGGCGAGTCGACGGGGCGGGCGCGGCGTTGCCCGTCCGGCTGCGGTCGGTCAGGAAATAGTACTCGCCCGATGAGAACGGCTCGTCGGCGATCTCCACCTTCCGGCCGGCGCGGGAGACCGTCTCCTGCGAGGCCTCCTGATGCGAGGCGTTCTGGCCCCGATGAACGGGCGTTTCCGGCACCAGGGACGGTGCGAACCCATGCGCGAACGCATTGGCGCGCGGGTGGTCCTTGGCGATCGTGGCGTGGAGATCGTGGCCGCCGGGGAGGAAGGCGGCGACATCGGCGACGCTCGGCACGAAGAACTCGGGCAGGCCCCCACGGGGAGCCTGCGCCTCGGGATGGACCGAGGGAAATGCCGATGATTGAGCGAAGCCCGGACCGGTGAGGCCGGGAAGGCCGACCGGAGGCGATCCGAACGAGCGGGCGGCCAGCGCCGAGGCGTCGGGCTGGAGGCCCGACGGCGCGGCGCCCGAGGGGATCGACGGCGTGCCGAGATCCGCTTTGGGGGCGAGGGGGTGGCCGAAGCCCTGGGGAATGTTCTCCAGGGCCTGCGGTGCTTGCGGCGTCTGCGGCAGGTTGGGGGTCAGGGGCGCGGACGCCGCCTGACCCTGACCGTAGATCTCGCGGGCGAGGCGCCCGACGAGATCCGCATGCGCCGTGTCGCCGAACACCCCGGTGGGGAGGCCGACAGACGGCGCGTTAAGCGTAGTCATGGTAGTTGCCCAGCAGCACGTTATCGAGGCGTGCGATGGCGTCTTCCACCAGCACCGCGGCCGAGAAGTAGCGGGTCACGAGGTGCGAGGCGATGGAATGGTCGTTGGTGCCCATGTAGCGCACCGACAGGCCGGTCTCGATCTCGCCGGTGACGCCGGACTTCTGCAGACCGACCACGCCCTGTTCGCCTTCGCCGACGCGGAGCAGCAGGATCGAGGTGGTTTGGGCGCCGGTCACCGGGTCGATGTCGATGGGGAGCTTGTCGCTGGGCACGATCGGCACGCCGCGCCAGGTGATGAAGGGCGAGCCGAACAGGTGGATCACCACCGGCGGCACGCCGCGACGGGTGGCTTCACGGCCGAAGGCCGCGATGGCGCGAGGATGGGCCACGAAGAAGGCGGGCTTCTTCCAGACCAGGGTCAGGAGCTCGTCGAGGTCGTCCGGGGTGGGCGGTCCACCACGGGTGGGGATGCGCTGGCGCTGGCTGACTTCGTGGAGCAGGCCGAACTCGGAATTGTTGAACAGCTCCCACTCTTCCCGCTCCTTCACGGCATCGACCGTGAGGCGGATCTGCTCGCGCAGCTGGTCGATCTCGTTGGAGTAGAGATCGGTGACGCGGGTGTGGGTGTGCAGGATCGTCTGGATCGTGGAGAGGTGGTACTCGCGCGGGTCGACCTCGTAATCGACATAGGTCGTGGGCAGGCGCGGCTCGCCGGTATGGACCGCCAGAAGCTCGATGCCCTGCTCGCCCTCGCTGTTGGTGTGGCCCTTGAGGCGGTCACGCTCTTCCACGAACTGGGAGATGCGCGAGCGGATGCCCTCGTCCTCGATGGCGGCGCGGTCCAGGGTGAGCAGCGTCACCGCCGAGAGCGCCTTCACGGCGGGGGCGGGGGCGTTCTCGCTCACCAGATCGTTGTCGCCGAAATAGTCGCCGCCGGTGGCGAGACCCTGGCGCAGGCGGTTCTTGAACGGACCCGACAGGGTCAGTTCGACGGTGCCCTCGGCCACGACGGTGAGGCTGCGGCCGGTGGAGCCCTCCTCGGCGATGATCTCGCCCGCCTTGTGCTGGGAGACGGTGAACTTGGAGGCCAGCGCCGACAGTTCGTTGTCGCCAAGACGGCTGAACAGCGGGACGCTGCGCAGGGAGGCCGGGCGCACGGTGCGGGTGCCGCCGTCATTGGCGAGGACGATCCGGCCGGGCTTGGCCAGCACCACGGCGCGGCGGTTGACCCGGTAGACGCCGCCGGCGACGTCGACGAAGGGCAGCAGGCGGTGGAACCAGCGGGGGGTGTTGGCCGCGTTCTGGACCGACGTGACGGTCGCCGTTGCGAGATTGCGTGCCGCCGAGGCGCTCACGCTCAGACCGGGTCCACTCATGGGGGTTCGTCTCCGTATTGCGGCAGGAGGCGTCGGCCGGCCGTGACGCGGCGCATGCCGCATCGTAGCCGCGCCTGTCACGCGTCCGCTCTCGCTCGATGATGATCTTGGACTGATCTTGGTTGGCCTCCGCTGCCTCAGACAAAGCGTCACTGCGGGGGCGGGTTGTTTCTAACTCTCGACATTGAAGGGGGTCAATGAAATTCTGTTCTATAAATTTGCGGTATTAGAGAATGGATATTCTATTTTTCATCGTCTAAGCTAATTTTATTCTATATTATACGGATATAGGAGATATTTTATCTCTATCTGTAAGGTGGGGCGGGAGAAGAAGAGTTGAAAAATCGTTCCTAAATCCCATCACCGAAAAACTGGTCCATGCTGAGGGCGGGGTCCTCGGTGGGGCTGATCCGCGACACGACGCGGGCCGGCACGCCCGCGACGGTGGTGTGGGCGGGCACGTCGTGCAGCACCACGGCGGCGGCGGCGACCTTCGCGCCCTCGCCGACCCGAATGTTGCCCAGCACCTTTGCGCCGACGCTGAGAAGGACCCCGCGTTCGATCTTCGGATGGCGGTCGCCGCTCTCCTTGCCGTTGCCCCCCAGCGTCACCGATTGCAGGATCGAGACATCGTCGGCGATCACCGTGGTCTCGCCGATGACGACGCCGGTGGCGTGATCGATGAAGACGCCCGAGCCGATTCGCGCGGCGGGATGGATATCGGCCCCGAACACCTCCGAGATCCGGCTCTGAATGTGGAGCGCCAGGGTGGCGCGGCCCTGGTGCCAGAGCCAATGGGCCACCCGGTAGCCCTCCAGGGAGGCCAGCCCCTTGTAGAACAGGAAGGGATCGAGATAGCGGCGGCAGGTGGGGTCGCGCTCGCGGATGGCGACGATGTCGCGTACCGCGTGATCGCCCGCATGCGGATCGGCCTGGAAGGCGGAGAGGCAGAGGTCGCGGGTGGACAGGCGCGAGAGATCGCCGTCGCCGAGGCGATGGGCGAGCCGGTAGGCGAGGGCATGAACCAGGCTCGGCTGATCCAGGACCGTCGCCTGGATGATGCCGGCATAGAGCGGTTCCTCAATCAACGCGGCTTCGGCCTCGGCGCGCATGGCACGCCAGAGGTCGGCTTCGACGGTGGTCTGGCTCACGGTGCGCAGGGGCGGACGGAGGATATTGGTGGGAACGCTGCGCGTCGCCAGGCTGCCCGCTGTCATGATCGGTCTTCCACTCCTCGCGCCCGGCTCGCGAGAGCCTGCCTCTTACCCCCGCGGACCGCGCGCTCAGCCGATGCGTTGGAACAGCGTCGCGATGTAGCCGACGAGCAGGCCGTGGCCCTCGAACTGGACGTTCACCGCCTCTGCCCCGTCGGGGCCGGAGACGATGTCGACGATACGACCCGTAGCGTGACGCCAGATGCCCAGCGCCTCGGCGACATCGAGTCTCGCGAATACGACTTGATCTCCGAGAACCATCGTTCCCTCCTCCGGGTGTCGTTTTTCCAGTGTTGGGGGATCGTCCGAGCGCCTGACGACCAGTACCGGTCAGGGCCTCACATGCCTCGAACCGCTCGTCTCAAGGGGTCGAGGCTATGAGCTTTCGCCGAGTATCGGCATTCGTGCGAGGCGAGGCGTGCACTCGCCATGTGCCGGGTGGGTCGTCACGTCTGCGGGTAACAGTCCAAGGGGTAACGACACGGATTTCCAATCCAAGCATTGCCTTCGGACAAACCTGTCTCGGGAGGCATGGTGCAGGCAGGCGGTGCTTTCTTTTGTCTCCCAGCATTGTGCATATCTTGGCCCGTTCTGGTCAACGAGAGTGGTTTTCAAAGACCAGGCGCTTCTCGAAAAATCCTTCCCTCGGGTCCGGTGCGAGGAGCAGGCTTGTCCTTCCGCTTCGATTCCGAGCCGTCGGCCTCAGGGGGGCCGGCATTGCCGATGCGTGACCCCGGTCAGATTCCGCTGAACCAGTTGTAGCCCTGGTCCTCCCAGTAGCCGCCGGGATAATCGTTGGTCACGAAGACCGAGACGATGTGCTTGGGGCTCTTGAAGCCGAGCTTCGTCGGCACGCGCACCCGGAGGGGGTAGCCATATTCGAGAGGCAGGGCGCTGCCGCCGAAATCCAGGGCCAGCACCGTCTGCGGATGGAGGGCGCTCGGCATGTCGAGGCTGCCGTAATAGCGGTCGGCGCATTTGAAGCCGACATACTTGGCGGTGAGGTCGGCCCCGACCCGTTCGAGGAAAGTCTTCAGTGGCACGCCGCTCCACTGGCCGATCTGGCTCCAGCCCTCGATGCAGATGTGACGGGTGATCTGACTCTCCTGCGGCAGGGCGCGCAGCTTTTGCAAGGTCCAGGGCGTCTTGTCGGCGACGAGGCCCGACACGTCGAGCTTCCAGGTCGCCTCGTCGATCTCGGGGATGTTGTCCGGCGGGTAGTAGGCGTTGAAGCGGAACGGCGTGTCGATCATGCTCGCCGGATAGGTCGGTGCCAGCGTATTCGGATCGAACAGCCAAGCCTGGACCCGGTCGTTGGCGCGCGACATCGCCCACAGCGTGCGGTCGATCAGTGTGCCGTTGGTGCCGGTGGAGAGGTCGCAGCCCGAAAGCAGCGACAGGGCGCCGAGGGACAGGCCCGAGCGCAGGAACAGGCGACGCTCCAGCTTCACCAGTTCCGGTTGGATCTCCCGGCGAAGCGCGCGCAGGCGTTTCGCCTCGGTCTCGTCACGGCTCATGAGCGCGTCTCCACGGGGTCGACGGGAATGCGGGCGCGGCCTGTGACCATCGCCACGAGGGTGTGCGGCACCAGGATGACCAGCGCGAGATGAAGCAGGATGAAGCCGACGAGGCCGGACATGGCAAGGAAATGCACGCGCCGCGCCCATTCATAGCCGCCGAACAAAGCGGCGAGTCCCTGCAACTGGACCGGTTTCCACAAAGCGAGGCCGGAGGCGACGAGGAGGAGTCCGAGAAGGAACGCCACCAGATAGGCGACCCTCTGCACCGCGTTGTACTCGCCGATCCGGTGGGCGAGGCGCAGCCTGACGGCGTCGGCGGCGTCGCGCCAGAACGCTCTCGGGCTCAGCGGCAGGAACGATCTGGCGAAGTGACGCGCGAACAGGCCGTAGAGGACATAGGCGAGGCCGTTCAGGGCGAACAGCCACATGGCGGCGAAGTGCCAGGCGAGCGCCCCTCCCAGCCATCCGCCGAGGGTCGCCCATTTCGGGAAGACGAAGGGAAAGAACGGCGAGGCGTTGTAGATCGCCCAGCCGCTGAACAGCATGCAGAACACCGCGACCGCATTGATCCAGTGGGTCACGCGCACGATGAGCGGGTGGATCACCGTGATGCGAAACTGCGTGTTCGAGGAGACGGTCATCCAGAACATCCTATGAGCGGTGGCGTCTCGGTCCCTGCTCCCATCCGCGACCTCATTCTGAGGCGCCGGAGCGAAGCGAAGGCCTCGAAGGAGATCTCCAGATATCGCTGTGCGTTCCGGAGGGCTCCTTCGAGGCCGCTTCGGGGCACCTCAGGATGAGGTGTCTGGGTGGGGAAGCGGTCGACGAGGCCTGTGAATAGCCTCGTTGACGTTGTCTCATTCACATCGACGGGACGGTGCCGTTGCGGCCGACGATGAGGATCACGGCGGTGGGCTTGCCGTCCGTGCCCTTCTTGGTGAAGGCCACGACCTTCGCGCCATCGACGACGATGGACTTGTCGCCCGGATCGACCAGGGTCACCGGCACGTCCTCGGGGACATTCACCTTCTTCTCACCGCCCTGGTACTTGACCAGCAGGGTCCGCCCCGCGGTGCCGGAGATGGTGCCGATGGCGCCGTTGGTCATGGTGGAGTTGGAGCCGAGATCCCACGGGTAATGCCCGTCCGCCGTGCCACGCAGGGAGGAGGCGAAGACGGTGACCTGGAGCGCCTTCTGCGAACCGTCCGGCTGCGGGATCGCCGCCGTGCCGATGTAGCTGTCGGGCTTGATGTCGGTGATCTTGCCGGTGGAGGCCGCCAGCACCTTTACGTCGGGTGCCATGCTGACCGTCAGCGCCTCGCCCACGCGCGGCTTGATCGTCACGGCCGTGCCGTCCACCTTCTCGATGGTGCCGCGATAGCGCGTGATGTCGTCGGCCTGGGCGGCGGTGGCCGTCACGGCGAGGGTGAAGGTGAGCGTCGTCAGGAAGGATTTCAGCATGGCGGTTCCTCGATCGTTCGGCGTCGTTGTGGTCGGGTCGGATTCATGAAGTCCGTCCCCGGTGCCGGGGCTGCGCCGCTGCCCCGGAATGACGTGTGCGTGGGGCGGCCGCCTACATCGGCGGGACGGTGCCGTTCTCGCCGACGATCATCCGGTCGGCGACCATCGTGCCGGCGGCATCCGTCTTGGTGATCGCCACCACGCGGGCGCCGACCTTGATGACGGATGTGTCGGAGGGGGTGAGGGAGACGATCGGCACGTCCTCGGGGACCGTGATGGTCTTCTCGCCGCCCTTGTAGGTCACGGTGATCGTGCGGCCGGTGGTGCCCGCGAGGGCGCCCACGGCGCCGTTCGTCATCGTGTTCTCCTTCTCGAGGTCCCACGGATAATGGCCGTCGCCCGTGCCGCGCATGCTCGGGGCGAAAACGGCGACTTCGAGGGCCTTGAGGGTGCCGTCGGCCTGGGGCGTCGCGGCGGTGCCGACGTAGCTGTCGGGCTTGATGTCGCCGATCTCGGCCTTGCTGGCGGCGGCCACCCTCATCGCATCGGCGAACTTGACCGAGACGGCCGGACCGGTGCGGGGCTTGATCGTGACGTGATCGGCGGCGACGGATTCGATCGTTCCGCGCACGCGGACCGGTGCGGAATCGGCCAGGACGGGCAGGCTGGAGAACAGGCCGAGGCCGAGGGTGGCGGCCGTGAGGATCCGTCGTGTCATGGAATGCCTTGCGCTGGGGCGGTCCCGTCTGTCGGGACCCTCGCCGGACGCCTCCGCCTTCACGGCAGGAAGCGCTCGGACAACGCGCGATGTGGCATCGGGTTCGTATGCGCACAAATCAATTGCGCGCTATCGTGGACCTGTCAGTGGGCCATCAGCATCGGCATGGTGGCATGGGCCAGCACGTGGCTGGTGGCGCCTCCGAAGATCATCTGGCGCAGGCGGCTCTGGGTATAGGCACCCTTGATCAGGAGATCGCAGCCGAATTCCTGCGCCTCGTTGAGGAAGACCTCGCCGGGCGTGCGCCGGCCTTCGGTGAAGGCTTTATGGTCTGCGAAGATGCCTTCGCAGGCGAGCGCTTTGGCCAGATCCTCCGCGCTCGGTCCCGGCACCATGCCGCCCTCCGCGCTGACGACGCGGATGCGCGAGGCCTTGCGCAGGAAGGGCATGGCGAAGGCCACGGCGCGTGCGGTCTCGCTCGACCCGTTCCACGCGATCAGGATCGCCTCGCCGAGGCTCGTGGGCGGAGTGGGGGGCGCCAGCAGGATCGGCCGGCCGCTCTCGAACAGAGCCGTCTCGAACGTGGTCATGCGCGGGGCGCCGTCGCCGGAGCCGGGCCGGCCCACCACTGTGGCGGTGAACAGGCGTGCGTAATGTCCGAGGAAGGCGTCGCCCGCCGGCACGTCCGGGCGCCAGCGGTAGCGGGTTCCGGCGGCGGCCACGAATTCCGGAGTGCACGGCCCTTCCGTGGCGACGGGAATGCCGGCGCCGGCGAGGAAATCGACGAAGCGTTTGCCGGCATCCTCGGCCTCGGCCTTGTCGGCCTCCTCGTCTCGCAGCCACGTCATGCCGCCGACCATGTCCACCGGAACGTATTCGGCGAGCGCCGGGCGCAGGGACACGCCTTCGATCAGGCTGCCGAAGCGGCGTCCCACCAGGAGCGTGGTCGCGAAGACGGAGGGCAGCGCATCGTGAAGCGCCACCGGAACGAGCAGGGTCTTCATCGCCGGGAGCCTCCATCCGCGCCATCGCCGCCGACG
Source organism: Methylobacterium sp. Leaf93 (assembly GCF_001422345.1). Classification (NCBI taxonomy): domain Bacteria; kingdom Pseudomonadati; phylum Pseudomonadota; class Alphaproteobacteria; order Hyphomicrobiales; family Methylobacteriaceae; genus Methylobacterium; species Methylobacterium sp. Leaf93. The sequence goes on along the minus strand of NZ_LMMS01000023.1, from coordinate 374,278 downwards.
GGCAGGCTAGTGCGGTTTCGCGTTCCGGAAAACTCCGGCTCGTCGTCAACGCACGCTTTTCTGCGACCTTCGCGGACCGCGGCGTGAATCCGTCGCGGAGCGATGCCTTCGACGAGACGGCGAGGCTAAAACGACAGATGAAGCTTGGCTATAGAGCCGCGCCGATCATCGCCGTGATACGGACGATATCAGTAGAATGGCGCGCGTTACGATGACATTCGCCGGGAACCCAATGGAGGGACTGTCGTTGTCCGGCAAACGTGGCGTTGTCGGATACGCCGATCCGCAGGGATGTGGTCCGGTCCGCCGCCTTTGCGTTTTCAAGATCATATCCAGAGGTCAGAATCATGAACAAGTACGTTGCGCTGTCCGCCATTGCCGTCGTCATGGCGACCCCCGCCGCCGCACAGACCATGTCCGGCGATTTCCGGCTGCAGGCGATGCAGGCCAATGCATTCGAGGTCCAGTCGGGCCAGATCGCGCTGTCGAAGAGCCGCAACCCGCAGGTCATCCGCTTCGCCCGTGACGCCGTGCGTGACCACCGGGCCGCGAACGTGGCCCTGGCCGGCGGCGAGCGGACCTATGCCGGCAACGGTGGTCCCGGCGGCCTGATCGGCGCACCCCTGGCGATCGCCGGTGGCGCGGTGGGCGCGGCCACGGGAGCCGCTACGGGTGTCGTGGCCGGTACGCTGAGCGGCGGCCCTGTCGGCGCCGTCGAGGGGATCGGCAGCGGCGCGAGCCGTGGCGCCGCCGCCGGAAGCCAGGCCTTCAACGGCGATGTCGACACCACCGCCGGCACCACCATGGTCCCGGTCGATCCGCAGCAGCAGGCCATGCTTTCCGAGCTCGCCGCCGCTCCGGCCGGCCCGCGCTTCGACCGTCTCTACGGCCAGATCCAGGTGCGCTCGCACGAGGCGGCCATCGGCATGTACCAGTCCTACGCCCAGACTGGCACGAACCCGGCCCTGCGCGCCCATGCCGAGCAGGCGCTGCCGGTGCTCCAGCAGCATTATCAGATGGCGCAGCGCCTCCCCGGCGCCCGCTAAAGGGCTGACATCCACCGCCGGTCGATGGGCCGGCGGTGGAACGGATGCACGAAAAAACGCCGGGCCGATGAGGCCCGGCGTTTTGCTTGTGCGTGCATCCCACCGGATCGGATGATGGCCCCCGTATCCGGCAGGATACAGGGGGCCAGGATACGGGGGACGATGCGATCAGACTTCGCTGCTGTGCATCAGGGAGGCCGGGGTCATCGTCTTTCCGCCGCCATCGACGGCGGGCTCGAAGTCCCCCGTCTCGGGATTGCGCAGGAGAAGCTCGCCATGAGCGATGCCGAAATGCGCGCCGTGGAGCGCCAGACGGCCATCGGCGACGCGCTCACGCACGAAGGGGAACGTCATCAGGTTCTCGAGGCTCTGCGCCACGGTGGCGTATTCGAGGCGCGTCAGGTGGTCCGGCCCCTTCTGCACCTTGAGCTTCTCCTCGGCGCCCTTCACCAGGGAGACCCACTTGCCGATGAAGTCGCTCGTCGAGAGCGGGCCCGGCGGGTTGGCGTAGGCCTTGATGCCGCCGCAGGTGGCGTGGCCGAGAACGACGATGTGCTTCACTTCCAGGGCCTGGACCGCGAACTCGATGGCCGCCGAGGTGCCGTGATACTCGCCGCCCTCCTCGAAGGGGGGAACGAGGTTGGCCACGTTGCGGATGATGAAGAGTTCGCCCGGTCCGGTATCGAAGATCACTTCCGGCGAAACGCGGCTGTCACAGCAGCCGATCAGCAGGACTTCCGGGCTCTGCCCTTGTGCCAGGGCGGCGTAGCGTTTCGCCTCGTGGGACAAGCGTCCATCGAGGAACGACCGGTATCCTGAGGTCAGCTTTTGTGGGAACATGCGTTTGCCTTCCTTGAGCGTTGTTGTTGGGGGTCGCCGTGGCAACCCGGTTCTCGACATTCAGCCTCGACTAGCGAGACCTGTGCCGTATCTGGTTCCGAGGCCCTGTGTGGCCCAGTCTCGGGCCGGTGGCCCAGTGCGGGTTCACACCTGATGCCAGGTCAGGGTGATGGGCGGCTCGGGCCGCTCGCCCGACGCGATGCGTCTGGCCAGGCGAGCGAGGCCGGCGGGCTCGATCCGCTCACCGCTGGCCTCCAACTCGTCGAGCGTCCACCAGCGCGTGCCGAGGACCGTGCTGTCCTCGGTCTCCGCGAGGCGGCTGGTATCGACCTCGTCGCTGGGCAGACGCACGACGAAGTAGCGTTCGCGCGCATCACGCGGCTTCGGGAACAGGAAGAACGGACCGTCGCAGGCAGCGACCTGCGGCCCGATCTCGGCATCGAAAACCCCGATTTCCTCGCCGAGTTCCCGAAGGCAGGCTTGCGCGTGGCTTTCGCCGGGCTCCAGCCCGCCACCGGGCATGAACCAGAACGTCCGCTCCTCCGGCCTCGACGGATCGATGGGGCGTTGCGCCTCGTAGGCGATCAGGAGCAGCCGGTCCTGCGGGTCGAAGACGAGGGCGCGGGCGACGTGGCGCAGGGGGGGCGCACCGGACCCTTGGCTCGACTCGCGTTCGGGGGGCTGGGTCGACGAGGAAAGAATCATGACGACGGTCTAGCAGGGAATCGGGCCCTCGCCAGCAGGCGCCCAGATCACCACGGGCAGGCCGTGACTGTCGCGTCCCGGCGGGTCGGGCATCGGGATGGCGCGTCCGAGGACGATGTCGCGGGCGACGACCAGGGCGGCGAGGGCGTCGAGGTGATCGTCGGCCCCCACGCCCGCCGGTCTGTCTGCGTCCACCAGCGCTGCGGGGAGACCGGCCCCTCGCAGGAGCGCGCGGCGCTCCTCCAGCCCTTCCCGACGCCCCGGCCCCTTCTTGGCCGATGCCAGCGGACGGTCGCCGTTGAGGCGGCGGAACGCCACTTCCGGGTGAACCTCGTGAACCCGCTCGCGCAGCGGCGGCCGCGCGAGGAGTAGATCGTCCACCTCGCGGATGTAGCGGGTGATGTTCCAACACTGGATCGAGGGCGCGAAGGGAGGGACGCTGGCGGCGCGGGAGAGCGCCTTGGCCTCCTCGTAGCTGCCGGCATGGATCGCTGCCCGAGGCGGCACCGGGAAGACGCTCGCCCGGCCGCCCGCGAGATAGGCCCTGGCCGCGCGGTCGGCGACCCGGCCGCCGCCCTCGACGCGGTCGGGAAGGCCGATCGGGACGTCGATCCCGACGCAGACCGGGGCTTCCGGCCCGTCCAGGATATCGGAGACGCGGGCAAAGCGCCCGGCGCGGTATCGGCCGGGATCGTCGAGATCGAGGAGGGCTCCGGCCCAGGTGCCGCGGCAGCCGTCGAGTCCGGCGATCCAACGCGTCATGCGAGCCCCGCGAACCGCGACGGCTCTGGCGGGTTGACGCTGCTCAAGGACGGCCGGCTTCGAGGGCCGTCCCGTCGCACCGGGTAACGCCGCCGCCGGCGGCACGCTTCACAGGATCGTTCCATGGACATCGCCGTCGACAAGGTCACCGAGATCATCCTCCGGGTCAGGGCGCTCGACGTGAAGGAAGGTGCCACCGACCCCGATTCAGGCTCCAACCCGATCGATGACGGCTCCACTGACGTGCTCACGTCGGGCACCGACGATGCCACCGAGTCGGAGGTCCGCTCGATGATCTCCGGCCTCAACGACGACGAGCGGGCCAACCTCCTCGCCCTCCTCTATGTCGGGCGCGGCGACATGGAGGCGGAGGAATGGGGCGAGGCCGTGCGCTTCGCCCGCGAACGCGAGGCGGTGGGCGAGGGGGCGCTTCACGAGATCATGGCCTCGCCCGATGCGGGCGATCTCCTCGACGAAGGGCTCGCCGCCCTCGGGATCAGCCAGGACGTCTCGGAGGCATGAGACCGGACGGTGGTGAGCCAGCCTCACCACTGTCCTCCCGCGTGATGACTCGTGACTCCCGAACGCGCCGTGGTCGACCGTCGGCATGTGCGGTTCGGCGTGGCGCTGGGGCCACGATTTCCCGTTTCCGCAAACATGCCCCGAAATCCACAGCGTTAACCTTTTATTAACCCGACGATTGCCGATCCAACGTGGCCGTGAGACGTTCGTTAACAAGAGATTAACGGGACGAGCGGCGGCCATGCGGATCGCGATTTCGAAGTTCCACGATGCGGTGCACGCCCTCAAGCGCGGCATCGGCGGTTTGGGTCTGCTCTCCGGCCTGGCGGTCGCCTCCCTCGCCGCCATGCCGAACCTCGCCTCCGCTCAGACCCTGGCTTCGCTCCCCAGCGTGGCGAGCACCATCTCCACCACCGGCGCCGCCCGCCCGATCAGCGCCTGGGTCACCTTCTGCGAGACCTACGCCGCCGAATGCGCGGTGAATGTCTCGGAGCCCGCCACGATCAGCCTGACGCCGGGTGTCTGGAACACCATCGTCTCGGTGAACCGCCGCGTGAACAAGTCCATCCGTGCCGTCACCGACATGGAGCAGCTCGGCTTGGCCGACCGCTGGGATCTGGCCGAATCCGGTGCCGGCGATTGCGAGGATTTCCAGCTCCTGAAGCGCAAGCTCCTCGCCGAGGCCGGCCTGCCGCGTCGAGCCATGCGGATGACGGTGGTCATCGACGAGAAGGGGGAGGGTCATGCCGTCCTCACCCTGATCACCGACCGGGGCGACCTCATCCTCGACAACAAGACCAACAGCGTGCTGCCCTGGCGCCAGACCGGCTACACCTTCATCAAACGCGAGAGCCAGAGCGCCATGGCCTGGGTGTCCCTCGGCCGCGCCGCGTCGCCGGTGACCACCGCCAACCGCTAGGAGCGGGACGCGCCGTCCCAGAGGGAGATCGCATCAAAGGCAATGGATTAGCGACTTGTTAAGCGCGTGCGAGTGAGGGTTGCCGGGTTCGGGAATCCCTCGCCATGACGAAGCTGAGCCGCTCGCCCGCAGCATTGCTGCTGGCCACCATCCTGCCCCTGTGCTGCACGGCCCCCGCCTCGGCCCTGAATTCCGACGTCGCTGCCCTGCACGCCTCCTGGCGCGGATGCCTGCATCGGAATTTCGACTTGCAGGTACTCGTGACGAGCCGGACGCTGGCCGTCGAGTCGGCCGTGAAATCCTGCCGTGCCAGTGAAGCGGCTTATCTCGCCGCCCTGTCGACGTCCCCCCTGGTGGATGACGAGGACGTATCCCGGGTCCGTCCGGCCCTGATCCAGCGCGCCAAGGGCTGGCTTCTCCAGAAGGCGAGCGGCACGCGCCCGCTCTGACGCCTTGTCAGGCCGCCCTGGGACCCCGCCTGCCTTCGACCCGCCCGCCCATGACCAGGGCGGCCAGCGCCTCGGCGGTCATGGCCCGGCCGTAGAGATAGCCCTGGCCCTCGCGGCAACCCATGATGCGCAGCATCGTATCCTGCTCGATCGTCTCGATTCCTTCCGCGATGACATCCAGGCCGAAGCTCTGAGCCATGCCGAGCACGGCCCGGACGATCTCCGCGTCGTGCCGATCCGTGAGGATGTCCCGCACGAAGCCGCGGTCGATCTTCAGGCGCGTCAGCGGGAAACGCTTGAGCGAACTCAGCGAGGCATATCCCGTGCCGAAATCGTCGAAGGCGATGGAGACGCCGTGCCGATGGAGCTCGCGCAACGGGTCCAGCAGGAAATCGTCGGTCTGAAGGGCGATCCGCTCCGTCACCTCGATTTCGAGCAGGCTCGGCGGCAAGGCGTGGCGTTCCAGGGCGCCGATCACCTCCCGAGCCAGCCGTCCCGTCCTGAGATGAGCCCCGAACAGGTTCACGGCGACCCGCAAGGGAGGCAGGCCGAGGGCGCGCCAGAGCGCGGATTGCCGGCAGGCATCGTCGACGATCCATCGGCCGATGGAGGCGGCGAGGGGATGGGCTTCGAGGGCGTCGATGAAGGCGGCCGGTAAGAGCAGGCCGCGGGTGGGATGCTGCCACCTCAGCAGGGCCTCGGCACCTATGACCTGTCCCGAATCCAGCTCGACCTGCGGCTGGTAGTGAAGCACCAGTTCGGCACGCTCCACCGCTCGGGTCAGCTCGTCGTGGAGCGTCCGCCGGGCGACCACCGCATTGCGCATGGATTGTTCGAACAGGCGAAAGCAGCGCCGCCCGTCACGCTTGGCCTGGTAGAGGGCCAGATCCGCATCGGCGATCAGCTCGTCTCGGACGGTTCCCGGCCCGCCTATCGCCGCGCCGATGCTGAGACCCACATGGAAGACGTGCCCTGCCACCGGGAACGGGGTCTGGAACGCCTCTAGGATCTGCGCGGCCAGGGCCCCCGCATCGAGCGGGCTGCCCCGGCCCGGCAGGAGCAGCGCGAACTCGTCCCCGCCGAACCGGGCCACCGTGATCTGGGCGGTGACCCAGGACGACAGCCGAACCGCCACGGCCTGGAGCAGCACGTCCCCGACGGCGTGGCCCAGGCTGTCGTTGACCTCCTTGAAGCCGTCGAGATCGAGCAGCATCACCGTGGCGTACCGGTCCGTCGCAAGGCTGGCGTCCAGGCGCTCGTCGAAGAGAGCGCGGTTGGTGAGGCCGGTCAGCTTGTCGTGGTGGGCGAGTTGAACCAGCTTGGCGTCGCGGGCGCGCCACTCGCTGATGTCGCGGATGACGGCGCCCATCCCGATCCCGTCGGGTCCCTCCCAGATCGACATCGAGAACTCGACCGGGAACGTGCGACCGTCGCGGTGCAGGGCCGTCAACTCGATGGTGCGGCCAGCGAGGTGTGACGCCCCCCCGGAGACGATCCGGCGAAGCCCTGCTTTGTGGGCGGCGCGGAGTGGCTCGGGAATGATGATCTCGGCGGGCCGGCCGACCATCCCGTCCGCACCATGGCCGAACAAGGCCTCGGCCGAGGGATTGCAGAAGGTGATTGTTCCCGTCCCATCCACGACGAGCAGGGCATACTCGGCGGCTTGAGCGAAGCCGATTGCCGCTGCGTTGGCCAGTTGCGCCCGGCGAATCTCCAGCCGGTCCATGACGAGGTCGGCGAAAGCGGCGAGCTTCACTTGCTCGGCATCGTCGAAACCGTTGCGCGGCTTCGTGTCGAGAACGCAGAGCGAGCCGATGCAATGCCCCTCGGCCGTGATCAGAGGCGCGCCGGCATGGAACCTGACACCCGGCAGATCGCGAAAGAGGAGCCCGTCGTCGTCTGCGTTCACCACCACGATCCCGGACTGCGTGAGGACGCGCTCGCAGGGCTGGCCGTGTCGCGGAAGGCGGTGAAGATCGACGCCGATCCGGGCCACGAGCCAGGAGACCTCGTCGTCCACGAGGGAAACCCAGGCCATCGGCATGCCGAGGCTCGCCGCCGTCACCGCGACGATGCGTTCGAGGCCGGCATCCGGGGCGGCGCCGATCACGTGGCTGGAGTGCAGAGCGGTCAGACGCTCGGCGTCGTCCGTGGGGGCCGTTCGGTCGTCGGTTCCGGCAGGTGCCGATGGTGAAGGAAGCATGGAATCGGCACCGAACATGAGCGGTTTGAGGGGGATACTCTGTCAAATGCTAACAGACCGTGCCGCAAGGGCTCGCACGTATCGATGTCGTTGGTGTGTTCGAGATACCGCTTTCATGGGGCGAAGGCAGGATGATCGGCCGTCTTCGGAAGAACAGGTCAACAATCCTGACGGATATTGCCGAACCTCTTGGGAGGCGGTCGACGATACCTCAAACATCAGATGTGGCTACGGTTCCGCCCATGGGCCGACTTGAGGCGACATTGGTCACGTGCGTCGTTTTTCAGACCGAGAGACGTCTGGGGAAATGCTGCGCAATGATCAATCAAATATCCAAAATCCTATTAAAATCCCTTAACCATGTCGAAAAATCACCGCAAACCAAACCTTTGATAATGGCTTGATGTATATCTATCGTTCCATCAGATTTCGATCCGACGGAGGTCAATCATGGCGCATTCGATCTACGTGAGGAAGATCGGCGATGGCTGCGAGAGTTCTTGGAGGACTCTAGCCCATGCCATCCAGACCCGGAGCGAGGCGGTCATGCTCGCTCGGAGACTGGCATCGTCCTATCCGGAATCGGGTGCGGATCCCTTCAAGCGGGTGTTCTGGTTCCGCGACCGGACCGGGCTGCATGAGATCCGGGCCTCCCCCGAAAGCTAATTCCGGATCGCTGTTCCTGCGCGGTGAGAGCTTGAAACGGGAGGGGGGCGGCGGTATCGCCGGGCGGCCGGTGCATCGAGCCACGGCGTCAGGAGATCGCCGCGCCATGACCGAGATCCGTCCGCGTCGCAGCGTCCTTGCCATGCCCGGCTCCAATCCACGGGTCCTGGAAAAGGCGCGCGGCCTGCCCACCGACGTCGTGATGATCGATCTGGAGGATGGCGTCGCCCCCGAAATGAAGGCGGAAGGACGGGACGCCGTCGCAGCCACGGTGGCTTCCCGGCCCTACGGGCAGCGCGAGGTCGTGGTCCGCATCAATGGCTTCGATACACCATGGGGCGAGGCCGATCTCGCGCGCATCGCCCCTGCCGGTCCGGACGCGATCGTGATCCCGAAGGTCTCCGGACCCGATGCCCTCGTGGCGGTCGGCTCGCGCTTGCGCCGCCTCGGTGCGCCGGACCATACCCGGGTCTGGGCGATGATCGAGACGCCGCTGGCGATCCTCCACATCGCCGAGATCGCCAGCGCCGCCCGCGACGTGGATACGCGCTTGTCCTGCCTTCTCGTCGGGCCGAACGACCTCGCGAAATCCAGCCGGGTGCGACTCGGAATGCCGGGCCGTCCGGCCCTGATGCCGTGGCTGATGAACGTGGTCATGGCCGCCCGAGCCTACGAGATCGACGTGATCGACGGCATCTACAATGCTTTTCGCGATGAGAGCGGGTTCAGGGCCGAGTGCGAGCAGGGCCGCGACAGCGGCTTCGACGGCAAGATGGTGATTCATCCCGGCCAGATCGCCACCGCCAACGAATTGTTCGGTCCCTCGGAGGCCGAGATCGAGGAGGCGCGGGCGATCATCGCCGTCTTCTCGGAGCCGGAGAACCGGCCGCGCGGGGCCATCGCCTTTCGCGGCCGGATGATCGAGCGGCTCCACGCCGTGGAGGCCTCACGGATCGTCGCCCTCGCCGACGCCATCGCGGCACGGGCGGCGTGAGCGGCGCGTCTCCGACTGTTCCCCCGGCGGTCGATTTGCGAATCCGCGACCCGCGATTGCGGGAATGGGGCTTTCCGCGCTGGGGCTCGGCGGCGGCGGCGGGGCTCGACCTCCATGCCTGTCTCGACCAGCCCCTGACCCTGGCGCCGCAGGCCCCCGCAATCCTGATCCCGGCGGGTTTCAGTGTGCTGATCCGGGATCCGGACTGGTGCGGCCTCGTCTTCCCGCGTTCCGGCCTCGGTCACCGCGACGGCCTCGTCCTGGGCAACGGGACCGGTGTCATTGATGCGGATTACGAGGGGCCTCTCATGATCTCGGCCTGGAACCGCAACGCCGACCCGGCCGCGACGATCGTCATTCGCCCCGGCGACAGGATCGCGCAACTGGTCTTCACCCGCGTGACGCGACCGGCCTTCACCATCGTTGACGCCCCTGATCTCGACGAACCCGGCCCGCAATCCGGGCGCGGGCAGGGCGGCTTCGGATCGACAGGCCGACGCTAGCCGGAATAGGGCGTCGCACCGCGAAGTCAGAGAACTGAGACACGCTCCTCAGCCGCAATTTCCGTTTATGAGCCTTGTGTCCGGCCTGCCGGCGATGGACCTTGCATCCATCGCGGTCTGGCCCAATTGCGTCCCGTCTTCCGGATCGTCCGGCAGTCGCCGCGGCTTTCGATGGTCGGGAGAGACCGTGTCCTGATGCCTGCCATGCCCGCATCCGTAGAAACGGCTTCGGCCCTCATCGCCATCGTCTGCGCCTCCGCGCCCGTCCATCTCGTCCTGAATCTCCGAAGCCTCGATTGCGCCATCCGGCTCGTCACCGGGGCGAAGGCCGCCGCGAGCGACGAGCTGTTTCACCCGGCCGATCTCATCATCGTGATGCACGATCCCCATAGCGGGATCGATGGTCCGACCGTGATCCGGGACCTGCGCGGTCACGATGGACATGCCCGCACGGCGGTCCTGTTGCTCGGGGCCTCCTCCGCCCTGCGGCGGTCGGGGATCGAGGCCGGTGCCACCGACGTGATGACCGGTCCCATCGATCCCCTCGATCTGCAGATCCGCGTCTGCAACCTGCTCGAACTCGCCCTGGCGCGTCAGGTCCTCCACCGGCAATCGGTCGCGATGTGCCGCGACGTGGACCGGGCGGGCGCCGAGGCGGCCTCGCGGGAGCGGGAGATCATCCGCCGCCTGATGCTGGCCGCCGAGTTCCGCGACGATCAGGCGGGGGATCACCTCACGCGGGTCGCCGGCTGCGCCATCGCCATCGCCGAAGGGCTCGGCCTGTCGGAGGGGGATGCGAACGACATCGCCCTGGCCTCGACGATGCACGACATCGGCAAGATCAGCATCCCCGACAGCATCCTGATGAAGCCGGGGCCTCTCAGCGACAGCGAGCGCGAGGAGATGAAGCACCACGCGATCCGCGGCTACCGCATGCTCTACGACAGCCCCTCGCACCTCCTGCAGCTCGCCTCCGACATCGCCCTGACCCATCACGAGCGCTGGGATGGCGGCGGCTATCCGCAGGGATTGAGCACGACGCAGATCCCGCTCGCGGGCCGCATCGTCGCCGTCGCCGACGTGTTCGACGCCCTGATCTCCGAGCGGGTCTACAAGAAGGCCTGGACCCCGGAGGCCGCGCGCCGGCATCTCGAAGAGCATGCCGGCACCCATTTCGACCCGGATTGCGTGGCCGCCTTCGTGGCCCGCTGGGACGACATCCTCGGGCTGGTGGAAAGCAACCCGCCGGAATCCGCCACCGTGTGAGCCGCCTGGAGGATCAGGCGTCGGCGACGCCGGCCTCGTCCTGTGCCTGGAGCACGTCCGGCCGGGGCATCGAGATGATGTTGTAGCCGGAATCGACGAAATGGACCTCGCCGGTGACGCCGCCGGACAGGTCCGAGAGCAGATAGACGGCCGACCCGCCGACCTCTTCCAGCGTTACCGTGCGCCGCAGGGGGGCGTGGGCGCGCTGGTGATTGAACATCAGGCGCGCATCGGCGATGCCGGCGCCGGCCAGGGTCCGCATCGGGCCCGCCGAGAGGGCGTTGACGCGGATCCCCTCCGGGCCGAGATCGCCGGCGAGATAGCGCACCGACGCCTCCAGTGCGGCCTTGGCGACGCCCATGACGTTGTAGTTCGGCATGATCCGGGTCGAGCCGCCATAGGTGAGCGTCAGCATCGAACCGCCGCGGCGCATGCGCTTGGCCGCCCGCTGCGCGATCTCCGTGAAGGAAAAGCACGAGATCACCATGGTCCGCGAGAAGTTCTCGCGGCTGGTTACGTCGACATAGCGCCCCTTGAGCTGCGCCTTATCCGAGAAGCCGATGGCGTGGACGACGAAATCGATCCCGTCGGTGAAGCGCTCGTCGACGGTGGCGAACAGCGCGTCCACGCTGGCGATGTCCTCCACGTCGCAGGGGATGACGATGTCGGAGCCGAGGGAGGCGGCGAGCGGCTTGACGCGTCGCCCGAGGGCGTCCCCCTGATAGGTGAACGCGAGTTCCGCGCCGTGGTCATGTAGGGACTTGGCGATGCCCCAGGCGATGGAATGATCGTTGGCGACCCCAAGAATCAGGCCGCGCTTGCCTGCCATCAAACCCGTCATACGTGTCCCCGCATCCATCACGCCGAAGTGTCAGACAGTTCCGGCCATTGCGAGGACGCTTAGCGCGTGCATCGACGAACTGTCCAATCCGGCATCGAACGGATGAGCGGGCAACCGTTCGAGTTGGGCACGCTCAGACAGACAAGTGGCGATCAGAAATACCCGCGCGTCTCGTCCAGGGCCGTATCGACGAGCGCCTGTTTAGCCCGGATGCAGGCTGTGGCCACGATACCGAGGCCTGCGAGAGTGCTCAGGGAAATCAGGATCATCACCATCGTGGACTTTCGGCTTCATTCTGGAAACGCGATGTCGAATCCGCGGTTCCGCAAAAAGAAGCCGGCGTCACGCCAGCAAAGCCGAAGTCGATCTCCGAAAGCTTGGCCGTTCAGGCGTCGATATTCTTGAGGACGAGGGTGGAATTGGTTCCGCCGAAGCCGAAGGAATTCGACACGACATGGCCGAGTTGGACGTTGTTGCGGCGCTGCCGGAGGATCGGCATGTCGGCGAAGGCCGGATCGATCTCGTCGATATGCGCGCTCTCGCAGATGAACCCGTTCTGCATCATGAGAAGGGAATAGATCGCCTCGTGTACGCCGGTGGCGCCGAGGGAATGCCCGGTGAGCGACTTGGTGCCCGAGATCGGCGGACAATCGTCGCCGCGGCCGAAAACTTCACGAATCGCCTCGATCTCCTTGAGATCGCCCACCGGCGTCGCGGTGGCATGGGGGTTGATGTAGTCGATCCGGGCGCCCTTCAGCCCTTCCATCGCCTGCCTCATGCAGCGCACGGCGCCTTCACCGGAGGGGGCGACCATGTCGTGGCCGTCCGAGGTGGCGCCGTAGCCGGCGAGCTCGCCGTAGATCCGCGCGCCGCGCGCCTTGGCGTGCTCCAGCTCCTCGAGGACGAGGACGCCGGCGCCGCCCGCGATGACGAACCCGTCGCGGTTGACGTCATAGGCGCGCGAGGCCCGGGCGGGGGTATCGTTGTAGCGCGAGGACATCGCTCCCATCGCGTCGAACAGGACGGAAAGCGTCCAGTCCAGATCCTCGCAGCCGCCGGCGAAGATGATGTCCTGGCGCCCGCTCTGGATCACCTCGCCGGCATTGCCGATGCAGTGGTTGGACGTGGCGCAGGCCGACGAGATCGAATAGTTCACGCCCTTGATCTTGAAGAAGGTCGCCAGCGTCGCCGAAGCCGTCGAGCACATGGCCTTCGGGACGGCGAAGGGACCGACGCGCTTGGGTCCTTTCTCGCGGGCGAGATTGGCGGATTCGACGATCGCCTTCGTCGAAGGGCCGCCGGACCCCATGATGATCCCGGTGCGGTCGTTCGAGACGTCACCCGCCTCGAGGCCGGCATCGCGGATCGCCTGGTCCATGGCGATGTGGTTCCAGGCGGTGCCGCCGCCGTGGAAGCGCATGGCGCGCCGGTCGACGAGGCCCTCGGGGTCGACGCTCGGGCGTCCCTCGACCTGGCTGCGGAAGCCGAGTTCGGCATAGGAGGCCGAGTGGCCGATGCCCGACTTGGCCTCGCGCAGGGAGGCAAGGACTTCCTGGGTGTTGTTGCCGATGGACGAGACGATGCCCATCCCGGTGATCACGACACGCCGCATGGAAACGCTCTTCTCTTTCGCCGAAGCGCCGTCGCACCGACGCGTGTCAGGTAGGATGATGCCGGGGCAATCTCAACCACCGGCGGGCCGGAGGGCTAGCCTTAGGCCTGGAACAGGGCAACCCTCAGATCCTTGGCGTCATAGATCCGGGCGCCGTCCGCTTCCAGCCAGCCATCGGCGATGCCGAGGACGAGCTTGCCCTGGCGCACGCGCTTGATGTCGATGCCGTAGACGACCTTGCGCACGGTCGGCAGCACCTGGTCGCTGAACTTCACCTCGCCGACGCCGAGCGCCCGGCCCCGGCCCGGCGCGCCGAGCCAGCCGAGATGAAAGCCCACGAGCTGCCAGAGCGCGTCGAGGCCGAGGCAGCCCGGCATCACCGGATCGTTCTTGAAATGGCAGCCGAAGAACCAGAGGTCCGGCCGCACGTCGAATTCCGCCAGGACATGGCCCTTGCCGTAGGCGCCGCCCTCGGTCCCGATCGAGGTGATGCGGTCGAACATCAGCATCGGCGGCAGGGGGAGCTGCGCGTTGCCGGCGCCGAACAGTTCGCCACGGCCGCAGGCCAGCAACTCCTCATGGGAGTAGTGGGAGGCGCGGGGAACGGTCTGTTCTGTGCCGGCGGCGGCGGGCGATTCGGAATCGGAAGACATGATCGGTGTGTCGGTCCTTGGTGGAGGGCGCGTTCGAAACGCCGGACATCGCCCACGAACGCCGGAACGGTCGTGGCCATCGCGGGTCCACGACATCGTCCGAACCCGCGAGCGGCGCTTCGTTAACACACCGCCTGAGCGGCACAAAACACCTCGTCTCCATATGAGTCGAAGGACGAGCCGCGAAGTTGGTCGCAAGGCTGGTTGCCTGCCCTGTTGAATGGAATGACTTTAAACAAGCTGCATGTTCACACTGCGTAGCTACTCAGCACCGGCTTGGGTTGCGACGAGGGGGGAGGTTCGTATAGAGTTGTCTTGTATTTTGTTGGTTCCGTGAGATGTCAGTACCGCCGATGTCCAATCCGCTGCCGCTGCAGGCCATGCTGAACGCACGTGGCGCTTCCCTCGATATCGCTTCGGTCGCGGGGCGCCGGGGATGCCCCCTGTCCGACCTGCGCGACCGTCTGCGCCGCTCCGGCCTCCGCCCGACCCGTCAGCGCCTGTCGCTGGGCTGGCTGCTGTTCGGGCGTGGCGACCGCCACCTGACGGCGGAAATGCTCTACGACGAGGCCATGCGCGCCAAGGTGCCGGTCTCGCTCGCCACGGTCTACAACACCCTGCACCAGTTCACCGAGGCCGGGCTTCTGCGCCAGCTGGCCCTCGACGGGTCCAAGGCCTATTTCGACACCAACCCGAGCGAGCACCACCACTTCTTCCTCGAAGACGAGGGGCAGGTTCTGGACATGCCCGATTGCGGCATCACCGTCGATTCGCTGCCCGATGCCCCCGAGGGCATGGAAATCGCCGGCGTCGAAGTCATCGTCCGCCTGCGTCGCCGACACGGTGCGCGCCAGTCCTGAGAGAGGCTTCTTTCGCTTCATACTCCATGAAAAAGGCCCGGCTCAGCCGGGCCTTTTTCGTGAGGCGCTACCGATGTCGCCGCACTCGGAATGCCTCGCCAAACTTCCGATCACGGTTGGTTTTCGCTCCGAGCACGACGGCGCAGCGGAAGTTTCGCGAGAAACACTCAGTCGATCTTCTCGTTCGGATAGACGCCCCAGAGCCGGTCCTGGCGGATGTAACCGTCCACGTCGCCGCTCCTCTGGGGTAGCGCGACAATGACCCGGCACCAGCTTCCGGTGCAGCTCTTCACGCTGCCGATGACGCCGGGCTGGAGCTTGGCCTCCACGCCCGACCCCTCTTCCGCCCGTGAATGGAGTGGGATCGCGGCATCGCCGCCCCTGGCCGCCATGACGATGGACGTGCGCCGGCCGGAGAGGAGGGAGTGGAGCACCCAGCCTTCGGTCCCCTCGGAATCGCGGATGCGCCGCCAGGTCTCGAACTCGGCGACGATTTCGATGGGAAGGCCGGCCCGCTGGAACACCCACAGCGTGCGGTGGTCCTTCGACGGGCCCTCGCGCAGGTTGACTCGATCGGTTTTGAGGCTTGCATAGCGAGGCAGGGGCAGGCCCGTGGCCGGGCCGCGATTCGCGTCCGACGCGCCTCCCGCCGCCGGGGCGGCCAGCGCCGGGGAGAGCGGCGCCACGAGGGAGGAGGCCGCCGTCAGGCACGTGAAGAACAGAAGTCCAGGCAGGCGCGTCATCGGTCTTCCCAAAGGTTCACGATCGTCATGGCCACGATCGCCATCGTCAATCCTCGTCTAGCGATCCCTCGCGCGCGATGTTTGGGGCGCGGGGGCACGTTGTGTTCCGTGCCCTCTCTGGTAGAGAAGCCTCAAGAACCGGCAGCCGAGGCGTCGGGGCTATGGGACCTGTCTGGCCGATGCGTGGTTAATGCCGGGTCAAGCCTCGGCATGAACCGTCGCTCCCGGCAGCGGCCGGCCTGGCAGAAACGTTCGCGGAGGGTGCATGTCGTCGTTGAAGCGCAAGCCACTCGTTGTGGTCACGCGTCGCCTCCCCGAGGTGGTCGAGGCGCGCATGCGCGAGTTGTTCGATATCCGCCTCAATCCCGACGACGCGCCGATGGGCAGCGAAGCGCTGGCCGCCGCGTTGCGCGAGGCCGACGTGCTCGTTCCCACCGTCACCGACAGGATTGATTCCGGCCTCCTCGCCCAGGCCGGGCCGAACCTTCGCCTGATCGCGAATTTCGGCAACGGCGTCGACCACATCGATGTGGCGGGGGCGCTGGAGCGGGGCATCACCGTCACCAACACCCCCGGCGTCCTCACCGAGGACACCGCCGACATGACCATGGCCTTGATCCTCGCCGTGGCCCGCCGCGTGGCGGAAGGGGCGCGCATCATCCCGGACGACAATTGGGATGCGGGCTGGTCCCCCACCTGGATGCTCGGCCGCCGCATCACCGGCAAGCGCCTGGGCATCGTCGGCATGGGCCGGATCGGCCAGGCGCTGGCGCGTCGAGCCAAGGCGTTCGGCCTGCAGATCCACTATCACAACCGGCGCAAGGTGCCGGTGCAGATCGAGCGCGAGCTCGACGCGACCTATTGGGAATCCCTCGACCAGATGCTGGCGCGGGTGGATATCGTGTCGGTGAACTGTCCGCACACGCCAGCGACCTATCACCTGCTCTCGGCCCGCCGCCTCAAGCTGCTCAAGCCGGAGGCGATCGTCGTGAACACGGCGCGCGGTGAAGTGATCGACGAGAACGCCCTCGCGCGTCTCATCGAAGCGGGCGAGATTTCGGCGGCCGGCCTCGACGTGTTCGAGCAGGAACCGGCCGTGAGCCCCCGCCTCGTCAAGCTCGCCCGGTCCGGTAAGGTCGTTCTCCTGCCGCATATGGGATCAGCCACCCACGAGAGCCGCACCGATATGGGCGAGAAGGTCATCATCAACATCAAGACCTTCATGGACGGACACCGTCCGCCGGACCGGATCCTGCCGAGCATGCTCTGACGGCCGGCAGCCGGCCCCCCCCGGGTCGATTCCGGCGGCGGGCGCGGGTCCGGTTTGCACAATGTTTGCAGGGCCGTTGATCTATGTGCATTCGCATACCGAGGCCGTAGGAACGGCGTCATGTTCGATACGTTGACCGGCGCCGATGGGGATCATCGGTTGTCGCGTATCGGGTAGAGTGGGAGCAACATGGCCGCGGAGACAGAGTCGACCGAGGCGAGCGTCGGAGAGGCCGTGCCGTGTGACGAGTTTCGTCGCTTCGCGGATTTCGTGCCCCTGATGATGTGGCGTTCCGACATCGAAGGCGCGGCGGTCCATCACAACGAGTGCTGGCTCGATTTCACCGGCCGGAGCCGCGAAGACGAACTCGGCCATGGCTGGCGGCGTGGGCTGCACCCGGACGATTTCGACCGTCATGCTGCCCTGGTCGAGGACGCCTTCGCCTCGCGCAGTCCCTACTCCATCGAGTTTCGCCTGCGCCGTCACGACGGTGCCTACCGCTGGCTCCTGAACAACGCCCGTCCCCTCACCGAGAACGGCACGTTTCAGGGCTATCTAGGCTCGTGCTTCGACATCACCGACCGCAAGCGGGCCGAGGAGCATGCTGAGCATGCTCTCGGCGAGAAGGAGGCCCTTCTCGCCGAGGTCTATCACCGGGTGCGCAACAATCTGCAGGTGATGGTGAGCCTGATCGGTCTCTACGGCCGCGCCGCGCCGCCGCCGTGCCGCGGGAGCTTCGAGGCACTAGGCCAGCGTGTCCGTGCCATCGCCCTCGTTCAGCAGCATCTGCACGAGGCGCCGCACATCGCCTCCATCGACCTGCGCGATTACCTTCATCGGCTCGCCTCCGGCCTCGGCCAGTTGCGGCGGGCGGGCCGCATCAGCGTGGCGGTGGGCGGCAGCGGCACGAGCCTCGTGGAACCGCGCACCGCCAACGCCCTCGGCATGATCGTGGCCGAAGTCGTGGCCGAATGCCTCGACGCCACCGCCGATTCCGTCTCCTGCACGATCGCGATCACCATCGACGCCCAGGCCGGCGCGCCGGTCCGTCTCACCATCGTGTCGGGCGGCGATCAGCCTGGGGCCCATGCCACGGACGTGCCCAATCTCGGTCCTCGGCTTGTGGCGGCCTATGCCGCTCAGGCCGAGATCGCCGTTCGCGGCACCGGCACGCAGGCCGATCCGATGGAACTGCAGCTGCCCGAAGCCCTAGTGCATCCGTCGGAGTAGCGGACATTGACGCTCGCCGGACGGCGGGCCGCTCCCTATATCGACGGGGCGAGGAAGTGCCGCCGCTTCGCTCGATCGTCGCCGAGAGTTCAGCCTGACACCATGCTTCCACCCATCGCAACGATCATCGACAATTTCGAAATCCTCGACGACGGACCGGATCAGCTCGAGTACCTCATGGAACTCGGCCGTGCCCTGCCGCCCTTTCCGGACGAGTTGCTCACCGAGCAGAATCGGGTCCATGGCTGCGAAAGCCAGGTCTGGGTCGATTCGAATGTCGATCATTCGCAGTCGCCGCCGCGCCTACATCTGCGCGGCACCAGCGATTCCTTCATCACCAAGGGGCTGATCGCCCTGGTGATGGCCCTGCACGATGGGAAGACGCCGACCGAGATCGCG
This sequence comes from Methylobacterium sp. Leaf93, assembly GCF_001422345.1. Taxonomy (NCBI): domain Bacteria; kingdom Pseudomonadati; phylum Pseudomonadota; class Alphaproteobacteria; order Hyphomicrobiales; family Methylobacteriaceae; genus Methylobacterium; species Methylobacterium sp. Leaf93. The sequence continues at coordinate 355,795 of NZ_LMMS01000023.1, read as the reverse complement.
GATGTGGACGTTTTCCAGGTGTTCAAGCAGATCGGCCTCGGCGCTCACCTGACGTCGAAGCGTTCGAACGGCGTCCGGGCCATGGCCGAGCGCATCCATCGGGACGCGGCGCGGCTCGCGGCCTGAACCAGGCTCTGCGCTTCAGGCCCGCTCGCGCCACAGGCGTAGCCGCGACTGGCTCGGACCCACCGCCTCCCGTTCCAGCCCGTAATGCTCCGCGAGCCTCGCCAAGGCGATGCGGATGACGACCTTGGCCGAGCGCGCCGGCCAGCGGCGCTCCGCCTCGATCGTCTCGAGGCCTTTCACGAAACCGCACAGGTCGATCAGCAATCCGGACAGGTCGCTCCCTACTGCTGATAGAGCCGCGCGGACGCGCTGTCGGGCCGCCAGCATGGCATCCGACCCGGCCGAGGGATCGCGGCGGCCGCCGCCATCGACTTTGACCCCGCTCCAGTCCGACCCCAAGCGCGGCATCAGCGCCCCCATGGTCATGTCGCGGCGCAGTCGCTCGCCCGCCTCAAAACAAGCTGCATCGATCAAGGGGCTTCCATCGCGGTCACGGCGCCGTGCCATCCAGGCGAGGGGACTCTCGGACGCGTCGCGGACCGGCCGCGTCGGCTCGCCTTTGCCTTCGAGATCGAGATGCTGGGCGAGATAGGGCGTATCCCGGCCGGCCCGGTCCCGCCGCAGCCTCGCTCGCCCGGCGGCGCTGATGGTGAGCCGAGCGCGCCGTCCTGCCGCCTGTTCGGCGAGATCACAGGCGAGGAGAGCCTGTCCCGCCTGCGCACCATAGCGTCCGCTGCTCACTGAGATTCCATCGCCGCCGCTTCGCACGATGATCTCGCCCTCCGTCAGCGGATCGGGCAGCGCATAGGCTCCCTCTTCGTCGAGGGCCGCGAGGAGCTGGGCCGCATCGCGACCAAGTTCCGCCTGACCCCGGACCGGCATGGACCGCCGCCCCGTGCCGTGGGTCGCCGCATTCCGGATCTTGTTCATGATATGTTCCCTGGCGTAACGAGACGGCAATCGCCGCGGCACCGGGAATATTATAAGAAAATAGTCCTAGTGCAAGTCTCAATCGCAAGGTCGTCGACGACGGGGAAGGGCCGGGCGGCGAGAGTTCGCCAGCGCCCGACCCCACTTCCCTTACGCGGCTTCGTCGTAGGTCCCGTTGCGGGTCTGGCCGAGGCCGATGGCCTTGGCGAGGTCCGAACGCGCCTTGGCGTAGTTCGGAGCGACCATCGGATAGTCCGAGGGGAGGCCCCACTTTGCGCGATATTGTTCCGGGCTCATGTCGTACTTCGCGCGCAGGTGGCGCTTGAGCGATTTGAATACGCGCCCGTCTTCGAGACAAATGATGTGATCGGCTGTCACCGACTTCTTCACGGGGACGGCGGGCTGCTGCGGCGCGGAAGCGACCTTGGCCTCGGCCTCACCGCTCGCGACCTGGGTCAGCGAGGTATGGACGCGGGTAATGAGTTGCGCGAGCTCGCCGACCGGCACCGGGTTGTTGCTCACATAGGCCGAGACGATATCGACCGTCAGTTCCACGAAGTCGGCCGAATTCTCAATGTCGCTCATTGTTTAAACAGTTCCTCTTAGCACGATGCCGGACGCGGTCTGTTGAGTATGCAGGCGATGGGTCAAGGGACAGTCTGGCAATCCATAGCTGGACTCTCGGCAACGTGGCTTCATCCAGTGGTGCTCTACGATGGTGGGCGACGATAATCGCCATATCGCTCATTTAATATATTCAAATTGATCTCGCAAGACGGGAGTCAGTCATGACGGGCCGCAGAATCAACGGTTCTGAACGATATTTCAATTTAACGTGAGTTCGCATCGACGCAGGGTAAGTCGACGCGCTGTCAACCAAGCCTTTCAAGGATAGAGTACCAGTTGCATCCATGATGCCTTCGCCTCTCGTCGGTCGAGCGCTCCGGCACCGCGCCGAAAAGACTTCCACCTCGACCTTGCCCATGGCCCCCGGCTGGGACACATGCAGGCATTGAAGGCGACCGGTAAACGGATCGGACGCCGCTACGCTATTCAGCCGACGGTGGTTGGCAACCTTACAGGTCTATCCATGGACGATCTTTTCCACTTGGAAAGCAAGCAACCCGTCGCCGAGGTGCGCCCGCACACATTCACCGTGCATGGCCGAGCAATTTCCGACAATTATTCTTGGCTCAAGGCCGAGAACTGGCGCGACGTGCTCAAGGATCCCACTGCGCTCCCGGCCGATATCCGTGCATATCTCGATGCCGAGAACGCCTATACCGAAGCGGCGCTTGGCGATCTGGTTTCTTTACGCAAGACATTGGTCGCGGAAATGCGCGGGCGCATCCGCGAAGACGATAGCGGCGTCCCCGAGCCGGACGGCGCCTTCGCCTATTACACCCGGCATCGCGAGGGCGGGCAGCATCCCCTCGTCTGCCGCCGTCCGCGTACGGTGGTGGTGATCCCCGGACGGGGGGCAGAGACGGCCGGGACGGGCGGTCCGGAGGAGGGCGAGGAGATTCTTCTCGACGGTGACGAGGAGGGCAAGGGATTGCCCTTCTTCGAGCTCGCCGCGGCGGTTCACGCGGACGATCACACCCGCCTCGCCTGGAGCGCCGATTCCAAGGGGTCCGAACTCCATACCATCCGTGTCCGCGACCTCGGCACCGGGCAGGATCTCCCGGACAGCATCGAGGCGACCACCGGCGAGGTGGTCTGGTCCGCCGACGGGTTGTCGTTCCACTACGTCGCCGTGGACGAGAACCATCGTCCCGCCCGCGTCATGCATCACGTGTTGGGCACGGAGCAGGCCGCCGATACGTTGCTCTACGAGGAGCGGGATTCCGGATTCTTCGTTCATATCGAGACCACGCAATCGCGCGATTACCTCGCCATCACGGCGAGCGACCACGAAACCTCCGAAGTGCATCTTCTCGACCGCAAGTCGCCGGACGCAACCCTGCTATGCGTTCAGCCGCGGGAGCCGCTGCTGATCTACTCCGTGGAGAATTGGGGGAACCACCTTTTCATCCTGACCAATGCGGACGGAGCCGAAGACTTCAAGATCGTCACCACCCGCATCGGCGCGTCGGGCCGCGCCGATTGGAACGACCTGATCCCCCACCGGCGCGGCGTGATGATCCGCCACCAGCACGTCATCGCCCAGCACCTCGTGCGCCTCGAGATCGAGAATGCGCGGCCCCGCATCGTCGTCCGCGACACGCAGGGCAACGAGCACGTGGTGGCCTTCGCCGAGGAGGCTTATTCCCTCGGCCTCCAGCCGGGGCACGAGTTTGAGACGGCGGTGATCCGCTTCACCTACTCGTCGATGACGACGCCGGCCGAGACCTACGATTACGATTGCACGACCCGCGCACGCCAGTTGCGCAAGCGCCAGACGATCCCGAGCGGGCACGATGCCGCCGCCTATGTGACGCGCCGGATATTCGCTACGGCCCCGGATGGGGAGAGCGTGCCGATCTCGCTCCTCCACCGCCGCGACCTCGTCCTCGACGGCTCGGCTCCGCTGCTGCTCTATGGCTACGGATCCTACGGCACGCTGATGCCGGCCGCGTTCCGCACCAACCTGCTGTCGCTGGTGGATCGCGGCTTCGTCTATGCCATCGCCCATGTCCGCGGCGGCACCGAGAAGGGCTGGCACTGGTACATGGACGGCAAGCGGGGCAAAAAGCCCAACACCTTCACGGACTTCGTCGCCTGCGGCCGCGCCCTGGCGGAAGCCGGATACACCACACCCGGCCGTATCGTCGCCCATGGCGGGTCGGCCGGCGGGATGCTGATGGGGGCGGTGGCCAACCTCGCGCCGGAGCTCTTCGCGGGGATCGTCGCCGACGTGCCCTTCGTCGACGTGCTCAACACCATGCTCGACGGCGACCTGCCCCTGACCCCGCCGGAATGGCCGGAATGGGGCAATCCCGGCGCGAGTGCCGAGGATTTCGAGACCATTCTGTCCTACTCGCCCTACGACAACGTCTCGGCCCAGAACTATCCGGCGATCCTCGCGCTCGGCGGCCTCACCGATCCGCGCGTGACCTATTGGGAGCCGGCGAAATGGGTGGCGCGTCTGCGCGCCACGATGACCGGCGGCGGCCCCGTCCTGATGCGGATCAACATGGAAGCCGGCCATGGCGGGGCGGCGGGACGATTCGACCGGCTGGAGGAAGTGGCATTGATCTATGCTTTCGCCCTGCGGGCGGTGGGCCGGGCCGGAGCCGGCGAGGAGCCGCAATCGTGACGGCCTTCGCCCGCGCCGCCACCGCCGCCGCGTGTCTGCTGGCGACCTTAGGCCCGGGCGCGGCGGCGGACAGGGCGGTGTCCCTCGAGGTCCCCCCCGATCTCGCCAAGGATCTGTCGGCGATGCCGCGGATCGCCAACCCTGTCGACGACGCGGAACGGCGGATCAACGCCGCCGTGCAGCGCCTCGACAAAGCAGTGCTGAAAGCCGCCGCCGAGTGTCTGGCCGAGGGAGGCAAACATGCCGATTACGGCCGGCACATCGAGGTGACCATGCGGGGACCCCGCTTCCTCAGCTACACCATGACGGACAGCGCCTTCTGCGGCGGCGCGCATCCCAATACCGGCACCTCGGCGATCGTCTACGACCTCGTCTCCGGTGCTCCCGTCGATTGGACCGCGCTGCTTCCGCCCGCCCTCACCGGCAAGGTGGCGCTCCAGACCGAGATGGATGGAAGCAGGATGGTGTCCCTGTCCTCCAAGCGGCTCTTCGACCTCTACCTCAAGGCTTATCGCCCCAGGACCGGCCAGGCGAAGGCGGATGCCGATGACGACGAGTGCCGCGAGGCGGTCGCCATGCCGAATGGCGACGGGCCTCCGACCATGACCGTCTGGCCCGATGCGAAGGCGGGCGGCCTCGCGGTGCAGTTCGACCTCGCCCATGTGGTCCAGGCCTGCGCCGACGTGGTGGTCGTTCCGGTGGCGACCCTCAAGGCCGAGGGCGCCAATCCGGTGCTCACCGATGCGATCGACGCCGCCCGGGCCGCGCGGCCGGCTCCCTGATCGTCTTACGCAACGACACCGTCCGCGATCAGGGCTGCGGCGCGGTCGGATCGACGGCGCGGCCTGGAACCTCCAGCACCGGCAGCCCGTCGGCGGCACGGCGCGCGGCATCCTCCAGGCTTGGTGCCAGGGCGCGGATGCGCGCCTGACGAGCGGCTTCCTCGGCCGCCGCCTTCTCCGCTGCCGCTTTCTCGGCCGCGGCTTTCTCCGCTGCGGCCTTGTCGGCCGCCGCCTTGATGGCGGCGGCGCGGGCCTTGTCCATCTCGATCCGTGCGCGACGCCGCTGACGCTCAATCTGATCCGCCTCGAACAGCTCGATCTTGTCGAGCTCGCGCTGCAGGACCACGGCGGCGAGGCCGTTGGTCAGCGGGCCGGCATCGACGCTGCGCTCGGGTTTGCTGAGCGGGCCGGAATAGACGAGCTGCACCGACGGAACCCCGCCCGTCCAGCCCTTCGGCGAGCCTCCCCCCGTTAATGTCCCGCGCGCATCGAACCGCCCGGTATTCAGGTCGATGCCGAGGGTGCCGGCCCAGCGCGGTCCACCGAGATCGAAGGCGAGGGGGGCTGCGCGGAGCGACCCGCCGGAGAGGGTCGCGGGCGCCTTCACGGTCCCTTTAACCGCCATCGGCGCGGCGGCGAGCTCCTCGGCGACGAGGGCCTGGAGCCGTCCGTCCCGCAGCGGATCGTCTTCTGCCAGCGCCCTGGCCAGGGCGCGCTCGATCCCACCCGGATCGCCGCCGGGCAGCACGAGATCGGTCAGGGCGATATCGCCGCTGCCACCGAGATTGTTCGCCATGTTCAATACGCTCTGGCCCGAGGCACCGAACCGCAGAGTCGCGCTGGCGCGGCCGGAGATCGGTCCCAGACCGACGAGATCGGCGATGGAGGCGTCGTTCAGGCTCCCGTCCCCGGTGATCGCCGCCGCTCCGCCCTGCCGGGACAGGGTGACGGTCCCCATGAGACGGCCCCCGGCGAGGCGGCCGCTGAGGTCGCGGATCGAGAGGACACCGTTGTCGAGACGGGCACCGAAGGCGGCGCCCTCGGCGGTGAAGCGACGGCCGAGATCGAGCGCGTCCACCCGCACGTCGAGGTCGATGGGCGGCCGGTCCGCCGGTGGGGCGCCGAACCGGGCGCCGTCCCCGGCCTCTTGCTTCTTCCCGTCCGGGGGAATCACCAGGGCCGCGGCGAGCCAGGGCAACGACAGCCGACCCAGCGCCACGCTGCCGAAGATATCGCCCGCTGGCGACCGGTTGACGTTGGCGAGGATCGTGGCCCCGGCGATCCGCCCGGCCACATCCGCATGGGCGTCCCGCCCCGCCCGCGATAACCCCACCAGCAATTCCGCCGGTAGCGGCGAGGGCAGGGCGGAGGTGCTGCCGGCGAGGAGAAGGAAGGGCGCGATGTCGGGGGTCTTGACCTGGATCTCGCCGGCCTCCGGCGGGGCCTGGCCCGGACCAGGCACGACTGGCTTCACCGTCGAGAGCGTGAGGTCGGCGATGGTGCCGGAGATGTCGAGGCCGAGGGGCGGAACCGCGCCGTCGGCGCCGGTCTGCCCGCGTGTCCCGGTGATGCGCAGGGCGGCGGGCTTGCGCAGGGCCACCATGTCCTCGCGTTCGAACCAGCGCCCGGCGAGCGGGGTCGTCAATCCAAGGGAGAGGCTGTCGATGCGGCCGCTTCGTGACAGCAGGTCGAGGTCGAGGCTGCCGCCCGCCGCGGTCCCGTCGGCGCTGGTGCGCAGGGTGTCGGCGTCCCCGGCCTCGCGCTCCAGGGTCACGGCGAGATCAAGGGCACCGGCCCGGAGGAAGCCGGGGATCATCCGGGCCTCGGCGATCCAGGTCCTGTCGAGGAGGGCGATGAGGGGGGCGGCCACCGGCGCCCACATCCGGCCGGCGATGCGGCCGGACCCATCAGGGGCGATGCGGCCGGAGAGCTTGGCGTTGGCGCCGGCCACATCCGTGACGTCGAGGCTGCCGACATTGAGGCTCGCCCCGTCCGATTGGATGCTCGCGGCGATGGTCCCATTGCCCGAACGCGCCCCGGCCGGCCCGTAGCGCACGTCCCGCGCCTGGATCGTCAGGCCGATATCGTGGTCGTGGAGGCCGGACAGGGCACTACCGAAGGAGGGCAGGGCGGCGATGTCGATGCCCTGCGCCGAGAGCTGCGCGTCGAAGCGGCCGCGCCCGCCCGCCTCCGCCTGGGTGTAGCGGGCGTTGCCGGTGATCCGCGCCTCGCCGAGGGAGAGCCGCAGGTTGCGCAGCGACAGCGACGGGCTCGCCGTCGAGAGGTCCGCGGATGCCTGGATCGGGCGCCCGTCCATCACCGCGACGGCCGGGCCGCCGAGGCCGAACTTGCGCAGGTAGCGTCCGAACCCGTCCGAGGCGGCGGCGTCGAGGGAAACGCTGCCCGTGAACCGGAGGGCAGGCTGCGTATCGAACTCACCGGATGCGGTGAGCGCAGCCTCGCCCGGTGCTGTCACCGAGAAGCGCCGAAGTGCGAGCCCCCCCGTCCGGTCGAACGTGCCGGACAGTTGAAGCTTCGTCCAATCGTCGAGACCGAGGGCGACGCTCTCGATGCCGAGATCGAGATCGACCATCATCGGCAACTCGGAACTTGCCCGCGGCATCCCGCGCGCCAGGAGAGCCTGTCCTCCCGTCGAGATCAGGAAGGCATCGAGGTCCAGGCGGCGCGTCTCGAGGGTCAGTGCCGCCCGCCAGGCCCGCAGGTCGATCCGCCCGGTGCCGGCGAGGCGCATGGCCTGACCGCCGGGATCGATCTCGGCCTTCACGTCGGAGAAGCGCACGATGGGGCCACGCGCCTTGAACGTTCCGCCCAGCGAGAACGGCAGGTAGGCGCCCGCCGCCTGGACCGGCGGCCCGACCACGACCCGCGCCGTGCCTTCCGCCTTCGGGATCATCGCGCGCAGAGCGTCCCCGGCCGCCTCAGGCTCGCCCGGCATCGCATCGAGGCGGATGCGGGCATCGGCCTCGAAACGCGGATGGGTGTCGCCGCCGCCCGAGATCTTCACCGCGACGCTGCCGTCCTCCGCGGGCTCGCCGGTGGCGACCCGGAAGGCGACCGCGCCGCTCACCCCCTCGATCCGCCAGGGGCCGAGCAGCCGGGGCGCCGAGAGGTGCACCGTCTCGGCGCGGACCTGATCGGTGCGGCCGCTCTGCGGCACGAGGGTCGTCAGCACGACCTGTCCGATCGTCAGGTCCTCGATGGCGAGGTCCTGGTCGGCGAGGGTCCGGTAGAGGTCGGCGGGCAGGCGGATCGCGTCGTCGTCGCTGATCGGAAGCTTGATCTCGGCCCGGCCGATCCGCGTCTCGGTGAAGCGGATGTCTCCCGTCAGCAGCGGCGTGAGGCCGATTTCGGCCCCAACGGACTGGAGGTCGAGGGCCGGCTTGTCGGCCTGTCCGCCGATACGGAGGCGATCGACGCTCAATCGCGGCGAGGGCAGGAGCCTGACGCCGATCCGCCCTTCGGTCCGTGCGTCGAGGCCGAGGGATCGCCCGATCGCCCGGTCCACCAGCGTGCGGTAGCTTTCCCAGGCCACGAGGGGCGGGACCGCGAGGGCCGCGACGAGGATCAGGATGACGGCGCCCGCCAGCGCGGTCAGGATGTCTCGCACCGTCTTGGTTTCCGCCTCGCTCCGGCCCGGTCTCGGGGCCTGCCATGGGGCGGGCACACGGTCTCAACCGGACGTCATGCCCGGTTCGTGCCCCCACCCCATGCGGCATAGCACACCGATCCCGGATGCGCGCCAGGGTCGAACCCCGCGGTCAACAGGTGCCGGGCTTCACCCTTGACCGGTCCGATCAGCGGCGCGGGGCGATGCCGGGGCCGATCGGCGCCGGACGGGTGATCTCGTTGCGCTGCATCTGCATGCGGATCTGGTTGTTCTCGAACTGCTGCTGGTGCCGGACGCCGCGAATCTCGCTCTGTCTGGAGAGACGGTCATTGGTCTCGTTCAGCGACCGCGTGCCGGGGGACTGGGCCATGGCCGGAGATAAAGCGAGGCCGCCCGCCAGGGCCGCGAGGGAGAGGACGGACAAAGAACGCGTGTGCATGGCGGACCTTCTGTGATGATGGCCGGGATATGGTGAGACGACGCCCGAGATGAAACCGGAGTTCCGTATTCCGGCCGAGGGCGGGGCGGCCACTTTGTCCCGACCCTCGACGCCGTTCGCGTTTTGGTCCAGGGAGGCAGCATGAAACAGCATCCCGACGCAGCGGCGGCGTCCGTGCCGGCGCCGGCCTCCGGCGTGGCGGCCGAGGCCGCGCAGAGCTCCATCGCCGCCCGCGCCATGGCCTCCCTCAGGCCGCAGGGCTCGCCCTATCTCGAAGGGCTGAACCCCGAGCAACGCCGCGCCGTCGAGACGACGGAAGGGCCGGTCCTCGTCCTCGCGGGCGCGGGTACCGGCAAGACCCGGGTGCTCACCACGCGAATCGCCCATCTGGTCTCGACCGGTAAGGCGCGGCCTTTCGACATCCTGTCGGTGACCTTCACCAACAAGGCCGCCCGCGAGATGAAGCACCGTATCGGTGCCCTCATCGGCCCGGCCGGGGAGGGGATGCCCTGGCTCGGCACGTTCCATTCCATCGGCACCAAGATCCTGCGCCGGCACGCCGAGATGGTGGGCCTGAAATCCGATTTCACGATCCTGGGGATGGACGACCAGCTTCGCCTGATGAAGCAGGTCATCGTCGACCAGAACATCGACGAGAAGCGCTGGCCCGCCCGCGCCCTGTCCTCGGCCATCGATGGGTGGAAGAATCGCGGGCTCCTGCCCGAGCAGGTGCCTCCCGGCGAGGCGGGGGCCTTCGCCTTCGGCAAGGGCGGCGCCCTCTACACCGCCTATCAGGCCCGGCTCCTGACCCTGAACGCCGCCGATTTCGGTGATCTCCTGCTGCTCTGCCTCAAATTGTGGCGCGAGAACCCGGACGTGCTGGCCAATTACCAGCAGCGTTTCCGCTACATCCTCGTGGACGAGTACCAGGACACCAACGTCGCCCAGTATCTCTGGCTGCGCCTTCTGGCCCAGGGCCACCGCAACGTGGCCTGCGTCGGCGACGACGACCAGTCGATCTATGGCTGGCGCGGGGCGGAAGTCGACAACATCCTACGCTTCGAGCACGATTTCCCCGGCGCGATCGTGGTGAGGCTGGAGCGCAATTACCGCTCCACCGGCCACATCCTCGCCGCCGCCTCGGGGCTCATCGCCAGGAACGAGGGCCGCCTCGGCAAGACCCTTCGTACCGAGGACGTCGCCGGCGAGAAGGTGACGGTGTCCGGCGCATGGGATTCGGAGGAAGAGGCGCGCCAGCTCGGCGAATCCATCGAGAGCCTGCAGGCCAAGCAGCATCCGCTCTCCGAGATCGCCGTGCTGGTGCGCATCTCGGCTCAGATGCGCGAGATCGAGGACCGGTTCGTCCAGCTCGGCCTGCCGTATCGCGTCATCGGCGGCCCGCGCTTCTACGAGCGCGCCGAGATCCGCGATGCGCTGGCCTATCTACGCGTCACCATGAACCCGGCCGACGACCTCGCCTTCGAGCGCATCTTCAACACACCGAAGCGGGGCCTGGGCGACGCCACCCTGCAGATCCTGCACGGTTATTCCCGCTCGCAGCGCGTGCCGCTGCTCCAGGCGGCGCGCAGCCTGATCGAGACCGACGAGCTGAAGCCCCGCGCCCGCTCCGGCGTCCGCGCCCTGGTGGAGAGTTTTTCGCGATGGGCGCGGATGGTCGGCACCCAGCCCCATTCCGAGGTGGCCCAGACCGTCCTGGAGGAATCCGGCTACACCGAGATGTGGCAGAAGGACAAATCCGCCGATGCCGCCGGGCGTCTCGAAAACCTCAAGGAGTTCGTGCGCTCCATGGAGGAGTTCCCCGACATGGCGGCCTTCCTCGAACACGTCTCCCTGGTGATGGAGGCGAGCGAGCAGGAGGGGGCGGACCGGGTCTCGCTGATGACGCTGCATGCCGCCAAGGGGCTCGAATTCGACACGGTGTTCCTGCCCGGCTGGGAGGACGGCCTGTTCCCGAACCAGAGGGCGCTCGACGAGAGCGGCCGGGCCGGGCTCGAGGAGGAGCGCCGCCTCGCCCATGTGGGCCTGACGCGCGCGCGCAAGCGCGCCAAGCTGTCCTTTGCCGTCAACCGGCGCATCCACGGCCTGTGGTCCTCCACGGTGCCGAGCCGCTTCATCGACGAGTTGCCCGCCGACGCCGTCGACGTGGTCGACGCCCCCGCGCATTTCTCCGCCGGTGCCTCGCGCTTCGACCGGAACCCGGCGCCGTTCGGCTCGTCCTACGGGACGCCGGGCTGGCAGCGGGCGCAGGCCAACACCGCGGGAAACCAGGGGTTCGGAGGCGGGGGTGGGCAAGGTTTCGGAAGATCGTCCTCGCCCGGCCGGAGCAATGGCGGCCCGCGCCAGATCGAAGGCGAGCTCGTGGCGAAGTCGACGGGTGCGCCGTCCGCGTTTTCGGATGGTATGCGAGTCTTCCACACCAAGTTCGGCCCCGGCAACGTGGCGGCCGTCGACGGCAACAAGCTGACGGTTGACTTCGATAAGGCCGGCCGCAAGATGGTTCTCGACAGCTTCATCCAGCCAGGGTGAAGCACCCCGCCGGCCGCATGCGACACGTCGTGCGGACCCGGCCGGTTTCGCCCCTCGTGAAGGGCCGTGGTCGAGATGGATGCTTCGTCGTTCCACCATCTCACCTGTCGAAAACTGAAACTCTCCCTCATCTGCGCGTTTCCGAAGCGAAACTCGGACACACGTCCAGGATTTCGTGCCGTCATGCCCCTGTCGCCACCGGAGCGGCATGGTGTGTGCGTGGGTGATTCGTGGCTTGCCGCACCGGGAGCCCGTCACTCATAGGCCAAGTCGTCCACAGGTCGTGGGGCGACATCTGGAACTAAAAGACCTGCCGTCGAATTCATTCGTTAACGATTCTCAGAGATAGTGTAACAAATCTTATCGAGGGCAGGGCGCGTAGGCAGGTCGAAGATCAGTTGAACCCTAGTTGGCAAGTCCAGTTGGAGTGTTGATCGATGAAAAGACGGCGCACACGACTTGAGCTGGTAGAAGACCGCCCGGTGCGGCTGCACCGCACCCGGTTCGACGACGAGCGTAATTTAGGCCCCATCCAGCCTCTCACCGTCCGACAGGCCGAGTACCTGGATGCCCTCGCCGTCAGCAAGCAGGTCATCGTCCTCGGTCCGGCCGGCACCGGCAAGACCTACATCGCCGGAACCCGCGCCGCGGATCAACTCCGCCAGCGCCGTATCGCCAAGGTCATCATCACCCGTCCCAACGTGCCATCGGGCCGCTCGCTGGGCTTCTTTCCCGGCAGCTTGGAGGAAAAGATCGCGCCCTGGGTCACGCCGCTGACCGAGACCATGAAGGAGCGCATGGGCGACGCTGCCTACGAGATCGCCATGAAGACCGGCGACATCGAGGTGGTCCCCTTCGAGGTGATGCGCGGACGCACCTTCAAGAACTGCCTCGTGATCCTCGATGAGGCGCAGAACACCACCACGGCCGAGATCAAGATGTTCCTGACCCGCATCGGCGACGATTGCCAGGTCATCATCAACGGCGACGTGTCCCAGACCGACCTGCGCGAGACGTCGGGCCTCCGGACCGTGATCCACCTCGTGAAAAGCCGCATGATGCAGGTTCCCATCGTCGAATTCACCCTCGACGACATCGTCCGTTCGGGCATCTGCGCCGAATGGGTTCGGGCTTTCGAGGAAACGAAACTCTGACTTGAGTGTTATCAGCGGCGGGTCGAACCGGACCCGCCGCACGTCTCGGCGTGCGGCAATCATCTCTCCGGCGCGAGCGGGGGAGATTAATCCGAGCGCCGCGCTCGGGTGAAAGAGAACGGAAACGCCCGATGAAGAAATTGATCCTCGCGCTTGCCATGGTCGGAAGCCTCGGCGCTGGCGCCCTCGCGACAAGCGCTTCGGCCGCTCCTGGCGCCCCGATGGGCGTGACGTCCTCCGAGACCGTCACCCCCGTGCGCATGCACCGTGGGGAGCACCGGATGCATCGCCGCATGCACCGTCGTCACCACATGCGCATGCACCGCAACCACATGCGTCATCGGATGATGCATCACCGTCGCATGCACCGCATGTGATCGCAGTAGCGATCCGAACGACGAAAGGGCCCTGACGGGCCCTTTTTTCATGGCCCATCCGCTGCGGGCCTCCAGGAAAGGGGCGGCGGGGTGAGGACGGGCGGGGATTTCGACCCCCGCTCCGTTCTCCGGAGGGGGCGGCGCGAGCGGAACCCGATCCGGAATCCAGCAGACAAGTCGCGACGCGTCTATTCGGCCAAAGCGAGCCTCAGAGCTTAGGCGTCGCCTTCGCGGTACCATCCTTCACCAAACCGTCCTTAGTCGTGGCCTCCTTGGCGGGAACGGCCTTGGCCGCCGGAGGCTTTCCGGCCTTGGGCGGCTCGGCCGCCACCTTGGCCTTCTGCCCTACGGCGCCGGTCACCGTCGGGACCGTGATCGCATGGGCGGTATGGGTGGCCTTGCCGGATTTCGGCGCCGGCTGGATCGTCTCCGGGGCAACAGCGGCGGCCGGGATCGTGGCGGCGTCGGCCGCAGGGGTCGGCGAGGCCTTGCCGGTGAGGAGACTGCCCAGAACCTTCGTGTAAGAGGGTGAATCCACGTCGGCATCGGCGACCATGATGCGCGCCGGCGTCGCGGGCTTCACCGGTTCGGGTGCCGCGTTCGTCTTGGCGACGACGCTGCCGGGCTTGGTCTTGTCGGAACCTGCCTTGAGGGCCGCCGCGGCGGCCTTGGTCGGGATCGGAGCCTCGGCGGCGGCCAGCATCACCGGCCGTCCCTTTGCATCCACCTCGATCTCGCGCTCGCCGGCCAGACTCTCGGGCCGGCTCACCTCGCCGAGATGACGGCGGGCGTATTCCTTGGGGTCGTAGGGCGCCTCCGGCTCGTCCTTCTTCGTCAGGTTGGCGAAGGCCATGGTCGAGGCAGGAGCCTGGGAACGGAAGACCGGGTTCTGGCCGCCGTCGTCATAGACGACCCTGGTCGCCGGCGTGCCCTTGGCGACGAGTTCGGCGATGTCGTGGTTGTCCTTCGCCCGCTTCTCGGCGACGAGGGTGTCCACCTTCGGCGAGCATGAGCCGGCGGCCACGTCCTGTCCGCCGAAGACGTAGCGCGTGCCGCAGACGTTCACGCGCGGCTCCTCGCGCAGGGCCTCGAAATAGTCCGAGCCTTCCTTGAGGTTCTTCCAGAACGGCGCGTTCGGGTCGTTGCGGTACTTGGCGAGGTTCTGCGCCGTCATTCGGAACGGGTAGGATTGGAACTGGAACGCGCGCTGCCCGCCGGCGAAGGAATCGCGGGCCAGGGCGTAGAGCTCGCCCATGGACTCGTCGGTCATGGCAAAACAGCCCGAGGACGAGCAGGTGCCGTGCACCATGATGTAATTGCCCGTCCGGCCGTTGGCCCGGTCGTAATTGTTCGGGTAGCCGGTATCGAAGGAGAGGTAATAGGACGAGTTCGGGTTCATCTGCCCCGGCGTCACCGTGTAGAATCCTTCGGGGGCCTGCCGGTCGCCCTGCTTGGTCTTGGGGCCGAGCTGACCCGACCAGCGGCAGATCGGGAAGGTCTTGAGGAGCGCGTACTGGCCGTTCGTGCCGCGCTTCCACACCTCCATCTCCGCTTCCTTCTTGTAGGCGCGGATCAGAATGGGGTCGTTGGCGGACATGCCCTTCTGGGCCATCAGCGCCAGGGTCTTGGCCGGAACCGGCGTGAGCGCGCGCAGCGGCACGCCGCCGCCCATCGAGCCATCCTGGCAGGCGGAAAGGGAGAGAGCGAGCGCAACGACACCGGCAGCCGTAGCCAAGCGTAGAGCCAGCGGGCGCAAAGCCATGGGGAACCCCGTCCTCATACATGCGCTCGCGGGATCTCGCCCGTCGAACGCCACTCCCCAACCCAATAGCGTCGTTAAACTTACCCGGTTGTTACCGCAAGAAGACGCAAATGGCCGGCGTGGCGAGATGTGGATTTCGGTGGCTTCCTTGGTGTGGGCACCACATTGCCGCAAAGTGTCGGTCGGCCTCGATGGTCACGGGCACCGTCCCGATGGCAATCGACTTGATTCCACTGGTATTTCCGGTCCCAGCGCGGAGCGCGTAGAGGCATGCCGCCCAGAGCGGCGAGCTCCGAACGGGAGAAAGAAGCGGGGTTTAACGAAACCCTTATCGGTTCCTTGAGTCCGATGCGCCAAAACGACGCATGATAAGCCGGGGCTACAGTTTGCGGCCGATATCGAGGAACTTCACCGCCCGGCGGTCGCGGATCTCCTCGGGGCTCAGACCGTCGAATTCGGCCAGCGCCTTGGCCACGGCCTTGCCCGTGTTGGCGATCGCCGCGTCGCGTCCGCGATGAGCGCCGCCGGTAGCCTCCGGGATGATGCCGTCGATGATACCGAGACGCAGGAGATCCTGGGCCGTGATCTTCATGGCGGTGGCCGCGTCCGCTGCCCGGCCCTGGTCGCGCCAGAGGATCGAGGCCGCGCCCTCGGGCGAGATCACGCCGTAGATCGCGTGTTCCAGCATGAGGACGCGGTTGGCGGTGGCGAGCGCGATGGCGCCCCCCGAACCGCCCTCGCCGATAACCACGGCGACGTTGGGCACGCCGAGTCCGAGGCAGGTCTCGGTGGAGCGGGCGATGGCCTCGGCTTGGCCGCGCTCTTCCGCCTCGATGCCCGGAAAGGCACCGGCCGTATCGACGAAGGCGAGGACGGGAAGGCCGAACCGGTCGGCCATCTCCATCAGCCGCACCGCCTTGCGGTAGCCCTCGGGCTTGGCCATTCCGAAATTGTGGCGCAGGCGGCTCTCGGTGGTGGAGCCCTTCTCCTGGCCGAGCACGCAGACGGCGCGGCCCTCGAAGCGGCCGAAGCCGGCGACGATGGCCTGGTCCTCTCCGTAATGGCGGTCACCGGCCAGGGGCGTGAATTCGGTGATCAGGCCTGCACAGTAATCGATGAAGTGCGGGCGCTGCGGATGGCGCGCCACCTGCGTCTTCTGCCAGGGCGTCAGGGTGGCGTAGATATCGGAGAGGGCGGACGCCGCCTTGGCTTCCAGGCGGCCGACCTCCTCGCTGATGGAGACTGCGCCGTCGCGGGAGGCCAGGGTCCTCAGCTCCTCCAGCTTGGATTCGAGCTCGGCCACCGGCTTCTCGAAATCGAGATAGGAGCGCGTCACCGACATCGGTCAGAGATCCTTGTTCGTCGCCGTCGGCGCGCCGTGGGGCCGTGCCGGGCATGACGGCGGCGGGAGGCGTTCGGGGCGGGCGGGAAAAGCCGCGGTTGGCTCGGCGGTGTTGGCGAAGGAACACCGCCTGTCAACCATCCCGCCCTCCCGAGCCGCCTTCGCACTGCGGGAGACGATGGTCATCGGTTCGGCCTTGGGTCATGGTGCCGTCATCGTTCGACGTCCATCTCGCTTCACCGGTGAACAGCGTCGAGGGACGTCCGTGAGAGGTCCGCGCCCGTGACAGAATTTTCCAGCGGCGAGTCCCATGTCCTCGTGCTCCAGGGCGGCGGGGCCCTCGGCTCCTATCAGGCCGGCATCTACGAGACCCTGGCGGCGGAGGCCATCGCGCCCGATTGGGTGGCGGGCATCTCTATCGGCGCCATCAACGCGGCCGTGATCGCCGGCAACCCGCCCGAGCGCCGCGTGGAGCGGCTGAAGGCGTTCTGGGAGCAGGTCTCCTCCGGGGTGATGGGCTCGCCCTGGTTCCCCGGTGAGCAGGCACGGGCGGCCTTTAACGAGGCCAGCGCCAACTGGATCGCCACCGTGGGCGTGCCCGGTTTCTTCAAGCCGCGCTTTCCTCCGGCCACCCTCTACCCACCCGGCGCGCCGGAAGCGTTGAGCTACTACGATACCGCTCCGCTCAGGGCGACGCTGGAGCGGCTGGTGGATTTCGACCTCATCAACGAGGGTCGGACCCGGCTCAGCATCGGTGCCGTGAACGTGCGCACCGGCAACTTCGTCTATTTCGACAACCGCTGCGACCGCATCACGCCCGAGCACATCATGGCTTCAGGCGCGCTGCCGCCGGGCTTTCCGCCGGTGACCATCGACGGCGAGCAATATTGGGACGGCGGCATCGTCTCGAACACGCCGTTGCAGTACATCCTCGACGAGGAGCGCAGCCGCGACCTCGTGGTCTATCAGGTCGATCTGTTCGCCGCGCGCGGGCCGATGCCCCGCACCCTGATCGAATCGGCCGAGCGCGAGAAGGACATCCGCTTCTCGAGCCGCACCCGGCTCAACACCGACAAGAACCTCGAAGCCCGCCGGGCGAAGGCCGCGTTCCGGCGCCTCGCCGAGAAGCTGCCCCCCGAACTGATGAGCGACGAGGACGTCACCTATCTGCGCCAGGTCACCCATGCCAACTTCACCACGGTGATGCAGCTGATCTACCGGCGGAAGACCTATGAGGGGAACTCGAAGGATTACGAGTTCTCCCGCGCCACCATGCTCGAACATTGGGCGGCGGGTGCCGGTGACATGCGCCGTTCCCTGCGTGCGCCTGCCTGGCGCGATCGCGTGCAGGACGAGACGGGGGTGGCCGTGTTCGACCTGACGCGGGACGCCCGCGACTGACCCCGCCCTGATTTTCTACACGGGAGCCCCACGCCATGACCCGCGACGAGATCCTGCACGTCCCCTCGATGCCCGCCTTCAGTCCCAGCTATCCGCGCGGGCCGTATCGCTTCCTCAGGCGGGAATACCTCATCATTACCTACGAGACCGATGCGGAGGCCCTGCGCCGGGCGCTACCGGAGCCCCTGGAGCCGCACCCGGAGAACCTCGTCTATTACGAGTGGATGAAGATGCCGGATTCCTCCGGCTTCGGCGATTACGAGGAGAGTGGCTCGGGTGCCATCGCCACCTATAACGGCGAGGCCTGCAACTTCTCGATCCAGATGTATCTCGACGACGAGCCGCCGATCACCGCCGGCCGCGAGATCTGGGGCTTCCCGAAGAAATGGGGCGTGCCGCGCCTCAAGGTCACGAAGGACACCCTCACCGGCACCCTCCATTACGACGAGGAGCGGGTGGCGATGGGCACCATGACCTACAAGCACAAGAGCCTAGAGAACGAGCTCGACACGGTAAAGGCCGGTCTCGGCCGCCTCAACGTGAACCTCAAGCTCCTCCCCGACGTCACCGGCGCCCCGAAGGTGGCCCAGCTCGTGGGCTATCGCCTGGAGGACATCACCGTCCACGGCGCCTGGGACGGCGAGGCCCGCCTCGACCTGATCCCGCACGTGAACTGCCGGGTCGCCGACCTGCCGGTGAAGCGCATCGTCGGCGGCCGGCACATGATCGTCGACTTCACCTTGCCCTATGGGCAGGTGCTGCACGACTATCTCGCCTGATCGCTCAGTTGACCCGAGAGGCTTCCATGATCCTGACATCCAAGACCGCCGTCGTCACGGGGTCCACCAGCGGCATCGGCCTCGCCTATGCCCGCGCCTTCGCTAGGGAAGGCGCCAACGTCGTCATCAACGGCTTCGGCAAGCCCGAGGACATCGAGAAGGAGCGCGCCGGGATCGAGGCGGATTTCGGCGTGAAGGCGGCCTATTCCCCGGCCGACCTGACCAAGCCCGGCGAGATCGAGGGGCTGATCCGGCTGGGCGAGGAGACGTTCGGTTCGGTCGACGTGCTCGTGAACAATGCCGGCGTCCAGTTCGTCTCGCCGATCGAGGATTTCCCGCCCGAGAAGTGGGAACAGATCATCGCCCTCAACCTGTCCTCGGCCTTCTACACGATGCGCTACGCCATCCCCGGCATGAAGGCGCGAAAATGGGGCCGAATCATCAACACCGCCTCGGCCCATTCGCTCGTGGCTTCACCCTTCAAATCGGCCTACGTCTCGGCCAAGCACGGCATCGCGGGCCTCACCAAGACCGCCGCCCTCGAACTCGCCACCCACGGCATCACCGTGAACTGCATCTCGCCGGGCTACGTCTGGACGCCGCTGGTCGAGGCGCAGATCCCCGATACGATGAAGGCGCGGGGCCTGACGAAGGAGCAGGTCATGAACGACGTGCTGCTGGCAGCCCAGCCCACCAAGCAGTTCGTGACGGTGGAGCAGGTGGCGGCCCTCGCCGTGTTCCTGTGCGGCGACGGCGCCAGCCAGATCACCGGCGCCAACATTCCCATGGATGGCGGCTGGACCGCGCAGTAGCCGACACAGAAAGCCCTGCCTCGCCGGAGGGCGGGGCAGGGCGATCGACAGGCGATGGGCCGTGAAGGCTCAGCGGCGACCGTGCAGCAGCAGGGCGAGGCCGTAGCCGACGGCTCCGGCGATCACCAGGGCGATGAGCGGGTTCTCCTCAACGCGGCTCTCCACGGCGCGGGCGCCGTCGCGGACATAGGAGCCGCCGCGATCGTAGGCCTCGCCGGCGTAATCCGAAACGTTTCCGGCGACATCGCGCAGGGTGTCCTTGGCCTGGCCGTAGACCTCCTGGGCGCGGCCTTCCGCCTCGCGGTAGCGGCCTTCCGCCGACGTGCGCGACGATCCTACGGCATCACCGATGGCGCTCTGTGCGCGGCCGCCGAGGTCCTTGGCCGCTCCGACGACCCGATCCGTATCAACCATTGGTCTGCTCCTTCAGAATCGACAACGCGTGATCGGCGCTTCCAAGGCGGCGCCCGCATCCGATGGTCACAGAACGTGCGAAGTGGCCAAGCGCACCATCGCACGACAACTTTCTTGAGCGAGCGGTTTACGGTGCGTGTCGCTCCCGGGCTTCGATGAGCAGCAGATGCCCCACCTCGGCCACCGCCCTGGGAAGGACCGCCAGGGGATCGCGCCGTTTTCGCGCGGGCGACGCGGATCGCCGCCATGCCGCCCGGACGGGTGGGATGTGGAGGAACAGAACCGGGCAGGGCTCGGCCAGAGCCTGGAAGTAGCTGGCATTGCAAAGGTAGCGGCCGGCATTCCGGGACGGGATCGCCGAGATCCCCTTCCGTTTCAGGCAGACCAAGGCGCGGGCTGCAATGGTGGCTTCGCGCTGCGCCGGTCCCTGACGGTCGAGCCGCAGGGTGGTCGGAATCCGCCCCGATGCATCGGGAAACAGCCGGCTCGCCCGGTTGAGGGCACGAGCCTCGACGCGAACCCGCTTGGCGCGGCCGGCGACGCCGATCATCAGCACAGCGGCCGGCCTCTCGGCAAGGGCCGGCTCCAGCATCTCGGGGATCGCCGCATAGGCGGTGCGCAGGATCAGCGTGCGCACCGGGAACCCCGCGATGCCATGCCGGCCGAACCTTCCGACCTGCCGGGCGAGTTGCTCGCTCGGGTTGCGCGGCATGCCGGGGAAGGGGCCGAAGCCGGTGACGAGGAGGTGTCCCCGTGTCACAGCCCGATCAGCGTCGCGATGGCCTCCGCGCCGGCGGCGGGGGAGGATTCGCCCCGTGCCACGCCGGCTTCCGCCTCCGCGGTCTGCTTGCGCACCTCGGGTGAGCCGACGAGGCGCTGGTGCAGGCGCTCGTGGACGAGGGCCCACATCCACTTCACGTCCTGCGCCCGGCGTTTCTTGGCGATCTCGCCGGTGGCCGTGAGCTTGTTGCGGTGGTCGACCACTTTCTCCCACAGCGCGTCGAGGCGCTTGTTGTTCAGCCCGGAGATCGTGACGACGGGGGGCGTCCAGCTCGAACTCGGAGCGCTGAGGATGTGGAGCGCCGCCCGGTATTCCCCTGCGGCGGCGTTGGCCCGGCGTTCGCCCTCGCCGTCGTCGGCCTTGTTCACCGCGATCATGTCGGCGAGTTCGAGGATGCCCTTCTTGATGCCTTGCAGCTCGTCCCCGGCGCCGGGCAGCATCAGCACCAGGAAGAAGTCGGTGAGGTCGGCCACGGCCGTCTCCGACTGGCCGACGCCCACCGTCTCCACCAGGATGACGTCGAACCCCGCGGCCTCGCAGAGGAGCATGGTCTCGCGGGTCTTGGCGGCCACACCCCCGAGCGTTCCCGAGGAGGGGGAGGGGCGGATGAAGGCGTTGGGATCGAGCGCCAGCTGCGCCATCCGGGTCTTGTCGCCCAGGATCGAGCCTCCGGTGCGGCTGGAGGAGGGGTCCACCGCCAGCACCGCGACCTTGTGCCCGGCGGCGGTGAGATTGGCGCCGAGATTGTCGATGGTGGTGGATTTGCCGACCCCCGGCACGCCGGTGATGCCGACGCGGATCGCGGTGCCCGTCTGCGGCAGCACCGCATCGATGAGGTCGCGCGCCGCCGCCCGGTGATCGGCCCGTTTCGATTCGGCCAGGGTGATCGCCCGCGCCAGAGCCGCACGGTCACCTGCGAGCAGCCGCTCGCGCAGGGAATCGAGGTCGAGGGAAGGAGGAAGAGCCATGAGCCCCTTCATGCCGGGCCGGCCCGGTTTCGTCGAGGGGGCGCGTGTCGTTGCACCGGGGTCCCTGGCGCGGGAGTACTTGTACCCGCCGGGCCACGGACCGGGCTCTGCCCGCAATTCACATGACCTCCCGCCACGCCCGCGCCCTGCCATGGTCACGATCGTCGCCGACAGGGTAGGACGAGAGAGCCGGGACCGAGCGCCGGGCCATCACGGGGCCGTCGACACGCCATGATCCGAAACCGCATGCCGGGAGCGCCATCGCAGACCCGCCGCTCGCTGATCCGCGGCGCCGCCCTCCTGGGCGTCGCGGGCCTCACGCCGGGCCTCGCCGGCTGCGTCACCGACGGGCTCGTCACCGGGGGCACCGGTCCGGAGCGGCAATCGAACCTCGACGTCAGCCCGATCCTGCTGGTGGCGACCACCCGCAAGCCCGTGGGCAGCCCGCCCAAGAGCCCGTATTTCAGCTCTGAGCGCGGTCGCGGTCTGAGCTTTGCCGAAGTCCGTCTCTCGGCCCCTGATCGGTCGCTCATCGGCAAGGTCTCCTCCGTGGTGAGCGGGGACTGGGCGGTGACGGCGGTGCCGCAGGTCGAGACCGGACCCGGCGCGGCGGCGGCCTTCACCCAGGCCGCCTTCGGGCGCGACGTGCTGATCTACGTCCACGGTTACCGAGAGAGCTTCGCTTCCGCGGCGGTGAGCGCGGCGCGCCTGTCGGACGGCATCCGTTTCCGTGGCGCCTCGGCCCTGTTCACCTGGCCGTCCGCCGCCGCCACCTTCGATTACGGCTACGACCGCGAGAGCGCCCTGTGGTCGCGCGATGCGTTCGAGGATCTCCTCAAGGCGCTGGCGGGTTCGCCCTCTGGCGGGCGCATCAACATCGTCGCCCATTCCATGGGGACGCTGCTGACCCTGGAGACCATCCGCATGCTGCGCGCCGAGGCCGGCGAGGCGGCGATGGCACGCATCGGCGCCATCGTGCTCGCCGCCCCCGACATCGACATCGACCTGTTCACCGGGGCGGTGGAGCGGATGGGGCCGGACGTGTCGAAGATCACCGTGATCTCGTCCACCAAGGACCGGGCGCTGGAACTCTCCGGTGCCATCGCGGGCGGCGTCGTGCGTGCGGGCGCAGCCGACCGCGAGCGCCTGGAGGCCCTTGGGGTCCGCGTGGCGGATGCCTCGGATTACGGCGGCGGCCTGATCAACCACGACCTGTTCCTGTCGAATCCGGAGGTCCAGGGCGTGGTCAAGCGCGCCATCGGCCGGGCGGCGGGCGGCGCCTGAACGTTGCACCGCAAGAAGACTCAGCTTGAGGACGTGGCTTGAGGTCTTGGCCTCGGCCCCGTTCGCCCCTACACGGGCGGCTGTCGGGCTGACGATTCCTACGCCGACGCGGCCGCCTCCCGGCGCGCCCAGAATGAGGATTGTGCGATGTTCACACTCGATATCGATGGCGTGGCCATCGCGGTCATCAACGGGACCGAGGAAACCGCTCGCGACCTGTTCACCTGCGACGGCTTCAAGGAAGACATCCAGGCGATGAAGAGCGACGGCAAGGTGCTGTGGAACGGCACTTCCGAGCTCAAGATCCGCCCCGCCACCGAGGACGAGATCGAGATCTTCGAGGATGCCCTCGCCGAGGACGATTCGGAGGAGGACGCCCCGTTCGAGCCCGACATGCGCCACGCCAAGAGCGCCGAAGAGCCCGATGAGGACGAAGACGAGGACGGCGAAGACGACGCCGATATCGTGTTCCTCGTGGATATCGACGAGGATGCCGGCCTCGATTCGTAAGGCCTGATCCCGCAGGATCATCTATCGCCGACCGCCCCGCCCGGACACGGGCGGGGCCTTGTATCGCGATCTCCCCTGCCAGCCGTTGACGGCGGCTTCTGCGAGCTATCCCTGAGCCGCTTGGGCATCCGCCGGGATCGGGCAAGGTCTCGACACGGCGTGGGCGCGATGCCTGCCACGAGTCTCGGCACTGAGCGAGGACCGCATGACTTTCCGCTTCGAACACCTCCATCTTCGCAGTCAGGACGCCGTGGCGGCCGCCGGTTTCTACGTGGAGACCTTCGGCGCCCGCGAGATCGCCCGCGAGGGTGCGCCGTCCGTGACGCGCGTCGTCCTCGACCTGTCGGGGCTCACCCTCTTCATCGAGCACGCGCCCGAGGCCGGCCCCGCCGCCAAGCCGCCGAACCGGGGCATCGAGCATATCGGCCTGGCCGTCGACGACATCGAGAGCACGGTCGCCGACCTGAAGCGGCGCGGTGTCGCCTTCGTCATCGACATCACTGATGTCCGCCCCGGGCTTCGCACCGCGTTTCTCGACGGACCGGACGGGGTCCGGATCGAGCTGTTGCAGCGCGGCTGATCTGGTCAGTTCACGGCCGGTCGCGCCGCCTTCTGCGGGATCAGGCCCGGAGGCACCGGGGCGTTGCCCGGAGCCTTTGCCGGAGTGGCGGGCGCCGCCTTCTTCGGTGTGATGGAGCCCGTCATGACCGCGTCCCGCATCGGGACCGCCGGCGAATCGATGCCGTAGATGTCGTCGCGGAAATGCGCGCGGCCGTCCGGGGTGGCGTAGCCGGTGAGATAGACGAAGGTGACTGGGATCTGTTTCGGCAGCTTGATGTCGAGCCGCTCGTTGGTGGCGATGTTGGCCTCGATCTCCATCGGTCCCCAGCTCGAGCCGGGGCCGCTCGGGCCGGGAGTGCCCTCCAGCAGCCAGCCCGCCAGTTCCTTCACCTGGGCCACCCGCACGCAGCCGTGCGAGTGGAAACGCACCTCGCGGGCGAACAGTGATTTCGACGGCGTGTCGTGCATGTACACGGCCTGCTTGTTCGGCATGTCGATGCGGACCTGCCCCAGCGAGTTGTCGAGGCCGGAATCCTGGCGCAGCGTGTAGTTCGCGGCCTTCTCGCCGGCCCAGTCGATGGTCGTCGGATCGACCTCGACACCGCCGGGGCCGAGGATACGGATCCGCTCGCGGGCGAGATAGCCCGGGTCTTTCCGCATCTTGGGGATGATCTCCTTCTTGATGATGGAGACCGGCAGCGTCCAGGTAGGGTTGAGGTTCACGTCGGTGATGCGCGCCTCGATACGCGGCGTCGCCTTGTCGGGCTTGCCGACCACGGCCACGTAGCGGCGCACCACGACGCCGTTCTCCACCGCCTCCACGGCGGCCGACGGGATGTTCACCACCACGTAACGGTCGCCGTAGGGGAAATTGGAGCCGATCTGACGCGCGGCCGAGGCCGAGAGCTGGCGCTGGCGGGTCGCCGCGGGCACGTTGAGAGCGGTGACCGTCTGGCGGCCGACCATGCCGGTCTCTGGCAGGCCGTGGCGTGCCTGGAACGCCTTCACCGCCGAGACGAGGATGGGGTCGAGCACGTCGGAGCTCGGCACGCCGGCCGGCAGGTCGCCGGTGAGGACGAGGTGCTGGCGAAGCGCCGGAATGTTCGGGTCGCGGGCACCCGGCTTGATCGTCAGGTCGGCGGGCAGGGTCCCCCAGCCGCCGCCATCGACGATGGCCTGGTAGCGCTCGGCCATGCGGAACGTGTCGATGAAGGTCGAGGGCGCCAGCGTCGGGACCGGGTCGTCCGAGACCCGCGCCACCACGAGGGGAGGGAGTTCGCGGGATTTCTTCGGCGCCGCCGGTGCCGGTTCCGCGCCTTGCGCCAGTGGGGCCGCATTCGCCGGCGCCGCCTGGTCGAGCTTCGGGGCGGCGTCGGGTCTCGGACCGGCCTCGGCCTTGGGAGCTGGCTTGGCGGCAGCCGGCGGCGCCTCCGAGAGAACCGGAGCCGGTTCGGCGCCAGCACCGGTCAGGCACAGCATCAGCGCCAGCGGCGACAGGCCGGCTTTCAGGATCGACGGGAACACGACGCAACGCGACGACACAGGCAGCCCTCATGAGCAGAGAGAGCCGGATCATGCGGGCGGGATGGTTACCAACTTCCTCCCCCTCCGTGCCGGGCGGCCCTGACAAAACGGGACACCCCGCCCTACCTCCCGGCCAACCCGAACCGCCGAGGAGCCCCTGCCATGATTCATCATCCCGCGATCCGCAGAGGCGGCACGGCCGTCGTGACGGGAGCCGCGAGCGGCATCGGGCTCGCCGCCGCCAGGCGGTTCGCCGCTTCCGGCATGAGGGTCGTCCTCGCCGACCTGCCCGGCGAGGCCCTAGAGACGGCGCGCGCGGAGATCGCGGCGACGGGCGCCGATGTGCTGGCCCGTCCCACCGATGTCGGCCGCCGCGAGGACATGGATTCTCTGCGCGAGGCGGCGGGCGATGCGCCCGCGCTCCTCATGCTCAATGCCGGGATCGAGGCCGGAGGTCGCCTGTTCTCGGACGACGCGACCTGGCGGCGCATCCTCGACACCAACCTCTGGGGCGTCGTCAACGGCATCCAGGCCTTCGTTCCGGGGATGATCGAGGCGGGCGAGCCCGGCGCGGTCATCGTCACCGGCTCGAAACAGGGCATCACGACGCCGCCGGGCAACACGCCCTACAACGTCTCGAAGGCGGGGGTGAAGGTGGTTACGGAAGCCCTCGCGCATGACTTGCGCGGGCAGGAGGGCGCGCGGGTCTCCGCCCATCTGCTGATCCCCGGCTTCGTCTATACCGGCCTCACGAAGGCGCGCGGCGTGGCCGAGAAGCCCGAGGGTGCCTGGACACCAGAGGAGCCGGTGGAGCTGATGATTGAGGCGATGGGCCGAGGCGACTTCTACATCCTCTGCCCCGACAACGAGACCACCCGCGAGCAGGACGAGCGCCGCATCGCCTGGGCGGCGGGGGACGTGATCGAAAACCGGCCCGCGCTCTCACGCTGGCATCCGGACTTTGCCGAGGCGTTCCGGCGTCATATGGGCTGAGACCGCCGTCCCGCCCTCATATCGGCCGATTGCCTCGTTGAAACTCTGACCCGTGCTCGGATCCCGGTCTGGCGGATGCCTTGCATGGTACAGGACGCATGTCGGTCGTCACGAACGTGATTCACGGCAACAGCCCCGTCCCCGGGGATATCAGAACGGGAGCCGCCCTTTGGCCACCATCATCCCAGTCGCCTCCTTCGATTGCGTCGTGTTCGGCGCCACTGGCGATCTGACCACGCGCAAGCTGCTGCCGGCCCTGTATTACCGCTACAAGGACGGCCAGATCCCCGGCACCAGCCGCATCATCGGCGCGTCCCGCTCCGAGATGAGTGTCGAGGCCTTCCGCGAGCGGGCGCGCGACGCGCTCAAGCGCTTCGTCCCGGCCCGCGACCTCGACGAGGACAAGCTCGCCGCCTTCCTCGACCATCTCGACTACGTGGCGGTGGACGGGGCCGGCGACGACGGCTGGGAGGATCTCGCCGCCAAGCTCGCCGAGCGGCCGGACCAGGTCCGGCCCTATTATCTCGCCACCTCGCCGGATCTCTACGGCTCGATTTGCCGCAACCTGTCTGCCCACGGGCTCATCGGCGAGAAGTCGCGGGTGGTGCTGGAGAAGCCCATCGGCAAGGATCTGAAATCCGCCCGCGCCATCAACGACGCGGTCGGCGAGGTCTTCCCCGAGGAGCAGATCTTCCGCATCGACCATTACCTCGGTAAGGAGACGGTGCAGAACCTGCTCGCCCTGCGCTTTGCCAATACCATCTTCGAGCGCCTGTGGACGGCGGACGTGATCGACCACGTCCAGATCACGGTGGGCGAGACGGTGGGGGTCGAGGGCCGGGCCGGCTATTACGACACGTCGGGGGCGCTCCGCGACATGGTGCAGAACCATCTGCTCCAGCTCCTCTGCTTGATGGCGATGGAAAGCCCGCTCACCCTCGACGCCAATTCGGTGCGGGATGAGAAACTGAAGGTGCTGCGTGCGCTGAAGCCGATCACGCCCCACGACGTGCAGGCCGTCACCGTGCGCGGCCAGTATGCGGCGGGCGCCGTGGACGGCAAACCGGTCCAGGGCTACCGCGCCGATCTCGGCGGCGAGATGGAGAGCCGCACGGAGACCTTCGTCGCCCTCAAGCTCGAAGTTCAGTCCTGGCGCTGGGCCGGGGTGCCCTTCTACATCCGCACGGGCAAGCGCCTGCCCCAGAAGCTCTCCGAGATCGTGGTGCAGTTCCGCGCCTCTCCCTTCTCGATATTCCCGGCCGAGTCCTTCGGGCGCGAGCCCAACCGCCTCGTTATCCGGCTCCAGCCGGAGGAGGGGATCAAGCTCGAAGTGATGACCAAGGACCCGGGACCGGGCGGCATGCGCCTACGGCCGACCAACCTCGACATTTCTTTCGAGGAGACGTTCAAGCAGCGCTATCCCGATGCCTACGAGCGCTTGCTGATGGACGTGGTGCGCGGCAACGCCACCCTGTTCATGCGCCGCGACGAGGTGGAGGTGGCCTGGGCCTGGGCCGATTCGCTGCTGAAGGCCTGGGCGGACCGGCCCGAGCCGCCGCGCGCCTATCCGGCCGGAAGCTGGGGTCCAACCGCCGCCATCGCCCTGATCGAGCGGGACGGACGGACGTGGCACGAGGAAATGCACTGATCGGCGGGGGGCGTCGTCTCAGGCGCTAAGTTATTTGTAAGTCCGGAATAAAAACAACTAATCGGGCGCTCCCTCGACAGGCCGATGCCCGACGCCTAAACCTCAAGAGAGTATCCACCCTCCAACGACAAGACCTACGCCCCCATGGAAAAGCTGGACTCGGCGGTCGGGATCAATCGCCGCTACCTCCACGACGAAGTCGTGGACCGGATGCGGGATCTCATCCAGTCGGGGGAACTCGAGCCGCGGGCGCGGGTGAACGAGAGCGAGCTCACCGAGCGGTTCGGCATCTCGCGCACGCCCCTGCGCGAGGCGATCAAGATCCTCGCCACGGAAGGGCTGCTCGAACTGCTGCCCAACCGCGGGGCGCGGGTGGCCAGCCTGTCCCAGGTCGAGATCGAGGAAATGATCGAGGTCATCGCCGGCCTCGAGGCAACCGCGGCCGATCTCGCCTGCCGCACCATAGGCGACGAGGAGGTCGCCGAGATCGAGCGGGATCACCACGCCATGGTGAAGGCCTGGAAGGAGGGCGAGGAAGCCACGTATTTCCGGCTCAATCGCACGATCCACGAAGCGATCATGGCCGCGAGCCGCAATTCGGTGCTGGGCAGCATCTACGCCAGCCTGTCGGGCCGCATCCAGCGTTCGCGCTATGCCGTTCACCAGACCGCCGAGCAATGGAGCCGAGCCGTGTCGGAGCACGAACAGATGATCGAACTTCTCCACGCCCGAAACGGCGAGGCGCTGGCCGTGCTCATGCGCGACCATATCCGTTCCAAGACCCCGGTCATCGCCGAGAATTTCGGCGAGGTGAGCTGAGGGGCCGACCCGACGACGGAATTCCGCCTCAGGCCCCCGATCGGGTGTCGGACGTCGACGGGCGGGGCCGTCTCAGGCCGCGCGGATCGTGGCCAGGAAGCGCCCCACTTCCGCGTTGAGATGCTCCGATTCCCGGGAGAGTTCGGAGGCGGAGGCCAGCACCTGAGAGGCTGCGGCCCCCGTCTCCTCGGCGGCGCCCGCCACGCCCGCGATGTTGGTCGTCACCTCCCCGGTGCCCTCGGCGGCCTGGTTGATGTTGCGCACGATCTCCTGGGTCGCCGCACCCTGCTCCTCCACTGCCGCCGCGATCGACGTGGCGACGGAACTGATCTCGCGGATGCGTGCGGTGATCGTTTCGATCGCCGTGACGGCCTGCCCGGTGGAGCCTTGGATCCGGCCGATCTGGCTGCCGATCTCGTCGGTGGCCCGCGCGGTCTGGTTGGCGAGTTCCTTTACCTCGGCCGCCACGACGGCAAAGCCCCGGCCCGCCTCGCCGGCACGGGCCGCCTCGATGGTGGCGTTGAGGGCGAGGAGGTTGGTCTGGCCCGCAATGGTGGCGATCATCGCGACGACGTCACCGATCTTCGCCGCGGCGTCACTCAGATCCTTCATCTGCGCGCCCGTCCGCGTCGCGTCCTCCACCGCCTGGTGCGCCAAGCTGGTGGAGCCGTCCACCTGACGGCCGATTTCCAAGACGGACGAACCGAGTTCCTCCGCCGCTGCCGCCACCATGGTGACGTTGGTGCCCGCCTGTTCGGCCGCCGCCGCCACGGCGACGGATTGGTGCGCCGTCTCCGTGGCGGTGCCGGACATGCCTTGGGAGGTCGAACGCAATTGCGTCGCCGCCGCCGAGACGCGGGTCAGGATACCGCCCACCGCATTCTCGAAACCGTCGGCCAAGGCCAGGGCGGCGGACCTGCGCTGGGCTTCCGCCCCGGCACGGGCCAGGGTGGCCTCACTCTCCAGGGCACGGGTACGGACCAGATTGTCCCGGAAGGTGTCGAGGGTCGCGGCCATGGCGCCGATCTCGTCGCGCCGTCCGGTGCCGGGGATGGTGACCTCGGTATCGCCGGAGGCCAGACGGCGCATGGCGGCCGTCACCCGCTCGATGGGACTCGACACCCCGAAGAACGCGAAGGCCATGGCGGCCAGCGCCATGACGACGGCCGCGACCAGCATGATCTGCGTGGTGAAGACCGCCTGCGCCTGTTCCTCGCGCGCGGCCGCGCTGGCTGCCGCTCCGGCCCGGCCGTTGAATTCAACGAGCCTGCGTCCGGCCGCGGTCGCGGCGAGGTACTCGGCGTTCATCGGACCACGAAAACGCTCGGTGATCGCCGCGCGCTGGGAGGGATCGATCTTGCTCAGGCCATTCCAGCCGTCGAGCATGATCTGCCACTTCGCACCGAACTCATCGAACAGCGCCTGCTCCTCGGGCGAACCGATGAGGGGACGATAGGCGTTCCTGTTCTTCTCGACGCTCTGGATCATCTCGCCGGCATTCTTGACGCTCAGGGCACGCTCGGCCTCGTCCTCCGCCATGAGGTAGCGGAACTGCCAGAGGCGGGTGCGCATCACCAGCGCATTCAGGGCATGGGCCGCATCGACCGAAGGTAGCGCATTGGAGGCCAGCAACTCGATCCGGCCACCGATGGCGTCGAGCTTCCGCAGAGCAACCACGCCTTGCACCGTGGTAATGACGGCGAGCGCGGTGAACAGGCCAATGAGCGTCGTCTTGATGGAGAGGCGCATGAAACGATCCGGGGAACGAGCGAATTTATGCAAAATCGCCGTGACCATGATGGCTAATTCCTAACGAAAGTTTGGTCTCCGCCCGAAAGCTTGCCGGCGATAGTCCACTCTTGTCGGCCGGCCGGTTTCACGCCGCGTCGCTGATCGAGCGCAGGTTGGCGACGAGATCGGAGAACCTGTCCCCTTGGACGATGACATGGGCGCGCAGCCGGTCCGACGCCGCGATCTCGTCGCCGGCGACGATGGCGGCGACGATGGCCTCGTGTTCGGCCAGGGATTGCCCCAGCCGGTGACGCGCTCTCAGCTGCATCCGCCGGAACGGGGTCAGGCGCCGGTGGAGAAGCCGCGCCTGCTCGCACAGGAAGTCGTTGCGGCAGGCGCGGTAGATCACCGTGTGGAAGACGTAATTCTCCTGGTAGTAGGTCTCGGGGTCCTCGTCGGCCGCCGCCGCCGCGCAGGCGGCGAGCGCCTGTTTCAAGGCGGTCTCGTCGGCCGCGATCAGCCGGCGGGCGGCGAGCCGGCCGCACGAGGCCTCGATCTCGGCCATCGTCTCGAACATCGCGACGAGCAGTTCCGGATCGGGCGCGCTGACGATGGCGCCTCGGCGCGGCTTGATCTCCACGAGGCCGGTCATCGCCAGCTGCAGCAACGCCTCGCGGATCGGCGTGCGCGAGACGCCGAAGCGTTCGGCCAGCTCGGTCTCGTCGAGGCGGGAGCCGATGGCCAGCCGACCATCCACGATCTCCGTCTCGATCGTCTGCCTGAGGCTGAGCGATCGGGTCATGGCGTTCCCGTCCTATAGGTCATGAAATTCGTTGCGATCCATTATTCAATGTCGTTGACAAAATATACAAGACATAGTTCGTTGGTATATCGAATGCGCGTTGCAGTATAAATGTTGCGCCGCAAAACAGCGAGACCACAAAGGTCCGCCCGGGAGAGACGCCATGACGTTGACACGCCGCGCCCTCGTCGCATCCGGCCTCGCCGCCCCCGCTATCCTGTCGATGGGGCTGAAGGCCAAGGCGGCGACGACCCTGAAAATCTCGCACCAGTTCCCCGGCGGTACCATCGACGAGGGCGACTTCCGCGACCGCATGTGCCGCAAGTTCGCCGCTCTCCTGGCCGAGCGCTCGAAGGGCGCGCTAGAGGTGCAGGTCTATCCTGGCTCGTCGCTGATGAAGACGAACGCCCAGTTCGGCGCCATGCGCAAGGGCGCCCTCGATATGAGCCTCTACCCGTCGCCCTATGCGGGCGGCGAGGTTGCGGAGATGAATATTGGCCTGATGCCGGCGCTTGTGAGTTCCTACGAGCAGGCCGTCGCCTGGAAGGCGGCGCCGGTCGGCCGGAAGATCACCGAGATCCTCGATTCGAAGGGCATCCTCCTCGTGTCCTGGGTCTGGCAATCGGGCGGCGTCGCCAGCCGCGAGCGTCCCCTCTATGCGCCGGCCGACGCGAAGGGCCTCAAGGTCCGTGGCGGCTCGCGCGAGATGGACCTGATGATGAAGCAGGCGGGTGCTGCCACCCTGTCGATCCCGTCGAGTGAATCCTACGCCGCCATGCAGACCGGCGCTTGCGATGCGGTCATCACCTCGTCCACCAGCCTGATCTCGTTCCGCCTGGAGGAATTGTCCAAATCACTGACGTCGGGCCGCGAGCGCTCCTACTGGTTCATGCTCGAGCCGATCATGATGTCGAAGATCGCGTTCGATCGCCTGCCCAAGGACCAGCAGGACCTCATCATGGCGATCGGCGCCGAACTCGAACCCTTCGGCCAAGCCGGCGCCAAGGCGGACGACACCAAGGTCGAGGAGATCTTCACCAAGGCCGGGGCCAAGGTTCAGAACCTCGACGAGAAGACGCTGGGCCAGTGGCGCGACATCGCCCGCGAGACCGCCTGGAAGGACTTCGCGGGTAAGTCGGCCAGCTGCGCCGAGCTCCTCAAGCTGGCGGAGCAGGTGTCGTGAGCCACGCCTTCGACGCGGCCTCGGCCGCTTCAGAGACCGCCACGGCCGCACCCGAACCCCGGATTCCCGGTGTGCTCGGGCATCTCGACCGGGGCATGAAGGCGATCAACCGGGTGATCATGCTGCTCGGCGGCATCGCCCTGGTCTGCGCCTGCCTCGTGCTGAGCTACAGCGTGCTCGTGCGCTACGCCCTGCACGAGCCCACCGACTGGCAGGACGAGATGGCGGTGTTCCTCATCGTGGGCGCCACCTTCTTCTCAGCCGCCGCCGTGCAGGCCAGGCGCGGCCACGTGGCGATCGAGGCCCTGAGCGGCCTGCTCTCGCCCCGCGTGAACCGGGCCCGCCTGCTGATGGCCGACATCATCAGCATCGTGTTCGTCACCTTCTTCGCCTGGAAGAGCTGGACGCTGCTGCACGAGGCCTGGGTGGACGGGCAGGTCTCGCAATCCTCCTGGGGGCCGCCCCTGTGGATTCCCTACGCGCTCATGGCGGTGGGGATGACCTTCCTCGGCCTGCAATTCCTGCTTCAGATCGTCGAGGCGCTGACCTACGGCCCGCGTTCCGCCGGCTGGGCCAATCCGAAGGTCGGCCTCGGCGCCGATCTCAACGCACCTTCCCTCAAGACGGGCACCCACCCATGAGCGTCGCGGCCATCGGCTTCCTCTATGCGGGCGCGACGCTCAGCGCGATGCTCGCGGGCATCCCCATCGCCTTCGCCCTGGGTTTCGTGGCGCTGGCTTTCATGTTCTTCTTCATGCCCGGCGCCTCCCTCGATACGGTGGCGCAGAACGTCTACGAGGAGATGGCCTCCATCACCCTGCTGTCGATCCCGCTCTTCATCCTGAAGGGCGCGGCCATCGGCCGGTCCAAGGCGGGGCAGGACCTCTACTCGGCCATGCATGCCTGGATGCACAAGATCCCGGGCGGCCTTGGCATCGCCAATGTCTTCGCCTGCGCGCTGTTCGCCGCCATGGCGGGGTCTTCGCCCGCCACCTGCTCGGCCATCGGCTCGGCGGGCATTCCGGAAATGCGCAAGCGCGGCTACTCGCCGGGCTTCGCCGCAGGCATCATCGCGGCGGGCGGCACGCTGGGCATCCTGCTGCCGCCCTCCATCACCATGATCCTCTACGCGGTGGCCGCCGAGCAGTCGCTGGGGCGCCTGTTCCTCGCCGGCATCGGGCCGGGCCTGCTGCTGGTCGGTCTGTTCGCCGCCTGGTCGGTGTACCGCTTCCGCTCGGAATACGCCGCCGCGAAGGACGCCTACGAGCGTCACGGCACCGCCTCGGCCATCCTGGCCGAAGACACCTACAGCATGCGCCAGCGCTTCTCGACGCTGCCGCGCGTGCTGCCCTTCGTGATCCTGCTCACCGGCGTGATGGTGGCGCTCTATGGCGGCTACGCCACGCCCTCCGAGACGGCCGGCCTCGGCGGCCTCCTGGCGCTCGGCCTCATCGCGGTCATCTACGGCGTCTGGCGCCCCAGGGACGTGAACCCGATCCTCGCGGCGACCCTGCGGGAATCCACCATGCTGATGCTGATCATCGGCATGTCGCTGCTCTACGCCTACGTGATGAGCTACCTGCACATCTCCCAATCGGCGGCGGCCGCCATCGTGGCGATGCAGCTGTCCAAGTGGGTGCTGCTGGTGACGATCCTCGGCCTCGTGATCCTGCTCGGCTTCTTCCTGCCGCCGGTCTCGATCATCCTGATGACGGCGCCGATCATCCTGCCACCGCTGAAGGCCGCCGGGTTCGACCTCGTCTGGTTCGGCGTGGTGATGACCATCACCATGGAGATGGGCCTCATCCACCCCCCGGTGGGCCTCAACATCTTCGTCATCAAGAACATCGCCCCCGACATCCCGCTGAAGGACATCATCTGGGGCACGCTGCCCTTCGTGATCCTGATGGCCGTGGCGATCCTGATCCTCTGCCTCGTCCCCGGCATCGCCATGTGGCTCCCGAACTGGCTCCTGCCCTCGACGCGGTAGGAGTTCAGATCGATCGGCGACGGGCGGTGCGGACTCGGACAGTCCGAACCGCCTTTCGGCGTCTGGCGCTGGCTGGTTCATCTCGACCTGCCGCTTCAATGTAATTACAATAGTGTCGTTTCACCGAGGCGGTGATGCTGCGTTTCATCTGGGACCCGGTCAAAGCCGCGAGCAATCTCAGAAAGCACCGCGTCACCTTCGCAATCGCCACGCGCGTCTTCTCCGATCCATACGCGCTTATGGAGCAGGATCGGATCGAAGGCGGCGAGCGCCGCTGGTTGACGGTCGGTCTCGTCGACGGATTGTTGGTTCTGGCGGTCGCTCACACCGTCACGGACGAGGAGGACGGTTCGGCGACGATCCGGATCATCTCGGCCCGGGTGGCGGATCGACGGGAACGGAGGTTCTATGAGCAAGAACGATCACGTCGAATATGAATTCGATCCTCATCATCCGCCGGCTCTCACCGCTACGGAGAGAGCCGAAATCGAATCGCTGGCCGCCTTGCCGGATGACGATATCGACCGGTCTGATATCTCGCCGCTCACGGAGACCTTTTTCGCGGGTGCCGTCCGCAATCCGTTCTACCGACCGGTCAAAATGCAGCTCACCACGCGGGTTGATGCCGACGTCTTGGCTTGGTTGAAAGCCGACGGCCGCGGCTATCAGACCAAGCTCAATGCGATCCTGCGGAAGGCGATGTTGCGGGAAGCCGCCAAGGATTAGAACCTCGAGCCGAAATGCCGATTCGGATGAAGGCCCACGACCTGCGTGGCTCTGCCGTCAGAACCGCTCGGCCACGAAGGCCTCGGCTTCCGGCGAGGTCTCCGCCGATTCGGTGCGCAGCAGGCCGATGACCTCGGCAGCGTCCTTGGCCACGAGGTAGTTCAGCTCCAGCCCCTCGCGGATGAAGCCCTGGTCGCGCATGTGATCCAGGAGGGTCAGCAGCGGCGTCCAGAAATCGGCGATCGAGAGCAGCAGGATCGGCTTCTTGTGCTGGCCGAGCTGCGCCCAGGTGAGCTGCTCCACGAGTTCTTCCAGGGTACCGATGCCGCCGGGCAAGGCCACGAAGGCGTCGGACCGCTCGAACATCAGCCGCTTGCGGGTGTGCATATCACCGACGACGATGGTCTCCTGGATGGCGTCCAGCATCCGCTCCCGCGATTTCAGGAAGTCGGGGATGATGCCGGTGACATGGCCGCCGGCATCGAGCACCGCCTGAGCCACCGTGCCCATCAGTCCGACATTGCCGCCGCCATAGACGAGGCCGAGCCCGGCTTCCGCCAGGGCGCGGCCAAGCGCCGCCGCGGCCTCGGCGAAGGCCGGATCGCCGCCGAAGCCCGAGCCGCAATAGACGCAGACGTTCTTCACCGGGGCCATGCCGAGCCTCCCTCGATGAAGAGCAGGGAGGCGCCATCCAGGGGCCAAACTGCTGATTTCGTGAATGATCCCGCCTTTCGGGGGGAAGCGCGATTTGGTCTTGAGATCATGTCGGCTAGTATGTCGCCATCAATCGACGTTTTGTCGACAGCCAGAGTCGAAACCCGACGATGTTATCTGCCGCAAAGTCGAGGGATTTGAGGAGCGGGGGTGCCATGACGGCGCAGTGGCGGCGAGGCCTGATTCTCGCGGGCGGTGGCCTGCTGGCCGGATTCGCCCTGGTCGTCGTGCTGTTCGGCACCGGCGAGATGTTCAAGCGCGCGCAGGGCGACAAGCAGCCCGTCGCCGCGGCGACGTCGCCTCGGACGAGGGAGACCAGCACGCCCGAATCGCGGGCGGCGGAATCGCCCGCCGCTCCCGGCTCGCCGGTGACGCCTCCGGCGCGCCGCGATGAGGGGGCTTCGACGACGCCGGGAAAGTCGTCGGCGGGGGGCAGGGGCGCCACCGGGCAGACGGGCAACCCGCCCGCCGCGCAGGATCAGGCGCAGGCTCCGACCTTCGACATCATCCGCGTCGAGCCGACGGGCGAGACCGTGATCGCCGGTCGCGGAACGC
Source organism: Methylobacterium sp. Leaf93 (assembly GCF_001422345.1). NCBI lineage: Bacteria > Pseudomonadati > Pseudomonadota > Alphaproteobacteria > Hyphomicrobiales > Methylobacteriaceae > Methylobacterium > Methylobacterium sp. Leaf93. The sequence continues at coordinate 319,314 of NZ_LMMS01000023.1, read as the reverse complement.
CCAACACCACCGTCGAGATGCTGCGCGACAACCACCCGATTGCCCGTGCGCTCATCGACCCGTCCGGTCAGTTTGCCATCGTCCCGCCTGCGCTCCCCGCCGGTAGCAGCGAGATCACCCTGAGTTCGATCGGGGCCGACGGCCAGGGTCGGCAGGCGCGGGAGACCGTCGTAGTGGTGGTCTCCGCCGACCGTACCACCAAGCCCCTCATCGCCCTGACGTCCCCCGACAAACCCACCGTCGTTCTGTCGCAGCCGGATCGTCCGGTGGATGCGGCTTCCGCCAAGGCGGCCGGCGACGGTCCGAAGGGCGCCGGTTCGGACAAGTCCGGCGGCACGGCGAGAGGCCCGGGCGAACCAGCCAAGGCGAATGGCGCGGTTGCCGCCAGACCCGAAGCGGCCGGTCCCGACTCGTCCGGCGCTCAGAAGCCGGATGCCGTGCCGGTGAAGGTCGTCAGCGTCGATGCGGAGGAGGGCGGGCGTCTCTTCGTCACCGGGCAGGCGCCGGCCGGTGCCACGGTCCGCCTCTACATCAACGACGCCCAGATCGCGCCCGGCAGCGTCGGCGCCGACGGGCGGGTCTCGTTCACGATCGGGCGCGGGGTCGCCCCCGGCGATTACCGGATCCGCATCGATCAGGTGGATCCGGTCTCGGGCAAGGTTAAGAACCGGTCCGAAGTCGCCTTCTCCATGCCGCATGCGGCAAAGCCCGTGGTCGGTCCGGTACAGGACGCGCCGCCACCGGCCCTCGCGGCCAAGCCTTCGCCGAGCGCGGCGCTGGCGGCGATGCCGCATGGCAAATCCTCGCCGGTTCTTGCCTCTTCCCTCGGTCGCCCGGTCCAGGGGGCACCCCAGGATGCCTCGCCGAGCGCGCCGGCCTCCGCCATGACGATGGGCCGGTCGCAGCCGAGCCCCACGACGGACGAAGCCGGCGCGGGAGCGGTGTCGGCCCTGGCGATCCAGCCCTCGGCCGCGCCTCAGAGCGTGTTCGTGCCGGAGATCAACACCGCCCGGATCACCCGCGGCGACAGCCTCTGGGAGATCAGCCGGCGCGTCTACGGCAAAGGGACTCGATACACGGTGATCTTCGATGCCAACCAGCCGCAGATCCGCAACCCCGACCTGATCTATCCCGGCCAGATCTTCGTCGTCCCGTCCGAGAGCGCGTCCACGCTGCCGCAGGACAAGCGGCGCAGCTGAGCCGCGACCGCGCATCCTGCATCCCGGCCCTGCGCCGCCGGGCGACTGTCTGGAACGGTTCGAGGGACTATATCGGGGGCTGAATTCGACCGCTCCCGGTTGCCCTGCCCGAGTTTGCCTGAATGAGCACCGATCCCACCTCCGCGGCGGGCGGCGGCACCACGCCGCCCGAGCGCCCCGGCCTGTTCGCCACCTATCGGCGCCTGTGGCCCTATCTCTGGCCCCATACCCGGCCGGACCTGCAGCGCCGCGTCTTCCTAGCCTTCGGCCTCCTCCTCGTTGCCAAGTTCGTGACGATGCTGACGCCCTTCACCTTCAAATGGGCGACCGACGCCCTCGTGGCGGCGGTGGGGGACAAGGACGGCCTCGGCGCGACGCTCCCCACGGGCCTGTTCGCCGCACCGATGCTGATGATCGGGCTCTACGGCCTGTCGCGGGTGATCATGGCCGTGCTCACCCAGGTGCGCGACGGGCTCTTCGCCAAGGTGGCGATGCATGCGGTGCGCCGCCTCGCGCTCCAGACCTTCGAGCACATGCACCGGCTCTCCCTGCGCTTCCACCTGGAGCGCAAGACCGGCGGCCTCACCCGCGTGCTGGAGCGCGGGCGTGGCGGCATCGAGGAACTCTCTCGCCTGATGGTGCTGACGCTGGTCCCCACCATCGTCGAGTTCCTCCTCGTGATCGGCGTCCTCGCCTACGAGTTCGACTGGCTCTATTCGTTCGTCGTCTTCGTGATGGTGGCGGCGTATCTCGCCTTCACCTGGAAGGCGACGCAGTGGCGCATCGAGATCCGCCGCCGGATGAACAATTCCGACACCGACGCCAACACCAAGGCGGTCGACTCGCTCCTGAACTTCGAGACCGTGAAGTATTTCGGCGCGGAGCGGCGCGAAGCGGAACGGTACGATGCCTCCATGGCGAAGTACGAAAAGGCCTCGACCCAGACCTATGTTTCGCTCGCCGTGCTCAATGCCGGCCAGGCCCTGATCTTCACCATCGGCATGACGGTGGTGATGTGGCTCGCCGCGCGGGACATCATGGCCGGCCGCACGACGCTCGGCGGGTTCGTCCTCGTCAACACGATGCTGGTCCAGCTCTCCATGCCGCTCAACTTCATGGGCATGATCTATCGCGAGATCAAACAGGCGCTCATCGACATCGACGACATGTTCCAGATCCTGCATCGCAACCCCGAGATCGCCGACAGGCCGGGCGCGAAACCCCTCGCCGTGTCGGACGGCGTGGTCCGGTTCGAAGATGTCCGCTTCGCCTACGACCCGGCACGGCCGATCCTGCGCGGCGTCAGCTTCGAGGTGCCGGCCGGGCGGACCATCGCCATCGTCGGCCCGTCGGGGGCGGGCAAATCGACCCTGTCGCGGCTTCTGTTCCGGTTCTACGAGCCGCAATCCGGCCGCATCCTCATCGACGGTCAGGACATCGCCGCCGTCGAGCAGGGCAGCTTGCGGGCCGCCATCGGCATGGTCCCGCAGGACACCGTGCTGTTCAACGACACGATCGGCTACAACATCCGCTACGGCCAATGGGATGCGAGCGACGAGGCGGTCCGTGAGGCGGCACGTCTCGCCCAGATCGACCGCTTCGTCTCCTCCCTGCCGGAGGGCTACGACACGCCGGTGGGCGAGCGCGGGCTAAAGCTGTCGGGCGGCGAGAAACAGCGCGTCGCCATTGCGCGCACGATCCTGAAAGGCCCGCCGATCCTGGTTCTCGACGAGGCGACCTCGGCCCTCGATTCCTTTACCGAGCGCGAGATCCAGGACGCGCTCGACAAGGTGAGCCGTGGCCGCACCACCCTCGTCATCGCCCATCGCCTGTCGACGGTGGTGAATGCGGACGAGATCATCGTCCTCGACCGGGGCGTGATCGTCGAGCGCGGCGACCATCAGAGCCTGCTCGATCTCGGCGGTGTCTATGCCTCCCTCTGGAGCCGCCAGCGCGAGGCCGACGAGGCCCGCGAGATCCTCAAGCGGGCGGAGGAGGCGCGGGCCGACGAGGAGGTGTCACTCTCCGATGTTCAGGCCAATCCTCGGTCGATCAGGCCCGCCGTTCCGGAGCCGATGCCCGCCGAATAGGGCATCGGCAAGAGTGCCTTGGCAAACGGGGCATGACCATGCGCGATCATGGGTGGCCGTATCCGCGATGCGATGACTGTTCAGGAGCGGGCGCGGTAAGAAAGTCTATTGACCAGTATTTCATGCCGGCTTGTCCCGCTCATTAACTACCTGAGTCGAATGGTCTTGACCGGCATGGTCGCTGCGATATTTTACGAAAAATATCATGTAAAAGGCGCGGCAACATGGTGCTTCCCGAAGATATCCGCGAAACGCTTAAGAGCGTCGCGGCCCTGACCGAAGTGGTCGACAGTCTCGGAGAAGACGACAACTTGTTTGACAGAGGTCTGGACTCGTTCGGCTCGGTCCAGCTGATGCTCGCGCTCGAAGAACGCTACAACATCGAGTTCCCCGACAACCTCCTCAACCGGCGTTCCTTCTCCACCATCCGCATCATCGTCGAGACGGTGAGCAAGCTGACCGTTTCGGCGGCGGCATGACCGACATCGCCATCCGCGCCAAGCGGGTCGCTTCTGTCGCTGCCCTCCATGCCGACGACGTCGATCGTGAAGCCCGCTTTCCCGCCGAGGCGGTGACGGCTCTCAAGGCGGAGCGCCTGCTCGGGATGCAGATCCCCATGCAGTTCGGCGGCGAGAGCGCGAGCCTGTCGCAGATCGCCGAGGTCTGCTTCACCCTGTCCCAGGCCTGTTCCGCTGCGGCGATGGTCTTCGCCATGCACCAGATCAAGGTCGCGAGTCTCGTCTCGCACGGACTCGACAGCGAGTGGCATTGCATCCTGATGGAAAGGGTGGCGTGCGATCAGCTCCTCTTCGCCTCGGCCACCACCGAGGGCGGCATCGGCGGCGACTTGCGCAACAGCCTCTGCGCGGTCGAGACGGTGTGCGACGTGTTCCATTTCGCCAAGGACGCCACCGTCATCTCCTACGGCGCCCATGCCGACGTGATCCTCGCCACCGGCCGTCGTCATCCAGAGGCAGCCTCGTCGGATCAGGTCCTCGTGGCCCTGATGAAGGGACAGATGTCCCTGGAGCGCACGAGCACCTGGGATACGCTCGGCATGCGCGGCACCTGCAGCGACGGGTTCAAGCTGGAAGCCCGCGACGTGCCGGTGGCGCAGATCCTGCCCAAGCCCTTCGCCGAGATCGCGGCGCAATCCATGCTCGCCTGGTCGCACCTGCTCTGGAGCAGTGTCTGGTTCGGCATCGCCAGCCATGCCCTCGACAGGGCCAGGGCCTATGTCCAGGGCGAAGCCCGGCGTCGGCCGGGCCAGGTACCGCCCGGCGCCCTGCGTCTGGCCGAAGCCGCCAACGAACTCCAGGCCATGAAGGCGACGGTGATCGCCGCCCTCAAGCGCTACGAGGCGGCGCAGGGCGACGCCGACGAACTCGGCTCCATCGGGTTCGCCGTCATGCTCAACAACGTCAAGACGACGATCTCCGACAAGGCGGTCGACATCGTCCAGCGCGCGCTGGGGATCGTCGGGCTCTCCGGCTACAAGAACGGCACTCCGTTCAGCCTCGGCCGGCAACTCCGCGACGTGCTGTCGGCGCCGCTGATGATCAACAACGACCGCATCCTCGCCAACACCGCAAACCTCCTGCTCGTGCAGAAGGGCGGGGGCCAGCTTCTGAGCGCATGATGGACCAGCTTCCCGCCCGCGATCCCGTGTCCGGGCCGCGCTCCCTGCTGGACGGGCTCTTCGACCAGGGTCTCCTCGTTCGCACCGGCGTCGATGGGCTCTATGGGCGCAGCGGCGAGTTCGAGAGCGTGGTCGAGGCAGTGGACCGGATCGCCACCCGGCTCGGCGCCGGCGACGGGGCCGAATCCCTGCGCTTCCCCCCCGGCATGAGCCGGCCGGCCTTCGAGCGCAGCGGCTACCTCAAGGGGTTTCCCAACCTCGCCGGCACCATCCATTGCTTCTGCGGAAACGACGCCGACCATGCCCGGCTGCTGGCCTGCATCCAGGCCGGCACCGACTGGACCGGCGGCCAGGCCGCCAGCGAGATCGTTTTGACGCCCGCCGCCTGCTACCCGCTCTATCCGGTGGCCGCCGCGCGCGGGGCGCTGCCCGAAGGCGGGCTGCTGTTCGACCTGCAATCCTACTGCTTCCGCCACGAGCCCTCGCTGGAGCCGACGCGGATGCAGATGTTCCGCATGCGCGAATACGTGCGCATGGGCAGTCCCGATCAGGTTCTCGCCTTCCGCGAGCTCTGGCTGGAGCGCGGCACCGCGATGATGCGCGAACTCGGCCTGCCGATCGCGGTGGACCCGGCCAACGATCCGTTTTTCGGCCGCGCCGGGCGCATGCTCGCCAACAACCAGCGCGCCCAGGGGCTGAAATTCGAGCTGAACGTGCCGGTCAACAGCGAGGACAAGCCCACCGCCTGCCTCAGCTTCAACTACCACCAGGACCATTTCGGCACGATCTGGGATATCCGGCAGGCCGATGGCGAGGTGGCGCACACCGCCTGCGTCGGGTTCGGGCTGGAGCGGATCACCCTGGCTCTGCTCCGCCATCACGGCCTCGACATCACGGCGTGGCCGGACGCCGTGCGCGACCGGCTCTGGGGCTAGGCCGGTGCCGGCCGCCGCCGCTCGCGAGGAAGCACCGGGGATTCCGGCACCCGCCTCCCACACCCTTCATGCCTCCGACCGGATCTGGCCGGAGACGAACTGCTACGTCGATCTCTGGATCGAGCTGCTGCACGGCCGGGGCCTCGTGCCGGAAGCCATGCTCGGCTTCACCCTGCGGCAGGATTTCGAAGGCGACCAGTTCACCTTCTTCAAGCCTCCGCCCGGCGACATCGAACGGCTCTACGGTTTGTCGATCCAGGAACTCGCGATCTTCGAGAGCCTGGAGGCGCATGCCGGCGTGCAGGTCGCGCGCGGATGCCCGGTCCTGGTGGAAGTGGACGCGATCCACCTGCCCGACACAGTCGGCACTACCTATGGTCGCGAGCACGGCAAGACCACGATAGGGATCCTCGGCCTCGACGCGGGCGAGCGCCGGCTCGACTACCTCCACAATGCCGGCCGCTTCCGTCTGCGAGGCGCAGATTACGACGGCATCTTCACCGCCGGAATCCTCTTCCCCTATGCCGAGTTCGTGAAGCCGGTCGGCCCGCCGCTCACGCCGGACGACCTGCCGCGTGCCGCCCTCGACCTGCTGCGCCATCACCGGCGCTTCGCGCCACGGACCAATCCGATCCTCGCTTTCCGGGATGCCCTGGCGGAGCGGGCGGAGGTGCTGGTACAGAACCCGCTCAGCGTCTTTCACGGCTACGCCTTCAACACGACCCGCCAGCTCGGAGCCAATTTCGAGCTTCTCGGCAGCCATCTCGCCTGGCTCGATAGCCATGGCGTTTCCGACATGGCTTCCGGCTCGGAACTGGCGCACAAGCTCGCGGCGGAAGCCAAGGCCTTCCAGTTCCAGCTGGCGCGCGCCTTCGGCCGGCACAACGCCACGGGTCTCTGCCAACGCCTCGACGGGCTGGCCGGCACCTACGATGCGGTCTTCGCCGCCCTCGACCGCGCGCTGTCCTGAGAGGCATCGCGGTGGCGCGTATCCTCGCCGTCGACGGCGTGCCGGCCCTCAACGTCGAGGGACCTTGGCACTTGGTGGTAACGCCGTCGAACGCCTGCGCGACACCCCGCGACCTGCCGGGCGAGGGATGGATCGCGGCCCGCGTTCCCGGCACGGCGGCGGCCTCCTTACGCGAGGCCGGGCTCTGGTCCGAGGCGGCGCCGACGCCGCTCCACGAGTCCGATGTCTGGTATCGGGCCACTCTCTCCGGCACCGGCCGCGAGCGACTGCGCTTCGAGGGGCTGGCGACACTCAGTGAGATCTGGATCGACGGGGTGCTCGCCGGTACCAGTCGCTCGATGTTCCTGGCCCGGGAGGTCGAGGCGGATCTCTCGGGCGAGACCGAGATCGCCCTCTGCTTCCGCTCGCTTTCGGCCGAGTTGGCGCGCCCGCACAAGCGTGGCCGCTGGCGACCGCTCCTGGCGACGCCGGGCTCGCTGCGCCATGTCCGTACCAGCCTGCTCGGGTTCATGCCGGGCTGGTGCCCGTCCATCGACAGCGTCGGCCCCTATCGGCCGGTGACGCGCAAAGTCCTTCGCGGGGGCGACGTGGATATCGCGTCCGTCGATCTGCGCACGGCCCTCGAAGACGGGACGGGACGCCTCACCGTGCGGATCGAACTCGACGACGTGACCGAGGGACTGGCGTTCCTGATCTGCGACGGCCGCGAGGTCGCCCTTCGTCAGGTCGCCCCCGGAGGGTTCGAGGGCGAACTCCTGTTGCCGGACGTCGCCCCGTGGTGGCCCCACACCCATGGCGAGCCGAGGCTTCACGCAGTGGAAGTTCTGGTCGCGGGCAGGCGCATCGATCTCGGCCGCGTCGGCTTCCGCACCATCGCCCTCACCCGCCCGTTCGAGGAGGGGTTGAGCCTCGCGATCAACGGCGTGCCGGTCTTCTGCCGCGGCGCCTGCTGGACACCGCCCGACCTCGTTGGTCTGCCCAGCGACCGCAACAGCTATCGGCCCCTTCTAGAACTGGCGCGGGAGGCCGGCATGAACATGCTGCGCGTGCCGGGCATCACGCTCTATGAAGCTTCGGCTTTCCACGATCTATGCGACGAACTCGGCATCCTGGTCTGGCAGGATCTGATGCTGGCTAATTTCGATTATCCGACCGACGATCCCGCCTTCCGCGAAATCCTCGTCGAGGAGATCACGCAGTTCCTCGACCGCACGCAGACCTCGCCCTCGCTCTGCGTGCTGTCGGGCGGAAGCGAGGTCTGGCAGCAGGCGGCGATGCTCGGTTTCCCGCGCACGATCTGGGCCGGCAGCTTCGTCACGGAGGCGCTTCCCGATCTGGTGGCCAAGACCAGGCCCGACCTCCTCGTGGTGCCCAACTCCCCTTCGGGCGGCGATCTACCCTTCTCCACCTCCGCCGGGGTGACGCATTATTACGGCGTCGGCGCCTATCGCCGTCCGTTCGAGGATGCCCGCCGGGCCGAGGTCGGATTCGCCTCCGAATGCCTCGCCTTCGCCAACGTGCCGGACGCCGCGACCCTCGCCGAATGCGGCCTCACCGATCCCGCATCACCGCGTTGGATGGCGGGCATCCCCCGCGACCGGGGGGCGGATTGGGATTTCGAGGGCGTGCGCGACCATTACGTGGCGACGCTGTTCGGTGCCGATCCCGACCGGCTCCGCCGGGAGAATCCCGAGCGCTACCTCGCACTCGGGCGCGCGGCGAGCGGCGCGTGCATGGAGGCGGTGTTCGCGGAATGGCGCCGGGCGCGCTCGCCCAATGCAGGCGGGCTCGTCTGGTTTTTCCGCGATCTCGCGCCGGGGGCGGGATGGGGCCTCGTCGACTGCCTCGGGCGTCCGAAACCCGCCTGGTACGCCCTCAAGCGCGCGTTCAGGCCGGTCCAGGTCACCCTGTCCGACGAAGGCTTGAACGGACTCCATGTCCATGTCCACAACGAGACGGCGCAGCGGCTCGATGCGACCCTCCGCCTCGCCTTCACCGATGCGGGCGGCCGGGTGGTCGTCGGGGCCGAGCGGGTGATCGAGGTCGGCCCGCGCGGCTCCGCCTCATGGTCCTCGGCGGAACTGCTGGGTCGCTTCTTCGACTCTACTCACGCTTACCGGTTCGGGCCGCCGGCCCATGTGCTCGGCCATGCGAGCCTCACCGAAACGGGCACCGGCGCGGTGATCGCCGAAGCGTTTCACTACCCGCAGGGGCGGGATTCCGAACCGCGTGATCTCGGTCTCAGCGCCGCGCTCATCGCCGATCGATCCGGCTGGGCGCTCCGGCTCTCCACCGGACTGCATGCCCTCGATGTCCAGATCGAGACCACGCTCGGACGGCCGTGGGACAATGGTTTCTCCCTCGCGCCGGGTGCGAGCCGTCTCGTGCCGCTTCTCGGCACTTCGGAGACGGGGGCCGAGCCGGCGGGACGCATAAGCGCCATCAATGGCATCGAGGTCGTGAGGTTCGGTCGGGATGGCGTTTGAAACGGTCCCTGTCGGGAGCGATGCCGCCGCGTCGCCCCTGCCGCTGAGCCCCGTCGCCCTCGACGGTCTGTTCGGCTGGTTCAGCCCGGGGATCTCGCGCCGGGGTGTCGTCCTGTGCGCCACCCACGGCTACGAGCAGCTCTCGGCGCATCGCCCCTGGCGGGCCCTCGCCGAGGGGATCGCCACCACGGGCTGCGCCACCCTGAGCTTCGACTATCCCGGTGCGGGAGATTCCGCCGACGCGGAGGCCGACAGCATCGAGGGCCGGGTGCGGGCGATCCGCCGGGCGATCCGTCATCTCCGCGACGAGGCGGGGGTAGACGAGATCGTCCTCGTCGGCCTGCGCCTCGGTGGAACCCTCGCAGCCCTGGCGGCGGAGGGGGAGCGCGTCGATCGTCTCGTCCTGCTGGCGGCCTTCGCGACCGGGCGCGCTTATCTGCGCGAAATGAAGATGCAGTCGCGCACCATCGGGCGCCTGCCGGACGGATCGCCACTGCCGCAGGAGGAGGGCTGCCTCACCGTGGGCGGATTCCATCTCGGTCCCGCTCTCGCCGCCGAACTTTCCGTCATCGACCTCACCAAGGCCGAGCGGGCGCCGGCTCCCGACATCCTGCTCGTCGGGGCTGAGGCCGGCGGGCTAGGCCCCCGTTACGCAGCGCTGGGGGCGCGGGTGACGACGCGGCCCTTTCCCGGCCTCGCCGCCCTCGTTGCCAACCCGCTCTATGCCGAGACGCCGGACGAGGCCTTCTCGGCGGTGATCGCTTCCGTCGCCGAAGGGGCGCAGCCCCGTCCCGTCCCGGCCGTCGCGCTCCCGCCGCTCCCGGCCGATCCGATCCGGGGTGACGGCTGGTGGGAAGAGCCCTCGCGGTTCGGCCCGTCGCTGTTCGGCATCCTCTGCCATCCGCGCGACGTGGAAGCGGCGCGGCCGATCGTGCTCTTCGTCAATGCGGGCACCAACGTACATTCCGGCTGGGGGCGGCAGACGACCACGCTCGCGCGACGCCTCGCCGGCCAGGGCTTTTCATCCCTGCGCATGGACCTGCGCGGCATCGGCGACAGTCCGAACCGGCCGGGCGCTACTTCTCCGCTCTACAGCCTCGACGCGCTCGACGATGTCCGCGCCGCCCTCGACCATCTGGAGACCGCTCGATCCGGTCCGATCGTCATCGTGGGCGCCTGCAGCGGAGCCTATCTCGCCTTCCAGGCCGTCTGCGGCGAGGAGAGGCTGAAGGGCGCGGTGCTGGTCAACCCCTATTGCTTCGACTGGAATCCCGCCGACGACGTGGACAGCGTCATCCGCAACGTCTTCCGGAACGCCTCGACCTATGCCGGTCTGCTGAAGCAGGGAGCCGCATGGCGACGCCTCGCGCGCGGCGAGATTCGCGTCGGCGCCATCGCGCGCGCGATCAGTCGGGCCGCCATCGGGCGGGTGGGTAAGCGCCTCGCCCTCCTGCTCCGGCCCCGCCCCGCCGGCGGAACCGTGGCGCAGCGTATCGCCGCCCTGCGCCAACGCGGTGCCCATCTCGAACTCGTCTACAGCGCGGGCGATCGTGGCCTTGCCGCCCTGCAGGAGGCGCTCGGCCGCTCCCCCGCGAGGATGGCCCGCCGCCTCGGCGGCCCGGTGACGATCATCGAGGGGGCGGATCACGACCTCAGCCCGGTCGCGGCCCAGGCGCGGATGACCGAGGTGCTCGAGCGGCTGCTCGCGCGCCTGCGCTGAAGCCGGTATCGCCGCGCCCCTCCGCGACGGGTATGATGGCCGGAGCCAACGGAGCCTCCGCGTGACATTGCCCGATCCGACGCACGCCCCCGCTATCCGCGACCGCGCCCGCGGCGCTCTCCTTGGCCTCTCGATCGGCGACGCCCTCGGCACTACCCTGGAATTCAGCCGCCGGGATACGCTCCCGCATCACACCGAGATGACCGGCGGCGGCCCGTTCGATCTCCAGCCCGGTCAATGGACCGACGATACCAGCATGGCTCTGGCGCTTGCCGAGAGCCTGCTCCAAGCCGGGCCTTTCGACCCCCACGACCTCGCCACCCGTTTCGTCGCGTGGTGGAAACAGGGCGCCTATTCCTGCACCGGCACCTGTTTCGATATCGGCCTGACGACGCGGGACGTCCTGGCCCGGTTCGTCGAGACCGGCCGAGCCGAGTCCGGCTCCACCGATCCGGACACGGCCGGCAACGGCTCTCTGATGCGGCTCGCCCCCGTCGCCCTCGCCACTCTGCACGATCCCCGCGAGGCCGAGCGGATCGCCGAGGCGCAGAGCCGGACCACCCACGGCGCGCCGGAAACCGTCGAGGCCTGCACCTATTTCGTCCAGCTCCTCCGTGGCGCGATTCTCGGCGAGGCGGATATCCTGCGTCCGCGCACCGTCGGCGGCTCCGCCACATCGTCTGTCGGGGTGATCGCCCGTGGCTCATGGCGCGGGAAGACACGGGCCGGGATTCGTTCGTCCGGCTACGTGATCCACACGCTGGAGGCGGCCCTCTGGTCGGTCGGCACCACCGGGACCTTCGAGGACGCGCTGATCCTGGCCGTCAATCTGGGTGAGGACGCCGATACGGTCGGTGCCGTCACCGGACAGCTCGCGGGCGCCCTCTACGGCGCCTCGGCGATCCCCGAACGCTGGCTCCGGCCCCTCGCTTGGCGCGAGCGGATCGTCGATCTCGCCGATGCCCTTGTGGCGAAAGCCTGATCCGGGCGCATCGCGCGTTGCCGTCATGATCCGCGTATGAAACACACCCCTGTGGACGCTCGTGCGAGGGCCGACCGGATCGTCCCCGTTTCGAGGGTGTTAATGACCGCAGCGCCAACGGCCTTCTCGACCACGCGGCTCATCGTGATCCTGGCCGTGGCCGGCTTTGCCAGTACCTTCGCCGGGCGCGCCATCGAGCCCCTCGTCGGCGTCCTCGCCCGCGATCTGCGCAGCGACCCGCATACGGTCGCTTTGCTGTCGACGGCCTTCGCGCTGCCCTACGCCCTGATCCAGCCGATCCTCGGGCCGGTGGGAGATTCGCTGGGCAAGGAACGGGTCATCGCCGTCTGTCTCGGCATCCTCACTTTGGCACTCGCCGGATGCGCGCTCTCGGCGGATCTCACCGTGCTGTTCGGGCTGCGCGTGCTGGCGGGCGCGGCGGCGGGTGGCGTCATCCCGCTGGCGCTGGCCCTCATGGGCGACCGGATCCCGCTCGAGCGCCGGCAGGTGGCCATCGGCCGTTTCCTGGTCGCCGTCATCCTCGGTCAACTGTCCGGCTCGACCTTCGCCGGTCTGATCGAGGCCGATGTCGGCTGGAAAGGCGTCTTCGCCATCACGGCGGCCATCGCCGCGCTCGGCTGCGCGGCGGCGATCCTCGGCTTCGAATGGGCGGCCGGCGCGGCGCCCAAACGCTTCGCGCTGGGCGAGGCGGTGGCGCGCTACCGCACCATCGTCGCCATTCCCCGTGCGCGGGTGCTGTTCGCTGCCGTGTTCATCGAGGCGATCGCGGTCTTCGGCATCTTCCCCCATCTCGCACCGCTCATTGAGGCACGCGGCGAGGGCGGCCCGCGCGAGGCGGGGCTGGCCCTGGCGGGCTTCGCCGCCGGTGGGTTGCTCTACTCGGCCTTCGTCGCCCTCCTCCTGCGTTTCCTCGGGATGCGCCGGATGCTGGTCGGCGGAGGCGCCATCTGCGCCGGCGCCCTCCTCGTCATCGGCAGCGCGGCAAGCTGGCAGGTGGATTGCGCGGCCCTGGTGGCGTTGGGCCTCGGCTTCTACATGCTCCACAACACCTTTCAGGTGCAGGTGACGGAGGTGGCACCGACTGCCCGCGCCTCGGCGGTTTCGCTCCACGCCTTCTCGTTCTTCTGCGGCCAGGCTTTGGGAGTCGCGATCCTCGGCGCGGCGCTTCAAGGCCTCGGACAGTTCACCGCGCTCGCCCTCTGCGCCCTCGTGATCCTGGGTCTCGGCAGTCTCACCGGAAAGCTGCTCTCACGCTAAGGCGCGGCCCAGCTTCGACACAACTCCGCCCACGAATGGCGCAAGAGTGTTTGGTCTGCCCAAGTTGTCGGCTGCTATCGAAGGCAAGGGGGCCGGCCTTCAACCATGGGCCGAGCGTTGAGGGTCGCCTTAACACTCTGATCGCCCTTATCACGTCGTCTTAGGTTGAGTGACTATTCCGCATCAGGGTGCGACGGATTGCGGGTATGGGACCTAAGCTCACTTGCCTCTGTCGCAACAACTCAAGCAATAAGGTGTCAAGGCAGGGTTGTAGCTCATGGGTTGGGATACGACGCCGTCCGTCAGTATAATGTTTGCAGGCCAACGGTAATGAATTAAAATTTCTTTAGGATGATGAATATCCCGGAAGTGGGGCTTTATCATTCCATGTATTAAAAATGCGACTAATTTAAAACGTAATCATTGATGAAAATTCGAATTTTTATCGAGTAGTAATATTTGATAAATAGATGAATTTAGAGATTTATGTCCAATAAAAAGTACGACGCAAGTAAATTTTGCTAATAAAATTTGAATGAGGGGGGCAGGTGGGTACCATTTACGGCACAAATACTAGCGATTTGCTCGCAGGCCAGGACGAGAACGATCGGATCTATGGTGGTTCGCTCGGATCTGATCAGGCTGCTGCCAATGGGGATGATACTTTGCAGGGCGGCCGCGGTGATGACATCCTAACGGGTGGCGGTGGAAACGATGCTCTCTATGACAGTTATTCCTATATGTATACGGTGACCGATAGAGACGTCATGCGTGGCGGTGATGGAAATGATCTCATTTATAGCAATCTTGGTATAGACATCATTGATGGCGGAGCCGGAGACGACACAGCCTATATAAATCGTTCGGCCGCTCGCTATTCCTTGTTTTTCAATATGAGCGATCCCGCCGTTAAAACGGTGCTGCAAGGTGACAAGACTTCGGTGATTGGCGTCGAAAGCATCAATCTTGTTGGTGGCAGTGGCGACGACCGTTTCGCTACATCTGCGGGAAACGACATCCTTACGGGAAATGGCGGAAACGACGTCCTCAACGGGGGCGGCGGAAACGACACTCTATATGGAGGAACGGGCAGCGATACCCTTCGGGGGGGTACAGGAAATGATCGCCTCGTTGGCGGAGTGGGCAACGATACCGTCGAAGGCGGGGATGGAGACGACATCCTTTTCGATGATGGTGAAAGCGTTACGGCAGACAATGACAGGCTGTATGGTGGCGATGGGATCGACACAATTACAAGCACCGGCGGCACGGACATCATCGATGGAGGTGCGGGAGGCGACAGCCTGTTCATACGTCGGAGCCTGTCGACGGCGAACCTTGAACTCGCGATGACAAAGTCGGCGACCAGGGCGACGTTGGTGGGAGACGGCACGACGATCGTGAATGTCGAGCAGATCGAGATCAGGACTGGATCGGGCAATGACCGGATCACCACCGCGGCGGGCAACGACAGCCTGTACGGGAATTCCGGAAACGACGTCTTGAATGGGGGCAGCGGCAACGATCTTTTGAACGGCGGCCAGGGTGCCGATACACTGAGAGGAGCTGCGGGCGACGACAAGCTTTTCGGTGAATATGGTAACGATACACTCGATGGTGGTGCAGGAAACGATAGTCTCGTCGACGATGTGTATGATTATTACTACTCCCCTCCGGAATCATTTGGTCGGGATCGTCTCCTGGGAGGCGAGGGAGACGATAGTATCGTCAGCTATGGCGGTGTGGATGTCATCGATGGCGGCTCGGGAATCGACAGTGCCGTCATCAATCGAAGTTCATCGACGGCGAACGTGACATTCACCCTTGCCAGTTCAGGCATCACGACGACGCTCGTCGGCGACGGGACGACCATCCTCAACGTCGAAAGAATTTCCCTCAGCACCGGCTCCGGCAATGATCGTCTGACCGGTGGCGCGGGCAACGACACCCTCTTCGGCGGGGGAGGGACAAATGTCATCAGCGGTGGTGCTGGTGACGATATCCTCGGCACGGACGGAATCAACAGCATCGTCAATGGTGGTGAAGGCAACGACAAGCTGTACGGCGGCAACAGCCGGGATACGCTGAACGGGGGCGTCGGGAACGACGCCATCACTGGATACTTCGGCGACGACATCCTGACCGGTGGTGCGGGCAATGATTTCCTCAACGATGGCAATGACGAGGACATGCTCAAGACCGGGGTAGGTGAAGAATACTACCTTAGCGACAGCGGATATGTTCCTCCTAGGAGCATCGATGGGGACGACCGGCTCGATGCCGGGAGTGGCACCGACAAGATCTACAGCGGCGGTGGGGCGGATATCATCGATGGGGGAGCGGGTGTGGATACCGTCATCCTTCACCGGTTCCTCGCCCAATCCGATCTGACCTTCGTCATGAATGGCGCGTCGAGCATCACCAAGATGGGTGGCGACGGCACGACGGTGACAAATGCCGAGATCTTCGAGATTACCGGAGGACACGGAAACGACCGTTTCACCACCGGGGCCGGAGACGATGTCCTCTACGGTCGGAAGGGCAAAGACATCCTCGACGGTGGAGACGGGAACGACAACCTGGACGGCGGTCTCGGCAACGACACCCTGAGGGGAGGCGACGGAAACGACGTCCTCTTCGGGGGAAGCGATCCTGACATCCTAGATGTGGATGGCGGCGGCGA
This sequence comes from Methylobacterium sp. Leaf93, assembly GCF_001422345.1. NCBI lineage: Bacteria > Pseudomonadati > Pseudomonadota > Alphaproteobacteria > Hyphomicrobiales > Methylobacteriaceae > Methylobacterium > Methylobacterium sp. Leaf93. The sequence continues at coordinate 303,332 of NZ_LMMS01000023.1, read as the reverse complement.
CGGCCCCGGAGATGACGGCGACGATATTCTAGAAGGTGGCGCCGGCAACGACGTGCTTTTTGGGAATCAGGGCAACGATCTCCTCAGAGGCGGCGATGGGAACGACCGTTTGTATGGCGGTTCCGGCACCAACGTTCTGGATGGTGGCGCCGGCAACGATTCGTTGATCGGCGGAAGCTCGACAGGCTCAGCGGGCAAGGGTCAGCTTCGCGGTGGTGACGGCAACGACGTCATCACCAGCAACGAAGGCATCGACGCCATCGATGGTGGCAGTGGCGCCGATACCGTCGTCCTCGACCGATCGGTATCTACCACGGCGCTGACCTTCTTCATGGCCGATACCACCAGTTCGGTGAGACTCGGCGGAAACGGAACGACTGTGATCAATGTCGAGCATATCCAATTGTCTGGAGGTGCCGGTGACGACCGCTTCACGACGCAGGGCGGGAACGACGTCCTCAAGGGTGGAGCCGGCGACGACATCCTGATCGCCGGTGCGGGTAAGGACCTGTTGGATGGTGGCACCGGCGCTGACGTCCTCACGGGAGGGCTCGGGAACGACGTGTTCCGGTTCAGCTCATCGGTCGGTGGCGCGAACATTGATCGCGTCGTCGATTTCCGGACGGCGCAATCGGACGCGATCCATCTCAGTGCCGATGTCTTCCAGGCCCTTGGTCCTGCGAGCGCAAGCGGCCCCACCCGGTTGAGTGCCGATATGTTCGTAAATGGCTCCGTAGCCTTGGATGCCAACGACCACATCCTCTATGACCGTAGCCGGGGCACGCTTAGCTACGATGCCGACGGCGTCGGCAATCAAGCAGCCGTGCTGTTCGCAACTTTCGAGAGCAAGGCGGCGCTGACATCCGACTATTTCTTCGTCATCTGAGTCGCATTGGACGACGGCACCGGGAGCCATTCCTCTCGGCGGCGTCGTCCTTTCGCTTTTCTTGAAATCTCCGCTGCGCCGGACTGGTGTCTTGAAACGTCACTACGTCGCCTCCAACCTCGCATACCACTCGGCATAACTCGTGTTCGCGGCCATGCGGCGGTTCTGGTCGGGGGCGCCGTCCGTCCACCAGACGGCGCCGCGTTCGCCCAGACCGTGCTTGGCGGCGTCGACCGCCGCGCGGGCGCGCTTCATGTCGGCCTCGTCGCCCGAGCGCTTGGCCTCCTTCACCGCGCGCCGGGCATCCATCAGCGCCTTGACCAGATGCTCCCGCTTCTCTTCGCTCAGGTTCGGATTGGTGCGCCGCCAGAGCCGTCCCTTGACGACGATGTAGCGGCCGTCGGGGGTCTCCAGCGCTGGCATCCGGTCTCCGTTCCCTCATCGACGCTCATCGGCACGGCAACGCGCGGGCGGGTGCCGGCGTGCCGCGTCAGCGGGGCAGGATCGGCGTGCAGACGAAGCGTCCGCTGCCCGGCAGGGGGACGATGGCGACGTCGATGCCGTAGAGGAGGCGCAGGGTCTCGGGCGTGACGGCCTCCTCCGGTCTGCCGAGTGCCACGAGCCGGCCCTCGTGCAGGAGTGCGACCGTGTCGCAGAGGAAGGCGTGATCCGGGTCGTGGGTCGAGAGAACGATGCCCATGCCGCGTTCCTTGAGGCGCCGCACTTGGTCGAGGACGCGGGCCTGATTGCCGAAATCGAGACTGGCGGTGGGCTCGTCCATGACGAGGAAGCGGGGTTCTCCCGCCAGCGCCCGGGCGATGAGGACGAGCTGGCGCTCGCCCCCGCTGATCTCCGTGTAACGCCGCTCGGACAGATGCCGGATGCCGAGGGTGGCGAGCGCCTCGAGGGTGATCGCCTCGTCCGCCCTACCGGGAGCGGCGAAGGCACCGAGGCGGCTCGCCCGGCCCATCAGCACCACGTCCTGCACGCGGAAAGGAAAGAAGGCGGCATGGGCCTGGGGCACGTAGGCGACGCTGCGCGCGAACCGCGCCCGCGACCAGGTGGTCACATCCTCGCCGTCGAGGGTGATCCGCCCGGCTTTCGCGGGGAGCAGGCCGAGGAGGGTCTTGAACAGGGTGGTCTTGCCGCCGCCATTCGGACCCAGAAGGCCGAGCACCTCGCCCGCCTTCAAGGTGAAGCCGATGCCCTCGCCGAGGGGCTTCGTGCCGTAGCCAAAGGCGAGGTTCTGGACTTCCAGGCTCAAGCCCAGCCCCCCTTCGCGGTGGCCAGGAGCCAGAGGAAGAACGGTGCGCCTATGAGCGCGGTGAGGATGCCCAGCGGCACCTCGATCGGTGCGACGGTGCGGGCGACGAGATCCACCGCCAGGAGATAGCCCGCCCCCATCAGGAGGGAGGCCGGAAGCAGGCGGCGGAAGTCCGGCCCGACGATCAGCCGGGCCACATGCGGGATGATGAGGCCGATCCAGCCGATCACGCCGGTGACGGAGACGGCGGCGGCGGTCACCAGGGTCGCGGCGGCGATGAAGAGCGGGCGCAGCAGGCGCGTCTCGACGCCCAGCGCCCTGGCCTCCTCCTCACCGAGACTCATCAGGTTCATCCGCCAGGCGAACAGGACGAGGGGCAGCAGGCCGAGCACCATCGCCGGCAGGATCGCGCCGACATCGCCGAGAGTGACGGAAGCGAGGCTGCCGAGCAGCCAATAGGTGATGGCGGGCAGCTGGTTGTAGGGGTCGGCCAGCACCTTCAGCAGTGAGATCGCTGAGCCGAGGACGGCCCCGATGGCGACGCCGGCGAGCACCAGGGTCAGTACCGGATCGTGCCGTCGCACTGCGAGGCCCACCGCGTAGACCGCGCCGACGGCGAGCAATCCCCCGGCGAAGGCGAGGAGCTGGATCGCACCCACGGGGAGCGAGAGAAAGATGCCGAGCACCGCGCCGAGGCTCGCGCCGGCCGAGACCCCGAGGATGTCGGGCGAGACCAGGGGATTGCGGAACAGGCCCTGGTAGGTCGAGCCTGCCGCGGCCAGGGCCGCGCCGACGACGAGGCTCGCCGCCACGCGCGGCAGGCGCACCTGCAGCACGACGATCTGCGCGGTCGGATCGATAGAGGAGGTCGCGCCGAGCAGCTTCGCCCAGAGGATGTGGGCGACGTCGGTCACGGGTACGGAGTACTTGCCCGTTGCCAGGGAGACGAGAACGAGGAGCAGCAGCGCAAGAAGCGGGAGCACGCCCGCCACGGCGAGGCGCAAGGCAGGCCGGGCGGCGAGGGAGGAGGCTGTCACGGGCGTGCGGCCCCTGCATCCTTCAGCAGGGTGTCCAACTGCGCCGCGTCGAGGTCCACATGGTAGAAGCGCCTGTAGAAATCGCGCGTGATGCCCTCCATCGGCTCGGGGAACAGGTCCGGATACAGTCGGGCCGCGAGCCAGCGCAGGCCGATCAGGCGGTTGATCCCCGGTGGGGAATCGAACCAGCCGAAGGGCAGGCGGGGCGTCTGGTAGACACGGCCGGCGCGCACGGCCCGCAGCGTGCTCCAGAGCGGATCGGTGGATATGGCCCTGTGGAAGGCGGGATCGAGGGTGACGATGGCGTCGGGATCCCGGGCGAGGACCTGTTCCGGCGAGATCGTGGTGAGTCCCGCTGCGCCCCCGCCCTCGGCGACGTTGCGGGCGCCGGCCCTATCGAGGATCTCGGTATTGATCGAGCCCGAAACCCCCGTCTCCAGGCCGCGCGGCCCGCGGGCGTAGTAGACGCGCGGCCGACGGTCGGCGGGGATCGAGTCGATCCGGCCCTTCACCTCGGCGATCATCGCCTCCGCATGGGTAGCGAGATCGCCGGCGCGCTCCGGGACGCCGATGAGTTCCCCGAGCTTGGCATAGGTCTCGGACGTGAGGTCGATGGCGCCGTCGAGGAGAATGTACGGAATGCCCGTCTGGGCCTGAACCCGGTCGGCGAGGGAGACATAGGTCGGCGCCGTGCTGCCCACGTCGATGATGAGATCCGGCTTCAGGGTCAGCACGGCCTCGACATTGGCGGTGTTGCCCTTGCCCGTCAGCCGGCCGTAGGCGGGCAGGTCACGCGTCTCCGGCGTCAGGAAGGCGGCCTCGTCGGGGGAGGGGGCGCGGACCCAGCCGATCATAGTCTCCGGGGCCAGGGTGTAGAGCAGGACCGAGGCTGGCGGACCGGCGGCGAGGATGCGGCGCGCACGCTCCGGCACCTCCACCGTTCGCCCGGCCGCATCGACGAAGGGGCGGGCAAAAGCCGCCTCCACGGAGAGGGCGATGCCCGCCAGAGTTATCGCGACCGCCACGAGCGCCTGCAAAGCACGGGACGGAACGTGGTTCCGGGCGGCGGCCGGCGGGATGAAGCAAAGGATCATGGCCTGGATCGTATCATGGCGACGGACGCGGCGCTCCGTGGCGCACGCGCCCAGAACCGCGGCCGCCGTACCCTCTCGTTTGTCATCCGCAGGGGGCTGCTATACAGCCCCGGCCTACCGATCCGCCCGGCGGAGGTGGAGGCTTCGGGACCTGCCGACGTGATGGTCGGCCATCCTCCCGATCCGTCATGGATCTGTCACCGCCGGCAGCGAGAGACGGTTGGTCGGGACGCCCCATCGAGGCGGCCGAGGAGAGAGCCTGATGAAGATCGCGATGATCGGCGCGGGGTATGTCGGCCTGGTCTCCGGTGCGTGCTTCGCCGATTTCGGCCACACGGTCTGTTGCGTCGACAACGATCCGGCCAAGATCGAGGCGCTCGAACAGGGGCGCATCCCGATCTTCGAGCCCGGCCTCAACACGCTGGTGGCCGACAATGTCCGCCAGAACCGCCTGACCTTCGCCACCGACCTGACGAGCGCGGTGGCCGCCGCCGATACAGTGTTCATCGCGGTGGGTACGCCGTCCCGGCGGGGCGACGGCTTCGCCGATCTCTCCTACGTCTATGCGGCGGCCCGTGATATCGCCGCCGCGCTCACCGGCTATACGGTGGTGGTGACGAAATCGACGGTTCCCGTCGGCACCGGCGACGAGGTCGAGCGCATCATCCGCGAGGCGCGGCCCGATGCGGATTTCGCCGTGGTGTCGAATCCCGAATTCCTGCGCGAAGGCGCGGCGATCGGCGATTTCAAGCGGCCCGACCGCATCGTCATCGGGGCCGACGACGCCCGCGCGGCCAACGTGATGAAGGAGGTCTACCGCCCGCTCTATCTCAACCAGGCGCCGATCCTCGTCACCGGCCGCCGCACGGCCGAACTGACGAAATACGCCGCCAACGCGTTCCTCGCCACCAAGATCACGTTCATCAACGAGATCGCCGATCTCTGCGAGCAGGTCGGCGCCAATGTGCAGGAGGTCGCCCGCGGCATCGGCCTCGACAACCGCATCGGCTCGAAATTCCTGCATGCGGGGCCGGGCTATGGCGGCTCGTGCTTCCCCAAGGACACGCTGGCCCTTGTGAAGACTGCTCAGGATTCCGGCACGCCGATCCGGCTGGTGGAAGCGGTCGTCGCCGTCAACGACCAGCGCAAGCGGGCCATGGCGCGCAAGATCGTCACCGCTTGCGGTGGCTCGGTGCGGGGCAAGACCATCGCGCTCCTCGGCCTCACCTTCAAGCCGAATACCGACGACATGCGTGACGCGCCGTCCCTCTCCATCGTCGCCGGCCTTCAGGATGCCGGCGCCCGCATCCGCGCCCATGACCCGGAAGGGATGGAGGGTGCCCGGGCGCTGATGCCGGACATCGCCTATGCCGACGACCCCTATTCCTGCGCCGAAGGGGCGGACGCCCTCGTCATCGTCACCGAGTGGAACGCCTTCCGCGCCCTCGACTGGGCGTTGCTCGCCGAGAGCATGGCCGCCCGGGTGGTGGTGGATCTGCGCAACGTCTACCGGGGCGAGGACGTGGCTCGCCACGGCTTCCACTATGTCGGCATCGGTGTTCCGACGCCGGAGGCGTGAGCCTCCCGCGGGATCAGAGGATGAAGTCGCTCGCCTGAAGATCGCCGACGACGGTCTTCAGCAGGATCTGGAAATCCGCCCGCCCGTTTCCGTCGACATCGCCTTCGAGGAAGGTGGAGCTTCCGGACACCCGCATATGCAGGTCTCCGGCTCGGGCGAGGGCGGCATCGCCGATGAAGGTGAAGCCTTGGTCGCCCTCGGCACCGGTCACCGCCTGGATCGCGGAGAGGTCGATCCGGTCCTGGCCCGAAGCAAAATCCGTGATCGTGTCGTAGGTCTTGCCGGTGGGGCTGTCCGAGATGGCCTGGAAGGCGAAGGTGTCGTTGCCGACGCCGCCCGTGAGCGTGTCCTTCCCCGCGCCGCCGACGAGGATGTCGCCGCCACCGTCACCCTTCAGCTTGTTCGCCGAATCGTTGCCGAGAAGCACGTTGTCGAGCGTGTTGCCGGTGCCGTTGATGGCGGCGTTCCCCGTCAGGGTCAGATTCTCGATGAACTGCTTGCCGAGGGAGAACGAGATGGAGGCCTCGACTCGGTCGGTGCCCGACATCGGCCGCTCGAACACACGATCCCCGGCATTGTCGACGATGTAGACGTCGTCGCCACCGCCACCGGTCATCGAATCCGCGCCGGCATAGCCGTCGAGGAGATCGGCGTATTTCGATCCGGTGAGGGTGTCGTCGCCCGACAGAATAGCCGCCCGAACGCTCCCGGCATCCTGCTCGCGATAGTCGAGGGCCTGCTCGGCCGTGATCGCGAGACCCTGGATCTCCAGGAGGGGGCTGGCGCCGTAGAACAGTGTGACGCCGTTGGTCACGCCCGTGACGGGGTAGGGGCCGGCCTCGTAGGAGAACCCGGACCCGACGATGTCGAAGAAGATGTCCTCGCTCAGCGAGGCGCGAAAACCCGTCTCGACCTGATGGGAAGTGCTGACCTGATCGTCATACGAATAGATGTCGATCGTATGCGCATCCAAGGGCAGCGAGGATTTGATCGTAACCACGGACGCGTTCTCCATCACCGTGTTCGCCCGCTCCCCGAGAGGAGCGGGCGGTGTCGATGATGTGATTGCAACCGAAACCTGAGAAAGGCTTAAGGCCGAGCATCCGCCTTGTGGGCGGAGCGGTCGGTCGCCGCAGCATGAGGCTGCAGTTCATCCCGAGCCGTACGCCGTCTCCGAGCCTTGCCCGGAGCCGGCGTGTTTCACGCCGCCGCGTCGATGGCGGTGGAGGCGCGGCGGACCTTGCGGTCCATGCCGTCGAGGAAGGCGTGGGCGTCTTCCTTGCGCTCGAAGACGTGCGGGGCGAGGCCACGATTGTTCAGCGCTTCTTCCATCTTGAGGCGCAGGAAGGCGCTCGTCGCGTAGCGAGTGGTGGTGAGATAGTAGTTCGCCGACAGGTATTGGATCATGCTGGCGTAATCGTCGTACAGGTTCTCGTTGATGCGGAACCCGTCATGGTTGACCACCGAGTTGACCCGCCGGCCGGCCTTCTTGCAGGCATCGACCAGAACCTTACGCAGGTCGTCGATGTCGCTCTTGATGCGGGCGTGCCAGCCTTCGAGGTTGAGGAAGAGGATGTTGCGCTCGGCGTCGTAGCTGACCCGTTCCGGCAGGTTGAGGTTGAGGAGATCTGAGAGCAACTCCATCGGCTCGTCCCGGAACAGCCGGGCATCCATCTGCGCCGGGTGCTTGATGATCGGCGTGAAGCCCATATGGGGCAGGATATCGCGCTCGATATCGATGCCCGGTGCCACCTCGATGAGTTCGAGTCCTTCGTCGGTGAGCTGGAAGACGCAACGCTCGGTGACGTAGATCACAGGCTGCGAGCGCTTCTGTGCATAGGGACCGCTGAAAGTGATCTGCTCCACCTGCGGCAGGAACTTCTGCGAGCGTCCCTCGGTGACGATCTTCAGCTTGCCGTCCTCGATCGTGGTCTCCAGGCCGCCCACGGTGAAGGTGCCGGCGAAGACCACGCTCCGCGCGTTCTGGCTGATGTTGATGAAGCCGCCGCAACCATTGAGCTTGCCGCCGAACGCGCTGGTGTTGACGTTGCCGTGCTGGTCGCACTCGGCCATGCCGAGGCAGGTCATGTCGAGGCCGCCGCCATCGTAAAAGTCGAACATCTGGTTCTGGTCGATGACGCAATCGGCATTCGTCGCCGCGCCGAAGCTCGACCCGGACGCGAGCACGCCGCCCACGGCACCGGCTTCCGTGGTGAGGGTGATGTAGGGCGTCACCTTCTCCTCGTTGGCCACCGCCGAGATGCCCTCGGGGGCGCCGACGCCGAGATTGACCACGCCGTTCGGCGGCAATTCGAAGGCCGCGCGGCGGGCGATGATCTTGCGGGCGTCGAGCTTCATTTTCTTCATGCCGCTCACTGGCACGCGGATCTGGCCGGCGAGCGCCGCATCGTGCTGCACGCCGTAGTTCATGCGGTGCATCTCGGGATCGGCCAGCACGACGCAATCCACCAGGATGCCCGGAACGCGCACGTCCTTGGGCAGCAGGAAGCCGTCATCGACGATGCGCTCCACCTGCGCGATGACGATGCCGCCATTGTTGCGCGCCGCCATGGCCTGGGCCAGGCAATCCAGGGTGAGCGCCTCCTTCTCGAAGGAGATGTTGCCGGCCGGGTCCGCCGAGGTGCCGCGGATGAAGGCGACGTCGATCTTGGTGGCGGTGTAGAACAGCCATTCCTCGCCATCGACCTCAACGAGCTTGACGATCTCGTCCGTCGTCACCTCGTTCACGCGGGCGCCGCCATGGCGCGGATCGACATAGGTATGCAGGCCGACCTTGGAGAAGAGGCCGGGCTGGCCGGCGGCGCAGGCGCGGTAGAGCTGCGAGATCACGCCCTGGGGCAGGTTGTAGCCGACTATCTTGTTGTCCTGGGCGGCTTTGGCCACCTTCGGCATGCGACCGAAATTGGCGGCGATGACGCGCTTCAGCAGGCCCTCGTGGTGAAGCCGGCCGGTGCCGAGGCCTTTGCTGTCGCCGGCGCCGGCGGTCATGATCAGGGTGAGGCCGCGCGGGGCGCCCGTGTCGACGAAGCGCTTCTCCAGGGCGGCATGAAGCGCCTCCGGGATGCAGCTCTGGACGAACCCCGTGGTGGTGACGACGTCGTCGTGCCGGATGAGGGCGATCGCCTCCTCGGCCGTGATCACCTTATTTTTCTTCATCGACCGGTCTATCCTCGGAGCGCCTCCCCCGTCCCGACCCTAACGCAAGTGATATCTTGCATAGTGTCGGGAGTGCGGAAGTCTTGTTTGGCGCCCATAGCGTAAAGATACGGTCCAGTTTCCGCAAGGGGCCGGTCTAGGGGTAGTAGCGGTGCGAATGTCTTGTTGCACTGCAGCGGATTGGTTGGTTCTCACTCCCCGATATCCGGCCTTTCCGGCGGTTCGCGAGGATTCTGCGCAATTGTCCGCTCTTGCTCGGGCGGCACGAACACTTTTGCGGTGCGGGAATGTCGACAATATTCAACATTCTGCGTTCCACCGCTGCTGAGCGCCTCGTACCGATCTCCATTCCCGGTGTTCCGATTATGTGGCGGGATCGGGCGCGGTTCGCCGTGGCTGGATGGTGTTCACGTCGGGCTGTCCTCGTGAAAGTCGTCCATCGGTCTTGCGTCCTGGAACCAGCGACGCTCGAAAGGACTGAGCGAGGGACGCGTCGGCTTGCCGGTGCGAGTCTGCTCGGGTTGCCGTGTCGTCGAACGCCCGGTGACGCGGGCTCGTCCGGGTAGTCCTTTCACGCGGCCCTCGATCCCATCAACGAAATTTCGAACCCACCATGATCGTCCGTTCGCGTCCAAACCTGATGGCGGTGCTGTTCACGCTTCAGGGCTCGATCCTGCCGAGGGTGGCGCTGAAGGTGAGTTTCATCACCGCAGCTGCCATCGGGGTCGTCGCGGTGGAGCGGGCATGGCCCCATCCCTTCCCGATGAGTGCCGGCATCGGCCCCTTCACCCTGGTCGGGCTGGCGCTCTCGATCTTCCTGAGTTTCCGCAACGGGGCCTGCTACGACCGTTGGTGGGAGGCGCGCAAAGCCTGGGGAACGCTGATCCTCGAAGCGCGCTCCTTTGCCCGCCTCCTGGCCGCGCTCCTGCCCGAGGAGCAGCATAGCGCCCTCCGCGCGCGGGCGCTGAGGCGCGTCATGGCCTTCGCCCTCGCCCTGCACGCACAAATGCGCCGAGGCGACGAGGCAGCGGCCGCGATGCCGTGGCTCCCCGAGGCGGAGGCGGCGGATCTGCACGCTCGGCCCAATCCGGCTGAAGCGGTGCTCGTCCACCAATTGGCCGATCTGGGGCAGGCCCGGCGCGAGGGCGCCGTCTCCGACATCCTGTTCGGCCTGGTGGAGCAGAAGATCGCCGCCCTCGGTCAGGTTCAGATCGTCTGCGAGCGTATCCAGAGCACGCCGCTCCCCTTCGCCTACACCCTGCTCCTGTACCGCACGGCCTGGATCTACTGTCTGCTCCTGCCCTTCGGGCTCGCGGGCACCCTGGGCTGGGTGACGCCCCTCGTGACGGCGCTCGTCGCCTATACCTTCTTCGGCCTCGATGCCCTGGGAGACGAGCTGGAGGACCCGTTCGGCACCGAACCCAACGACCTGCCCCTCGATGCCCTTGTCCGCGTGGTGGAGGGGATCGTCCGCGATGCCCTCGGTGAGCCGGCGCCGCCGCCCCTCGCGCCGGAAGGCTTCCTCCTGCGCTGAGGCGATGGTCGGGGCGATCCGCTCAGTATTCCCAGAAGATCCGCTGCAACTCCTTGGTGTCCTGCGTCTTCGTCAGGGCGACGGCGGCGAGGATCTTGGCCTTCTGCGGGTTGAGGTCGTGGGCGACGACCCAATCGTACTTGTCGTCGGGCTGCTCGGCATTGCGCAGGACGAAGCCGTCGCCGACACGGGACGAGCGGATGATCTGCACCCCCTTGGAGCGGATGTCCTTGAGGGTGTCGACGAGGTAGCCGGCCACCGAGCCGTTGCCGGTGCCGGCATGGATGATGGCCTTCGCGCCGCCGACCACCGCCGAGGTATAGGGTTCGGGGTGCATGTTACCCGAGCCGTAGACGATGGCGACGTCCGGCAGGGAGTCGATCGTCTCGATGTCGAACTCGGAGGTCGTGCCGTGGCGCTTCACCGGCGCGCGGAACCAGTAGGTCTTGCCCTCCACCACCATGCCGAGCGGCCCCCACTGGCTGAAAAAGGCGGAGGGCTTGATGTTCACGCGCTTGGTGCTGTCGCGTCCGGCCTGGATCTCGTCGTTCATGGTGAGGAGCACGCCCTTGGAGCGGGAATCCTTCGCGCCGGCGACCACCACGGCGTCGAGGAGGTTGAGGGCGCCGTCCGCCGAGATCGCGGTGGAGGGGCGCATGGAAGCGACCATGACGATGGGCTTGTCGGTCTTCACCACGAGGTCGAGAAAATAGGCGGTCTCCTCCACGGTGTCGGTGCCATGGGTGATGACCACGCCATCGACGTCGTCGCGTTTGACCAGGGCCGAGACCTGCTTGGCGAGTTGGATCAACTGGGCGTTGGTGAAACTCTCCGACGCGATCTGGAAGGCCTGCTCTCCGCGCACCTCGGCGATCTGGGCGATGGCGGGCACGGCGGCGATGAGCTTGTCCACCGGAACCTTGGCCGCCTGATAGGTGGCGCTGTTGGCGGCATCCGCACCGGCGCCGGCGATGGTGCCGCCGGTGGCCACGATGACGACGCGGGGCTTGGCCGGCGCCGGCGGCGCCGTGGCCTCACCAGGTTTGGCCGGTGCCGGTCCTTCGAGCGCCGAACCCGAGACCGGTGCCATGGGCAGGCCGAGGCCGAAGGCCAGGGCGATGGCCATCGGGAGAGCGCGGGAGCGGGAGGCTGAAGGGGCGAGCTGCATCGTGGTATCCTGTCACGGGCCTGATCCCCGCATTGTGGCCGCTCCCTCCGCTGAGGCACAGGCCAAAAAGGGGGCGCTCACAGGCTGTTCGCGCATCAATCCGCCCCGTTCGTAACAGGGAGGGTGGGCTTGGGCGGGCTGCGTCGCGCGGCTCGCGTGATCGTTCGGCATCCCGCCCATGGCCGTCATCGGGTATGGGCGCGGCCGGTGGTCCGGTAAATGCTTGCAATCGGAACGAAATGACGAGACTTTCGGATGTTGGGAGCCCCTCGTCCGGCTTGCATCCGATGCCCGGGTGCGGAGCCGGGCGCGAGGAACCGGTGTCGTCGCTCATGCGTCGTATCGTCTGGATCTGGGGATCGATCACGTGGTGTATATGGTCGATGCTCCAGAGCAGCAGGTAAGTTCCACCACGGACCCGCTGCTGCTCGACAATCAGCTCTGCTACGCGCTCTACGCCGCCGCGCATCGGATCACCCGGTCGTACCGGCCTATGCTGGAGCGGATGGGGCTGACCTATCCGCAATATCTGGTCCTCCTCGTCCTGTGGGAGACCGATGGCGTGACGGTGTCGGATATCGGTCGCCGCCTGAGGCTCGATTCCGGCACGCTGACGCCGGTTCTGAAACGGCTCGAGACGGCCGGTTTTCTGATCCGCCACCGACGGCAGAGTGACGAGCGCGAGGTCGAGATTCAACTGACCCAGCATGGCCGTGACCTTCGCGCCGAGGCTCGCCTCGTGCGGGAATCGGTGATGTGCCAGCTCAATATGTCGGAGCCGGAGGTCCAGGCCATGCGCGCCGATCTCAATGCCTTGATCGAGAACCTGAGCGCCGCCGGCTGAATACCACCTTGCATCGCCGTGCCGAGGGTCATTCCGCCGGTGCCGGCTGAGTTCGCGGTGTCACACGCGTGTCGTAGGAACGCGGGCTCTCTAAGCTCAAGGCTCGGAAAGCCGTCTTAGTTTGCCGGATAAGTTTTGCCTTGAGGGCAATCTTCTTTTTCCGGTAGAGCCAATCCGTGTTCGACACGTTGAAGCCAGCCTCGGCTGTTCCATCCTCGCGAGCCCGTCCTCGCGGGACAGACAAGGGGCTTCCGATGATCCGGAGTTCGATGGTCCTCGTACCGATCGCTCATGCTGTGAAAGCGCCCGTCTCGTCGCGCATGCGTACAGTACCCCGTCTCGACCTTCGCCGTTGGGCTCGGCCCGTCGAACCCGGACGGCGGCTGGGCGTTCACCTGCCATGAGTTCAGTCCAATTGGAGAGTGAGGCGGAGCCTCGACGCCAAGTCGGTGCCCTGCCGTTCCGGCGCCTTCCGGATGGCGGGTTCAAGATCCTCCTCATCACCTCGCGCGAGAGCCGCCGGTGGGTGATCCCAAAAGGCTGGCCGATGAAGGGTCGCAAGCCTTTCGAGGCCGCCGCCCGGGAAGCCTATGAGGAGGCCGGTCTCCTGGGCGAGATCGGCAAGAGGCCGCTCGGCTTCTATCTCTACGAGAAACGCCTGAAGAGCCGCGATTTCGTCCTCTGCCAGGTCAAGGTGTTCCCCCTTGAGGTGCGTAAGCAGCTCAAGCACTGGCCGGAGCGGAAGGAGCGCGAGGACCGCTGGTTCTCTCCCTCCGACGCGGCGGAAGCCGTGGCCGAATCCGGTCTGGCGGGCATCATACGAGCCGCCTGCAAGAGGGAAAGCGGGCTACTCGTTTCAAACGGATTGCTCAAAGGTGGCGAGAAGTGATTGCCAAGCCGCGTTTGATCCGCTAACTCCCCGCTCGTCCCGACACGTCGCGACGATCGGCTGCTGTAGCTCAGTGGTAGAGCACCTCATTGGTAATGAGGAGGTCGACAGTTCAATCCTGTCCAGCAGCACCATCTTCCTTCACAACATCGTTGATTGATCTGATGGTGTCCCGATGGTCACGGGACGTGTCGGTCGAGTGCTCAGACATGGCTGGGCACCTTACTTTCCTTCCCATTTTGATTCACGCGTATCGCCATGAGGCGGATGTGCTGGCGATTGCCTTGACGCTGTCGCGGCCGAGGCGATAGGGCTACGCCCCGTCTCGGCAGCCGGCCTGCGAAACCAAGGCTCGAGCGCGGGGCACATGTGTGCGGCGGTGTCGCCGGTTTCTCGGCATGGCGGCTTCCGACACGGGAGCGGCAGCGCGAACGGTCGGGGAAACGATCCGCGGCGCGGCGCCCCAGATCGATCGAGAGGGTTTCATCGTGAGCTTTGAGCCGGACCACAAGGCATTGGCGATTCCCGGCCCCGACGTTTCCGACGAGCGACCTTCGGCGGACGCGGAGTCCATCATCGCAGCCCTTGAGAAGGCGGCCGTTTCAGCCTCCGAGTCCCCACCGTCGCTCAAGATGGTGGACATGGCCAAGCGTCTCGTCGTCGAGCTGCGGGTAGCCTGTCGGGGGCGCCCCGACGCCAGGCCGATGATCCTGCGCGGTCGCGCCGCCCTCAAGAAGGTTGAGGCTGCGTACCGGCCCGAAGAGGCGGATGTGACCGAGAATGCGGTCTCCGCCGACGAGCGCCGCGCCGCGAAGGCCGAGGCGGCCCGCCGTCGTTTGGCCGAGCGGGAGGAGGTGTTCGCGCAGAATGCCGACCGCATGCGCAAGATCGTGGGTGCGTTGACGGCCGCCGCGAAGACCGAAGATCCAGGCCGCTTCACGGTCCAGGCCGGCCTGTGCCAGCAGATCTGGGACGAGATCGGCCCCGCGGGCCCGGAAGGGCCCGCCCTGCTCAAAGCCTATCGCAAGGCGACGGCTTTGTTCTGGGCCAAGGCCGGTGTGCCCGAGCCCGGCAAGGCCGAAGACGCCTGATGGTCTCCGGCCCCGGCCGGCTTCGAATATGCCGCGCCCCGGGACGCAGACGAGACGTCCCGGGGTTTCGTGGCTAGGTACGGCGGATCAGTGTACCCGCGCCGTGGTCGGTGAAGAGCTCCAGCAACACCGCGTGGCTGACCTTGCCGTCGAGGATGACCACGGCCTCGACGCCCTGTTCCAGCGCGTAGATGCAGGTCTCGATCTTCGGGATCATCCCGCCCGTGATGGTGCCGTCGGCGATGAGGCGGCGGCAATCCTCAAGGGTCAGGTCGGTGATCAGCTTCTTGTCCTTGTCGAGTACGCCCGGCACGTCGGTGAGCAGCAACAGGCGCTTGGCCCGCAGCGCCCCGGCGATCGCTCCGGCGAACGTATCGGCATTGACGTTGTAGGTCTGGCCGTCCGCCCCGAACGCGACCGGGGCGAGGACCGGAATCAGCTCGGCTTTCAGCACCGCATCGAGGACGCCGCGTTCCACGTGCTCGGGCTCGCCCACGAGGCCGAGATCGATCTCCTGCTCGGTCTGGCTCTCCGGGTCGAGGACGGTACGCGTCGCCTTGCGGGCGCGGACCATGTTGCCGTCCTTGCCGCAGAGACCGATGGCGCGGCCACCCTCGGCCGAGATCCAGCCTACGATCTGTTTGTTGATCGAGCCGGCGAGCACCATCTCGACCACCTCCACGGTGGCCTCGTCGGTGACGCGCAGGCCGCCCCGGAACTCGGATTCGATACCGAGCCGGCCGAGCATCCGTCCGATCTGCGGGCCGCCGCCATGGACGACGATGGGCTTGAGGCCGGATTGCTCGAGGAGGACGATGTCCTCGGCGAAATCCTCCGCCGCCGCGCGGTCGCCCATGGCGTGGCCGCCATACTTGATGACGACGATTTCCTGGTCGTAGCGCTGCATGTGCGGGAGCGCCTGGACCAGGACCTCAGCGCGGACATGCACGTTCGGGAGGGCGTCTTTTGCCAGAGATTCTTTCATCGTGAGGCACTGTCCTCGCTACGGCGCCGGATCGGGATGCGCGACGACGCGCTTCTAGCGCAGCGATGTCGCACTGCGAAGCGCCATAGCCGCCAAAGCTCGGAAAAATGGTCCCGCCGTGAAAGGCATATCCGTGGTGAGAACGGCCATCACCAAGGGGGAAGGGTATAACCAAGCGTTAACTCTGTCCTGTGATCCTTTGGACGATTGCACAGGACGCTTCCTCCGATGCTTGCCACGGATCCCACCGTCGCCCGTCCGACCCTCACCGGCCTTCGGAATCTGACTGCCGCCCTCGCCCAAATCGGGAAGGACACCGCCTCTCCCGCAGAAGTCTGGCGCAGACTGACCGACAGCTACGTCGTCGATCTCGATGCCGTCGCCAGTATCCTTCCCCGCGCCGAGCCCGAGCCGACCTGGCTCGTGCCTCGTAACGAGGACCGCCTCGTCACCGGCCGATCGCGGGCCAGCAAGGTGTCGCTTCGCGCATGAATCCGAAGTCTTCGCGCCGCGCATGAGAGCCATGTCCGGCCGGGGCCGAGGCCCCCTTGCGACAGGTTTGGCATCTGTCATGCTAGACAAAGTCTAATAAAAAACGACGAGGAACGCTCAGGCAACAATCACGCGGCCGCTCGACGCCTGAGCAACACCGCGGACCTTATTCGCCGAACCGAAAAAGGGGTCCGTCATGTCCGAATTGTTAGCCGTCGCCCTCGTTTGCTCCAGCATGATCGCGGCGCAGGATTGCTCGCGCAGCACCGCCCTCGACGTCGTCGTATCGCCCGCGCACACGCCGATGGAATGCATGATCCACGGCCAGACCATGGCCGCCTCCACCTGGAGCGCCGACGGCGAAAAGCGCTACGTCAAGGTGACCTGCGAGCGGCGTCACGCCGATTTTCGTGGCCTGCGCCGGGCCGGCTACGCCGCCGCCATCGTCCTCGTTCCGCGTCACGCGATCTGAGCGATCGCGCCAACAGGAACCCGAAGGTCGATCGAGGCCCGCAGCCTTACAAATCTCCCAGGCGGGTTTCGCAGACGTGGCCGCAGGTTCTGCGATGAAAGCCTGCTTCGCGCCTCACGCCTCGATCCGGAGCGTCTCGCCCCGTTCGAGGCGGCCCCCATGGAGCACCTCCGCGTAGACCCCGGAATCGGTATGGCCGAGGCGCGTGGAGAGCGTCCGGGGGATCGCGAGGTCACGGATGCCGGTCGCCGGATCGACATTCGTCGCCGCACAGCGCTCCGTCCGCTTTGAGATCCGCAGGCGCACGCCTCCCGCCGTGGCGAGAATGCGCCCGACGAGGTCGAGTTCGGCGAAGGGGGGAAGGCCGGAGAGGTGAAGGTTCGCGCGGAAGCGCAACGGATCGACGGGCGCGCCCACCATGTCCTCCGTCGCCGCGACGCTGGCGAGGTTGAGGAGCGAGACGAAGCCGCGTGCTGAATCGGTGAAGCGGAAGCCGTCTGGTGCGGTGAGTAGCCTCGGCGGCCCGCGCAGGGAGTCCGCGAATTCGGTACGGAAGAACGCTTCCACCGCCTCGCGCCCTTCCGGCGTCGAGAGGTCGGCCTCGACGGCGATGCCGTCCCCCTGGCGGATCGTCAGCACCGATGTTTCGTCGTCGTAGCGAGTACCGAGGCGGGCCAGGGCCTCGTGGCGCATCAGCATCAGGAACTTGATCTTGGGCTGATGCTTCGGCGCGGCCGGATCGAAGCCGGAAGGCCCGTTCTCGATGGCGAACAACCGGTCGCCCGGAAAATAGCGTCCCGCTTCCAGCGTCACTTGCTCCAGCCCCTCGGGCGAGAGCCCTTTCACGGGGTAGCGGTGGAGCGCTTCGAGGCGCAGTTCGGGAAGGCTGGTCGGCGTCGCGGTCATGAAGTCAGCCTCGCCCGAAGCCCTACTCGCGCGCAAGTCCGTGATCGGGTCTTGTGGTGCTCATTTGCAACACTACATCGTGAGCAATCGGCGGCCCTCGCGGCGCCGAGGCTTCCCGGGCCATCCGGTCGGGAAGCGACGTCTCGACGGGGCCGCGCCGCTTGGCGGGCGGTGGATCGTCGGCACGGGGGAGAGGACAGACATGAATTTCGAGATCTATACCGAACGCGCCCGCGGCTTCGTCCAGGCCGCGCAATCCCTGGCCCTTCGCGAAGGCCATCCGCAATTGCAGCCCGGCCACCTCCTGAAGGTGCTCCTCGACGATCCCGAGGGGCTCTGCGCCGGCCTGATCGACCGCGCCGGCGGACAGTCCCGCGTGGCCCTCGCCCAGGTCGAGCAATGGTTGGCCAAGCAGCCCAAGGTCTCGGGCAATTCCGCGCAGCCCCAGGCGACGCGCGAACTCGTGCGCCTGTTCGACACCGCCGAGAAGGCCGCCCAGAAGGCGGGTGATTCCTACGTCACCGTGGAGCGCCTGCTCCTGGCCCTCGCCGTGGAGAAGGACACCGAATCCGGCCGGGCCCTCGCCGCCGCCGGCGTGACAGCCGCGTCGCTGAACGCCGCCATCAACGCGCTCCGCAAGGGCCGTACCGCCGACAACGCCACGGCCGAGAACGCCTACGACGCGCTCAAGAAATACGCCCGCGACCTCACCGAGGCCGCGCGAGAGGGCAAGCTCGACCCGGTGATCGGCCGTGATGAGGAAATCCGCCGCACCATCCAGGTCCTGTCCCGGCGTACCAAGAACAACCCGGTTCTGATCGGCGAACCCGGCGTCGGCAAGACCGCCATCGTCGAGGGGCTGGCCCTGCGCATCGTCGATGGCGACGTGCCCGAGAGCTTGAAGGACAAGAGCCTGCTCGCCCTCGACATGGGGGCGCTGATCGCCGGCGCGAAGTATCGCGGCGAGTTCGAGGAGCGGCTGAAGGGCGTCCTGTCCGAGGTCACCTCGGCGGCCGGCGGCATCATCCTATTCATCGACGAGATGCACACCCTGGTGGGGGCCGGCAAGGCGGACGGGGCGATGGACGCCTCCAACCTGCTCAAGCCCGCTCTGGCACGCGGCGAGCTGCATTGCGTCGGTGCGACCACCCTCGACGAGTACCGCAAGCATGTGGAGAAGGACGCGGCCCTCGCCCGCCGCTTCCAGCCCGTCTTCGTGTCCGAGCCCACCGTCGAGGACACGGTCTCGATCCTGCGCGGCATCAAGGAGAAGTACGAGCAGCACCACGGCGTGCGCATCCAGGACGCCGCTCTCGTGGCGGCCGCGACCCTGTCGAACCGCTACATCACCGACCGCTTCCTGCCGGACAAGGCCATCGACCTGATGGACGAGGCGGGCTCCCGCCTGCGCATGCAGGTGGATTCGAAGCCGGAGGAGCTCGACAACATCGACCGCGAGGTGGTGCGCCTCAAGATCGAGGGTGAGGCCCTGAAGAAGGAGACCGATTCCGCCTCCCGCGACCGTCTGGTGCGGCTGGAGAAGGAACTGGCCGATCTCGAAGAGCAATCGGCCGCGATCACGTCGCGTTGGAAGGCCGAGAAGGACAAGTTGGGTGCCGCAGCCGAACTCAAGAAGAAGCTCGACGAGGCGCGCAATGAACTCGCCTCGGCCCAGCGTCAGGGCCAGTACCAGCGCGCGGGCGAACTCGCCTACGGCGTGATCCCTGGGTTGGAGCGGGAGCTCGCCGAGAACGAGGCGGCCGCTGAATCCGCCGTGGCCCGCGACGGTATGGTCGAGGAAGCGGTGACGCCGGCCCATATCGCTGGCGTCGTCTCGCGCTGGACCGGCGTTCCGGTGGACAAGATGCTGGAGGGCGAGCGCGAGAAGCTGCTCGGCATGGAGGCCGAACTGGGCAAGCGCGTCATCGGCCAGAGGGAAGCCGTCGATGCGGTGGCCACCGCCGTACGGCGTGCCCGTGCCGGCCTGCAGGATCCGAACCGGCCGATCGGCTCGTTCATGTTCCTTGGGCCCACGGGCGTCGGCAAGACCGAGCTGACCAAGGCGCTGGCGGGCTTCCTGTTCGACGACGACACGGCCCTCGTGCGGATCGACATGTCGGAATACATGGAGAAACACTCCGTCGCCCGGCTCATCGGCGCGCCTCCGGGCTATGTCGGCTACGAAGAGGGCGGTGCGCTCACGGAAGCCGTGCGGCGGCGGCCATATCAGGTCGTGCTGTTCGACGAGATCGAGAAGGCGCATCCGGACGTGTTCAACGTCCTCTTGCAGGTTCTCGACGACGGACGCCTGACGGACGGACAGGGACGGACGGTGGACTTCCGCAATACGCTTCTGATCATGACCTCGAATCTCGGGTCGGAATATCTGGTGGCGCAGACGGAAGGGCAGGATACGGATGAGGTCCGGGACGAGGTGATGGGTGTGGTCCGCCACCATTTCCGGCCGGAATTCCTCAACCGGATCGACGAGATCATCCTGTTCCACCGTCTCCGGCGGTCGGAGATGGGGGCGATCGTCGATATCCAGCTCAAGCGGCTGCAGACCCTCCTCGACGAGCGCAAGATCGCCCTCGACGTGGAGCCCGATGCCCGCGACTGGCTGGCCGACAAGGGCTACGACCCGGCCTATGGGGCGCGTCCGCTCAAGCGCGTCATCCAGAAGGCGGTGCAGGACCGCCTGGCCGAGCAGTTGCTCGCGGGCCGTATCCATGACGGCGAGGCGGTGCCGGTCCGGCTCGGCCCGTCCGGCCTGATGATCGGCGACGATCCCGGCCTGCCGGAGCGGCGCCCGGCGAGCGTCACGCTGAACTGAGGCGCGGCCCGTCTCACGGCTCCGGCAGGTTCGTCCCGCCGGGGCCGGTCAGGCGATGGCCGCCATCTCCCGTCTTATCTACCGAATAAGCGCGTTCGTCCCGGGCGGGGAGCCAGGCGTCGATCAGCGACCCGAGCCGCGCAGCGTCATCTTCACCCGCTGTTCGAGCAGGTTCCACCGCGCCGAGAACCCGCTCGCCACGCAGCCCCCATAGGTCTGGCCGACGAAAAAGCCCTGCGCGGCCCGGTTTCGGCATTCGAGTACGGGCGGCAGAGCCAGGACGACCAGGATTGCGCCGGCAATCGCCGCCACGCTGGCGAGGATGCCGAACAGCCATGCCAGCTGCGAGCCGTAGGCCTTTCTCCCCCTGTCATCACGGTCGGACCCGGTCCCGTCGGTCAAATCGCGGGACATCGCATCTGTCCGGGGTCGGCGGTCGCGGACGATCTCCAGGGGGGATTTGTTCGCCGGCTTCGTCACGCGTCGTCGTCCCCAAGAATCGCCGGTGCAATCTCCGCATGCAGTGTTGAAGGAAGATTGAAGGGGAGGCGGATGCGTCGCCTTTGCTTGGTGACAAGCCAAAACGCCGGGCTTGAGCCTGCTCCATGTTTGGGCAACATGCACGGCATCGGCCTGGTGGACCAGGACGGATCACGGCGGGATTTCAGATGTCGGCACGCAGTCCAGAATCCCGCAGTCCGGTTCCGTCCAAACCGGGAACCGGCCGCCCCGTTGGCGAAGTCGCCACCGATGGTGCCCTGTCCCGCCTCGGCATCCGCTTCACCGTCTGGGCCGAGCGCTGGTTTCCCGACGCGTTCATCTTCGTGGCCATCGCGGTGGTCATCGTGGCCCTCGGGGCGCTGGCCAATGGCGCGCCCGCGATGGTGGTGGCCAAGAGCTTCGGCGACGGCTTCTGGAGCCTGATCCCCTTCACCATGCAGATGGCCTTCGTCACCATCGGCGGCTACGTGGTGGCGACGGCGCCGCCGGTGCAGCGGCTGATCGACCGGCTCGCCCTGGTGCCGAAGACCGGGCGGGGCGCGGTCGGCTTCGTGGCGGCGGCGACGATGCTGTCGTCGTTCCTGAGCTGGGGCCTCAGCCTGATCTTCGGCGGCCTTCTCGCCCGCGCGCTCGCCCGCCGCACCGAACTCCGCATGGATTACCGGGCTGCCGGTGCCGCCGCCTATCTCGGCCTCGGCGCTACCTGGGCCATGGGCCTCAGCTCCTCCGCCGCGCAGCTGCAGGCGAATCCCAAAAGCCTGCCGCCGAGCCTGCTGCCGATCACCGGCGTGATCCCGTTCAGCGAGACGATCTTCCTCTGGCAGTCGATGCTGATCGCCCTGATCCTCTTCGTGATCTCGATCATCATCGCCTATGTCTCGGCGCCGCAGCCCGCCACCGCCGTGACGGCGGACGATCTCGGCCTCGACGTCTCGCGCGATAAGCCGGACGAGTCCCGGCCGCAGCAGCCTTCGGAATGGCTGGAACATTCGCCGATCCTGACCCTGCTCCTCGTCATCATTGCCGGCGGCTGGCTCTACCAGGAATTCGCGCGCCAGTCTTGGATCACCGCGATCTCCAACCTCAACACCTACAACCTGCTCTTCCTCACTCTCGGCCTGCTGCTGCATTGGCGGCCGCGGAACTTCCTCGCCTCCGTGGCGAAGGCGGTGCCGGCCACCGCCGGCGTGCTGATCCAGTTCCCCCTCTACGCGGCGATCAGCGCCATGCTGACCAATGCGAAGAACGCGGGCGGCACCTCGGTGTCGGACGTGATCACCCACGCGTTCGTGGCGCTGAACACCACGGGCAGCTTCCCGATCTCCATGGGTGTCTATTCGGCGGTGCTCGGCTTCTTCGTGCCGTCCGGCGGCGGTAAGTGGCTGCTGGAAGCGCCCTACGTCATGCAGGCGGCCAACGAGCTGCAGGTGCATCTCGGCTGGGCGGTGATGATCTACAACGCCGCCGAGGCGCTGCCGAACCTGATCAACCCGTTCTGGATGCTGCCGCTTCTCGGCATCCTCGGCCTCAAGGCCCGCGACATCGTCGGCTTCAGCTTCCTGCAGCTCATCATCCACCTGCCCGTGGTGCTGTTCCTGCTCTGGGCGCTGGCCTTCACGCTGACCTACCACCCCCCGGTCATGCCGTAGGGCTTCGCGGAGGCCCTTCGCGGATCCCCCCGCCGCCTTACGGGAGGATGGCCGCCCGCCGAGGCGTGAGCCAGCCGGATCTTGGCTGGCTCACGCTGTGACGGCGATTGACCGTACAACCCGCCGGCAATAGACGGAGCGACTGTTCTCAGAACCTGGACTTAAAAATAATGGCCGGCACGTATCTTACACTGGGTGCCGATTATTCATCGTCAGCGTCGGGCGTCACCGTTGGCGGGGACTACTTTTCCAGCGACCCATCGCTGACGATACATGTCGATTTTCGGTCGGGCATTCTAGCGATCGGAAATGAGTCCGACACGGATAGGCAGAGCCTCACATTCAATGCCGCCACCATGACCCGGCAGACCGGCGGTTTCTTTCTGGATTACTCGGACAGGACCGGCCCGACGGCACTGGAAGGGGGCGATTTCGCCGATCGGCTTATTGGCGGCTCGGGCAACGATCTCCTCGAAGGGGGCGCCGGTGCGGATCGCCTCGACGGTGGCGCCGGGCGCAACACGTCAAGCTACGAGCAGTCCGGGAGCGGCGTCAGGGTGAGCCTCGCATCCGGCATCAACACCGGAGGTGATGCCCAGGGTGATACCCTGACCAAGATCGGCAATCTCATCGGCAGCGCACATGACGATATCCTCGCGGGTAATGCCAGCGGCAACGTTCTGACCGGAGGCACCGGTAACGACACTTTGCGCGGTGCGGGCGGCCAGGACAGTTTGTGGGGTGGCGAGGGCGACGACCGGTTGGTCATCACCGGGGCGGCGTCGAGCCTCGATGGCGGCAACGGCAGGGATGCGCTGTTCGTGCAGGGCTCCGGCTATGTCGAGTTCGACGATAAGTCCTTCGTCAGCATCGAGAAAGTTTATGTCGGCGATGTCTCGACGGTGAACTTCTCGGACGTCAGCCAGGGCACCGTCATCATCTCGCGTGCTCGTGAGGAAGGAGGCTTGGGCATCGTCGGATCGCAGGGCGACGACACGATCCTCGGCGGTGAGAGCTCCAATTTTCTCTACGGCGCCGATGGCAACGACATCATCAAAGGCGCCAAGAATGGCGGTTTCTCCGTGATGGCGGGCGAGGGAGGCGACGACGTCATCAAGGCCGGACCTCATCTGTCGGTGATGGTCGGCGGCACCGGCAACGATAGCCTCTATGGCGGCGCCGAAAGCGATCTGTTCGTCTACGCCGATCATTTCGGGGCGGACGATGTCTACAAATTCAAACTGGGAGAGGACTTTCTCGACGTGGCGTTGATCGCCCAGAGCTTCAATGATGTCATTTACCATCAGATCGCCGGGACGAACGATACTGTGATCATGTTTCGCGGCATCGATGCTGCAAACACCATCACGCTTCACGACGTCGATGCCTCCCTGCTGAGCGAGAACGATTTCAACTTCGATTCGACGAACGGCCCTCTTCCGCTGGATCACACCGCCTTCCTCGGCACCTTTATCGGCTGAGTGCAGGCTATGGCGGTGGTTGAGCCCGCCGCCGGCTCAAGGGCCGTCCACCGCCGGCGATCGCATGTCAGGTTTCGACGGTGACAAGGCGTTCAGGGGCGTCCCTGCGGCGGGCCGCCCATGGCGATCACGCCGGCATCGGCGAGGCCCCGGGCCTCATCGGCGCCAGAGGCCACGAGCGAGAAGCTGATGGGCCGTAGCGGACCGCTGTCGTGGCCGGTTTCGCCCTCGGACCAGAAGCTGATGGATATCGGCGTGAACGCATCCGCCATACCCCTGCTCGTCAGACCCTCGGCGCGGGCGCGCGCATCGACGCGTTGCAGGAAGCCATCGCTCGGTACGCCGAGGCGTACCGGCCGCGTGTCAGGCTCGGCCTGCCAGACCGTAAGGACGAGGCAATGTCGGCCGTACCCGTCCTGCCCCCAGGATGCCACGTATCGCGGCGACAGCAGCTCCACCGCCTTCTCCCGGTCCGGCGCACGGCGCGGGATGGTCTCGATCGCCTCGCGCGAAGCGGGCCGCGTCGCCAGCCCCTGGAACGGCGTGCGGCCGTGGCGGATGTAGCCGAGGCAATCCTCGAAGATGATCCGCATAACTAGCGGCTCGTTCTCCTCGATCGGCGCGGCGTTGGCGGAGAAGGCCGCGAGGCAGGCGGCGAGCAGAATCCAGGGTTTGCGCAAACGATCCTCCCTTCGGTGCGAGGCCGGGCGGAGAGTGTACTATGGCCTCGATGGGCCGAGGGCCGTCCCGGTCCGGCCGGATGTCCCGTCGATGGGGGGAGCACTCGACATTGTCGGCGTCGAGCCATCCCCGATCACTGATCCTGGCGTCGGCACGCCGAGTTTTCATGTCTCGCTGACGGCCGACAGGCCCTTCCGAGGGGTGATTCCGCGCCGTCCCCGCATCGGTCGAACACTTCAAGCCGGAGGGAGACACCTTGATGGATAGGGCGATGCAGGCGTTAAAGGCCGCGGATGCTGGCCGGTTTCTCGAGAAATAGTCATAAAACTCAAGTACAAAATTCATATTGCCTGGCTGTTGGCGCAGAGATAGGCTAACGCCGTAATCCTATCCTCTTTGGCGGGTGTGACGGAAAGGAACGTCATGGCGTATGTAATGGGTACTGGTCAGGCCGATCTCATCGACTACGGCGAGGGTGTCACCGACGAGGAAGACTATATTCTCGGCTATGGTGGCAATGACGTGATCTACGGTCGAGGCGGGGACGATACCATTTTTGGCGACTCCGATTCGGCGACGAATTACA
Source organism: Methylobacterium sp. Leaf93 (assembly GCF_001422345.1). Taxonomy (NCBI): domain Bacteria; kingdom Pseudomonadati; phylum Pseudomonadota; class Alphaproteobacteria; order Hyphomicrobiales; family Methylobacteriaceae; genus Methylobacterium; species Methylobacterium sp. Leaf93. The sequence goes on along the minus strand of NZ_LMMS01000023.1, from coordinate 278,183 downwards.
TCGGCAGCGACACCCTCCATGGCGGCGGTGGCAACGATCTACTGATCGGAGATAACGGCGTCGATACGCTCTACGGCGGATCTGGCGACGACCGGTTCGTCATGCGCTACGACTTGTTCGTCGACGACGTCTACGGCCAGTCGGGTACAGATACTCTCGCGTTTTTCGCTTTCGACCGAGCCGCCAACGTCAATCTGAGCCAGAAGTCTTATTTCATTGTCGGTGGTGAGGAAGGCAAGCACACCGTCTCCGGCGTTGAGAACGTCAGTGGGACCGACCAGAACGATAAGCTCACGGGCGATGCCGCCAACAATCTCCTGAGCGGCAACATCGGGGACGACCAACTCAATGGCGGTGCCGGCAACGACACGCTTCAGGGTGGGGACGGGGTGGACCGGGTCGTGGGCGCCAGCGGCGACGATGTCCTCTCGGGGGATGGCTCGTCGGACAAGCTGTTCGGGGGCGACGGGAAGGACGTGCTGAACGGGGGTTCCAGCGACGACACCCTGTTCGGCGATTCCGGCAACGACTCGCTCCGAGGCGATGACGGCAATGACACGCTGATCGGCGGGGCCGGCAACGACAGACTGACCGGCGGCGCCGGCCGCGATACCTTCGTTTTCGATCGCCTCACGGGCAATGACATCATCACCGACTTCAGCCCCGGATCGGGCCCACCCGACGTCATTCGCCTGGAGAAGGATGTTCTGCGCTCCTTCGCCGCCGTGCTCGATCATGCCGAGGACACAGGCGCCAGCGTCGTCATCCAGTACGACGAGGGCAGCATCCGGCTCGCCGACCTGCATGTCGCGGATCTGCACGCGAGCGATTTCCTGTTCGTCTGAGCCTCTCCCACGCCGCCTCCCTCGTGCGATGGGGCTCGAAACGAGGGCCTCGCACGAGGAGGAGCTTTTCGGTGCGCGTCAGGGACCGGGCGGCAGGCGCTTACCGGCCGGGTGCCGCCTGTCGGGCTCCCGTCGGAACGAAGGCGGCGAGCGCGGCCAGCAGCCAGCCGGCCATCAGCAAGAGTCCGCCGGCCGGGGCGGCCATGGGAAAGAGCGGAATGCCGTGCATCGCCCGTAAGGACAGATCGCCGGAGAACAGAGCGAGCCCCATCACCAGGGCGGCGGCGGCGCCTCGGGTCGTGAGGCGATGAGTGATCCCGGTTGCGGTCAGGGCCACCAGAGCGATGATGGCGGGCGCGTGGAACAGGAGGAATTGCGCCGCCGTCTTCAGGCTGTCGGTGCCAGGAATATGGGCTGCCGCCGCGCTCGCGGCGACGCCCAGCAGGCCGGCGAGAGCGCCGAGTGCGAGAAGGGCGCGGTCGAAGCCGGTCATGCGCCGCGCTCGGACAGGAGCCGGGCAACGCTGGCGCGCAGTTCCGGCACGCCGCGATCGTCGCGGCTCGATGTGAGCAGGATTTCGGGGTAGGCCGCCGGGCGTTTGGCGATGGCCGAGCGGATGCCGGCGATGCGCGCCTCGATCTCTGCCTTCTTCAGGGCATCGCCCTTGGTCAGGACGATCTGGTAGCTCACGGCGGCCTTGTCGAGCCCGTCGAGCACGTCGGTATCGATGCTCTTCAGCCCGTGGCGGGAATCGATCAGCATGAAGACGCGGGCGAGGTTGGCGCGGCCCTTCAGGTAATCGTGGATCAGATCGGTCCAGGCCTCGACCTTGGTCTTCTCCACGGCGGCGTAGCCATAGCCGGGCATGTCCACCAGGGTCAGGCGCCCGCCGATATCGAAGAAGTTGAGCTGCTGCGTCCGCCCCGGTGTGTGCGATGTCCGCGCCAGGGTGTTGCGGCCGGTCAGGGCGTTGACGAGACTCGACTTGCCGACGTTCGAGCGGCCGGCGAAGGCGATCTCGACGCCCTTCATCGGCGGCAGGGCGGCGACGGTGGGCGCGGAGGACAGGAAGTCGGCCACGCCCGCGAACAACAGGCGGCCGGATTCGAGGAGGGCCGCGTCGGCTTCGGCTTGGGACATGGTGCGGCTCCGGCGTCAGGCTCTGGTCGGGGCGTCCCACATCGCCACCTCATCCGGAGGTGCTTTCGTGAAACGAAGGCCTCGAAGGGGGCCTCCATGGCCCTTTACGGGTTCTGGAAGCCTCCTTCGAGGCCGCTGCGGGGCATCTCAGGATGAGGGCATCGGTTGGGAAACGTCCGAGAGTGGACGACTCAACTCTTGGCCGGCGCGCTCTTGTCGGCGGGCTTCTTCTTGAACATCCCGCCGAGGTTGTCCCACAACTCCACCTTCACGCCGTTGCGGCGCATGATGACGTATTGCTGGATCACCGAGAGGGTGTTGTTCCAGGCCCAGTAGATCACCAGACCGGCCGGGAACGAGCCGAGCATGAAGGTGAACACGATGGGCATGAAGGTGAAGATCTGCGCCTGGACCGGGTCCGGCGGCGCGGGGTTCATCTTCATCTGGATGAACATCGTGATGCCCATCACGATCGGCCAGATGCCGAGATGGATGAAGTCCGGGGCGGCGAAGGGAAGGAGCCCGAACAGGTTCAGGATGTTGGTCGGATCGGGCGCGGCGAGATCCTGGATCCAGCCGAAGAACGGCGCGTGCCGCATCTCGATGGTGATGAACAGGACCTTGTAGAGCGCGAAGAAGACCGGGATCTGGATCAGCACCGGCCAGCAGCCGGCGACCGGGTTGATCTTCTCCTTCTTGTACAGCTCCATCATCGCCTGCTGCTGCTTCATCTTGTCGTCGCCGTAGCGCTCGCGGATCGAGGCCATCTCCGGCTGCACGGCCTTCATCTTGGCCATGGACTGGTACGACTTGTTGGCGATCGGCAGGAACAGCAATTTCAGGCAGAAGGTCACCACCAGGATCGACACGCCGAAATTGCCGAACAGGTGGAAGAAGAAGTCCAGCGCCCGGAACATCGGCTTGGTGATGAAGTGGAACCAGCCCCAGTCGATCATCAGATCGAACTGCTTGATGCCGAGATCCTTCTGGTAGTTGTTGATCGTGTTGACTTCCTTGGCGCCGGCGAAGAGCTGCTGGGTCGCCGTCACAGTGGAGCCCGGCGCGACGTTGCGGCCATCGCCGCGCACGCTGGCTTGATAAACCTTGGTGGCGCCGTCGGTACGCTCGGTGAAGCTGCCGGTATAGGGCGTGGCCTGGTCGGGGATGGTGGCCGCCGCCCAGTACTTGTCGGTGATACCGACGAAGCCGCCCGTCACGTTCGCCCAGGCTTTGCCCTTGGTGGCGGCGTTTCCGAGCACCGGCTCCTTGGCGACGTGATCGTAGGTGTATTCCTGCAGGCCGTCGGCGCCGACCACGCCGATCATGCCCTCGTGCAGCACGTAATAGCCCTGCGTCGTCGGCTTGCCCCAGCGCGAGACGAGCCCGTAGGGATACAGGGTGACGGCGTTCGCGCCCTTGTTCTCGACCTCGTCGCGGATCGTGAACATGAACTTGTCGTCGACGGCGATGACGCGGCGGAATACAAGGCCGGCGCCATTGTTGTAGCTCAGCGTCAGGGGCTTGGTCGGCGTCAGAACGGTCTCGTCGGCGGTCCACACCGTGTCACCGGTGGGGAGGGGGCCGGTATTCTGCCCGACCCAGCCGAACTCGGCGTAATAGGGATTGGCGCTGCCAGTGGGCGAGAGCAGCACGATGCGCGGGCTCTTGTCGTCCACGGTCTCGTGGTAGCCCTTGAGCGAGACGTCGTCGACGCGGCCGCCCTTGAGGGCGATCGAACCGGCGAGCGCCGGGGTGTCGATGGTCACGCGCGGCGAGCGGGCGAGCGCCGCCTCGCGGCTTTCCGCCGGCGTCTGCGCATTCGGCAGGGTGCCCGGCACGGGGGCCGAGGGGCCGCCTTCCGCCGGGCTCGCCGAGGGCGCGCCGTTGGGGTTGGCCGCCTGTTGCGCCGCCTTGCTCTGCAGGGCGGCTTGACGCTGCTCTTCCACGCGCGGGGCGGCGATGAAATAGTTCCAACCGAGCAGGACCGCCAGCGACAAGGCGATCGCGACGATCATGTTCGTCTTGTCATTACCCATCGAGAGATCCGTCGCGTGTGTTCGGAGGAGGGGAGGGAAGGCAAGCGTCGCCTGAGGCAGGGGGCATCGTCCCCGCCTCGTTTCGCGCGGGCGAACGCGCCGACGTCAGGGCGAGTGATGCGGTTTTGGAGGATGCAATTCCATCGGAGCCCGAGCCGGGCTTGCCCGCATCGGGCTTTCCGGACCTGCGCCGTCCCCGCGAGGAGGAGCCCGATTCGCCACCCTTGGTCCCGCCGGGCTTGATCACCGCGCCGACGGAACGGCGCAGGTCGGCGATCAGCGTCTCGAACGGGGCATGGAGCGCAGGACGTCTCGCGATGAGAACGATGTCCGCCGAGGCATCGGGAAGGTCCGCCGAGGCACAGGCTACGGCATCGCGCAGCCGGCGGCGAATCCGGTTGCGCTCGGTGGCATGCCCGACACGCTTCGTGATCGTGAAGCCGATTCGCAGCCCCGCGATCGGCTCGGCATCGGCGAGTGGCGTCCCGGACGCCGCATCGCGCAGCCGCCCCTGGGCGCTCATGAGCTCAGTGTGAAACCGTCGCCCCCCAGCGGCAGCGAGGAAGTCCGGTCGCCGCTTGAGCCGTCCGATCGTCGACACTGCCGGTTCGATCCTGCGGCCTAGGGGCGAGGTCATGGTCTGAGCGGGGCTGGCCTCGGCGTTCCGTGCCGCCGAAGGCACGGATGCCTTAGGCCGAGAGCTTCTTGCGGCCGTGCGAGCGACGGGCTGCGATGACCTTGCGGCCGCCGGCCGTGGCCATGCGGGCGCGGAAACCGTGGCGGCGCTTACGCACGAGCTTGCTGGGCTGATAAGTTCTCTTCATGGCGCGATCTCCGATGGCCGAGGATCGATCCGGCTGGCTGCAGGAGCCCCACCGACATCTTCACTCGCCCTGAAATGTGTCTGCAAGCGCGAAGAGCGCCCACATGGGGCGCGGCGACGCGATGGCGCGGCTTATGACGGAGAGGGGGGGCGAAGTCAATTCTGGCGCGGGTATTTCCCATCGCGCGCGCCGCCGTCCGAGCGGGGTCGGCGTTAGCCGTGCATTAACCTTTTCAGCTTATGAAGGAATCATGTCCGGTTTTCCGGATGTGGGGCAGATTTCGATCTGCCGCTGTTTTTGATGCCTCTGTCGACTTTATCAAAGCCGCCCCTCCCGGGCGGCTTTTTTTTCGTCTTCGCTCATCCGCGCGTCCAGCGCCGTGCGACTCTGCTCGTTTGGCACGATGTCCGCTTGTTAACGTTAACCCTCGGTCAACGGCGCGGGGCGGCGCGTTCGGCGCTAGTGTTGCGCCTCTGGTCGCGAACGCACTGATCGTGTCCCAGGTCGGGACACAACGGTCCGATAGCGGCACAGGAGGCAGGATGAACGAGTTCAACGTCACCTTTCGCGACGAGCGCGACTGGGTCAGCTTCGGCGACACCTACGTGAACTCGGAGGCCTTCCGGGTTCTGTTCCGCGAGGGCATGACCATGGTCGAGGAGGCGGCGGCCTATCTCGATGGCGATGGGCGCGAGGAATCCCGCCTCCTGTCGCGCGACAGTACCCTGTCCTATGCCAGCGAGAGCATGCGTCTGACCACGCGGCTGATGCAGATCGCCTCCTGGCTGCTGGTGCAGCGCGCCGTGTCGGAGGGTGAGATCACCCCCGCCCAAGCGCTTCAGGAGAAGACCCGCGTCCGCCTCGCGACGCCGGAGGCCTTCCGCGCCGAGACGTTCGGCGCGCTCCCGGCCCGTCTTCAGGACCTCACCATCCGCTCGCGCCGGCTCCACGCCCGCATTCTGCATCTCGACGGGCTCATCTCCGACGACCACCCGACCCCGATGGTCCGCGAGAGCCCCGTCGCCGCCCAGCAGGGCCTGCTGCGCAGCGCCTTCGGCGTGGCGCATTGAGACTTGCGCATTGAGATGTGGCGCGTCGAGGCCCGGCGTGGCCTCGATGCCTGGAAACGCGAAAGGGCGGCGCCTCGTCAGCGCCGCCCTTTCGCGTTTCGAAAACCCTCCGCCGCCACCAGACGGTCGCGTCGGTCAGTCCGCAGAGATCACTTCTTGCCGAAGGAGAGGGCGCCGAAACGCGAATTGAACCGCGAGACGCGACCGCCGCGATCGAGCATCTTCTGCTCACCACCGGTCCAGGCCGGGTGCGTGTTCGGATCGATGTCGAGGTTGAGGGTGTCGCCCTCCTTGCCGTAGGTCGACCGGGTCATGTAGTCGGACCCATCGGTCATCACGACCTTGATGAAATGGTAGTCGGGATGCTCGGTACCCTTGGCCTTGTCGGCCGCACTCTTTGCCATGACGAAATCCTTGAATAGCCACGCCGACCGGCCCGCCTGGCGGCCCGCGGCCTTAGATCACGCGCAATCGGATGAAGGCGGGCCTATACCCCACGTGCTTCCTCCGAACAAGCGCCCGGGCGCGGGAGATCGCCCGGGCGCGTATTTTCTTGAGACGATGACGAGGCAAGATGGCTCGCGGGCGTAACAAAATTTCCGGCGGCGATGGCCGTGGCAAGGCACCCCTCGGGTCGCTGAAGCCGCTGATCCCGTTCGCACTGGTCTATCGCGGCCGCATCCTCGCGGCGTTCCTGTCGCTACTGGCGGCTTCCGGGGCGACTCTGGTCGTGCCCATCGCGCTCCGGCGGGTGATCGATCACGGCTTCTCGCCGGAGGGCCACAGCGTCATCGACGCCTATTTCATGGCGCTGATCGGCGTGGTGTCGGTCCTCGCCCTCTCGAGTGCCGCCCGCTATTACACCGTGGTGACGCTGGGCGAGCGCGTGGTCGCGGACCTGCGCAGCGCGGTCTTCGCCCGCCTCACCATCCTCGATCCGGCCTTCTTCGACCGCTCGCAATCGGGCGAGATCGTCTCCCGGCTCACCGCCGATGCGACGCAGGTGAAGGCGGTCTTCGGGGTCTCGATCTCCATTCTCCTGCGCAACGCTTTCCTGTTCGTCGGCGCGGTGGCGATGATGGTCATCACCAGCCCGAAGCTGTCGATCCTGGTGCTGGTGGCGATTCCCCTCATCGTGTTCCCGCTCATCCTGTCCGGGCGCGGCGTGCGGCGGCGTTCCCGCGCCGCGCAGGATCGGCTGGCCGATGCCTCGGCCTATGCGGCCGAAGCCATCGGGGCGATTCGCACCATGCAGGCCTTCGGCATGGGACGCGCCACGGCGGAGCATTTCGGGCAGGCCTCCGAGAATGCGTATTCCGCTGCGCGCAATTCGGTGCAGGCCCGCGCCCTCCTCACCGGGGTGGCGATCTTCCTGATCTCGGCCAGCGTCGTCGGGGTGATGTGGTACGGCGCGCAAGGGGTGCTGGCCGGCACGATGACGGCGGGCCAGCTCTCGCAATTCGTGCTCTACGCGGTGTTCGGCGCCAGCGCGCTGGGCCAGCTCTCCGAGGTCTACGGCGAGCTCGCCCAGGCGGCCGGCGCCGCCGAGCGCCTCGGCGAGATCCTGGCCGCCGAGCCGGCGATCCAGGCGCCTGCCGATCCGGTGCCGCTGCCGGTGCCGCCGCGCGGCGAGGTGGCGTTCGAGCAGGTGCGCCTCACCTATCCGACCCGGCCCGAGCACCCTTCGCTGGACGGGATCAGCTTCCAGGTGGCGCATGGCGAGCGCGTCGCTCTCGTCGGCCCCTCGGGCGCCGGCAAGACCACGGTGCTGCAGGCGCTGCTGCGCTTCTACGATCCGCAATCGGGGGTAGTCCGCGTCGACGGGGTCGACATCACCGCCGTCGATCCGGATTCGCTGCGCGAGCGGATGTCCCTGGTCCCGCAGGACCCCACCGTGTTCTCCGGCTCTGTCATGGACAACATCCGCTACGGCCGGCCCCTCGCCAGCGAGGCCGAGATCCATCGCGCCGCCGAACTCGCCCATGCGGACGGGTTCATCCGCGCCCTGCCGCAGGGCTACCACACCCAGGTCGGCGAGCGCGGCGTCACCTTGTCTGGCGGTCAGCGCCAGCGCGTCGCCATCGCCCGCGCCATCCTCAAGGACGCGCCGATCCTGCTCCTCGACGAGGCGACCTCGGCGCTGGACGCCGAGAGCGAGCGCGCGGTGCAGACCGCGTTGGATACCCTCATGCGCGGGCGCACCACCCTGGTCATCGCCCACCGTCTGGCCACCATTCGGGCCGCCGACCGCATCCTCGTCCTCGACGGCGGCAGGATCGTCGAGACCGGCACGCATGAGAGCCTACTGGCGCGAGGGGCGCTCTATGCGCAGCTCGCCGCGCTCCAGTTCACCGATGCGCTGGACGAGACCGCCCGCGGCAAGGAGCCGAGGCCGAAGCGCCTGGCGCTGCCGGCCGAATAGGCAAAGGCGGGGGAGGGGGGCTGTGACCCGAAAGGCCCTCTTCCACAGGCAATTGCGCCGGACGTGGTAATGGTAATGGACCGTGAACCGCGACTCGGGATGGGTTGAGTCATGGCGCGCATCCTCAAAGATCCCGGTTTCGTCCACCTCCACGTCCACTCGTCCTTCTCGCTCCTCGAAGGGGCACTGAAGGTCGCCGACATCGTCAAGGCGGCCGCCGCCGACCGGCAACCGGCCCTGGCGCTCACCGACACCAACAATCTGTTCGGGGCGCTGGAATTCTCCGAGAAGGCCGCCGGAACGGGCATCCAGCCCATCGCCGGCATGCAGCTCTCCGTGGCCTTCGAGGCGCCGGACCCGATGGCGCGGCTGTCGCAGATCGTCACCTCCAACGTCGTGGTGCTGGCCCAGAGCGAGGCCGGCTACGGAAACCTCCTGCGTCTCGCGAGCCGCGCCTATTTCGACGGCCCGCTGGGGGATGCGCCCCGGCTCACCGTGGAAGCCCTGACGGAGAACGCGGAAGGTCTCATCGCGCTCACCGGCGGCACAACCGGCCCCCTCGACACGGCCCTGCGCGGCGGACGTGTCGAACTCGCCGCCGCCCGCCTCGAGCAGCTGAAGGGAGCGTTCGGCGAGGACCGGCTCTACGTGGAGATCCTGCGCCACGGACTCGACGACGAGCGCATGGTCGAGCGCGAATTGCTGAGGCTCGCCGATTCCAATGGCCTCTCGATCGTGGCCACCAACGAGCCGTTCTTCGCCAAGCCCGACGATTACGACGCGCACGACGCGCTGCTCGCCATCGCCGAGGGACGCCTCGTCTCGGACGAGCGCCGCCGCAAGCTCACCCCGCGCCACGGCTTCAAGACCCGGGCCGAGATGGCCAAGCTGTTCCACGACCTGCCGGATGCCCTGTCCGCCACGGTGGAGATCGCCATGCGCTGCGCCTATCGCGTGCGCACCCGTAAGCCGATCCTGCCCAATTTCGGCGTCGTCGCCGCCCTCGATGCGCTCCCCGTGGAGACGGTCTCGCCGGATATCGCGGCGGAGATCGCCCTCGACGAGCCGTCCGAGCTGCGCCGTCAGGCCGAGGCCGGTCTCGAACTGCGTCTGGCCCAGCACGGCCCCTGCGAGGGCATGACCGAACAGGTCTATCGCGACCGTCTGGCCTTCGAGCTCGACGTCATCGTGAAGATGAAGTTCCCCGGCTACTTCCTCATCGTGTCGGACTTTATCAAATGGGCCAAGGACCACGACATCCCGGTGGGGCCGGGCCGTGGTTCGGGTGCCGGCTCGCTGGTGGCCTACGCGCTCCTCATCACCGATCTCGATCCGCTGCGCTTTGGCCTGCTGTTCGAGCGCTTCCTCAACCCCGAGCGCGTCTCGATGCCGGATTTCGACATCGACTTCTGCGTCGACGGCCGTGAGCGCGTGATCCAGTACGTGCAGGAACGCTACGGCCACGAGCAGGTGGCGCAGATCATCACCTTCGGTACGCTGCAGGCGCGCGGCGTGCTGCGCGACGTCGGCCGCGTGCTGGAGATGCCCTACGGGCAGGTGGACAAGCTGACGAAGCTGGTGCCGCAGAACCCGGCCAACCCCGTCACCCTGGTCCAGGCCATCGAGGGCGAGCCGAAGCTTCAGGCGGCGATGGAGGAGGAGCCCGTCGTCGCGCGCCTCATGCAGATCGCCAAGAAGCTCGAGGGGCTGCACCGCCACGCCTCGACCCACGCGGCGGGCGTGGTCATCGGCGACCGGCCGTTGGAACAGCTCGTACCGCTCTACCGCGACCCGAAGACCGGGATGCGGGTGACCCAGTTCAACATGAAATGGGTCGAGGCGGCGGGCCTCGTGAAGTTCGACTTCCTCGGCCTCAAGACCCTCACCATGCTGCGCTGCTGCACCGATCTCCTGGCGCAGCGCGGCATCATCGTCGATCTCGCCTCGCTGCCGCTGGACGATCCCAAGACCTACGCGCCGATGAAGCGCGGCGAGACGGTGGGCGTGTTCCAGGTGGAATCCGCCGGCATGCGCAAGGCGCTGGTCGAGATGCAGGCCGACCGGTTCGAGGACATCATCGCCCTCGTGGCGCTCTACCGCCCCGGCCCCATGGCCAACATCCCGGTCTATTGCGAGCGCAAGCTCGGCCGCGATGCCGGCAACGAGGCGAGCTGGTATCCGCACGAGAAGCTGGAGCCGATCCTCAAGGAGACCTTCGGCATCATCGTCTACCAGGAGCAGGTCATGGAGGTGGCCAAGCTTCTGGCCGGCTACTCGCTCGGCGACGCTGACATGCTCCGCCGCGCCATGGGCAAGAAGATCAAGGCCGAGATGGACGCCCAGCGCGACCGTTTCGTGAAGGGCTCCGTCGCGGGCGGGCTCACCGAGGCGAAGGCCAACGAGATCTTCGACCTGCTGGCGAAATTCGCCGATTACGGCTTCAACAAATCGCACGCCGCCGCCTACGCTCTGCTGACCTACCAGACCGCCTATCTCAAGGCGAACTACCCGGTGGAGTTCCTGGCCGCCGCGATGCAGCTCGACATCGACGTTACCGACAAGTTGGCCGAGTTCCGCCAGGACGCTCAGCGCCTCGGCATCCCGGTGGACCCGCCCTCGATCAACACCTCGGGAGTCAATTTCGAGGTCCATGACGGCCGAATCGGCTATGCGCTTGCCGCGATCAAGGGCGTGGGCCGGGCCGCCGTCGAGGCCGTGGTGGAGGCGCGCGGCGAGACGCCGTTCAAGGACCTCGCCTGCCTCGCACGCCGGCTCAACCCGCGCCTCATCAACAAGCGTACCCTGGAGAATCTCGTAGCGGCCGGCGCCATGGATTGCATCGAGATCGACCGGGCGCGGGCCTGCGCCGCCGTCGAGCCGATGATGAAGCTGGCGCAAGGGGCGGCGGAGGCGGCCAGTACCGGCATCGTCGACATGTTCGGCGGCATCGCCTCGGCCGACGTGACCCTGCGCGTCCCCGCCTACGAGCCCTGGCCGATGGCCGAGAAGCTGAAGAAGGAATACGAGGCCATCGGCTTCTTCCTCTCGGGCCATCCCCTCGACGAATATGCCGGCCTGCTGGAGAAGCTGCGCGTCCAGAGCTGGGCCGAGTTCTGCCGCTCGGTCCGCGCCGGCACGTCCAGCGTCGGCAAGGTCGCCGCCTCCGTCCTCGACCGGTCGGAGCGCCGCACCAAATCTGGCAACAAGCTCGGCATCGTCACGCTCTCGGACCAGACCGGGCATTTCGAGGCGATCATCTTCCAGGAAGGCCTCGGCCAGTACCGCGAGATCCTCGAACCCGGCCGCCCGCTGGTACTCCAGATACAGGCCAATCTCGAAGGCGAGGACGTGCGCGCGCGCATCGTCACCGCTGAGCCTCTCGACGAGGCGGTGGCCCGGTACCAGAAGGGCATGCGCGTCTATCTCCGCGACGAGCGCCCCATCGTCAGCGTCCAGCAGCGCCTGCAGGTGCGCGGCGAGGGCGAGGTCTCGCTGATCCTCCTCCTCGACGGCGGCGACCGGGAGGTCGAGGTCAAGCTCCCCGGCCGCTATCAGGCGACGCCGCAGATCGCCGGGGCCCTGCGCGCCGTGCCGGGGGTGGTGCAGGTGGAGGTTAACTGACGGGGTGCGTGACCGCCGAGAGTGTCAGCCTCCCGAGGGGAGGGGCCCGTCAAACGTCTCGCGCGCCGTCTCCACCGCCGCGAGGTTCTGCTCGGCCCAGATCCACACGCCGCAGAAGGCGGCGCCGAGGCTCTGGCCGAGTTCCGTCAGCCGGTACTCGACCTTGGGCGGCACCACCGGATGCACGGTGCGGATCACCAACCCGTCCCGCTCCATGTGGCGGAGCGTCTGGGTCAGCATCTTCTGGCTGATCGTGCCGATGGACCGGCTGAGTTCGGTGAAACGAAGCTCGCCCTTTTCCTCCAGGATTTCGAGGATCAGCATCGTCCATTTGTCGGCGACGCGGCCGATCAGGTCGTGGACCAGCGCCTCGACGCGTGGATCCGCATCGACGGGTGGGGGTGGAGCCGCCATCTCACGCTCTCCTTTTGGTAAGTACAAATCTTTTTGGTGCCTTCTACCCATCGGAGAGTAGGCGCGGCATCTCTTTGGGGCAACCAGGAGGGAAGTCCCAATGAAGACGAGCGGCAACACCATTCTCATCACCGGCGGCGCATCGGGGATCGGCCGCGAACTGGCGGAGCGCTTCCAGGCCCAGGGCAACACGGTGATCATCGCCGGCCGCCGCCGCGATCGGCTCGATGCGGTCACGGAGGCCAATCCCGGCATGGTCGGCTATGTGCTCGATGTCGAGGACCGGGCGGCAATCGACGCCTTCGCCGCGACGGTGATCGCCGCCCACCCCGACCTGAACGTCCTGATCAACAATGCCGGGATCATGCAGTTCGAGGATCTCACCCGCTCCCGCGATCTCGCGGATGCCGAGGCGATGGTGACCACCAACCTGCTGGGGCCGATCCGCCTCACCGACGCGCTGATCGACCATCTCTCCGCTCAGCCGGACGCGGCGGTCGTCAACGTCTCGTCGGGCCTCGCCTTCGTGCCGCTGGTCTCGACCCCGACCTATTCGGCGACGAAGGCGGCGATCCATTCCTACACGATCAGCCTTCGCGACGCCTTGAAGGGCAGGGTCGAGGTCATCGAACTCGTGCCGCCCGCCGTGCAGACGGAACTCACGCCCGGCCAGTCGACGCGGGAGGGGTACATGCCCCTCGGTGACTTCATGGACGAGGTGATGACGCTCTTCGCGACGCAGCCGACCCCGCCGGAAATCCTCGTGGAACGCGTAGAATTTCTACGCTTCGCCGAGGCCGAGAAACGGTTCGAGCAGACCTTCGCCACGGTGAACGAGGTCGCCGGGACGGCGGGCACGGAGCAGCACTGACGATCCGTAGCGGCCATGCGAGCCGGCTTGCCGGTCGGAAAGAGACGCGGCGGGAAACATCCGCCGCGTAACCGCGTCTTAATAATACCTTCAGCATGGTCGAGATCAGGCTGGACCCGGTGCTTGCCCGACAAGTCCCGGCATGACGCGAACTGGCGTCGCGGTTCGGTGGCACGCTTCGATGACGAGAACTCTCTTGCGCCTGTCGGTCTTCGTCATCCTCGCGATCCTGGTCTTCGTGACGCTGTCGCCGATCGGGCTCCGGCCGGTCGTCGCCTCGGCGAATGTCGAGCGGATGAGCGCCTACGCCCTGTTCGGCTTCCTGTTGATCCTGGCCTATCCCAAGCGCTGGTATCTCGGGCTCGTGACCGGAATGGCGGTGGCCGGCATCCTCGAATTTGGCCAGGAATTGTCGCCGACCCGCCATGCCCGGATGTCCGATTTCCTGGTCAAGGCGGTCGCCGCGGCGTTCGGCAGCCTCGTCGCTTACCTCGCCCTGGCCGCCTATGCCCGGTTCGAGCGGCCTTCGGCCTCGCGCTGACACAGGTGCCTGACGTGGATATCTCCGACGATCCCGGTTTTTACGCGCTCCTGACCGGGAGTTTCCACCGTGCCGTCGGCCGGCCGCTGGTGCCGGAGCCGGGGCGCGACGCGGCCTGGCTCGATGCCGACGCCCCCTTCGCGGTCCTCGCCCATGACGGAGGGGACGACCCGCGTTTCATCTATGCGAACCTGACCGCCCTGCGCGTCTTCGGCTACGAGAAGGCCGAGCTCATCGGCCTGCCCTCCCGCTTCTCGGCCGAGGCCCCGGAGCGGGCCGAGCGGCAGCGCCTCCTCGACGCGGTCACCCGCCACGGGTTCGTCGACAACTATGCCGGCATCCGCATCCGCAAGGACGGAACCCGCTTCCCGATCCGAGACGCCATCGTCTGGCAGCTCGTGGACGAGGCCGGCCTGTTCCACGGTCAGGCCGCGACCTTTTCCGTCTGAGCGGGGTCGCCGCTGTCGACGCGGGAAGGGCGTAACGATCCTCCTCCTCCACCCGACGACCTCATCCTGAGGCGCCGCGTAGCGGCCTCGAACGAGGGATCCAGAACCCGCTGTGCGAACTGGAGGGCTCCTTTGAGGCCTTCGCTGTGCGTCGGCACTTCAGGATGAGGCGGCGGGTGGGATCGCGATCGCATTGCTATCCTCGCCGAGTGTCATCAGGGCGGCATTGCCGCCTGCCGCTGCGGTGTTGGTGCTGACGCTGCGCTCCCGGAGCAGCCATTCGAGGGAGTAATCCTCGACTCCCTTCTTCAATCCGTCCGGCGACACGGCGAGGACCGGGATGATGGGGCCGGGCAGCGCGGCGGCTCTCCGCGTCGCCGTGAGGGTCGCCTCCGCTCCGCCCTCCACCAGGATCGCCGCGCAGCCCATGGCGTCCGGCCCATCGGCGATGTCGATCGTACCCCGAACCGCACGGGGCAGCAGGTCGAGCATGGGTCGCAGGCCGGCGGGCGGGACGAGGCGGATCGTGTTGCCGGTGGCGAGGCACGTCGCGATCTGTGCGAACAGCCCGGTCTCGCTGGCCGGCAGGCACAGGACCGTGCCGCGCGGATGCAGACTGTAGCGGTTGCTCTCGCCCACCGGGCCGGGCAGGGCGATGTCGAGCCCGAGGAGGCTCCGTTCGGCATAGGCGTCGCAGCGCGCCGCCTCCCTCTCCCTGCCCGCCGCCGACAGGGCGTCGCGCAGGGACGCCAGCGCCTCGGGCATCGCGGCGGGGCGCCGGACGAGGTCGGTCTCCACGGGCGCCGAAGCCAGGAGGCGGCGGAGGTAGAGCGGGCCGCCGGCCTTCGGTCCGGTCCCCGACAGGCCCTCGCCGCCGAAGGGCTGCATGCCGACCACGGCCCCGATGAGGTTGCGGTTGACGTAGAGGTTACCGGCGCGGACCCGGTCCAGGAAGCGCGCGACGGTGGCGTCGATCCGGCTGTGCACGCCGAAGGTCAGGCCGTAGCCGGTCTCGTCGATGGCGGCGGCGAGCCCGTCGAGACCGCCGCGCCGGTAGCGCAGGATGTGGAGGATCGGCCCGAAGACCTCGCCGGTGAGGTCGTCCAGCTTGTCGATGGCGATCAGGCTCGGCGGGACGAAATGGCCCGCCGCGCAGGAGGCGGGCAGCGGGAGCCGGTCTACGGCATGGCCGAGCTCCCGCATCCGCGCCACATGCGCCTCGATCCTTTGTTGCGCTGCCTCGCTGATGACCGGCCCGATATCGGTGGCGAGCTGGTCGGGATTGCCGATGGTGAGCTCGGCCATCGCCCCCTTCAGCATCGTGAGGATGCGCTCGGCGATCTCGTCCTGCAGGCAGAGCACGCGGAGCGCCGAGCAGCGCTGGCCGGCCGAATCGAAGGCCGACACCAGCACATCGGCCACCACCTGCTCCGGCAGGGCGGAGGAATCCACCACGAGGGCGTTCTGGCCGCCGGTTTCCGCGACGAACGGGATCGGTCGCCCCAGAGGGCCGAGGCGTCCGGCCAATTCGGTCTGTATCCCTTTGGCGACGTCGGTCGATCCGGTGAATAGGACGCCGTCGATGCGCGGATCGGCCACGAGGCGGGCGCCGACCCGCCCCTCTCCCGGCAGCAGGCCGAGCACGCCCTCCGGAATCCCGGCCTCGATCAGGATCTCCACCGCGAGCCCGGCCACCAGGGGCGTTTCGCCGGCGGGCTTGGCGAGGACGGCGTTGCCCGCCGCGAGGGCCGCCGCGACCTGCCCGATGAAGATGGCGAGGGGGAAGTTCCACGGGCTGATACAGGCGACCACGCCCAGGGGGACAGGGGGCGCGGCTTTGAAGCCCGCCGCCTGCACACCGTAATAGTGGAGGAAATCCACCGCTTCGCGGATCTCGGCCGCGGCGTTGGCGAGGGACTTGCCCGCCTCCCGCACCAGCAGCCCGAGGAACGCGTCGCGCCGCGCCTCGATCAGGCCGGCCGCATCGGCCAGGATCTCGGCCCGCCGCGACGGCGCCGTCGCCGCCCAGCCAACAGCCACCGAGCCCGCCCGCGCGATGGCGGCATCGACGCATCCGTCATCCGCCTCCACCACGTATCCGACGACATCGTCTCTGTCCGCCGGGTTGAGCACGGCCCGCCTCGCGCCTTCTGTCCCCTCCGACGGAACGGGTCGACAGAGGAAGGGCGTCGCCGCGCCGCGTGGCAGGGCCTCGCCGAGGGACGCGAGCACGTCCTCGTCGGCGAGATCGAGGCCGCGCGAATTGGGCCGGCTCCCGGCGAACAGGTCGCGCGGCAGGGGGATTCCCGGATGCCCCGAGCCGGGTGGCGAGACCCGGCGCGCCCGCTCCACCGGGTCGGCGACGAGGTCGTCCATTGAGACGGCGGGGTCGGCGATCCGGTTGACGAAGGAGGAATTCGCGCCGTTCTCGAGCAAGCGCCGGACGAGATAGGCGAGCAGGGTCTCGTGCGTGCCCACCGGGGCGTAGATCCGGCACGGACGGTTCAGGATCGATCCGCCGACCACCTCCTCGTAGAGCGTCTCGCCCATGCCGTGCAGGCACTGGAACTCGTAGTCGCCCGGCCGGAAGTCCGGCCCCGCCATGGCGACGATGTCGGCCAGCGTGCGGGCGTTGTGGGTGGCGAATTGCGGGAACACCGCGTCACCGGCCATCAGCAGCCTGCGCGCGCAGGCGAGATACGACACGTCCGTATGCACCTTCCGGGTGAAGACCGGGAAGCCGTCGAGGCCGTCGACCTGGGCGCGCTTGATCTCCGAATCCCAATACGCGCCCTTGACCAGGCGCACCATGAGGCGGTGCCCGCTCCGCCGCGCGAGGTCGACGACCCAATCCACCACCGGGAGCGCGCGCTTCTGGTAGGCCTGGACGACGAAGCCGAGCCCGTCCCAGCCGGCCAGGCGCTCGTCCATCGCCAGGGCTTCGAGGAGGTCGAGGGAGAGATCGAGGCGGTCGGCCTCCTCGGCGTCGATGTTGAAGCCGATGTCCTGACGGCTCGCCGCGAGGGCGAGGCCCGCCAATCGCGGCAGCAACTCGGCCATCACCCGCCCGCGCTGAGCTCGCTCATAGCGTGGATGCAGGGCCGAGAGCTTGACGGATATGCCCGGCCCGGCGAGCGGTCCGCGCCCACCCGATGCCGCGCCGATCGCCGCGATGGCGCCGGCATAATCCTCGGCGTACCGGGCGGCATCCCCGGCATTCATCGCCGCCTCGCCGAGCATGTCGTAGGAATAGGTAAAGCCCATGGCCTCCCTGCGCCGGCCGTTGCGCAACGCCTCGGCGATGCTGCGGCCGGTGACGAACTGGCCGCCGAGCATGCGCATGGCGAGATCGACGCCTTTTCGGATGGCGGGTTCTCCCGCGCGCCGCACCACCCGTGTCAGTGCCGCCGTCAGGCCGGGCTCGTCCGGCGCGCCCACGACCCGTCCCGTCAGGACCAGCCCCCATGTGGCCGCGCCGGCAAAGAGGGAGGTGGCATGGCCGAGATGCGACCACCAATCGCCATGCCCGATCTTGTCGCGGATCAACGCGTCCCGGCTCGCCGCATCCGGAATGCGCAGAAGCGCTTCGGCGAGACACATCAGGGCGACCCCCTCCGCGCTCGACAGGCTGAACTCGCGCATCAGTTGCTCGACGGGGGCGCGCGAGCCCTTGGCGCGAAGGGTGGCGACGAGGTGCCTCGCCAGATGCATCGCGGCCGCGTTCTCGCCCGGGTTCCGGCGCGCTGCGGCCATCAGGGGGGCGAGGCACTCGGATTCGGGGAGACGATGGGCGGACCGGATGGCGGCCCGGAGCGCGCCACTCGGTGCCGAAGGCCCCGCGAGGTCGGCGAAGGGCGCCCTTGGACCAGGCGGGATCGGCGCTGCGGAGGGGAGGGAGGGGCCTTTGCTCACGGGTCGAGACCCTCCCGCCGCTGCGCCGTGCGGCCGCCGGTTCCGGGCGGCGATCCCGCTGGGGCGGATGCTTCGGATGTCGCCGCCGCATCGGCCCCGTTGCACCCGGTGGAATCGGGACTATCCCGCGCCTGCAGGCAAAAGCGATGCTCGGCGGGGCGGTTCCGTCAACGCGCCGCGAGGCGGGGCTCCTGCTCCTGCCGGTGGCCCGCTTCCAGGCGCTCGGCGACGAGCCGCTGCAGCCGCCAGAGGTGGTCGTCGAGAATGCCGGCCTCGGCGCAGGCCTGCGCCGTGCGAAAGAGGTATTCCGCGCTCGGGCCGAGATGCCCCGCGCCGGTGGCGATCCGGTCGGCGATCTCTTCCTCGGTGAGGCGGCCGGTGTAGCGGTCGCTGGCGCGGTTGACGACGAAGGTCAGGGCGGTGACCGGGCCTGTGCCCGTCTCCACCGTGACCCAGCGTCCCTCATAGCCGCCGCCGCGCATCTCGCGGCGCCACACCGGCATCAGGGTCGCGGCCGGGTCGATGCCCTCCAGTCTGAACGCGATTCCCCGGCAGATGCCGCCCCGGTCGAGGGCGAGGACGAGGCCCGGCCGGTCGCGGCTTCCGCGAAAGCGCCGCTGCAACAGGCAGAAGCGCCGGTGATAGCCCCGCACCGTGCCGGTGCGCCGCTCGACCACGGCGAATTCCGGCTGCCAGATCAGCGAGCCGTAGCCGAACACCCAGAGCCCGTCCCCCTGCCTCGGCCTTCCATGGAGCATCCGGTCGAGGCCGGGCGCGAGATCGCGATCGGTGAGGAGATGCAGGGCGCTCGCATCGTCGGCGACGGGAGTCGGGTGGGCGCGGGCGATGAGATCGAGGGTGAGCGAGAGGGGGCGATGCGGCATGGCCCGTATCGGAGCATCACCGGCCTGTCCGGGCAACCCATTCGAACGATTGACGTCCTCAGCCCTTCGCGTTCCCCAGCGCCTCCAGCTCCTTGAACGGCTCCGTCTTGTGGCCCTCGCAGACCTCCTCGACATCCTCGAGGATGCTGAGCTTGCCGGCCTCCTCGCGGATGACGGCCTTGGCCTTCTCGCCCTTGAGGAACCGGCGGCCCATCATCCGGGCAGACACGCAATAGAGGGTGCGGCCGTCATCCTGGAACGGTCCGGCGATGCGGCTGTGCTCGAACCGGACCGGGATCACCGAGATCGAACCGAAGCCGCTCTGGCGCAGGGCCAGGGCGGCCACCCGCTCGCGCATCGTGAAGGAGGCGCCGGGCGCGGGCGTCGGATCGGGCCGCCCGCATCCGGTGAGCGCGACGGCGACGAGGCCTAGCCATGCGCCGGCAGCGCGGCGGGAGGTTGCGCGGTTCGTGCGGGCGCGCGGTAAGACGTGCATGGTCGTCGGGTCTCGAACGAGAGGAGCACAAGGCATAGCGTCGAACACGCGGTGCGGGAATGTCGGTATCGATGCAATCCACGTGCTTAAGTGGAAGGATCGAGCCGTTTCCAATGCACCCTCCGCGCTCTAAGGAGGGGCCATGCAATGGACCGACGACGGCGTGGTGCTGGGACTGCGCAGGCAAGGCGAGACCGGCGTCGTCCTCGAAGTGATGACCCTGGACCATGGTCGCCATCTCGGCCTCGTCCATGGCGGGCGCTCGCGGCGGATGCAGCCGGTGCTCCAGACCGGCAATCACGTCCGGCTGACTTGGCGGGCGCGCCTCGACGAGAGCCTGGGCGCCTTCGCGGTGGAGCCCCTCGAATCCGCCGCCGCGCGGCTCATGGGCTCCGGCCTCGCCCTCTACGGCGTCACTCACATGGCCGCGCTCCTGCGCCTCCTGCCCGAGCGCGATCCCCATCCCGCCGTCTACGAGGCCGCCCGCATCCTCGTCGCCCATCTCGACGACCGGGTGATCGCGCCGCTCCTGATGGTGCGGTTCGAACTCGCGATCCTGGCCGAACTCGGCTTCGGCCTCGATCTCAGCGCCTGCGCCGCCACGGGCGGCAACGACGCGCTGATCTACGTCTCGCCCAGGACCGGGCGGGCGGTCAGCGCCTCGGCCGGGGAGCCCTTCCGGGACAGGCTGCTGGCGCTGCCGGGCTTCCTTCTCGACCGGGAGGGCGGCCGCACCGGCTTCATGCCGCCCGACGAGCGGGATGTAGCCAATGGGTTTACCTTGACGGGGTATTTCCTCGACCAGCACATCTGGGGGCCGCGCGCCATCGCGCCTCCGGCGGAGCGGGCGCGATTCGTTGCGTTGGGGACGCAGAGCGCCTAAGTCACGTTCGCGTTATGTTCTGATTTGGGCCATGTCCGGCCCGGGAGTTCGTCATGGGCCAGCCCTTCGATCCGCCATCGGGATCCGACGGCATCGAGAGCGTCGAGCTGAAGTCGGCGCTGGAAGAGCGCTACCTCGCCTATGCGCTCTCCACCATCATGAACCGGGCGCTGCCGGACGCCCGCGACGGGCTCAAGCCCGTCCATCGCCGCATCCTCTACGGCATGCGTCTGCTCCGACTCGACCCGAACACCGCCTTCAAGAAATGCGCGAAGATCGTCGGCGACGTGATGGGCGATTTCCATCCTCACGGCGACCAGGCGATCTACGATGCGCTGGTGCGGCTCAGCCAGGACTTCGCGCAGCGCTATCCGCTGGTGGATGGCCAGGGCAATTTCGGCAACATCGACGGCGATGGCCCCGCCGCATACCGCTACACCGAGGCGCGGCTGACGGAGGTCGCCCGCCTCCTGCTCGACGGGATCGACGAGGACACGGTCGATTTCCGGCCCTCCTACAATGGCGAGAAGGACGAGCCCATCGTCCTGCCGGCGGCCTTCCCGAACCTGCTCGCCAACGGCTCCCAGGGCATCGCGGTGGGCATGGCCACCTCGATCCCGCCCCACAACGCCGCCGAACTCTGCGACGCGGCGCTCTATCTCATCGGCCATCGCGATGCGACCTCGGCCCAGCTCCTCACCTTCGTGAAGGGGCCGGATTTCCCCACCGGCGGCATTCTCATCGACAGTGCCGAGTCGATCGCTGAGGCCTACCGCACCGGGCGCGGCGGTTTTCGCGTGCGGGCGCGCTGGGCGAAGGAGGATACGGGGCGCGGCACCTGGAACATCGTCGTCACCGAGATTCCCTACGGCATTCCCAAGGCCCGGCTCATCGAGAAGCTGGCCGAACTGCTGCAGGAGAAGAAGCTGCCGCTGCTGGCCGACGTGCGCGACGAATCGGCAGAGGACGTCCGTGTCGTCTTGGAGCCGCGCTCGCGCAGCGTCGATCCGGTGATCCTGATGGAATCGGTGTTCCGGCTCACCGAGCTCGAGGCCCGCATCCCCCTCAACATGAACGTCCTGGTGGGCGGTCTCGTCCCGCGCGTGATCGGGCTGGCCGAGGCCCTGCGCGAATGGCTCGACCATCGCCGCGTCGTGCTCCAGCGCCGCTCGCGCCACCGCCTCGCGCAGATCGAGCGCCGCCTCGAAATCCTCGGCGGCCTCCTCATCGTCTATCTCGATCTCGACGAGGTGATCCGCATCATCCGCGAGGAGGACGAACCGAAACCGTCCCTGATGAAGCGGTTCGAACTCACCGAACTCCAGGCCAACGCCATCCTCGACACCCGCCTGCGCTCCCTGCGCAAGCTGGAGGAGATGGAGCTCAAGCGCGAACTCGATACGCTGACCAAGGAGAAGGACGGGCTCGAAGAGCTCCTCGGCTCCGAGAAGATGCAATGGTCGGACATCACCAAGCAGATCCGCGCCGTGAAGAAGGCCTTCGGGCCCGAGACCAAGCTCGGTGCCCGCCGCACCACCCTGGAGAACCCGCCCGATACCGCCGGGATCGACTTCACCTCCGCCATGGTGGAGCGCGAGCCGATCACCGTCATCGTCTCGGCCAAGGGCTGGATCCGCGCCCTCAAGGGGCATGTCGCCGATCTGTCGGGCGTCGCCTTCAAGGGCGACGACGCCCTCAAGATCTCGTTCCTCAGCGAGACCACGGCCAAGATCCTGGTGCTCGCCTCCAACGGCAAGGTGTTCACCCTCGAAGCGGCGAAGCTTCCGGGCGGGCGCGGCTTCGGTGATCCGATCCGGTTGATGGTGGATTTCGACGACGGCGCCGAGATCGTCGCCGCGCTGCCGTATCAGCCGGGCGGCAAGCTCCTGATCGCAGGCTCGGATGGGCGCGGCTTCCTCGCCCCCGCCGACGCGCTGGTGGCCAATACCCGCAAGGGCAAGGGCATCATGGGGCTCGACGAGCCGGCCCAGGCCATGCTGCTCGTGCCTGCCGGCGGCGGCGATCATGTCGCCGTCTGCAGCGCAGACCGGTTGCTACTGGTCTTCCCACTCTCGGAAATGCCGGAACTGTCGCGCGGCAAGGGCGTGCGCCTGCAGCGCTGCCGCCAGAGCACGCTCACCGACGCCCACGTCTTCACCCTGGCCGAGGGCCTGCCCTGGCGCGACAGCGCCGGTCAGGAGCGGCTCGCCAACGCGGCGCTGCTGGAGAAGTGGATGGGCCACCGGGCCGAGGCCGGCACGCTGATGACCCGGAGCTTCCCGAAATTCGAGCGGTTCGGGAAGTAGATGCTGAACATACCATCGCGGCTTGATCCGCGCTGGTGCTGCGACGATGTTTATCGGGTAGTCGCGTGATGAAGGAGTAATCGGATGGCCGACGCCGTAAGCCCGCTGACGCCCGATCTCGAAGAGCAGCTCGGCCGCATTCGGCGAGCGCGCGAAGAGAGTGAGAAATTCGTTGCCGAGCAGAAGAAACTCACGGCCGAAGCATTAAAGCTGGATCGCGACCGCATGCTCGCGCCCTGGCAGATCGCGTTGTCCGGCATGGCTGCCGGAGCCGCGTTCTTTGGCGCTGGCGCTGCCTTCGTGAAGATCCTCGGTCCCTAGCGGACAGACAAGATATCCGACAGCGCTCTCGCTCAGCGGCGGCGAAACTGGCCGCGGATCGGCGGGCGCGGACCGGAGGAGCGCTCGTCCTTGTGACGGAACACGAGGCGGCCCTTCTCGAGATCGTAGGGGGACATCTCGACGGTGACACGGTCGCCGGCCAGAGTCTTGATGCGGTTCTTCTTCATCTTGCCGGCCGTGTAGGCCACGATCTCGTGGCCCTGGTCGAGCTGCACGCGGTAGCGTGCGTCCGGCAGGATCTCGATCACGAGACCGTCGAACTGCATCAACTCTTCTTTCGCCATCCACACTCTCCAGCCGGAACGCCAGAACGGGGCATTCCGGGACACCTAAAACATAGCCGTTCGGCAAAACGCTGCGGGCGGCGGGTCCGATCCCATCGGATGCGCAACACCGGCGAGCGTCGGCACGACATAATGTTCGCGCGTCCCGTAAGCAAGCTTTTACCGCCTGGAACGCTATCGCGTCGACAGAAAATCACATGCTGTCTTGGTCCCTCGACAGTGTCGCGGGGGGCTCAACTGCCCGATTCGGCAGGCTCGTGCCGGACGACGACAAGGAGACCTCATCGCCGTCCGCCCGCGCGACTGCGCGGTGGCGGGTGTTCGCCGAACGCGCCGATCACGACCATAGGTCGTGATCGGCGCCGCATGGTATCGCGCCGCATCCGTGGTGAATACGGCCTTCCCGGGCCGGCGGCGATACGCTGGCCCCTCGCCTCAGGGCGTCACGGCGTTGCCGGCGTAATCGATGCGGCCGTCCGGCGTCTTCCTCCAGACCTGCAGCACGTAGCCGGGTGCCTTGGACTGGCCGTTGGCATCGAACGCGATCTCGCCGATGGCGGTCTTGAGTGGCGCACCGCCGTGCAGGACATCCGCGACCTTGCGGCCCTCGCTCGACTTCGCCTGCTCCACGGCCTGTCTGAGAATCTCCACCGCCGCATAGCCCTGCGCCGCCACCATGTCGGCCTCGGGCGTCCTCGGCCTGGCCGCCGCGCCCTTGGATTCGGGCAGCTTTCGCGGCTCCGGCAGGAGGGTCATCACCGTCCCCTCGGCGCCCGGGCCGGCCCCCGTGGCGAAGTCCTTGTCGAGCAGCCCGTCGCTGCCGACGAGGGGAATGGCGAGACCCACCTCGCGTAGGGAGCGGATCAACTGGCTCGCTTCGGGCGCGAGGCCGCCGAAATAGACGACCTCGACCTGCGCGCGTTTCAGGCGGGCGACGAGGGACGACAGGTCCCTGTCGCCGCGGTTGAGGCTCTCGAAAGCCGTCTCGGCCTGCCCGTTCGCCTTGAGGATGCGAGCGACGTCGTCCACCAATCCGCGCCCGAACGTGCTCTTGTCGTGAACGAAGCCGATCCGCCGCCCGCGGAAACGTGCAAGGAGATAGGTGGCCGCGATCGGCCCCTGCTCGGCGTCACTGCCGCCGATACGAAAGACGTTCCAGGCCCCGCGCGTGGTCAAGGCAGGCCAGGCGATGCCGGGCGTCACAGCGGCGATTCCCGCGTCCTCGTAGATCGGCAGGACCGACGCCGCCACGGTGGCGTTGAAGGGCCCGACGACGAGGGGGACCCGATCGGCGATGAACTTCCGCGCGATCGCGAGCCCCTGCTTGCCGTCGCCGGCATCGTCGGCCACCACGAGGGCGAGCTTGAGCCCCTTTGGGCCGGCTGCGCGGTTGAGATCCGCCACCGCCTGTTCGGCTCCCGCCCGGAGCCCCTGTCCGAAGGCAGCATCCGGCCCGGTGAGAGGGAGCGAGAGGCCGATCCGTACCGGTGCCTGGGCCGGGCTCTGTGCGACGGCGCCGGATGCGGCGAAGGCCAGCGCGGCGAGGAACGGTGCGGCGGCCGCGGGTAAGATGCGTCTCATGGTGCGAGGTCCGGATGGTCGGCACGCGACCGATCCAGCCTCCTTAGCGCAGCCTGACGTAATTGGCGCTGCCCGATCAGGATGGTCCGTCCTTCCACGGGACGATCCAGTGGGCGATGCCTGTGTGCCGGTCGGCACGCTTTGGGGACCGGGGATGGCACTGGCTTCGCCTGCGCATTGCGCCGAGGGTGCCGGAGCCTATCTCCCTGAGGCGGCGTTGCGTGAGTGCCGTCATGCCCTGTACGCGCAGCGCACGGAGTGTCCCATGCTCTCCACCGAAACAGACATCCTCCACGCGGCCGAGGCGTGGCGCCGTAGCGGGCGCGGCGTGGCACTCGCCACCGTGGTCGAGACCTGGGGCTCCGCGCCCCGTCCGGTGGGCAGCCACCTCGTCGTCGATGAGGGCGGCAACTTCCTCGGTTCGGTCTCGGGCGGCTGCGTCGAGGGGGCCGTCATCACGGAAGCGCTGGACGCCATCGCCGACGGACGACCCCGGGTGATCGAGTTCGGCGTCGCCGACGAGACCGCCTGGCGGGTCGGTCTCTCCTGCGGCGGGCGCATCCGCGTCTTCGTCGAACGCATCGACTAAAAGCGCCGTCATGAAGCTCGATTCCCTCCATGCCCTCAACGTCGAGCGTGCCGCGCGCCGCGCCGCCCTTCTCGTCACCGATCTCGACGACGGCAGCCAGCGCGTGGTCCGCGAGGCTGAGATCCCGGCCGATCCCCTGGCCGACATCCTGGCGCGACGCCTCGCCTCGGGAAAGAGCGGCCTCGTCGAGGCGGAGGGGCGGCAGTTCTTCCTCACCGTGCAGGTGCCCGCCGTGCGGCTCGTCCTGATCGGGGCGGTGCATATCAGCCAGGCGCTCTGCCCGATGGCGACGGCGGTCGACCTGTCCGTGAGCGTCATCGACCCGCGGACGGCCTTCGCCACGCCCGAGCGCTTTCCGGAGGTTCCCCTCCTGCCCCTCTGGCCCGACGAGGCCCTGGCCGGCCCCGTTCCGCCCCTCGACCGCTATTGCGCCGTCGCGGCCCTGACCCACGATCCGAAGATCGACGATCCCGCGCTGATCGCGGCCCTGAAAGCCGAATGTTTCTATGTGGGCGCCCTCGGCTCGCGGAAGACCCATGCCGCACGGGTCGAACGCCTGTCGCAGGCCGGGCTCTCGCCCGAGCAGATCGGGCGGATCGAGGCGCCGATAGGCCTCGACATCGGCGCCGTGAGCCCGGCCGAGATCGCCGTCTCCATCCTGGCGCAGATCGTCTCCGCCCTGCGTGGCGGCGGTCCGCGTGCCGTCAAAGGTGGAGTCCCCGCGTGAAGTTCGGTTCGGTCGCGATCACGCGGGCCGCGGGGCTCATCGCCGCCCATACCCTGCGGGCCGATGACGTGATCGTCCGCAAGGGGCGGCCGATCCAGGGCGACGACGCGCGTCGTCTCGCCGAGGCCGGCCTCGACAGCGTGGTGGCGGTGACCCTGGAGACGGGCGATGTCGGCGAGGACGAGGCCGCCGCCCGTCTCGCCGGTCGGGTGGCGGGCGCGGGTCTCTCCACCGGCCCCGCCTTCACCGGGCGCTGCAACCTTCAGGCGGAGGTGGCGGGTATTCTGATGATCGACCGTCCTGTCGTCGACGCGGTGAATGCGGTGGACGAGGCCATCACGCTCGCGACCCTGCCGCCGTTCCGCCCGGTGGGCCCGGGCGAGATGGTGGCGACGGTGAAGATCATTCCCTATGCCGTGTCCGGCTCCGCCCTCGACCGCGCCTGTGGGATCGCGGCCCCGGCGCCCCTCACGGTCATGCCCTATCGCCGCTTCCGGGTGGGTGTCGTCTCCACCCTGCTGCCGGGGCTCAAGGAGGCCACCGTCGCCAAGACCCTCCGCAACCTGGAACGCCGGCTCGGGCCGACCGGGGCGGGGATCGCCTCCGACCGTCGGGTTTCCCACGAGGCCGGCGCGGTGGCGACCGCCATCCGCGAGGCCATCGACCGCGACGAATGCGATCTCGTCGTGGTGTTCGGCGCCTCGGCCATCGCCGACCGGCGCGACGTCATCCCCGCCGGCCTCGAGGCGGCGGGCGGGGAGGTGGAGCATTTCGGCATGCCCGTCGATCCTGGCAACCTGCTCCTCGTCGGCCGTCGCGGCGAGATCCCGGTGATCGGCGCTCCCGGCTGCGCGCGCTCGCCCGCCGAGAATGGGTTCGACTGGGTTCTCCACCGCCTCCTGGCCGGCCTCGTGGTGAGCCGCGCCGACATCGTCGGGCTCGGTGTCGGCGGGCTGCTCATGGAGATCGTGTCCCGGCCTCAGCCGAGATCGGGGCGGCAGAGTACGTCGGAAGAAGGCACGTCGGAGGATGCCTGACGCCGTCGGCATCGTCCTCCTCGCCGCCGGCCAGGGAACGCGCTTCGGTGCGGCCGCGAAGATGCTCGCACTCCTCGATGGCCGGCCGCTCGTCCGCCACGCGGCCGACACCGCGGTCGCTGCGAATCTCGGTCCCGTGGCGGTGGTTCTCGGCTCGCATGGCGCTGAAGTCCGGCAGGCGCTGGCGGGCCTCGACCTGCAGATCGTCGACAACCCGGCCCATGCCGAGGGCCTGTCCACCTCTCTGAGATGCGGGCTCGACGCCATGCCGGAGACCGCCCGCATCATCGTGATGCTCGGGGACATGCCGCGTATCCGGCCCAGCCACCTCGCGTCCCTGGTTAAGGCCTTCCAGGCTGCCGACCCGCCACCGGCCGCCATCGTCCCGGTCCATCGCGGATCGCGCGGAAACCCGGTTCTCCTCAATCGCGCGCTCCTCGCGTCGGATCTGGCGTCGCTCACCGGGGATCAGGGCGCCGGCCGGATCCTGGCGGCGCGGACGGATGTCGTGGAACTAGAGATGGATGCGGCCGTCGCCCTCGATATCGATACGCAGGCCGCCCTGATCGCTGCCGCCCGCGCCTGATCAGGAGGCCTTGTGATCAGGAGGCCTTGCCCGGCCGCTTCGCCTCGTTCCGGCAGCGGTCGGAGCAGTAGCGGACCTCGTCCCACACCCGTTCCCATTTCTTGCGCCAAGCGAAGGGCTTGCCGCAGGTGGCGCAGACCTTGGTGGGCAGATCCGCCTTCTTGCGCATGCGCGGCATGGGAGGCTTGTCCTATCGTCCGAGCTGCCCGGCATCCGCGACGGCGACCGGGCTCCAGCGGGTGATCTGGATGAAGCCGTCGCGGGCGGCGACGACGATGTGGCGGCGGTAGCGGTGGACGATCGTTCCCGGCGAGTGGCGGTGCGGCTCGCGCCAGCCTTCCGCCGCCGCGACGAAGACACGGTTGTCGCCCAACTGTACGATGGTCTCGATGGTGCCGAAGGCCCGCATGCGCCGCAGAATCGCCTCCACGTCCGTGCGGAAATCGAGGGTCCTGTCCGCATCCGTCACGCGGGGCCAGTAGGAGCCTTCGCCCTGGGGCTGGGCCGCCCGCCAGCGAGTCGGCAGGTCGCGCGCGATCGGTCCCGAGGCCAGCCGCCGGGCTGCGATCTGGCATTTGGCGAGCAGGGTCTCGTGGGTCTCCTGCGGCGCCATGGCGAACGTCTCCTGCGCGAGGATGTCACCCGTGTCGAACCCCTCCTCGGCCAGCAC
Source organism: Methylobacterium sp. Leaf93 (assembly GCF_001422345.1). Lineage (NCBI taxonomy): Bacteria > Pseudomonadati > Pseudomonadota > Alphaproteobacteria > Hyphomicrobiales > Methylobacteriaceae > Methylobacterium > Methylobacterium sp. Leaf93. The sequence continues at coordinate 249,653 of NZ_LMMS01000023.1, read as the reverse complement.
GTGCGCGGTCACGCCCCAGCTGTCGCGTGCGTCGGTGATCGCCTTGAACAGGGGGTAGGGGCCGCGCCCGACCGGCAGGGGCGAGGGATGGAAGTTCAGGGCGTAGCCGGCCCGGTTGCGCCAGCCCCGGATGAGCCAGGGATAACCGGCCACCACAAGCGCCCAGTCCGTCCCGTGGGTCTGCGCCAGGGCATCGAGATCCGCGAGCTTGATCCGCGAGAGTTGCATCGGGATGCGGTGACGGCGGCTCTGGGCCACGACCGCCTCGTTGTGGTCGTAGAGCCCATCGCAGGGCCGGGTGAACAGCTTGATCGGCGTCCATCCAGCATCCACCAGCGCTTCGAACACGCCGCCGAGGAAATCGATGCCGGCGAAGGCAAACTTCATGAAGAACCCCGGGAGCGGATGCGCGGCGTGCGACTCTACGGATGGTACCCTGCGGGCTCCACGGTCGCGCCGTCCGCCTTACCTAACCGATCCGGCACGGAATGGGAGCGGTCATGAATCGAGTTGTGATCTACGGCGGAACCGGAGGTATCGGCATGGCCACGGCGCGGGCCCTGCGCAAGCGCGGGATCCCGCTGCATCTCGCGGCGCGCGATGCCGTGCGGCTCGAGGAAGTCGCCGCCGACCTCGGTGAGACCACCTTCACCGTAGGCGACGTCACGGACCCCGCCCATTTCGCGATCGTCACGCAGGAGGCGGGCGACACCTTGGCCGGGCTCGTCTACGCGGTCGGCACCATCAACCTGAAGCCGCTGGCGAAGCTGACCGCCGACGACGCGGTGACGGATTTCAAGCTCAACGCGCTTGGCGCTCTCCTGGCCCTCCAGGCCGCGGCGCCGGCGCTCAAGGCGGGGGCGGGCGAGGCGGGGGCGGGCGTTGTCCTGTTCTCCACCGTGGCGGTGGCGCAGGGATTTGCGGCCCACGCCTCCGTCGCCATGGCAAAGGGCGCCGTGGAAGGACTCGCACTGTCCCTCGCCGCCGAACTCAGCCCTCATATCCGGATCAACGTGGTCGCGCCCTCGCTGACGCGCACGCCGCTCGCCGCTGCCATCACCGGCAACGAGACGCTGGCGTCGGGAATCGCGTCCATGCACGCACTCCAGCGCCTCGGCACACCCGAGGATATCGGCGCGCTGGCCGCCTTCCTCGTCTCGGCGGAAGCCGGCTGGATCAGCGGGCAGGTCATCGGCGCGGATGGCGGCCGCTCCACGCTGCGGACGAAGGGGTGACGTCGCTGCGCACCCTCCGTTTCGTCCTCGGCGACCAACTTCACCGACGCGTCTCCTCCCTCACCGATCTCGACCCGCAATCCGACGTCGTGCTCATGGTCGAGGTGCGGGAGGAGGCAACCTATGTCCGCCACCACAAGCAGAAGATCGCTTTCCTGTTCGCGGCCATGCGCCATTTCGCGGCCGATCTGGAGGCCGAAGGCGTCACCGTCGACTACGTGCGTCTCGATGCGCCGGGCAATACCGGCTCGTTCACCGGCGAACTCCGGCGAGCGGTCAAACGGCATGAGCCCGGCAAAGTTGTCGTCACCGAGCCCGGCGAATGGCGCGTCTGGGAGATGATGCAGGGGTGGCGCGATGACCTGCCGGTGCCCGTGGAAATACGCGACGACAACCGCTTCCTCTGCCCGCGCGCGGATTTCGCGCGCTGGGCGGAGGGGCGGCACACCTTGCGAATGGAGACGTTCTACCGCGGCATGAGGAAGCGCACCGGCCTGCTGATGAAGGACGGCGAGCCGGTGGGCGGCCAGTGGAACTTCGATCACGACAACCGCAAGAAGCTGCCGCGCGGGCACCGCTCCCCGGAACGCCCCGGCTTCGTGCCCGATGCGATCACGTCCGAGGTCATCGCCCTGGTATCGGACCGCTTCTCCGACCATTTCGGCGATCTCGACGCATTCCGCTGGCCGGTGACCCGCGCCGACGCCCTCACCGCCCTGAAGCATTTCCTGGACGAGTGCCTGCCGCATTTCGGCGATTACCAGGATGCGATGAAGACGGGCGCCCCCTTCCTCTACCATGCTCTTCTCTCACCGGCGCTCAATGCGGGCCTGCTCACGGCGGAGGAGGTCTGCCGGGCGGCTGCCCGCGCCTATGACGAAGGGGCGGCGCCGCTCAACTGCGTCGAGGGCTTCATCCGCCAGATCCTCGGATGGCGCGAATACGTCCGGGGACTCTACTGGGCCAGGATGCCGGCCTATGCCGAGACCAACGCTCTCGCCGCCAAGCGCGACCTGCCGTGGTTCTACTGGTCGGGCGAGACGCGCATGAACTGCCTCGCGCAAGGCGTCGCCAATACGCGGGCCCATGCCTATGCCCATCACATCCAGCGGCTGATGGTGACGGGCAATTTCGCCCTGCTGGCCGGGCTCGAACCGGCGCAGGTGGAGGAATGGTATCTCGTCGTCTACGCCGACGCCTACGAATGGGTGGAGTTGCCCAACGTCCACGGCATGGTCCTGTGGGCGGATGGCGGCGTCATGGGCTCGAAACCGTATGCGGCCTCGGGCGCATACATCAACCGCATGTCGGATTATTGCCGGGGCTGCACCTACGACGTCGCTGCCAAGTCCGGCGAGAGTGCCTGCCCGTTCAACTACCTTTACTGGAACTTCCTCATCGAGAATGCGGATCGTCTGGCGGGGAACCCGAGGATGGCCATGCCCTACCGTACCCTCGACGGATTGGGCGAGCAGCGACGGGAGGAGATCAGGACTGACGCGGCCTGCTTCCTGGACGGCCCGGAGATGCGTCCCGCCCCGCCCTGAACGTCACCACGGCTGCCAGACACCGAGGGTGACGTAGGGACTTCCACCGCCCTCCGATTCGGTCTGGAAGCCCAGAGACGCTCGAAAGCTCACGTCACCGATGCGAAAGTCCGTGGCGTGGACACCGATCCCGAGCTTGGAATAGCCGGTCCCATCCACGTAGAGGGCGGCCTCCGGGCCGAGATAGGCACCGAGCACGTCGTAACCCCAGGCAAGGCGGCACCAGGCGCTCTGGCGCGTCGAGCCGAGGATCGCGGTGGCGGTGAGGAGGGATTGCTCTGTCGGCCGCGCCCAGACTTCCCCGTGCAGCCTGATGCCGTAGCGGTCGGGCAGCACCGTTGTGCCGAGGATACTCCGCTCCACCTCGATGCTTCCCTCAGGCCCTGCGAAAGCGGCGACGACGCCCCAATCGTGGAACCATTGGTATCCGGCGAGCACCGCTCCGAGCGCCGTCAGGCGGGTCTGACTCGTGGCGATGCCCCGTATCGACGGACCACGCTCGACCCTCGCTCCCGCTCCCCCGCTTGCGAGGATGGCGAAACCGTCCCGATCGCGCCCGTCGAACGTAATCTTCGTGCCCGCCGTGATGAAGGAAGATGCTCCGGCATCGAGGCTGCCGAAGATCAATGCCGAAATCGAATCCCCTTCCGATTGAGCCGGGTTCGAGACGAGGCCACAGTAGAGTGTGGCACAGCACATGAGTATCGGCCGAGCCGAAGGCAGTGACCGTTTCGTCGATCTGGCCGGTCGTCCCACGTCCCTTCTCGCTCCGTCTCACCGTAGGGCAGGTGTACGGCACCCTAAGATAAGTTGTAGTGACTAGTGAATAGTTGACTGTGGGTGGTACGCGTAGACCGCCCAAGCCGATTCCTGAGTAGGCGCTGTTTTGCTTTTGTTCTATTTGATAAAATTTCAGGATGTATCTATCTTATCTGAGGTTGTGTGGCGTCCGTGTTCGATCTGCCGGTGTGTTCGGACCGTGTTGGCAAGGGAGGACCCGCCATGCCGCATGGAGGCGAAAGCTGATTCGGTTGGCGTCGGGCGGGGACTAGGATAGAGCCCGCGGCAGGACCGTCGCCAAAGGCCGAGTTTCTTGTCACCAGCTGCTCGAACGTCCGAAGTTCTCACGGTGCTCGCGGCACAGGAGACGGATCGCTTGACCATCGGCGACATCGTCGCGGTGCTGAAGGACCGTGCCTTCGCCCTGCTCATCGTCATCCTCGGCCTGCCGAATTGCCTGCCGATGCCGCCGCCGATCCCCCTGGTCTGCGGCCTGCTGCTGTTGCTCGTGGCGGTTCAGATCACGGCGGGGATGTCGTCGCCGTGGCTGCCCCGCGTCCTCTTGAGCCGCTCGATCGCCCGAAGCGACGTGGAGCGTGCCGCCAAGCGCGCGGTACCGCTGCTGCGGCGCCTGGAACGCTGGTCGCGTCCGCGCATGAGCCTGTTCGAGACCGGCCTCGGCATGCGGACGGTGGGGCTCATCCTTCTCACCCTGTCGCTCGCCCTCGTGGTAGCGGCGCCCCTCGTCGGGCAGATCCCCCTCGGTCTGGCGATCTGCCTCGTCGGCCTCGGCCTCGTCGAGCGGGATGGGCTGCTCGTTGTCATGGGGCTCGGCGTCGGTGCCGTCGGCGTGCTTCTGAACGCCGGCTTCGTCTACGCCATCGTCTCGGGCCTCATGAGCCTGTTCAACGTGTAGTTTCAGCCTTCGAGGTGGCGCGGTCTGAACAGGCGCCAGACGAGGCCGCCCCTCGGTCCGAACAGGAGCGAGATGAGATAGAGGCTTCCCGCCGCCAGCACGATCGCAGGCCCCGTGGGCAGGTCGGCGCGATACGAGGCGGTGAGTCCGGCAAAGCTCGACACCATCGCCACCACCATCGCCATGGGGATCAGGCCCGACAGGTCGGCCGCCCAGAACCGCGCGGTGATCGCCGGCAGCAGCATCAGCCCCACCGCGAGCAGTGTCCCGAGGGCCTGGAAGCCTCCCACGAGGTTCATTACCACAAGGCCGAGGAAGGTGTAATGCACCGGCCCGCCGGCACGGCTGACCGTGCGCAGGAACAGCGGGTCGACACATTCCATGACCAGGGGGCGGTAGAGTGCGGCGAGGGCGAACAGCGTCACCGTGGCGATCCCGCCGAGGAGCATGAGCGCCGGATCGTCGAGGGCCAGAACCGTGCCGAACAGGATGTGCAGGAGATCGATCTGCGAGCCGCGCAGGGAGACGAGCAGCACGCCAGCGGCGAGGGAGATCAGATAGAAGGCGGCGAGACTCGCATCCTCCTTGATCGAGGTCGTGCGGGTGACGATGCCGGCGAGCAGCGCCACGAACAGGCCGGCGGCGAGCCCGCCGATGGTCATCGCCGGCAGCGATAGGCCAGCGACGAGGAAACCGACTGCGGCGCCCGGTAGGATCGCATGGCTCATGGCATCGCTCATCAGGCTCATGCGGCGCAGCATGAGGAAGACCCCCACCGGCGGGGCCGAGAGCGAGAGGGCGAAGCAGCCGGCCAGCGCCCGGCGCATGAAGCCGAACTCGATGAAGGGTCCGAACAGGAGATCGATCACGCGGCGTGTCCGTGGTCGTGACGATGATCGTGCGCGTGACCATGGGGATGGTCGTGATCGTGGTGATGCAGGTTCCTGCCATCGGCAGGGGGCGGTGCATGATGATGGCCCTCGCCCCGCCCGCAGATGGCGGCATCCTCGTCCCAGGCTTCGGACAAGGCCTGGGCGCGCGCGAGATTCTCCCGGGTCAGCACCGTCTCCGTGGCGCCCCAGGCCACCGGCTCGCGCGCCAGAAGCAATGTCGTCAGAAAATGTGCCTTGACCTGGTTCAGGTCGTGAAGCGCGGCGACGATGGTGCGGCCCTCCCCGTGCCATCCGCGTATCAGGGCGATCAGGTCGGCGGTGGTGCGTCCGTCGATCCCGGTGAACGGCTCGTCGAGGAGAATGATGCGGGCGTCCTGCACGATGAGACGCGCGAACAGGGCGCGTTGGAACTGGCCACCCGACAGGGTTCCGATCAGCCGGTCCTCGAAACCGAGGAGGCCCACAGCCGAGAGGGCGCTGACCAGCGTCCGGCGGTCGGGGAGCGCGCTGCGCCAGAAGCCGAGGCGGCGCCAGCGTCCCATCGCCACGAGGTCGAGGACGCTCAGGGGAAAGCTGCGGTCGATCTCGCCGGCCTGGGGCAGGTAGGCGATGGCGTCGGTTCCGCCAGGCAGGTCGATCCGGCCGTCGAGGCAGCGGATCTCGCCGATGATCCCCTTGAGCAGAGTCGATTTGCCGGCGCCGTTGGGGCCGACCAGGGCCATCAGGGCTCCGGCGGGGATGGTACCGTCGAGATGGTGCACGGCGGGATGGCGGTCGTAGCCAAGCGTCAATCCGCGCAAGGCGATGGCGCCGGGCTGAACGGGGGCGTCCCCCACGAGAGCGTGTGTCATCGTTATCCCATGGCCCAGAGGATCGCCCCCCAGACCAGCCCGGACAGGATCGCGGCGACGATCAGTCGTGAGGCGGCGCCAGCCTGGAACAGGGAGCGACGGGGGGACGGTTTGATCTGGGGAGGACGCGTCACAGCGGTTCGGGTACCAGGCAGGGGCGGAATTGTCCGAACGGGAGCGGCGAACTATCTCTGGTACTGATACACTGTAACATCGCATCAGTTCAACGTGCCGGACCACATCGACCGGCGATCAGGGGAGGATGGCGTGCACGATCATAGTGCCGTCCACGACCACGGCGCCTGCTGTGGCAATGCCACGGATGCGCTAGCGCGAGCGGAGCGTCTCTGCGCCGAGCGCGACCTGCAGTTCACGCGGCTGCGGCGGGACGTCCTCGAGGCGGTGGCGTCCGAGGCGAAGCCGCTCGGCGCCTACGACATCGCGGAGCGGCTGAGCGGTCAAGGTCGCCGGGTCGCCGCGGTCTCGGTGTACCGCGCCCTCGACTTTCTCACGGAAAACGGCCTCGTCCACCGCATCGCAAGCCGCAACGCCTTCGTCTCCTGTGGCCACCAGCATGGCGATGGGGTCGGGCTCGTCTTCCTGATCTGCCGGACATGCGGCAGCATCGACGAGACGACCTCGCCGGAGGTGGACGACCAGCTCGACAGGACCTTGGCGAAAGCCGGGTTCAAGCCGTCGAGCCGGATCCTCGAAGTGGAGGGCGAATGCGGCGCCTGCCTCGGACACGAACCGAACCCCTGAGCGACACGGTGCGCGAGGTTCAGCGCGCGTTGCGATAGGCCCGCCGTGAGGCGATGGTCTGGATCATGATCTGGATGTCGAGCCAGACCGACCAATTGTCGATGTAATGCAGGTCGTGGTTCACACGCCGCTCCATGTCGAGATCGGTCAGGGTCTCGCCGCGCAGACCGTTCACCTGTGCCCAGCCGGTGATGCCGGGCATTACGTTGTGGCGACGGGCATATTGGGCGATCCGCCGCTCGAAGCTGCGATCGTGGGCGAGGGCGTGAGGACGCGGACCCACCAGGGACATCTCCCCCATCAGGACATTGATGAGCTGGGGCAGCTCGTCGAGATTAGTCCGGCGCAGGATTGCGCCGATCCGGGTGATCCGTGAATCGTTGCGGGTCGCCTGTCGGAAGACGGCGTTCTGCTCGGTCTTCATGCTGCGGAACTTGAACACGCCGAAGGCCTGCTGGTTGAAGCCGTAGCGGCGCTGGCGGAAAAACACTGGCCCAGGGCTGTCGAGCTTGATCAGCAGGGCGATGGACGCCAGGAGCGGCGCGAGCAGCACCAGCGCGATGGCGGACAGGACGACATCGAGGCCGCGCTTCAGGGCGATCTCGCCGAAGGTGAGCGGCCGGCGGCCGATATTGATGCCCGACAGCCGTCCCACCCGCGCGAGCTTGAGATCGGGAAATCGGTCCATGACCGAGCCTGGACGGAGATGGAGGGCGGCTGGGACGCGCAGGAACGCATCGACGCAGCGCTCGATATCCGCCGCATCCGTCCAGGGGACCAGGATGAAGACGTCGTCCGGCCGCAGGAACCGCACCACCGACACCGCGAGGTCGAGGTCTTCCGACATCTGTGCCTGCCGCACCGACACATCCTCCCGCGGGTCAACGCGACGCAGATAGCTGGTGCCGATGACCCGGAGATTCAGTGCCTGCGCGTCGTTGTTGGCGTGGAAGCTGGCAATGTCCTCCTCGAAGCCGACGAGGTGAATGCGACTGATCGAGGGTGAGCCGGAGGTCATCGTCTGCCGGACGAGGCCCACGATGACGAGACGAGACAGGTAAAGCGCCGGCAAGCCCGTGAGGAAGAAGCCGATCGCCACCGCGCGCGAGAAGTCGGTCGTGGTCTTGGTGGCGAAGCCGACGACGAGCACGATTCCCCAAGCGGCGAGCCAGAGACTCGCCATCCGGCGGCGGTGAAGGCCCCGGGTCAACTGCGTCTCGATGCTGTACTCTTCCCGCACGAGGTTGGTCAGGAGCACGAAGACGGCCACGAGGCCCGCCAGCTGAAAGCTCCCGGTCATGCCCGTGGCGATCTGCTGGTCGAAGGCGAACTCGTAATAGATCGCCTCCACGAAGTAGGCGGTGACGAGGATCGCGACGAGGTCGGAAACGGCCAGAGCCGTGGACAGCCCGAAGCGGATCGCTCCGCGCCACCGCCGCGGAAGGACGGCCGCCCACGCGTCGCGTCGCGTGTCGCGCGCGGAAGGCAGGGTCTGGTAGATTTCGGGAAGACGTTGCTGGAACATCTGGGCCGCTGTGTATCGGGATGAGATTTGGTTTGTGCCATAATGGGACGTTATCCCATCCGGCCATCGTCATGTCTGTCCGGGGCGCAAGCCTCGGACCCGCCAACGCCGCCAAAATCTCTCCTCCATGCTGTCGGAAAGCTTGGCTGGCCGTTATGGCGAAAGGCCTAGGTCCGTTCCGTGGTCTGCCGGGGGAGCTTTCATGCCGCGCGTGACGCTTTCAGGAACACATCGCCGGTACAACGCCGTCGCGGCGGTGGAAGACGGCGGCACATGGCGGATGTTCCTGCCATTTCCGGATGGATCGATCCGTGACGCAGCGTTCGTCGACCCGGACCGCCTTGTCTGCCTGTCCGCCGATGGGGAGATCTGCCTCATCGATTGGCGGCTCGACAGGGAGATCGCGCGGCAACCCGCCGGGACGGATCGCCACCGCCACATTTTCGTGCCGGCCGATTCCGGATGGATCGTCCTGTACGACGGCAAGCGTCCCCTCGACGAGGAGCGCTACCTCCATGCCCTTCAGGTTCGGCGCACGCTGGACCTCGCGATCGTCGCGGACGGAGACGGTCTGCAATGGACGGCCGGCCAAACCTTAGGCCGATTGGCGGGTGGCGGTGAATTTGTCCCCGAGCCCGGCGAGCCGACCGCCCTCACGATCCAGGATAACGTGTTTCGGGATCCGGCCGGCCTGCTGGCGTTCGTCGGCTTCGAATGCGGTGCGCCGGAATCGCGGTATGGGCTGTACCGATTGGATCCTTCCACGGGAATGGTGCGCTGCGAACCGCTGCCGGATGCGGCGAAACCGTGGTGGTTCAGCCCGAGCGGTCGCTACGCCGTCACGCCCTCCTCCGCCCTGCTGGTGGTCCACGATGGCTCCGCCGGTGCGCCTTCGTCGCACCGGGATGCGGTCGCGGATGGAACGCGCCGAGTGAGCCAGGCTCTCGAACTTTGGACGACCATGCCTCTCGGCCTGGCACGAACCATCGTGGCGCGCATGACGGCCGAGCCCCCACTGGCGATACGGAATGTGGTTTGGGAGCCGGCCGAGACGGCGTTCTGGATTCAGTACGGCCATTTCTGGGACAAGCGAGCTGAGTTTCAGCGCATCAGCCTGGACGGCTCGCTCTCGCCCGTCTTCCATTTTCAACGCTTTCACGGAACCAAGATCCTGGCCGATATCGCCGACGTGGCGCATGCCGAACATGTGGAAATCCAGGTCTTGCCGGATGCCGTCCGCATCCAGCGCGATTGGTGCGCGAGCGACCTTCCGGTCCGGGCGATCTCGCAGGACGAAGACGGCTTCCGGGCTTCGGCTTGGTCGGGTCCGAAAGAGGCGGCGGTCCGGCGCTTCCTGGCCCGGTCGAGCCGCCGCCACGTGGTGGTCGTCGAGGCGTTGTCACAGGCAGCCGTCGCCGAGGGCCTATCTCGTCTTACCCAGGACATCCGCGAGCGACTGGCCGACCTGCTGCAGACCGATGTCCTGGAACTGTCCTTCGTGGTTGGCGGCCGGACGATGACAGAATCAGCCTTCTTCGCACGCGTGACACGCGACCGTATCGCGGCCGCTCCGATGCTGCGGGAGCTCCTGACGACCTATCTCGACGTGCATCCGCGCACCGTCGAAGCCAAGGGCCTGTATCGTCAAATCTGGGGACCGAAGGAGAGCCACGGCGCGCTCGCCCCTGCCATGCAGGCCCTGCTGCGTCTCGACCCGGATGCGCACGACGTGTTTCGCAGCTATCTCGCCAGGCGTGACGGCGAGCATGAGACCTACGCGACCGACGTGATGATGAAGACATACATTGCCGAAACCGGCTGGCGCGACCGAGCCATGATCGGCTTTGGCATCTACTTTGCGCTGATCCGGCACCGGGACGGTCTCATCAACCTGAACGGTAGTTTCTTGGAAGAGTACGGCCTCCTCGACGCCGTCGAGCCGATGATGAACCCCGAGGATTTCGCTGAGGCAATGCTCGGTGAGCTCGACCAGTTCGTGGAGATCCCGGATATCGACTGCCGCTTTGGATGGAACGAACTGTATCTCGGGCTCAGAGACGGCCTACCAGACACGGCGTTCGCCCGGCGGGTTGTCGCTGCACTCGCGGCGCGGCGCGGCCACGTCATCGTGGCCGTTCGGGACTGAGCAAGGCGGAGGACGGCTGGTAGCCGGCCTCGAAGCGTGGTGGCATCCCCTTCGGACGGTGCGGGGCGAGGATGCCGCCGGATGGCGAGGTCGTTCAGGCCACCGCTTCGGAATGCCGCTCCGCCGACGTGTCTTCCTGTGCCATGCTCAAGGTTTGAATCGGCTCGAACCCTTCGAATTGCGGATGGCCGAGGTAGAGAGGTTTCGTCGTCGGTGCGCGGCTATGCGCCTTGCGGAACTGCTCCGACCGGGTCCAGGCCTCAAACGCCGATTTGGAGGCCCAGACGGTGTGCGAGGCATACAGCACATGATCCTCGTAGGTCGGGCCGCGAAGCAACTGAAACTCGACGAAGCCCTCCATCTCGCCGAGTTGGCTGTCCCGCCCGAGCCAGACCTGCTCGAATTCTGTCGTTGCGTCCGGAACAACTTTGAATCGATTCATGGCGATGAACATGAAGCACCTTCGTCTCGAGGCCGGGAGCGGGGGCGGCCGGCCGTCCGCGCGGTATTCTAAACCGCGATATCCCGATTGGAAAATGATGGGAAAGGCCACATAATTTCGTATTAAAATAGCACTATTTCTGTCATGAGGTTGTTGGACATAAGAACGTTTACCTCACATCGTTGTGGAGCCTGTGTCCGGCCATTCTCGGTTTGCGGCGGCAAGTTCATGGTGACTCTTGCCATCCTTGCCCGGTTTGTGGTCAAGCTGGTTTCACGCTCGTTGGATTCAGGGGGCGCTCCTGGTTCCTTGGTCGTTTCTGGAGATTTCTTCTCTCCTCGCGGGAGGGCCGTGGAGACCACGGGTTCACTTTCTTTTAACTTCCGACCGTACCGAATGCGGCATATTAAAGTTGGCGCATCGGTTGCGGAGACCGACACAACCGGCCGAGACCGTATTAAGCACCGAAACGAGTGACGATGCCCAAGCAAACTACCGATGTCGACCGCCTGGTTGGGTTGCGGATCACGGCCCTGCGCAAGGCTCGTGGCCTTAGTCAGACTGCCCTCGGGACTGCCGTCGGAGTGACCTTCCAGCAGGTTCAGAAATACGAGAAGGGGCAAAACCGCGTTGGCGCTGGCCGACTGCGGGAGATTTCCCGTCTCCTCGAAGTGCCGGTCTCGGCGTTCTTCGAGGAGGACGATGCGGGAGGAGCACAATCTGAGGTGTTCGGTTTTCTGAGCGCGCACGGTGCGATCGAATTACTCCAGGCTTACGCCCTGATCGAGGACGACCAACTCCGGCGGGACGTTTTGGCGATCGTGCGGACTGCGGCAAAGATGGGAAAACGTTCAGAGACCCCTGCGGCCGTCTGAACGGTTTCCACTCATCCGATGAGATGGAAGAAGCTGCCCGACACACGGCCGCGTCGGTGGCCTGCCATGCCTAACGGAACTCCTTCCGCGTCGGTCACCACCGCGAGAGCGACATGCTCGGCGGGAGTCGGCGTCAGTTCGCTGGCATAATGGAATTCGTGGCCGACGAGGCGCGATCCGCGTTGCCCGAGGGGACCATCGCCGATGAGCGTCGCGACGCGGTAGCCGAGATGCAGGCGGCGCACCTTGTAGGAGGTCGCAACGGGGAGCAGGCCCGCCATCGCATGCGTGACGCCCGCCGCGTCTTCCAGCTCGAGACCGAGAGCCATGTAGCCGCCGCACTCGCCATGGACGGGATGGTGTTCGGCAAAGCTCCGGAGGCCGTCCAGGAATCGGCCCGCCGCTGCCAGTTTCCCGGCATGAAGCTCAGGATATCCGCCCGGTAGCCAACAGGCATCGCAGCCCTCCGGCGGCGCCTCGTCGGCGAGGGGTGAGAAAGCGACCAGTTCGGCGCCCCCCGCGCGCCAGCCCGCCTCCATATGTGGATAGAGGAACGAGAAGGCCTCATCCGATGCGATGGCGATGCGCTGCCCCGGGGGAGGGGGCAGGGCGGCATCCGACACGTCCGGCAGGCGTCCCGATGCGGCCGCGAGGATGGCGTCGAGGTCGAGACCGGCCTCCGCCAGATCGGCGAGGCAGTCTAGCCGCGCGGTGAGATCGCCCGTCTCGCGAGCCTGGACGAGACCGAGATGACGCTCGGGCAGGGAGAGGGTCGCGTCGCGCATGAGCACTCCGAGAACCGGGATGCCGACCCGCGCGAGACCGGCTTCGACCAGACGCCGATGGCGGGCGCTGGCGACCTTGTTCAGGATCACCCCGGCGATGCGGATACGAGGATCGTAGCGGGCGCAGCCGAGTGCCACGGCGGCGGCCGATTGGGCGGCACCCGAGACATCTACGACGAGAAGCACGGGCCAGCCGTAGCGGGCGGCGATGTCGGCATTGGCGCCGGTCCGGCCCTCGCTGGCGACGATGCCGTCGAACAGGCCCATGGAGCCCTCGGCGATGACGATATCAGCCCCATGGCCCGCCATCGCCGCCACCGAATCGAGCATGGCATCCGGCATGGCGAAGCTGTCGAGATTGACGCTGGGATAGCCCGTGGCAGCCTGGTGGAAGGCCGGGTCGATATAGTCCGGTCCGCATTTGGCACCACGCACGGCAAGGCCGCGCCGGGCGAGCGCCCGCATCAGCGCCAGCGTCACGGTGGTCTTGCCGGAGCTCGACCGTGGGGCGGCGACGAGAAGGCCGGGCGGATGCGATCGGTCCATCATCGTCATGACTCGACTCCGGGGGCCGGCTGCCCCGTGGGGCGGAAGCGGCGGTCGTAATCGGTGGAGTAGAGCGCGCTCTCGCGGAATTCGCTGGCCGCGAGGGCCGGGCCGACGAGGATCAGCGCCGTCCGCTCGAGACCGGCGGCGCGCACATCCTCCGCGATGCTGGCGAGGGTGCCCGAGATGACGCGCTCGTTCGGCCAGGTGGCCCGGAACACCACGGCGGTGGCGCAATTCGCCCCGTAGAACGGTACGAGCTCGGTCACCACGGTATCGATGACGTGGATGGAGAGGTGCAGGGCCAGCGTCGCGCCGGTGGCGGCGAAGGCTTGGAGCGTCTCGCGTTCGGGCATGGCGCTGGCCCGGCCCGAGGTCCGGGTGAGGACCACGGATTGGGCAAGGCCCGGCACGGTGAGTTCGCGCCGGAGTAGGGCGGCGGCGGCGGCGAAGGACGGTACGCCCGGCGTCACCGTGTAGGGAATGCCGAGCCGGTCGAGGCGGCGGGTCTGTTCGGCCAGCGCGCTCCAGATCGAGAGGTCGCCCGAATGCAGCCGCGCCACATCCTGCCCGGCCTCGTGCGCGGCGACGATCTCGGCCACGATGGCGTCGAGGTCGAGGGGCGCGGTGTCGACGATGCGGGCGTCGGACGGGCACCAGGACAGGATTTCCGGCGCCACCAGCGAGCCGGCGTAGAGGCAGACGGGGCAGCGCGCGATGAGATCGCGCCCGCGGATCGTGATGAGGTCGGCCGCACCGGGGCCGGCGCCGATGAAATGTACGGTCATCCCGCCTGAGTGGCGAAATACGCGGGAAGCGCAAGGGCGCATGTCACCGCTGGTGACGCGATGCGCGGCAGAATCAGGGTTCCGCCCTCGCCGGCCACGGCCAGCGCGGCGGCTTCCGCCACCGATCCGACTTGCCGGCTCGCCTCGATCCGGCCCGAGCGGGTGGGTACGCGCGCATCGACGGCGATCATCTCGGCGGGTGATATTCCGACGGGCACGAGGCCGAACACAGCGGCGGCCTCGACGATCGACGGCTCGTTCGCGCGGTCTTCGGCGGTGGCGATCGCACCGAGCTGGTCCGGCTCATGGCCGCTTTCGGCAAGCGCTCGGTGGATCAGGGCGACGATCTCGTCGGGCATGGCCCCGTGCCGGAAGCCGATGCCGGCTACGATGAGACGGGTTATCCGCGTATCTCGAGGGGCCAGATCATCGTCAGACAAGTCGCAGGCCCCTCCTCCCCCTTGTGGGGAGGAGCCGGAGGTGGGGGTGGTGTCGGATAAGGTGCGCCCTGTTCGGAGCCACCCCCACCCCTGACCCCTCCCCACAAGGGGGAGGGGAAGCGCGTCGGGCACCGCCCAGCCGCCCGTCACCGCTTCGTCCAGACCCATTGCGTCACCGGCATTGCGGCGCGCCAGCCGTGGAGATGGCCGACCGGATCGGCATGGGCCACCGACAGCCGCTTCAGCTGCCCGCCGAGACGGGCGAGGGCGCCAAGCAGGACCGCCTCGCCCTCAAGGGTGACGACGTTGGCGACCAGACGGCCCCCGGGCCCGAGGGCATCAAGGGCACGGTCGAGCACGCCAGGACGCGCGACTCCGCCGCCGATGAAGATCGCGTCCGGACGTTCGAGGCCTTCCAGGGCGGCGGGCGCCTCGCCCTCCACGACGCGCAGGTCCGGTACACCGAGGCGGGCGGCGTTGCGGGCGATCCGCGCCGCACGGGCCGGGTTCGCCTCGATGGCCAACGAGCGCAGGCTGGGATGGCGCAGCATCCATTCGATGGAGATCGAGCCGGCTCCGGCGCCGATGTCCCAGAGGCGCTGGCCGGCGCGGGGGCGCAGGGCGGCGAGGGTCACGGCGCGAATATCGGCCTTGGTGAGCTGGCCGTCATTCTCGAACCAGGTATCATCGAGGCCAGGGCTCAGGCTGACGACGCGAGCATCGGCATCGGCGACGACCTCCACCGCCAGGGTGTTGAGCGGATCGATCCCGGTGAGGGAGAACGCATCGGCCCTTGCTTCGAGCCGGCGCTCGCGCGGGCCATCCATGGCCTCGAGGACGACGAGGCGAGAGGCGCCGAAACCGCGTTCCGTGAGCAGGGCGGCGGCGGCCTCCGGCGTGGTCTCGTCCCAGGTCAGGGTGAGGAGCCGGGCGCCCGGCTGGAGGTGGGGTACGATCCGCTCCAGCGCCCGCCCGTGCAGGGTGAGGCAGGTGGTCTCGGCGAGCGGCCAGCCGAGCCGTGCCGCCGCTAGGCTGAATGCCGAGAGGTGGGGGAACACGCACATCTCGGCCGCCGGCAGCAGCCGCGCGATCTCGGCGCCGATGCCGTAATGGAACGGGTCGCCGGTGGCGAGGATGCAGGTCGGGCGTCCGCGCCGGGCGAGGAGGCCGGGATAAGCGTCGGAGATCGGGCGCGGCCAGACCCGCGTCTCGGCCCTCAACGGTCCCCCGAGGGCGAAATGGCGGGCTCCGCCATAGACCACCTCCGCCCCGTCGAGGGCGGCTGTGGCGGCGGGGCTCAGGCCCGCGCGCCCGTCCTCTCCGATCCCAACGATGGTGAGCCAGGGGGCGGTGCTCGACACGGGGGCGGCGCTCATGGACAAGGTTGCCGGATAGGGAGAGGGCGACGATGCGAGTTCTGATCCTCGGCGGCACCACCGAGGCGAGCGCTCTTGTGAAGGGGCTCGATCCGCGGATCGACGCGACCCTGTCGCTCGCCGGCCGTACCAGCGCGCCGAAGCGCGAACCGGTCTCCACCCGCATCGGTGGCTTCGGCGGAGCTGAGGGCCTCGCCGCCTGGATCGCCGAGAATCGGATCGACGTGGTGATCGACGCCACGCATCCCTTCGCGGCGCGGATCAGCCGCAACGCGGCGCTTGCCTGCGAGCGGACCGGTGTGGCGCTCCTCGCCATCCGCCGCCCGGCCTGGGAGCGGAGGCAGGGAGATCGCTGGACCGAGGTCGAGACCATGTCGGAGGCCGTCCTCGCCCTCGGCGAGACGCCCCGGCGGGTGTTCCTGACGATTGGCCGCCTCGAAGTAGGCGCCTTCGCGACTGCCCCGCAGCACGATTACATCGTCCGCGCCATCGAGCCGATCGGCGACGCCCTGCCGGTGCCACGCCTCACCGAGATCGCCGCACGCGGTCCCTTCGGTGAGGCCGCCGAGATGACGTTCCTCGCCGAGCGGTGGATCGACATCCTGGTCACCAAGAATTCCGGCGGCCCCGCCACCTACGGCAAGATCGCCGCAGCCCGCGCGCTCGGTCTGCCGGTGGTGATCGTGCGCCCGCCCGATAAGCCGGATGTCGACAGCGTGTCGGATGCCGAGGGCGCGCTGGCGTGGCTGCGGGAGCGCCTGAACCACTGAAGCCCGGCCCTGACCCTGAGGTGCCCGCGATGCGGGCCTCGAAGGAGCCCTCCAGGTCTCGCAGGGCTGAATGGAGGGCTCCTTCGAGGCCTTCGCTTCGCTGCGGCACCTCAGGACGAGGTGGATTGATTGGGGAATTGTGGGAGCCACGCTGCTGCGTCCCGCTCTCACGCCGGCACGCTGCGCGGGGTGTAGACGAAGGGTGTCGCGTCACCGCGCGGGATCAGCCGGGTGGCGGATGCACCGATGATGACCATCGTGGCCATGTCCGCCTTCATCTCACGCGCCTGCGCCAGGGTCAGGATCCGGATCGCCTCGTCCGGGCGGGAGACCGCGCGGGCGAAGATCACCGGCGTTTCCGGTGCGCGGTGGTCGGCGGCGAGACCGAGCGCGGCCCCGAGCTGCCAGGGCCGGGCCGAGGAGATCGGGTTGTAGAGCGAGATCACGAAATCGGCCCGCAGCACCGCCTCGAGCCGGGCGGTGATGACCTCCCAGGGCTTGAGGTTGTCGGACAGCGACATCGCGCAGAAATCGCCTCCCAGCGGCGCGCCGAGGCGGGCGGCGGCGGCCAGCATCGCCGTGATGCCGGGCTCGACGGTGATGGCGAGGTGGCGCCATGCCGGATCGCCGGTCTCCACGGCCTCGAAGATCGCCGCCGCCATGGCGAAGACCCCCGGATCGCCGCCCGACACTACCGCGACCCGGCGGCCGGAAGCGGCTAGCCGGAGGGCATGGCCGGCCCGGTCGACCTCGACGCGGTTGTCGGTGGCGTGTTTCGTCAGCCCCGGCCGGTCGGGCACGCGGGCGACGTAGGGGATGTAGCCGATGAGGTCCTGCGCCTGCGCCAGGGCCTCGCTCGCCGCCTGGGTGAGGAGACGCGGATCGCCCGGCCCGAGGCCGACGACCGTGACGGAACCGGTCACGGGCGGCGCCCCTCGCCGGGCACCAGGACCATCGAGAAATAGGGGGCGTCGTCGTCCGGCTTCTCGGCCAGCGCGATCACCTTCTCGCCGGCCATGGTGCCGCGTTCCACATAGACCGCGCGGTCGAGGAGGCCGGTCTCGGCCAGGGCGCGGCGCACCTTCGGCAGGTGGCGGCCGAGCTTCATGATGACGGCGGCGTCGGTGATGCGGAGGCGCTCCACCAGGGCGTCATGGCTCAGCGTCGCCGGGAGAATCGTCAGCACGTCGTCGCCCCAGGTGATCGGGGTTCCGGCCCTGGTCCAGCAGCCGGACATGCCGGTGACGCCGGGCACCACCTCTACCGGGAAACGGTCCTTCAGGCGGCGCCACAGATGCATGAACGAGCCGTAGAAGAACGGATCGCCCTCCGACAGGATCGCCACGTCCCGCCCGGCCCCGAGATGGTCGGCGATCCGCGTCGCCGCATCGTCGTAGAAGGACGCGAGGGCGGAGACGTACTCGCCATGCTCCGGGGGAAGCTCGGTGGTGTAGGGATAGACCAGGGGCATCTCGCGGGCCGGGTCATGCATCACCGCATCGGCGATGGTGCGGGAATTGCCGCGCCGGCCCTTCTTGCAGAAATGCACCAGGACCGGCGCCTCGGCGAGAAGCTTCATGGCGCGGACGGTGAGATAATCCGGGTCGCCCGGTCCCATCCCGACGCCGTAGAGCGTACCGGTGGTGACCTGTCGCGGGATCTCGGTGATGTCCGCCGGCTCTGCGGGGGGAAGCCGCTCGCTCGAATCCATCACTCGATCTCGTTGGCGAGGGCGTTGATCGCGGAGGCGGTCATGGCGCTGCCGCCGCGCCTTCCATGAACGACGATGAAGGGCACCCGCCCGTCGCGGGCGAGGGCTTCCTTGGACTCGGCGGCCCCCACGAAGCCGACGGGGATTCCGATGACCGCCGCCGGCGGGGCGACGCCTTCATCGAGCAATTCGAGCAGCCGGAACAGGGCGGTCGGCGCGTTGCCGACAGCGACGATGCTGCCGGGAAGATGCTCGCGCCAGAGTTCCATGGCGGCGGCCGTGCGGGTCGTGTTCATCTCGGCGGCGAGGCCGGGCACGCGCGGGTCGGTGAGGGTGCAGATCACCCGGTTGTCGGCGGGAAGACGCGAGCGGGTGACACCGTCGGCGACCATGCGCACATCGCACAGGATCGGTGCCCCGGCTTTGAGCGCGGCCTCGCCGCTGGCGGCAAAATCCTCGGAGGCTTCCACGTCCTTGGGCAGGTCGGTCATGCCGCAGGCATGGATCATCCGCACGACGACGCGTTCGGCGGTGCCGGAGAAGCGGGCGAGGTCGGCCTCGGCGCGGATCATGGCGAAGGATCGGGCGTAGATCGCCTGTCCGTCGCGCAGATAGTCGAGGCGCGAACTCATGGGGATGTCCTGAAAGCGTGGGCGAGGGTGGCGGGATAGGCCGGATCGGCCCTCCTTACGCGCTCCAGCGCTGCGTCGAAAGTGAGGAGGGTTTCCAGCAACGCATCGGGCCGGCCGTCGAGGACGATGCCATAGAGGCCATCGCGCCCGACCAGGGTGAGCGAGGCGGCGGCAGGATGGGCGCAGCCCTTGGCGCAGCCGGAGACATGGGCCGACAGGCCTCGCGCCGAAAAGGCCTCGAAGGCGTCGGCCAGCCGTGCCGCGTCGACAAGCGTCGTCGTCGAGCCGGAAGCGCAGGCCGGCGCTCCCGGACAGGCGGCAACCGCCCGCCTCGGATCGTCCGGCTCCGTCAAGAAGCCTGCCGCCGCGAGGATGGGTCGCACCGCCTCCGCCGCTGCCGCGCTGGGGGCAACGAGAAGAAAGCCCCTCGTCGGCGAGAGCCGCAGAGGCTCTGTCCCGAGAATTTCGGTTGCATCTGCGAGGGCGTCCAGGGCGTCCGCCGTGCAGCGGCCGAAGGGCGCGTCGAGCAGGATGCTGACGGGCGAAGCTTCGCTTGGGGGGGATTCGTGCTGCCCGCGAGCGGTGGGAAGATGTGAGTTCAGGGCAAGTAGGCCAGGACGCGGCAGCGATGCGCCGGGAGGAGGCGTTGCGGAGCGCAGGCTGAGGCCAAGCGCCAGGCCGCTCCTGTCCAAAGAGGATAGATCCCGCATCCGGCGCTGACCGCTCCCGGCGAGCCGGCGCAAGGTGGCGTCGAGGACAGAATGCACGCCGTCGGCGGGGACATGCCACCAAGCCGCGTCGCCTGCGAGTTGCAACGCCAAGCCCTCCGCCGTGGCGACGAGATGGCAATCCGGCTGGGCCCCGCCGAGGCAGGCGCCGCACTCCGCCGCCTCGACGGCGACCAGCGCCTTGGGCGGCAGGCCCGGGATCGCCAACCCGATTGCCTCGATCGCCCCGGCCAGGGTCAGAATGTCGATAAGAGTAGAATCTAGGCCGGCGAGCGGCGTGGTCAGGGTAAGCCGTTGTGGCCCACCGTCGCTACGCACATCGTTGAGCGCAGCCGCGTCCAGGGCCTCCGCGAGGCCGCAGCGGGTTGCCTCGGTGACGCCCCGCACCTGCAGGTTCGCCCGCGCCGTCACGTCGATATGGCCGTTGCCGAAGCGGCGCGCGCCTTCCGCCACCGCCCGCGCCTGCGCCTGCGTAAGGATGCCCAGTGGTGGATGCACGCGGGCAAGCAGCCCGTCCCCCGTCAGCATCGGCCGGGCGAGGCTCGGGCACCAGCCCCGGCGTGCAGGCTCCGGAGAGACGCGGCGCGGCGCGCTCATTCGGCCGCCTCCGGCATCAGCTCGTCGGCGGCCATGGCGTTGCGGCGTGTGGTCCAGAACCCGCGCCGGCGCGCTTCGTCGAACCGTTCGAGGATGGCGCGGGCGGCATCGGGATTGGCCGCGCGCAGGGCATCGA
The DNA here is from genome assembly GCF_001422345.1 of Methylobacterium sp. Leaf93. Lineage (NCBI taxonomy): Bacteria > Pseudomonadati > Pseudomonadota > Alphaproteobacteria > Hyphomicrobiales > Methylobacteriaceae > Methylobacterium > Methylobacterium sp. Leaf93. The sequence continues at coordinate 229,172 of NZ_LMMS01000023.1, read as the reverse complement.
ACGTATCGAGATCGGCGATCATCGCCCCGTAGAGCCGGTCGAGATCGGCGTCGGAGATGGCGTCCGTGGCGGCGGCGAGGACGAAGACCGCGTCGATCCCCTGTGCCAGTTCCTGAGCGCCGCGATAGCCGTGGCGCAGCTGCGCCGCGATCCATCGCGGGTTCGCGAGTTTGGCGCGGATGAGGCGCGCCGCATCCTCGCGGGCGGTGCGCGCCTTGGGCTTTTCCGGGTCGGCCACGTCGAGGCTGTAGAGTGCGGGAGCGCGCCCGCCGAGCGCGGCGGCAGCCGAGAACCCTCCCATGGCATCGGCCGCGGCGTCGCCGTCGAGGAGGTCCCGTTCGGCGACATCGAAGGCGTGGACATAAGCGTCCGCCTGCGCGACGCGGGTGGCGAAGCCCACATCGGCCATATCCTCGGTCCCGCCATAGGCATGCGAGGTGGCGTCGAGATAGGCTTGGCCGAGATCGTCGCGGCTCTGCCATTGTCCGTCGAGGGCGAGTTCGCCGGCACCGGCGCCGTAGCGGCCTGGTGCTGCGCCGTAGACACGGGCGGGGGCCTCGCCCCGGCGGCGTGCGGCGGCGAGCGGGTTCTCGTCGTCTTCCTCTTCGCGCTCGGCGACGGCAGATGCCGCGCGGGCGAGGAAAGAGAGGGTCTCGGGAAAGGTATCGCGGAACGCGCCCGAGACACGCAGGGTCACGTCGATGCGCGGTCGGTCGAGAAGGGCGAGCGGCAACACCTCGAAACCGGTGACGCGGGTGGAGGCATGGTCCCAGGTCGGGCGCACGCCCATGAGTGCCAGGGCATGCGCCACGTCCTCGCCGCCGGTGCGGAGGGTCGGCGAGGCCCAGAGATCCATGACGATGCGGGCCGGGTAGTCGCCCTCGTCCTGCAGGTAGCGCCGGACCACCGCATCGGCGGCTTTCGCGCCGAGCAGCGTGGCGGCCCGCGTCGGCAGGCTGCGCGGATCGAGAGTAGTGAGGTTGCGCCCCGTGGGCATCACGTCGGTCCGCCCGCGAGAGGGCGAGCCGGCGGGGCCGGGGGGAACGAAGCGTCCGTCGAGGGCCGCCAGCAGCCCCTTGCGCTCGGCGGCCGCGCAGGCTTTCACAGGGGCCGGCGCGTCGTCCGGTGCCGATCCGAACACGTGGAGCCCGTCGCGGGTGGTCACCTCGCCGAGGTCGCACAGATGCGCGTCGAGGGCGGTGAGCGCGTCGGCCATGGGCGTGTCGGCGTCGATCCCGGCGCCGGACAGAAGGCCGGCATCGGCCGCATCGTCGAGGATCGCGCGGGCGATGATGTCGGCCCGTCGCGGATCGAGGACGCTGGCCGAGGAATATTCCTCCACGAGTTCGCGTAGCCGCGCGGCTTCCGGGGTCAGGCCGGCGCATTCGGTCTGGGGCGTCAGGTGGCCCAGGGCGATGCCGCCGAGCCGGCGTTTCACGGGGGCCGCCTCGCCGGGATCGTCGACGATGAAGGGGTAGATCACGGGCAGATGCCCGATCGCCCGCGCCGGCCAGCAGGCCGGCGACAGGGCCACCGCCTTGCCGGGCAACCATTCGGTGGTGCCGTGGGTACCGAGATGGATCAGGGCGTCGAACCCCTCCCGCAATCCGAGATGGAAGGCGAGATAGGCATGGGTCGGCGGCTCGTCGGGGTCGTGATAGCCCGCTTTGCGATCCGCCGCCCGGCCACGGTCGGGCTGAAGGAAGACGGCGAGGCCAACGCTTCGTTCTCGGTCGTCCCCACCATCCACCTCATCCTGAGGTGCCGGCGCGCAGCGCTGGCCTCGAAGGAGGTTTCCAGAACCCTCAGCGGATACTGGAGGCCTCCTTCGAGGCCGCTGACGCGGCGCCTCAGGATGAGGTTGAGGGTTGGACGGAGAATTGTCGTGCACCATCGGGAAGCGGAACGCCCCATCGACACAGACCGGGTCGGCCTCCGGCTCGCCCCACCGTCGATCGAGCGTGTCCCGCTCGTCCGGTGACAGTGTAGAGAGCCAGTCGCGATAGGCCGCGAGCGGCACCGCGAAGGTCGGAGCCTCCTTCATCAGCGCGTGCATCAGAGCGTCCGGCTCCGGCAGGTGGCCCACCGCATAGCCGGCCCGCCGCAGCGTCTCCGCGATCACCCCCGCGCTCGCCGGCGTGTCGAGCCCCACGGCGAAGCCCGCCCGGCCGCCACGGGCAGGGTAGTCGGACAGGACCAGGGCGAGGCGACGCGTTGCGCGCGGCCGGTGTTTCAGCGCCACCCAGGCCGATGCGCGGTCGGCCAAGGCGGCGATGCCAGCCGGGAAGGGCATGGCCCGGCGCTCGCTGAACCCGTCGAGTTCCGGCCCGTCCTCCTTGAACGAGATCGGGAAACCGGAGAGCCGGCCGTCGAATTCGGGAAGCGCCACCTGCATGGCGAGGTCGGCGGCGTTCATGCCCCGCGCCGAGGCCTCCCAGGCCTCCCGTGAGGCCCCGATCGTGTAGGCTTGAAGGATGGGCGCGTCGGCGCCATCAAGGACGAAGCCGCCATCCTCCCGCGCCGAGAAGGCCGTTGCCGCGATGACGATGTCCGGGTTGCGCGCGGCCAGTATCTCCCGCACGGCATCGAGGGCGAGCGCGTCCTTGAGGCTTGCGACCGCGAGGGTGGCGGCACCGATGCCGCGCTCACCGAGGGCTGCGATGAGGTCGGCCACGGGCCGGGTGTCGCCGCCGAGCACCGCCGACCGATAGACCAGGATGAGGGCGAGGGGGCGATCCCGACCTGCGGCGGCCAGGGCGGTCTCGTGTGCGACCGGTCCGCAACCCGGGCACCAGGCGAAGCCGCGCGGCAGGGCGACTGGCGGCAGCGCTTCGATCACATACCCAATTTCGCCGGAGAGACGCCGGATCATTCTACGCAGGTTTTCGCCTCCGCCCGCGCGGCAATAGCCCTCCAGCGTCGCCACGAGTTCCGGAGCCACCGTCGAGAAGGCGGTGAGGCGGGGATCGGGCTTGTCGCAACCCGGAATGACGGCGAGCTTCACGCCGTTCGCGCGAGCCGCGGCGGCGGCGCGCTCGACGCCGTAGCGCCAGTAATCGAGGCCACCGAGGCAGCGGATGACCACGAATTTCGACCGCGCGATCACGTTGTCCACGTAGAGATCGACGGACATCGGATGGCGCAGCCGGGCCAGCTTGGCGAGGCGGAGCGTCGGGACGTCGCTCGCCGACGAGTCCCGTGCCGCTGCCTCCCGCTCGGCCGCATGCGCGCCGGCCATGCCGGAAAGGTCGGAATCGGTGAAGGACAGGAACACGATGTCGCCGGGCGCCTGGCCCAGATCGATGGCGGCTTCGCCTTCGTCGAGGGAGACCGTGTCGATTCGGATCAGATGCATGGGCGGCGCGCCGTCATGGCTGTGCCCTGGAGGACGTCCGCTCGGTCATGGCGCTTCGGCGGCTGCGCCGGCGCCACAGCGCGCGAAGGAGCAACACGCCGATCAGCACCAGCGGTAACCATGGCAGGCCGGCCACGACGAAGCGCAAGGCCGATCCGGCGCTCGCGCCGAAGGTCTGGCCCGCCTGGGCCCAGGCTTCCTCCACGGGGGCGAGAGGCCCGGCGCGCGCCTCGTCGGAGCGCAGGGCGACGGAGACGAGCTCCGTATCGACGCGCTGGCTCAGGCCGCGCTGTTTGGCATCGGCTTCCTCGATCTGCGACTGAACCTGCGCCAATTCCTGCGCGATGCGGATCAGATCCTCCACGCGCGGGTCGGGCCGTGCGGCGATCGCATCGAGCCGGGCGCGATAGGCGGTGAGCTGGGCCAAGCGCCTGCCGCCATCCTCGATGGCATCCGTCAGGTCGTCGGCACGCGTCGACTGGCTCCGGAGCACGACGTCGCCCGTCGCCTCGCCGGGCAGGGGCGACGTGACGAAGGCCATGAAGGGCGCAACGGATTCATGCGGCAGTCGGACCTGGACCTGCGCCTGCGGACGGCCCGCAGGCCTCCGGCCATCGTCGATGGACGCAGCGACGAGGATGCATTTCAGGGCCGCCTCGTTCAGGCAGCGGTCGCGGGCCGCCTCGAAATGCGCGTTCACCCGCTGGGGCGGCAATCCGATGGTCAGGTCGTGGGTATAGGCGAGCTTCGCATCGCCCGTCTGGGCGAGGGGGCGAGCCACCGGAGAGAGGCGTGCCATCGCCCGGCTGTCCGAGGCCTGAAACTCCGGTTTGGGCGGACGTGAATCCGAGCACCCACCGATCGCCGCGAGAGCCGCCAGGCCGGACGCGACCACAAGGCCGCGGCACCCGCGCGCCGGAATCCGTCGGGCGGTCAACGCGCTCACCCCGCCAGGGCGGCTGCCACCGCCCCTTGGTCGAAACCCTTCAGCCCGATGACCACGAGCCGGCCGTCGCGGTTCTCGCTCGCCCGCCAGGGGCGGTCGTAATGATGGGCGATGCGGGCGCCGACGCCCTGGACTACGAGGCGCATCGGCTTTCCGGTGACCTCGGCGAAGCCCTTGATCCGCAGGACGCCGCTGGTCTCGGCGGCGCGGGCGACGCGGGAGGCCAGATCCTCGGCGCTCGCCGTCGCGGGGACCGTGATCGCCACCGAGTCGAAATCGTCGTGATCGTGATCCTCGCCCTCGCCGTGATGGGAGGGGCGGGCGTCGAGATCGTCCTCGGCGGCGGCGCCGAGACCGAGGATCACGCGCGGATCGAGGCGGCCATGCTCGGCCTCGACCATCTTCACCGCGCGCGGCAGCTGGCGCTCCACCTCGGCGCGGACCTTGGCCTTGCCGGCTTCGTCGAGGAGGTCGGCCTTGTTCATGACTACGAGGTCGGCGCAGAGGAGCTGGTCCTCGAACACCTCTTCCAGCGGGTTGTCGTGATCGACGCTGGCATCGTCGGCCCGCTGGGCGGCGAGGGCCGCCGGATCGTCGGCGAAGAAGCCGGCAGCGACGGCGGGGCCGTCGATGACCGCGATCACCCCGTCCACGGTCACCCGCGAGCGGATGGCGGGCCAGTGGAAGGCTTGGACCAGGGGCTTCGGCAGAGCGAGGCCTGACGTCTCGATGAGGATGTGCTCCGGCGGGTCGGCCCGGTCGAGGAGCTTGTTCAGGGCCGGCACGAAATCGTCCGCCACGGTGCAGCAGATGCAGCCATTGGCCAGTTCCACGATGTCCTCGTCCTGGCAGCCCTCGATGCCGCAGGCGGCCAGGAACGATCCGTCGAAGCCGATATCGCCGAACTCGTTGACGATGATGGCGAGCCGACGACCGCCGGCATTCTCCACGAGGTGACGCACGAGGGTCGTCTTGCCGGCTCCGAGGAAGCCGGTGACGATCGTGCAGGGGATCTTCTCGACGATGCTCATTCGGCGGCGTCCGGAATTCTGTCCGCGCGCGGCGGAGGAAACGGGGGAATGCGGGCGACGACGCCTTTGCGGAACGCTTCCGGCCGTGCCTTCCAGGGCACGATGCCGTCGGGCGTCTCCGCGTACAGGCCGATGCCCGCGAGGATGGTTCTGGCCGATTCGACCGGGTCGAGATCGCCGTAGACGTAGGTCCAGCGGCCTTCGGACGCCACGGCGACGGTGCAGGGGCGCTTGCAGACCGAGAGGCATTCCACGCTCTCGACCGCGATGCCATCGATGGCGGCTTCCGTCACCGCATCGCGCAGCGCCGAGACGAGGCGTGCCCCGGCGCGGGGCTCGGACGTGTCGCCGGCCATGCGGCAGGTGGCACAGACGTAGAGTACGACCGGGCTGCCGGCCTGGAGGTCCTCGTCAGGCATTCGACGCCGCCGGGCTCTTGCGCCCGACGCTGTTCCAGGCCCAGCCGAAAGCGAGGCCGATCACCGCCCAGAACACGAAGGCGATGCCCAGCGACCGCGCGGCGAACTGCGCCGCATAACCCGGCGGCAGGGCAGAGGCGGTGTGGCTCGTCTCCGGAGCGCCTGCCAAATGCGGCGCGACCAGAAGCACGAGCCCTCCAGCGATGGCGATGGAGGAGCGGCGGATCGCGATGAGGTAGAGCCCCATGGCGGTGGCGGCCGCGGTCATGATCCACCAGAACTGGCGTTCGGCGAGCGGGGCCGCCTCCATGCCGGGCAGTTCCGGCGGCAGGCCGAGGGCCGGGGCGAGAGCCACGGCGAGGAACCCCGCAATGGCGAAGCGCAGGCCGGTTTCCGGGCTCGGCTCGCGCCCGCAGGCGATGAGAGCCGCGCCCAGCAACAGGGCATAGCCGACGCCGCCGACGAGGGTGGCGAGGGCGGTGAAGACCATACGGGGCAGGCCGGGGCCGGGCTGCCAGGCCGGTGCGACCTCGCCGCCTTCGACACCGTCCGTCTTGCCGCCATGGTCATGGCCGGAATGGACGGGCACGATGAGGGAGGCCGGCGAGGCGCCGCGCGGCATCCATTGCGCGGCCGGCGCCGTGGCTTCGCCGCTCTCGTAACGCTCAGCCGCGATAATCAGTGGCGAGGTGAGGGCGAGCTGCAAGCCCGTGGCGACGACAGCCGCCAGGAAGCCTGCGACCAGGGCCGCCGACACGAGTCGGATCATCATGGAATCAGGTCCTGACTGAGCGCGAGGCGGTCAGTGGCAGGGGAAATTCTGGGCGTGCCGGAAATCGTGGGCCGCGTTGTGCAGCGCCATCGCCGGGGCGAAGCCGGCCATGAAGACGAGCCCGAGCCCGAGGAAAGCGGCCATGAGCATCGCGCCGAGACGCTCGTTGCTGCGGGTGCCGGTGAGGACGAGGGTGTTGGTGGTCATCGTGTCAGGTCTCCGGCCGCCCCGCCGGCGGCGTTCGAGGATAGAGCGGGAGGACGATGTGGTCCCCTTCGGAAGGCAGGTCTCCTGGCTCGCGGGTCGTCCGGTCCTGCCGCCTTCCCGGATCGCTCCAGTGGCCGATGGCAGGCCCGTCTCCGCTCACAGTTGCGGGGGCAGCTGCGGTTTCAGGCGCGAGCCCTCACCGCATTCCCTTTTCACCCCGTCGCCGGGGCACCGTCCGAACCTCGCTTCTACGCGCTCGCGCGACCGCTGACAACGCGGCGCCAAAGCGTTTTACCGGCTTTGACGGGGCAGGGCGGTTTCGCGCTAAAGGGAGCCATGCGGCAGCCTTCTCCAAGAATGACACTGGTCCTCGGCGGCGCGCGCTCGGGCAAGAGCCTGCACGCGGAGCGCCTGATCGAAGCCTGCCCCGCGCCATGGCTCTACCTCGCCACCGCGCAGGCCTGGGACGACGAGATGCGGGAGCGCATCGCCCTTCACCGGTCGCGCCGCTCGGCCGATTGGATCACGCGGGACGTGCCGATCGACCTGCCCGAGGCCGTCGCCGCGGCGACCGGGCCGGTGCTGGTCGATTGCCTGACCCTGTGGCTCACCAACCTAATCCTGTCCGAGGCCGATATCGAGGCGGCGAGCGCCGCCCTGATCGAGGCCTGCGATCGCGCGTCGGGGCCGGTGGTGCTCGTCGGCAACGAGGTCGGTCTCGGCATCGTGCCGGACAACGCGCTCGCCCGCCGCTTCCGCGACGCGGCCGGGCGCCTGCACCAGCGCCTCGCCGCGCGGGCCGACCATGTGGTGTTCATGGTGGCGGGACTGCCGATGATCGTGAAACCCCAACCCGGAGCGAGCGCATGAACGATCTGGAAACGAATGACCCGGAGGCCGACCGTCACCGCGAGAAGATGGAGAAGCGCAAGGCCGTCCAGGACGCCGAGGTCGCGGCCAAGACGATCGAGAAGGGCCTCCTCATCGTCAATACCGGCCCCGGCAAGGGCAAGACCACGGCCGGGCTCGGCCTCGTCCTGCGGGCGCTCGGCCATGGCTGGCGGGTCGGCGTGGTCCAGTTCATCAAGGGCGCCTGGGATACGGGCGAGAAGCACGCGCTGAAGGCCTTTGGCGACCGGATCGAGTGGCATACGCTCGGCGAGGGCTTCACCTGGGAGACGCAGGACAAGGCCCGCGACATCGCGGCGGCCGAGCATGCCTGGGCCAAGGCCGAGGAGCTGATGGCCGATCCGACCATCCGCCTCATCCTCCTCGACGAACTCAACATCGCCCTGCGCTACGATTACCTGCCCATCGACGCCGTGGTGGCGGCTTTCCGGGCGCGCCGGCCCGATCTCCACGTCATCGTCACCGGGCGCAACGCCAAGCCGGCCCTCATCGAGGCAGCCGACCTCGTCACCGAGATGGGCAGCGTGAAGCACCATTTCGCCGCCGGGGTGAAGGCACAGGAGGGGATCGAGTTCTGACTACTGGGCGCGGTCAGGCCCCAGCGCCGAGCGGCTGGTTCTCGTGGAGGACGAGCTTCAGCGTGGCGACGAAATCCTCCAGGGCGGTGCGATCGAGGTCGCGCTGCAAGGCCCCGTGGGCGACGGCGTTGCGCAGGTTCGCGATGGGACGAAGACGATCCGCCTCGTCCGGCGTCACGATGCCTTCGCCCGCGAGCTGCTCGATCAGCCGTGCGGGCGATTGAGAGTGTGACAGGCGGTTCGGAATCAAGGCCCGCCCGATGGCTTCGAAGGTCGACCAGCCGAGCAGCAGAGCCGCTTCCATCTGGCCGGCCGCGATGAGGGCCTCGACCTTCGTGATCGTGCGGTCGATGATGTCTGGCGTCACGCCGTCGATGGCGGGCACGCCGCCGCCGGAGCGGGCGTAGTAGATCCGAAGCTCCCAATCGGTGACACCGAGGAACCGGTCAGCGACCCTTTCCCGGCTTCCGGATCGCGTGCCATCCCGTACGATTTCGATCGCCAGATTCTTTGGTTTGCCAAGCGCGATGGCGTCTGGAACGTAGTCGCCCATGAAGGAGGGCAGAAGCTGGCGTGAAGGGTGAGTATAGACCTCGTAGCCGGCATCCGTAAGTGCCGGGATGATGAGGTCGAGGACCGGCCGTTCTGATTCCATGCCGCTCATGCCAGTTCCTCGAAGGGATCGTCCGAAAGCCTTACGTATAGGATCGGCTTCTGTGCCGAAAGAGCCGCCGTCAGGACTGGGCTCGGCTGCGTGAAAGAAAACACCCGCTGCGGTTCGAACTTCTGGATGACTACCCGTTCGATCTGGGAATCATCCATGTAGATATGCTGGTTGAGGGCATCGAGAACCAGTTTGACGATATTGTCCACGTCGCCCTGCACGGGGCCGACCGGGAAGTAGAACAGCGTCACGGCGAGTTTGCCCTCGCAGGCGAAGTGGTTCTCGGGCAAAGAGCCGTCGCTTGCCGCCCGGACCTTCTGCTTCCACTGCGATTTGGAACTCGGTCGGGCCGATTGGAACGAGACCGGTGTGCCGCTGACGAGGAACTCGATGGGAAAGATGAGCTCCACGAGAGATCACCTGGCGTCGCGGGCTTCGGTCCCGCAACTTATGCACGGCTTCGTCAACGTGTATAGTATGATTCTAAATCGCCCTTGGGTTGTGTCTCGTCGCTGCTTCCGGCGCTGCCTCGTTCTTCTCACGATTTTTCTGTCCGGTGCCGGTGCGGCATCCGCCCAATCCGTCACGTCCTGGCCGGACACCTATCTCGGCCGGGTCGAGGCGCTGGCGGTGATGGAGGGGCTGAATGCGCGGCTCCTGGCGGGCCGCAGCGCCACCGCGACGCTCGAAGGCTGGTGCTCCGAGCACGGCATGGCGACGGACCCGCGGCTCACGGCGACCCTCCTGCGCGATGTGGACAAGCCCGCCTCGGAAGAGACGCGCCGCCGCCTCGCCGCCGGACCCGACACCGTCCTGAAATACCGCCGCGTCCGGCTCGCCTGCGGCGACCACGTCCTGTCGGAGGCCGACAATTGGTACGTGCCCGAGCGGCTGACGCCGGAGATGAACCGCCTGCTCGAGACCACGGACACGCCGTTCGGCAGGGCGGTGCAAGCCCTGGGAACCACCCGCCAGACCATTGGGGCGGACCATCTCTGGCAGCCCTTGCCGCCCGGGTGGGATCAAGCGGTCCCGCCGGACCCCGCCTGCGCGCCGCTCGCGATTCCGGACCGGCTGTTCAGCCATCGCGCCGTGCTGTTCACGGCCGAGCGGGTGCCGTTCTCGGAGGTGGTCGAGACCTACGCCTCCGCCATCCTCGATTTCCGCCGGGCCGCGCGGCCTGCCGATCCCGCCTGCGGCGCCGGCCCGCCGTCGCGGCCCTAACGCGGCCGTGCTAGGGCTCGCCGACGCCCCTCGGCACACCGGACGAGACCCGATCGCATGACCGCCCGCGCCTTCATGATCCAGGGCACCGGCTCGGATGTCGGCAAGTCGCTGATCGTGGCCGGCCTGTGCCGCGCCTTCACGCGGCGCGGGCTCAGGGTGCGGCCGTTCAAGCCGCAGAACATGTCGAACAACGCGGCCGTCACCGCCGATGGCGGCGAGATCGGCCGGGCCCAGGCGCTGCAGGCGCGGGCCTGCGGGGTGGCGCCCTCCATCCACATGAATCCGGTCCTGCTGAAGCCCCAGAGCGAGACCGGCTCCCAGGTGGTGGTGCAGGGACGGATGGTCGGCACCGCGAAGGCCCGAGACTATCAGGCCTGGAAGCCGCGCCTGCTGGCTTCCGTGCTGGAGAGTTTTTCACACTTGAAGGCTCAGGCCGATCTCGTGATCGTGGAGGGCGCCGGTTCGGCCTCCGAGGTGAATCTGCGGCGCGGCGACATCGCCAATATGGGTTTCGCGCGGGCCGCCGACACGCCGGTGATCCTGCTCGGCGATATCGACCGGGGCGGCGTCATCGCCAGTCTCGTCGGCACCAAGGCTGTGATCGACGCGGCGGATGCGGCCATGATCGCCGGTTTTCTCGTCAACCGCTTTCGCGGCGACCCGAGCCTGTTCGCCGACGGCATGGACATCGTCGCCACGGCGACCGGCTGGCCCGCCCTCGGCCTCGTGCCGCATTTCCCCCTTGCCGCCCGTTTGCCAGCCGAGGACATGCTCGGTCTCGCGGGTTCCGCGGCCACCGCCCGCACGCGGATCCGCGTCGCGGTGCCGGTCCTGCCGCGCATCGCCAATTTCGATGATCTCGACCCTCTGAGGGCGGAGCCGGAGGTGGAGGTGGTGCTGGTCAGGCCCGGCGAGGCGATTCCGGGCGACGTCGCCCTCGTCCTGCTGCCGGGCTCGAAGACCACGATCGACGATCTCGACGCCCTGCGCCGCGAGGGCTGGGACGTGGATATCCGCGCCCATATCCGGCGCGGTGGTCATGTTCTCGGGCTCTGCGGCGGCTATCAGATGCTGGGCCGGACGTTGAGCGACCCGCACGGGATCGAGGGCGAGCCGCGCAGCGTCGCCGGACTCGGCCTGCTCGACGTCGAGACGGTGATGACGCCGCTGAAGCGGCTCGAAGCGGTGAGCGGCCGGACGCTGGTCGACGATCTGCCGTTCAACGGCTACGAGATGCATGTGGGCGACACGGCCGGTCCGGACACGGTGACGCCGCTGCTGCGCTTCGCCGACGGGCGGGCGGACGGCGCCGTCTCTGCCGACGGGCGGGTCAGCGGCACCTATGTCCACGGCCTCTTCTCCGACGACCGGCAGCGGGCCGCCTGGCTCGCGCGCCTGGGGGCGGCGTCTGACGGCCATTCCTACGAAAGCGGGGTCGAGCGCGTCCTCGACGAATTGGCGCGACACATCGAGGCCCATGTCGATTGCGATCGCCTGCTGGCGCTGGCGCGTTAGCGGTTTCGCGGCGTAGGCTCGTCCCATAAGGCCCCGTTCGAGGGGCGAGCCTGATGTTCGCGGTGCTGTCCGCCCTGCGCCGAGGCGATGTAACCGCGCCGCGCCCGGCCTGATCCGTCAGGGCAGCGTGTATTCGAGCGGCCCGCCATCCTTGATGCTGTCGAACATGACGAGGATGCGCTTGTCGCCCAGCACCGCGACACCTTCCGCCTTGGCGCCCTTTTCCGCCCCGGTGAGACGCCCGATCGGCTCGAGTTTCGCGTTGACGGAGGCGCCGGCCGCGAACAGGCTGTAGGGCACGTCGGTCTGTCCTTGAGCCGGCCCGGTGAGGACGAGGAGCCGCCCGTCAGGCAGGATGGCGAGATCGCGGATCCCGGCCCCGCGGCCGACCGCGAGGGGGATCACCTGCGGGGCGGCCTTGAGCGGTTCGTGCCCCTGCGCGAACAGAGCCCCCACATCCGCCTCGACGATGAAGGTCTTGCCGTCATGGGATGGTGCGCGCAGCCCGGCGAACAGCCGCGTCCCGTCGACGGCGACCCCCTCGATGTTGAGGCCGTTGGGCGTCGCGTCGCCGTCATCGGTCTGGAGATCCTGCGTGTAGTAGGCGCTGACGGTCTCTGCCAGGCCGAGGGCATCGCCTAGACGGTAGGTGGTCTCTACCGCACCCGGTCCCGCCGGCTCGCCGTTCGCGTCGACTCGGATGCGCGCCAGCACGAAGGTGGAGAGCTTGAACTTCGCCTTTCCGCGCGAGCAGCCATGCGAACCGACCACGTAGAAGTAGGGGGCCGCATAGGCCACGCCTTCGCCGTCGAGATCGTCGAATTTGCCCTCGCCGCCCGTACACCCGTTCCTGGAGGGCGGGGTGCCCAGCGTGTTCGGGCTCGGTCCCCCGCCGACGAGGTCGATATCGGCCCCGGGCGTGATCGTGTGCCCGTCGATGGTGATGAACTGCGCGCCGGTATTCTCGTCGTTGACCACGAGGCAGCGCCGCTTGCCGTCCTTCGGCGGCATGCAGGCGATGCCGCTGATATCCTTGGCGGGTTTGCCGTTCTTGCCGCTCAGGCCGGACGTCATCGTGTAGGGCGGGTCCACCGGAACGAGGTCGCGCATGACGCTTCCCGCCGCGAGAGCCGGCGCGGCGGCTCCGTGGAAAAGCAGGATCGCCAGAAGACCAGTCCGTATCATTGCCCGCCCGCCCATAGGAATGTGAGTGATCTCAATTATATCAAAACAACCTTGAGTATAGATGCGCCGAGGGCAATACATCCGAAAAGTATCGCGCAGGCGATGCGGTACAATGCCAGCGCCCGTTCCACATCGCGCGGACCCGCCTCCGCCCGGCCATTGCCCATCCAGGCATCGTCGACGATTTCGGCGCCGTACATGCGCGGCCCCGCCAGCCTCAGACCGAGCGCGCCCGCCATCGCCGCCTCGGGCCAGCCGGCATTGGGTGAGCGGTGACGGCCCGCATCGCGCCGGACGGCGTGGAACGCCCCAGCCGCCGAAGCCCCGGGATGGAGGAGGCACGCCGCTACGATCAACCCCGCCGAGAGCCGCGAGGCGGGGAGGTTCACGAGATCGTCGAGGCGGGCCGAGGCCCAGCCATAGGCCTCGTGTCGGGGCGTGCGGTGGCCGATCATGCTGTCGGCGGTGTTGATCGCCTTGTAGAGCGCCCCTCCCGGTAGGCCGCCGATCCCGATCCAGAATGCCGGGGCCACGATGCCGTCGGAGAAGTTCTCCGACAGGCTCTCGATGGCGGCGCGGCAGATGCCGGCTTCGTCGAGGCTTTCCGGGTTGCGCCCGACGATCATCGAGACCTCGCGCCGCCCGCCCGCCAGCCCTTCGGCGCGGAGGCCCATGGCGACGCGGGCCACATGGTCGTGGAGGCTGCGTTGTGCCGGAAGGCTCGCACAGGCGAGGCCGAGGAGCAGCATGGCTGGGATTTGTCCCGCGGCGGCGGCGAGCGCCGTTCCCGCGACCGACACCGCCGCGACCGTTCCCAGGAGGATGAGGAGACCGAGGATCCCGGCCGCGCGCCGCCGTCTCCCGCCGCCCGTATTGAGGGTCCGGTCGAGCCAACCGATCAGGCGGCCGATCCAGGTGACAGGATGACCCAGCGCCTTGTAGAGCCGGTCCGGATAGCCCGCCGCCGCCTCGATGGCGAGGGCGAGACCCAGCACCACGAGCGTGTCCGGCGGATGGGCGAGGGCGGTCCAGGTCATCTGTTCGGGAATGGGGTTCGGTGCGGCAGGGTGATGGAAGAGCAATGAGCGGGACGGAGGAGGCGAACGGTCGTGGCGGGCTCATCGCCCATGGGGGCGATCTCGATGCCGCCCAGGCGCTGTTCCCCCACGCCGAACTGCCCTGGATCGACCTCTCCACCGGGATCAATCCGGTCCCGTATCCCTGTCCGCTGCTGGAGGCCAGCGCGTTCCGACGACTTCCCTCCCGCGCCGACCTGAACGCCCTGTGCGCCGCCGCCGCCCATGCCTATGGCGTCGCCGATCCGGCCCGGGTCGCGGCGGCGCCCGGCACGCAGATTCTGATCGAGACGCTGCCGCGCCTGAGGCCGCATTCGCGCGTGGCCGTCATCGGTCCCACCTATGGCGAGCACGAGGCGGCGTGGCTCCGGGGCGGACATGCCGTGACGGTGGTGCCTGATCCGGCCCAGGCCGAGGGGGCGGCCGTCGTCGTCGTCGTCAATCCGAACAATCCCGATGGCCGGACCTGGGAAGCGGGCCGTCTCCTTGATCTGGCGGGACGGATCGCCGGGCGCGGAGGCTGGCTCGTGGTCGACGAGGCCTTCATCGACTTAGAGGCGGTGGAATCCCTCGCACCGCGAGCGAGATCCGGCCTGGTGGTGCTACGCTCCTTCGGCAAGACCTATGGCCTCGCCGGCATCCGTCTCGGCTTCGCCCTCGCCGAGCCGGCGCTCGCCCTGCGGATCGGCGCGGCGCTCGGACCCTGGGCGGTGCCGGGACCGGCGCTCGCCATCGGCCGGGCGGCCTTGTCCGATGGGGCCTGGCTGCGGGAGGCGGCCATCGATCGTCACGCCGACGCGCTGCGCCTCGATCGGCTGCTCGCCTTCCGGGGAGGGCGCATCGTCGGCGGTACCTGCCTGTTCCGCACGGCTGCGTTCGACGACGCGCCAAGTCTTTTCCGGCGCCTTGGCGAGGCCGGGATCTATGTCCGCCGGTTCGAGGCCAACCCGCACTGGCTGCGCTTCGGTCTGCCGGCCGACAAGGGCGAATGGTGCCGCCTGTCCCGCGTGCTCAAACCCGCTTGATCAGGCGGGCTTCGAGCGCGACCGGTCGCCGATCGAGACGAGAAGGCCCGCCCCCGAGAGCAGGGCGCCCACCGCGCAGACACCTGGCCACCCCGCCATGAGGAAGGCCTGCGAGCCGGCGAAGGCGCCCAGCGCTCCGAACACGAACATCACCGTGAACAGCACGGTGTTGATCCGACCTCTGGCGCCAGGGACGAGTGCATAGGCCCGGGTCTGGTTGGCGATGAGCGCGCCGTTGATGCCGATATCGATGAGGAGAACGCCGATGGCGACCGCCACCAGAGAGACCTCTCCTCCCAGCCACAGAACCAGGAACGACGCGAGGACGAGCGCACCACCGGTGACGACCACCGGCCGGGCGCCCTTCCGGTCGGTGTAGCGTCCGGAGAGCGGGGCGACGAAGGCGCCGCAGACCCCGATCACCCCGAACAGGCCGGCGCCGGCAGCGGTGAGATCGAAGGGCGGAGCCTCGACCAGGAGGGCCAGGGTCGCCCAGAACGCATTGAAGCTCGCGAAAAGAAGGCCCTGCGAGAGGCTGGCATTGCGCAGGATGGGCTGCGTCTTCACGAGATGCAGGATCGACAGCATCAGCGCGCGGTAGCGCAGCGGTTTGGTCTGCTTCGTCTTCGGTAGAGTCGCGGCCGCCACGGCGGCGATGACCAGGGCCACGACAGCGGCGGCGAAGAACACCGCGCGCCAACCGAAATGCGCGCCCACGAAGCCGCTCATCGTCCGGGCGAGGAGGATGCCGGTGAGCAGGCCCGTCATCACTTGGCCCACCATCCGGCCGCGGCTCTCGTCCGGC
The DNA here is from genome assembly GCF_001422345.1 of Methylobacterium sp. Leaf93. Classification (NCBI taxonomy): domain Bacteria; kingdom Pseudomonadati; phylum Pseudomonadota; class Alphaproteobacteria; order Hyphomicrobiales; family Methylobacteriaceae; genus Methylobacterium; species Methylobacterium sp. Leaf93. The sequence goes on along the minus strand of NZ_LMMS01000023.1, from coordinate 213,458 downwards.
GCGAGCTCGGCCGCGAAGGGGACCGCCTGCTGAGCGGCCGAGGACAAAAACCCGATGAGGAGACAGGCGACCGTCAGGAAGGCGAGGGTCGGCGCGAGGGCGGCACCCAGAAGCGCCACGCTCAGGCCCAGCAATTGCGCCACGATGAGCGTCCGCCTCGGCCAGGCATCCCCGAGGGGCACGAGGCCGAGAATGCCGAGCCCGTAGCCCATGAGGCACGCGGTGGGAACGAGGAGGGCGGCACGCTCACCGAACTCGCTCACCAGAACCGCGAGGAGGGGCTGGTTGTAGTAGATGTTGGCGACGGCGCCCCCGGCGATCAGGGTCAGGCCGAAGCGCGCCCTGGCGGTGAAGCCGTGGCCGGAACCGGTGCCGGGCTGCATGCTCAGGCTCGCACCGGAGCGGCGCCGTCCGCCGTGCCAAGCCGATGGAAAAGCGATGAATTGGTCGTCATCCGGTGGGGCGGGTCCGTGAGCAACGGGATGGGTGTGCCTCCGGTTAGGGGCGCCAGCGCGCGGGGGCAACCCGTGGGCGCGCGAAATGGTCCCACGTCAGAGTGCGGGCCGCGACGGGCCACACCTTCCATCGGATGCGTCGATCCCCATATACGAATCGTTACCGGATAAAGACGTGGCGCGTCTCTGTGGCGAAGTCCCGCTTGGCAGGAGCCAAGTCGTTCTGTCACACTCCCGACCGTCGAGACGAGTCGGTCTTCAAGTCCAGGGGACAACACCGCGTATCGACAACGGAGTTTGGAATGCCGAATTACCGAGTCAGCTTCGCCAAGCAAATTCTCGGCGTGCCGTTCACGATCGGATGTGTCGAGATTTCACGGGCGCGTGATCCTCGGCGGGCTCAACGCGCGGCGGAACTTCGTTTCGCGCGCCAACATGGCGTCGAGGATTGGCGCGAGCGGGCCGATCGTGTTGCCATCGAGGCCGCTCAAGCCTGACATGACAGGTGATCCGACCCGAAAGTGAGTACAGGACTTCGGGAAGACGGTTCTTGGGTCGTCGGCTCGTTCCCCCATCCCGCAGCGGCTGCGGCATGGTTCCGCGGTCAAAGCCCTGGCCCTCGGTCGCCCCGCGACATAGACTGGGACCTGCACGTGAGTTCGGCGGGTTCGGCATCTCGCGGAACTTGCGACAGGGGCAAGGAGCAGGCGGCGAGCCATGGCGGCGATCTCGTTTTTCGGCGACCTGCTTCAGACCATCAGCGACCGTGGTCGCGATCTCATCGGAATCGGCCGCGGCGACCTCGCCTCAAAGGCCAATGCGCATGAGCTCATCAAGCTCTGCGAGGATCTGATCTCCCGGCGCGGCGAGGCGTCGGGCGTTGCGCTCGCCCGCCTGATCCTCGAACGCTACGCCAGCCTCGCGCGTGCCGAACGGCTTGTCTTCCTGCAGGGGATCGCCACCGTCTTCGGGGCCGATCACGAGGCGGTGGACGATGCCATCGCTGCCTATCGTCGAGACCCGACACGCGCCGCCCTCGGCGTGTTGCACGAGGCGGCCGAGCCGCGCAGCCAGGAACTCATCCGCCGGCTCAACCTCGCCCGCAACGGCACCCTCGCCCTGGTGCGGATGCGGGAAGACCTGTTCGTTCTGCGAAAGGACTTGCGTGGGAACGAGGCCGATCCCGACCTCGTCGATGCCGTCGACAGCCTCGACAGCGATTTCGAGCACCTGTTCGCCTCGTGGTTCAACCGGGGGTTCCTGGTGCTGCGCCACATCGACTGGACCACCCCCGCCCATATCCTCGAGAAGATCATCCGCTATGAGGCGGTGCATGAGATCGCGGGTTGGGACGAGCTGCGCCGTCGCATCGAGCCCACTGACCGGCGCTGCTTCGCTTTCTTCCATCCCGCCCTGCAGGACGAGCCGCTGATCTTTGTGGAAGTGGCGCTCACGGACGGCATCGCGCCGGCCATCGCGCCGATCCTCGCGCATGGGCGCGAGCCCCTGCCCACCCGGGCCGCCACCACCGCGATCTTCTACTCGATCTCGAACTGCCAGAAGGGACTTGCCGGCGTCACCTTCGGCAATTTCCTGATCAAGCAGGTGGTGGAGGATCTCGCCCGCGAGATCCCGAGCCTCAAGACCTTCGTGACCCTGTCGCCGGTGCCCGGCTTCTCCGCCTGGCTCGATCGTGAGCGCCGCTCCGATTCGCCGCAGGGCCTGACCCGTGACGACGTCGAGGCTCTGCAGGCCATCGACGAGCCGGGCTGGCACGCCGACAAGGCCAAGTCCGATGCGGTGAAGAAGGTGATGATCCCCGCCGCCGCCGCCTATTTCTTGCGGGCCAAGAACGAGCGCGGCAAGCCCCTCGACCCCGTGGCGCGGTTCCATCTCGGCAACGGAGCCCGCCTGGAGCGGCTCAACTTCCTCGGCGACGTTTCGCCCAAGGGGCTGAGCCAGTCGCGCGGGCTGATGGTCAATTACCTCTACGATCTCTCGGCCATCGAGAAGAACCACGAGACCTATGCCAATCTCGGCACCGTGGCGGCATCGAGCAGCGTGAGCCGCGAACTCAGGACCAACCTGCCGCCGATTCGCGCCGTGGCGTTGGCCGAGGCTTGATTTCGAGGCGTCGTCCGGCCACGGCTGTCCGTTCGATAACGGCTGGACGACGTCATGCGTAACCATCTCTTCGACCTCATCCGGGCGAGCCTGCCCGCCGATCCCGCCTCCCGGACCTTCATCGAGACCGGTGACGGCGCACGAATCAGCTATGCGGACATGCTCGGCCGCTCGGCCGCCTATGCCTCGGCCCTCAAGGCGCTCGGGGTGAAGACGGGCGACCGGGTCGCCGTGCAGGTCGAGAAGAGCGCCGAAGTGGTGTTCCTCTATCTTGGCGCGGTTCGGGCGGGCGCCGTCTTCCTGCCGCTCAACACTGCGTACACGGCCCCCGAGATCGCGTATTTCCTCTCGGATGCCGAGCCGGCCCTGTTCGTCTGCGACCCCGCCCGGCTCGCCGCTCTCGAACCGGTCGCCGCCGAGGCGAAGGTGCCCGCCCTGCGTACCCTCGACGGGGCGGGGCGCGGTAGCATGGCGGAGGCGGCTGACGCGGCCGGCACCGCTTTCACGGATGTTGAACGCGGCCCCGACGATCTCGCGGCGATCCTCTACACCTCGGGCACCACCGGGCGCTCGAAAGGCGCCATGCTCAGCCACGACAACCTCGCCTCCAACGCCGTCACCCTGGTGGAGACCTGGCGCTTTACCGCCGACGATGTGCTGATCCACGCCCTGCCGGTGTTCCACACCCACGGCCTGTTCGTGGCCACCAACATCGTTCTGCTGGCCGGGGCCACGGCGATCTTCCTGCCGAAATTCGACCCGAAGCAGGTGCTCGCCCTGTTGGGCCGGGCGACCGCGATGATGGGCGTGCCGACCTTCTATACGCGCCTCCTCAAGGAGCCGGGCCTGACCCCTGAGGCGGCGGCGACAATCCGCCTGTTCGTCTCCGGCTCGGCCCCGCTTCTCGCCGAGACGCACAGGGACTGGCAGGCCCGCACCGGCCACGCCATCCTCGAACGCTACGGCATGACCGAGACCAACATGAACACCTCGAACCCCTATGACGGCGAGCGCATCGCCGGCACGGTGGGGCTGCCTCTACCGGGCGTCTCGCTCAGGGTGGTCGATCCCGAGACGGGACGGGCATTTCCCGCCGATACGGTGGGGATGATCGAGGTCAAGGGCCCGAACGTGTTCCAGGGCTATTGGCGCATGCCCGAGAAGACGGCCTCCGAGTTCAAGGCGGACGGGTTCTTCATCACCGGCGACCTCGGCAAGCTCGACGGGCGCGGCTACGTCCATATCGTCGGACGCGGCAAGGATCTCATCATCACTGGCGGCTACAACGTCTATCCGAAGGAGGTCGAGAACGAGATCGATGCGCTTCCGGGCGTGGTCGAATCCGCCGTGATCGGCCTCGCCCATGCGGATTTCGGCGAGGGTGTGACTGCCATCGTCGTCGCCCGCCCGGACGCACCGGGAGAGCAGGAGATCCTCCGCATCCTCGAAGGGCGCCTCGCGCGGTTCAAATGTCCCAAGCGCATCCTCTTCGCCGACGAATTGCCGCGCAATGCCATGGGCAAAGTGCAGAAGAACCTGCTGCGCGAGGCGCATGCGGATCTCTACCGCCGCTGAGGGACGAGACGGCGGAACGCTTTGGCGGGCCGGCGGTTCTCGTCATCGAACGGCCAAGCTCGCGCCGTCTCCGTACCGGTTGCCGTCATGCCTTCGTCTCAGTCTCACCGTCCCGAGCCCGCGGGGCCTGGCTCCACCCATTCCGTGGTCTGGACTCTGGCGATGGGGGCGGCGCTCGTCGCCCTGTCGCTGGGGCCACGGTCGCGCGGCGCCCGGCGTGAGGCCGAACCGCCCGAGCCGCGACGCGACGAAGGCGCCCGATCGCATAGCGGGCGCAGCGCCGAATGGGTGGCGGCGACACAGGTCCATCGCGGCCGTGCCGCAGACAGTCCGACCGAGATCACCCGCGCCGGCTGGAAGGACATCGCCGTCCGGGTCTATCTGGAATTCAACAAGGACCGCGTGCTCGCGGTGGCCGCCGGGGTCACGTTCTTCACCCTGCTGTCGCTGTTCCCCGCCATCGCCGCCCTGGTCTCCTGCTACGGACTCGTGGCCGATGTCGGCGCCATCAACGAGCACCTCTCTAGCATGCAGGGCGTGCTGCCCTCCAGCGCCATCGACATCATCGGCGAGCAGGTGAAGCGCATTGCGGCCAAGGACAATGGCACCCTGGGCCTGACGTTCTTCTCCAGCCTCGTCCTGTCGCTCTGGAGCGCGAACGCCGCCATGAAGGCGATGTTCGATGCCCTGAACGTGGTCTACGAGGAAGACGAGAAGCGCTCCTTCGTGATGCTGAACCTGCGCTCCCTGACCTTCACGGTCGGGGCGCTCCTCTTCACCATCCTGGCGCTTACCAGCATCGTCGTGCTGCCGGTGATCTTCAACTTCTTCGGGTTCGGGCAGGGGGCGAGGCTGATCGCCCTGCTCCGCTGGCCCTTCCTGCTCGTCGTCCTCCTCGGCGGCCTGTCGCTGCTCTACCGTTACGGCCCGAGCCGGGAGCGGCCGCGCTGGCGCTGGGTCGGCACGGGCGGGGCGGTGGCGGGCCTGCTCTGGCTCGCGGCCTCGATCCTGTTCTCGTGGTATGTCGGCAGCTTCGGCAATTACAACGAGACCTATGGTTCACTGGGCGCCGCCATCGGCTTCATGACCTGGATCTGGATCTCGACGACGATCGTGCTCCTCGGTGCCGAGATCAACGCCGAGATGGAGCATCAGACTGCGCGGGACACCACCACCGGCCCGGAAAAGCCCATGGGCGACCGCGAAGCACGGATGGCCGATACGATCGGCGCGGCCGCGTGACAGGGTGCGGGACGGCCTCGGGAGCCCTATTTCTTCGGAATATCCTGAGGAACCGGAGGCCATCATGAGCGAGACCCAGTCAGGCACCGTCCAGCGCAGCGAAGCCGAGTGGCGCGAGATCCTGACGCCTGACCAGTACCGTGTCCTGCGCGAGCATGGCACGGAGCGCGCGGGCACGAGCTGCCTCAACGCCGAGAAGCGTCCCGGCACGTTTCACTGCGCCGGCTGCGATGCCCCGTTATTCGAGAACACCACGAAATTCGAATCTGGCACCGGTTGGCCGAGCTTCTTCGATCCCATCGACGGCGCGGTGGAGACAACGACCGACCGGAGCCACTGGATGGTGAGGACTGAAGTTCACTGCGCCCACTGCAAAGGTCATCTCGGCCACGTCTTCGATGATGGCCCGGCGCCGACGGGGCTGCGCTATTGCATGAACGGCATTTCACTGCGTTTCGAGCCGAATGCGTGAGCTCATTGGTATAAAAGGATAAAAATCGGGGCCGGGCTTACGAGGCCGGCCTTGATTTAGTCCCATTTTTTCTTAGTCGAAGGGAAGTGGTCTTCCCCTTTGTGTGCCGTCGGCGGTGCGAGGCGGGAAAACGATCGAATTCGGACGGTTCGTGCCGGCCGGTTTCCACAGGCCGGGCATTCCGTCGCTGCTGAAACAGGGTATGGCTTCGAACGGCGCTGACGTTGCGCCCATGGCGCGGCGCTCCGGAGGAGTGCCGCCATGATGAGCCGATCCGGGGGGAGAGAATACATGAGTGTCGTTCGTCGGTTTCTGGTCGCGCCTTCGCTCGTTCGCCTGATCCGCAAGGAGCGCGGCGGTTCGAAGATCACCGAGGGCTATTTCGCTCCCCAGGCCGGTCGCACTTCCTATGTCCGGGTCGACGGCCAGAACTGCCATCTCGTTCTCGTCACGACGACGCCGGACGGAACGTCGAGCGAGGAGCGGACCGATGTCCCCCGCGCCCACGGCGATGCCCTTCTGGATGTCTGCTCCGGCAAGGCGATCTATGACCGCGCCGTGCTCGCCCTCGGCAACGGCCGCGAGGCGCTCGTCGACCGCTACGCGACACCGGGCGCCCTCGACCTGCTTAGTGTCGTGTTCGACGACACCGCCCAGGCCGCAGCCTTCGTGCCCCCGGTCTGGTTCGGCGAGGACGTCTCCGAGAATGCCGCCTATGACCGGCATTCCGTGGCGATCCAGGGTGTGCCTCAGACCGGCGAGGTTCCCCTGAACAACGCCGCCCTCGAAGCGATCCTCGATCTGCTCGAACCGCGCTTCGGTTTCGGCCGCTTCAATGCCCCGTCGCCGAAGACCGGCGAGGACGAGGCGACCCTTCGGGCCAATCGCCGTGCCGCCGCTCTGGCTGCCAAGGCCGCTGCTCCCGCGGCCCTCCCGGTGGAAGAGCCCGCGCCCCAATCCGTCCTTGAGGAACGGAGCGAGCAGCCTCGGGAAGAGCCCGCCGCCGCGGAGGAGACCGCCACGGACACTCCGATCCGCACCGATGCCCGCATCGACGACGTCATCGAGAGCCTGTCTCAGGCTCTGGGTGCCTCTCAGCCGTCCCGCGCTCCTGCACGCGACGACGATCCGGCCGCCGAATTCGAGCGCTGGACCGTGCGTCCCCGCCGTACTCCGCAGACCTGAACGATCGGGACCGGAGGTGGACCATGCCCATCTCCGGGCTCCTCCCGAGGACCCGGCCGCACCGGGCAGATCCGGCTCAGTCGATCACCAAAGATTGTATGCAGTAGCGCGGCAGAAGCGCGGCGCGTTACAGAAGCACCCCATCCTCACGCTTTCGGCGAGAAACAAAGATAATCTCTCATAGCCGCGTTGAGGCGAGGGATTAAACTCGCTAGCGTCTCGGCAAGACAGACGAGCGTGCGCCCAACGAGGCGCCTGTGAGGGAACATGGCTCAGACCACAGTCCATGCCGGAGGCAGCGCGCCGGCAGCACCGACACCTCACGAACCTTGGTACAAGGTCCTCTACATCCAGGTGCTGATCGCCATCGCGCTTGGCATCCTGCTCGGATATCTGCACCCCGAATGGGGCAAGTCCGTCAAGTGGTTGGGCGACGCCTTCATCGCCCTCATCAAGATGATGATCGCACCGATCATCTTCTGTACCATCGTCCACGGCATCGCCTCCATCGGCGACCTGAAGAAGGTCGGCCGCGTCGGCTTGAAGGCCCTGGTCTATTTCGAGGTTGTCTCCACCATCGCGCTTCTCATCGGTATCCTCGTCGGTGAAGTGGTGAAGCCGGGAGCCGGTTTCAATGCCGATGTGACGAAGCTCGACGGTAAATCGGTCGAGAAATACGCCAAGATCGCGGCCGACGATTCCGTCACCGGCCATATCATGGCGCTGATCCCGAAGAGCTTCTTCGACGCCTTCGCCACAGGCGACCTGCTTCAGGTCCTGCTGATCTCTATCCTCACCGGCGTCGTGGTGACCGGCATGGGCAAGCGGGGCGAGGCCATCACGCACGCCATCGACACGGCGGGCCAAATCTTCTTCCGGATCATCGGCCTCGTGGTGAAGCTTGCCCCCATCGGTGCCTTCGGCGCCATGGCCTTCACCATCGGCCAGTATGGCATCGGCAAGGTGATCGATCTCGCCTGGCTGGTTGGCACCTTCTACGTCACGGCCTTCTTGTTTGTGGTCCTGGTCCTTGGCGGCATCGCACGGGTGGCCGGCTTCTCGATCTTCAAGTTCCTGGCCTACATCAAGGACGAACTCCTCATCGTGCTCGGCACCTCGTCCTCCGAGACGGTGCTGCCGCACATGATGACGAAGATGCGCCGCCTGGGCGCCTCGGATTCCGTCGTGGGCCTGGTGATTCCCACGGGCTACTCGTTCAACCTCGACGGCACCAATATCTATATGACCCTGGCGACGCTGTTCCTGGCCCAGGCCGTGGGCGCCGACCTGTCGTTCGGCCAGTACGCCACCATCATCCTGGTCGCGATGTTGACCTCGAAGGGGGCCTCGGGCGTCACGGGTGCCGGCTTCATCACTCTTGCGGCCACGCTCAGCGCCATCCCGAACAATCCGGTGCCGGTGGCCGCCATGACCCTGATCCTGGGTGTCGACAAGTTCATGTCGGAGTGCCGGGCCATCACCAACCTGATCGGCAACGGCGTCGCCACGGTGGTGGTCAGCCGCTGGGAGGGTGAACTCGACCAGGAGAAGCTGAACCAGGTCATGGCGCATCCCTTCTCCATCGGCACCGACATCTCGGATCATGCGCCCAACATGGACCAGGAGTCCGCTCCCCGTCCGGCCGTCGCCGCACAGTAGCTCCGCATCGTGGATCCTGCGCGCCTGCGCATTGGGATAGACCTCGGCGGCACCAAGATCGCCGGCATCGCCCTTGATGCCGGCGGAGCCGTGCGCGCCGAGGCGAGGATCCCGACCCCGCGAAACGATTACGACGCCACCCTCGGCGCGATCGTGGCGCTGGTCCGTCGCCTGGAGCGGGACGCCGGAGGCGTCGGCAGCGTCGGTATCGGCATGCCGGGGGCCATCACCCCCGGCAGCGGCCTCGTGAAGAACGCCAACTCGGTCTGGCTAAACGGCAGGACTTTCGTCATCGATATCGAGGCACGGCTCGGCCGACCGGTCCGCGCCGAGAACGATGCCAATTGCCTTGCGGTCTCCGAGGCGGTGGATGGCGCGGGTGCCGGGGCACGGGTCGTCTGGGCGATCATCCTCGGGACCGGCGTCGGCTCCGGCATCGCCATCGACGGGGTGGCCCTATCGGGTGCCAACCGCATTGCCGGTGAATGGGGCCACAACCCGCTTCCCGCGCCGCGCGACGACGAACGGCCCGGCCCGTCCTGCTATTGCGGGCGGCACGGCTGTATCGAGACCTGGCTTTCTGGCCCCGGCCTCGCCGCCGATCATGCCCGCCGTGTCGGTGCTCCGGCGGCGACCGGTGAGGCGGTGATCGCCGCTGCGCACGCCGGTGATGCCATCGCATCCGAGAGCATCGCCCGCTATCGGGAGCGTCTCGCCCGCAGCATCGCCGGCGTCATCAACATCCTCGACCCCGACATGGTGGTCCTCGGCGGAGGCTTGTCGACGGTGCCGGAACTGACCGCCGATCTCGACGCGCTTCTTCTTCCGCACGTCTTCTCGGATGAGTGCAGAACACCGATCCGGGTGAGCCACCACGGCGACGCATCCGGCGTGCGGGGTGCAGCCTGGTTATGGGGCATCCCCGTCTGAACCTCTCCCCATCGCGCCCCGCAGCCGGTATGGACGGGGACAATCACACAACGACGTGAGCGTATTCCCATGACGAGTCTGGCCTCCCTCGATCCCGCCGCCCGCGACGCGCTTCATGCGAAGACCCGCGAGGCCTACGAGGCCTTCAAGAGTCGCGGCCTCAAGCTCGACATGACCCGTGGCAAGCCGGCGCCGGAGCAGCTCGACCTGTCCAGCGCGATGATGTCGTTGCCCGGCAACGGCGATCATTTTGCCGAGGCGGGTGACGATGCGCGCAATTATGGCGGCCTCCAGGGTCTGCCCGAGGCGCGTGCCCTCTTCGCGCCAATGGTGCAGGCGCCGCCGGCCCAGATCGTCATCGGCGACAATTCGAGCCTCGCGCTCATGCACGATTGTATCGCCTGGGCCCTGCTGAAGGGCGTGCCCGGCTCGGTGAAGCCCTGGTCGAAGGAGGAGGAGCCGGTCTTCCTCTGTCCCGTTCCCGGCTACGACCGCCACTTCGCCATCTGCGAGGCCCTGGGCATCCGCATGCTGCCCGTCCCCATGACCGGCCAGGGGCCGGACATGGACGTCGTCGAGAAACTGGCCGCCGATCCGGCCGTGAAGGGCATGTGGTGCGTGCCGAAATACGCCAATCCGAGCGGCGAGACCTATTCCGACGAGACTGTCCGGCGCCTCGCTTCCATGGAGACCGGCGCCCCCGACTTCCGCCTGTTCTGGGACAACGCCTACACCGTCCACCACCTCACCGCGACGCGCCACCCCCTCGCCGACATCCTCGCCCTCTGCGGAGAGGCTGGCCATCCCGACCGGCCCTTCATCTTCGCCTCGACCTCCAAGGTGACCCTGGCGGGAGCGGGCATCGCCATGTTCGCCTCCTCCCCGGAGAACGTACGCTGGTTCCTCGGCCGCTCTTTCTTCCGCACCATCGGGCCGGACAAGCTCAACCAGCTGCGCCACGTCCGCTTCCTGAAGGACATGGCCGGAATCGAGGCGCATATGGAGAAGCAGCGTGCGCTCATCGCGCCGAAATTCCAGGCCGTCCTCGATGCTCTGGAGGCCCGCCTCGGCGGAACCGGCGCGGCGACCTGGACGAAGCCCGAAGGTGGCTACTTCATCACCGTCGATACGGTGGACGGCGCGGCGCAGCGGACCGTGGCGCTGGCCAAGGAGGCCGGCATCGCCCTGACGCCCGCCGGCGCGACCTCCCCTTACGGACGCGACCCGCATGACCGCACCCTGCGCCTCGCGCCGACCTTCCCTTCGCTCTCGGACGTGAAGGCGGCGGCGGAGGGAATCGCCCTCTGCATCCTCCTCGCCGGACTCGAGACCGAGAAGGCGGCCTGACGCAAGCCGCCACTCATGGCGCATCCCTCCGCCCCGCCCGGGCGGGGGGAGCTGCCCGGGACGCGCATCGAAGCATCTGCCTAAGGCGGGGACTTTACCGGGGCCGCCCCATCCCGCTCATTCGTCGCAGATACGACAGGCCGCGATCCTCCACCATATATTGGCGGACGGTCTGAACGTTCGTGGGATCGGGTGGTGAAGGGGGCTCTCCCGGCCTGCGACAGGGCGGGAGACGTCACCGCCCCGAGGCGGCGGTGACAAGGAAGCCGAGCCCTATGGCCTCAGCGGAAGCCGCCGACCCTGCGGTCGCGCTTGCGCTCGGCGGCAGGTTGATACGCGATCTCGGCGTGGTGGGTGCAATAGGGCAGGCCGGTGATCGAGCGGTCGCCGCAATAGTGGAACTCCGGCGATGTCGGATCGCCCAGCGGCCAGCGGCACATGGACTCGCGCAGATCCATGATGGTCACGCGCTTGGACACGGCCAGCGGCATGCTCGGGGCGGCGACCACCGCATTCGTCTCGGGAAACAGCAGGCTCGGCGCGGCGACGGGCTCGGCCGCGAGTTCCACGACGTTGTCGGCTTCGGCTTCGCGGATTGCCGGCTTCTTGCGGCCGTTGCCGGGCGAATCCGCCGCTTTCACGCGGCCCGACAGACCCAGCCGGTGGACCTTGCCGATGACGGCGTTGCGGGTGACGCCACCGAGCTGCGCGGCGATCTGGCTCGCGCTCAGTCCCTCGTCCCAGAGGCGCCGCAGTACCTCGACACGCTCGTCCGTCCAGCCAGCACCGGTATCCGTCATCGCCCCCTCCGACATCCGCTCGATTCCCCCGACCGACACGGGACGATCCCTGCGACACCTCGCATGGCCACTCCGTCCGTTGCCATACGGATGGTGGTCGCGCAGGGCACCCTTACGACGACGACCGGAACCGTACAGGACGCCTCGACACGGATGCAAGAGCACCCGGAAGGAGGGGGGGACTTTCCACCGGCAAACCGTCGGGGGCGTCCCGCGCGCACTGCGAAAGAGTCGGCCGGGACGCGGCTCCTCCGTGACGGCGAAGGCGTGATCCCTCGTTCACCCCCGGCCGCGCCGCCCGCTGGCCAAGCTTCCCCTTGACCTGCGGCGGGATCGGGCGAGAAGCGCGTATTTCAGCACGAGCCGAGTAGCGAGAGGCAGGTCATGGCCGCGACCGATCCGACCGAGGGACGCCGCTCCGGCGAGGTGCCGCCGCGCCTCGAGACGCGCGGGCTCAGCGTCGAGTTCGGCCGCAAACACGCCCTCGACGACGTGTCCCTCGCAGTCCGGGCTGGAGAAATCATCGCGCTTCTCGGTGATTCCGGTTGCGGCAAGAGCACTCTGTTGCGAGCGGTGGCGGGCCTCGAACAGCCGAGCGGCGGGCTGGTCCTGCTCGATGGTCAAGCGATGAGCGCCCGGGTGCCGCCGGAGGAGCGCGGCGTCGGCCTGATGTTCCAGGATTACGCCCTGTTCCCCCATCTCACCGTCCTGCAGAACGTCCGCTTCGGTCTTCACCGGCTGCGCGCCGATGAAGCCGATGCCGTCGCGAAGGCGCGGCTGGAGCAGGTCGGCCTCGCCGACCGGGCCGCGAGCTATCCCGGCTCGCTCTCGGGCGGGGAGAGCCAGCGCGTGGCACTCGCCCGTGCCCTGGCGCCGGGGCCGCGCGTGCTGCTTCTCGACGAGCCGTTTTCGAATCTCGACCGGCGCAACCGCGACAGGGTGCGGGCCGATACGCTCTCGGTCCTGCGCGTCACCGGCGCCACCGCGCTCCTGGTGACACACGATCCGGAGGAGGCCTTGCTGGTGAGCGACCGCATCGTCCTGATGCGGGGCGGGCGCATCGTCCAGATCGGCACCGGGGCTGAACTTTATCGCCGCCCCGTCTCGTGGTTCGCCGCGAATTTCTTCGGCGATCTCATCGCTTTCCCCACGCGCTGCTTCGACGGCGCTGCGGTGACGCCTTTCGGCGCGTTTCCGGCGCCGGGGATCGAGGACGGTGCGCCGGTCACCGCCTGCGTCAGGCCCGAGGCGATCGGGCTGGGGCACGCAGAATCCGGTCATCCGGCGCGGGTGATCCGGCGGCGTTTCCTCGGGCCCGTCGTGGAGTTGACCCTGGCGGCGGATGGATTTCCCGAACCGTTCCGACTCACGGTCTCCCAAGAGACATCGGCGGGGGAGGGCGATCGTGTGGGCCTGACCGTTGCGAAGGGAGCGGGGCTGGTTTTTGCCGCCGGACTGGATTAACCGAGCCTCGCTGTTCGTACCCGGCAATATCCAGAAGTATAGTTTTTAACAATGATAAACTGAGGACATAAGTCTTGCTTTTCTCGCGAAGATGCGGCCCAGAACCGCTCATTGCGAGAAGAGGGATGGACGTCATGGTCGGTTGGGTCTCGAAATGTCTGATCGGCGGTGCGACCGCCTTCGCCTGGATCGCCGGAGCGACCGCCGCCGAGGTCAACATCTACACCACCCGTGAGCCTGGCCTGATCAAGCCCCTGCTCGATGCCTACACCGCCAAGAGCGGCGTCACCGTCAACACCGTCTTCGTCGAGAAGGGCCTCGCCGAGCGCGTGGCCTCCGAGGGCGAGCGGTCTAAGGCAGACGTGCTCATGACCGTCGATATCGGCAATCTCATCGAACTCGTGGATCGCGGTCTGGCACAGCCGGTTCGTACGGAGACCCTGGAAGCCGCTGTCCCGGCCCCCCTGCGCGATGCCGGTGGTCTCTGGTACGCCCTCTCCATGCGCGCCCGTGTCGCCTATGCCGACAAGGACCTCGCGGAGAAGGCCCTGACCTACGAGGATCTCGCCGACCCGAAATGGAAGGGCAAGCTCTGCCTGCGCGCGGGCCAGCACCCTTACAACACGGCGCTCATCGCCCATTACATCGTCAAGCACGGGCCGGATAAGGCGAAGGAATGGCTGACCGGTGTGAAGGCCAATCTCGCGCGCAAGCCGGCCGGCGGCGACCGTGACGTAGCCCGCGATATCCTGGCCGGAACCTGCACCGTCGGTCTCGGCAACTCGTACTATGTCGGGCTGATGCGTTCGGGCAAGGGTGGCCCGGACCAGCAGAAATGGGGCGACGGGATCAAGGTCGTGCTGCCGGTCTTCACGAGCGGTGGCACCCATGTGAACGTCTCCGGCGCCGTCGTCGCGAAAGGCGCGCCGAACCGCGACGAGGCGGTCAAGCTTCTCGAATACCTTGTCTCGGACGAAGGCCAGGGCCTCTATGCGAAGGCGAATTTCGAGTATCCGGTGAAGGCGGGAGCGCCGATCGACCCCCAGCTCACCGCGCTGGGCCTGCTGACCATCGATACCGTGCCCCTGGCCGAGATCGCCCGTAACCGGAAGGCCGCGAGCCTGCTGGTGGATACGGTCGGCTTCGACAACTGAAGCCCAGGCCGATGCGGGTGGCCGCCGAACTGGCCGGATCGGAGGCCGCGCTCGGCACGGACGTCGTTCCGCGCCCGGCCTCGCGCCTGCGCGCCGGGCCTCTCGCCTGGGCGGCGGGAGCGCTGGCGCTCGCCGCCCTGATCCTGAGCCCGGTCGTATCCCTGACGCTGACGGCGGCGGGGGGATCGAGCGAGGTCTGGCCGCATCTCCTGGCGCATGTCCTGCCGCAGGCGACGCTCACCACGGCGTTGCTCCTCGGCGGCGTTGGCCTCCTCGTCGTCATGCTCGGGGTCGGCTCCGCCTGGCTCGTCTCGGCCTACGAGTTCCGGGGCCGCCGCTTCCTGGAAATCGGGCTGCTGCTGCCCCTGGCGGTGCCGACCTACATCGTCGCCTTCGCCTATCTCGACCTGCTCCATCCCATCGGCCCGGTCCAGAGCACCCTGCGCGAGCTTCTCGGCGTGGCACGGCCGAAGGATCTGCTGCTGCCGGAGATCCGGTCCCTGCCGGGCTGCATCCTGCTCCTCGGCTTCGTGCTCTACCCTTACGTCTATCTGCCGACGCGGGCGCTTTTCGTGATGCAGGCGGGCACTCTCATCGAGGCGGCGCGCATCCTCGGGCGTTCGCCGACGGCGGTCTTCGTCCATGTCGCCTTGCCGCTGGCGCGCCCCGCCATCGCCCTCGGCACCAGTCTCGCCCTGATGGAGACGGTCAACGATATCGGCGCCGCCGAATTCCTGGGCGTGCGGACACTGACGGTGCAGGTCTACGCCACCTGGATCAACCGGTCCGACCTGCCCGGCGCGGCGCAGATCGCCCTGGTCATGCTGGCGATGGTGCTCCTGCTGCTGACGGCCGAGCGCTGGGGACGGCGTGGGCGCGGCTATGCCGGCACGGCCCAGCGCCAGCGCGGCATGGCCCGCCATCGCCTGTCCGGTGCTGCGGCCACGGCCGCCTTGTGCCTCGGCCTCTTCCCCATCGCCATCGGCTTCCTGATCCCGGCGGCCTATCTCGTCCATTCCGCCATCGCCCGCGTCACCCGGCTCGGATTTCCCCGAGGCGTCATCGCCGAGGCGGGAAACACTCTGCTCTATGCCGGCCTCGCTACCCTGCTCGCGGCAGCCTGCGGGTTCCTCGTCGCCGCCGGCCCCCGCCTGGTCGCGCGGCGCTTCGGGCAGGGGCTGATCCGCATCGCCGCCCTCGGCTACGCGCTCCCCGGGGCGATCCTGGCGATCGGGCTGCTCGGCCCGCTGGCGCTCGCCGATGCCTCCCTGTCCCGCATCACGACGGCGCTGTTCGGCGTCGCTCCGGCGCTCATCGGCGTCGGTGCGGGTGGCGCTCTCGTCATCGCCTATCTTGTGCGCTTCCTCGCGGTCGGTGTCGGAGCCTGCGAAGCAGGCCTGGCGAAGGTTCCGAGCTCCCTCGGGGAAGCCGGGCGCATGCTCGGCCGGGGCCCCGTCGGCACGCTGATGCGCGTGCACCTGCCGATGACATGGCCGGCCGTGCTCAGCGGCGCGCTCCTCGTCTTCGTCGACTGCGTCAAGGAACTGCCGGCGACCTTGCTCCTGCGCCCGCTCAACGTGGAGACCCTCGCGACACACCTCTACGGGGAGGCGGTGCGGGGCACCTACGAGGACGGCGCGGTCGCCGCCCTGCTCATCGTGGTCGTCGGCCTGATCCCGGTGGCGTTGCTCATGCGCCTGGGCTCGGCGGAGAACGCCCCGAGGGGCGGATAACGTCCCGGACCGCATCCCGTCGGAGGGGAGGCGAGGACCGTCTCCGGTGGCGAGCTGCCGACCCCCCCTCTGATGCCGGCTTAGCGAGAAGGCGACAGAGGCCCTTGACGGGCGAGTGGGCCTCGCCCTAGAAGGCCCTCGGTCCGGGTGCGTAGCTCAGCGGGAGAGCATTCGCTTCACACGCGAAGGGTCACAGGTTCGATCCCTGTCGCGCCCACCATTCCCTCAAGCCGCAGCGATAGCCGGCACGAGGGCATCCACCGCCCCCACCAACTCATCGAAATGCTGGATCACCCGCGTGGGGCCGAGTTGCTCCACCGGCAGGTCGGTATAGCCGAACGGCACCGCGATGACCGGGATCCCCGCCGCCTTGGCCGCGTCGATATCCGCGCGTGAATCTCCCACCATGACGGCGCGCGAGACATCGCCCTTGGCCTGCTCGACGGTCAGAGTGATATGGGCCGGGTTCGGCTTGTAGACCGGGAAGGTGTCGCGGCCGCAGATGGCGGCGAAGCGTCCGGCGACGCCGAGCTCCTGCAGAAGCTGCTTGGCGTGGGCCTCGACCTTGTTGGTGCAGACCGCCAGCAGGAAGCCTCGTGCGCTCAGCGCATCGAGCGCCGCCTCGGCACCGGGGAACAGGTAGGAATGCTCGCTGAGATGCCGGCCGTAATGGTCGAGGAAATCGACGAAGAGCGTCTGCAGGCGGGCGTCGTCGATGGGTTCGCCTGCGGCCTCGAAGCCGCGCTGGATCAGTGCTTTCGCCCCGGCGCCGATCATGTCGCGGGCCCGGTCGAGGGGGAGAGTCGGCAGTCCCTCGCGGGCGAGGATCGCGTTGAGGGTCCCGACGAGATCGCCCGCGGTCTCGGCGAGGGTTCCGTCGAGGTCGAACACGACGATGGGCGGCAGGCTTGGCATGGGGACTCGCAAGGTTGGTGGATTGGCGACGGGAGATCTCGGGCAGGGGTACGGACGCCGCGGGCCGGGAAAAATCCGATGCACACGCAAAGGCTTAACGCACAGGTCGGGCTGCTTTCCGTGCCACGATGCTGTAGAATCCGGCCATGATGCGATCAAGGCCGCCGCGAGCGGGTCACGGTTGCGCCGCAAGGCCGCTATAGGGAGGCGGCCGCGAGATTCCCTCTGCAAGATTCATCTGTCTGCATCAGGACATGAAGGCGACCATGCGTTCGACACTGCCGACCGACCGTGCGTTCATATCCGCCGTTCCCGCCGCCTCCACTCGTTCGTGGCGAGCCATGGGATGCCGGGCAGGGATCGCGCTGGCCCTTCTCGCCTTTACGGCCGCGGGTGCCCGCGCCGCCTCCTTCGAATTCGTCCCCGCGCCGCAGATCGACCTCAACCGGGTCTACCGCGTCGACAAGGTCACGGGCGAGGTCACCTCCTGCCAGTACGGGCTGCGCGAAGGCGCGGTGGGCAGTGTCGGCCTCACCGTCTGCTACGGCTCCGGCGAGGGCGCCAGCGCCCAGGCCCCCTCCGAATACGGCCTCGTCGCCTCCCGCCACACTCGCGAGGCCGGGGTGTTCCGGGTGAACTACCGCACCGGTGAGATGAGCATCTGCTACGTCCAGCTCCAGAAGGAAGCGGTTGTCTGCACGGCTCAGGCGAACCCGGCCGCCAACGGTCCCGAAGAAGCCGTGGCCACGGGACAGGCACCCGGCCGCGCCGGGCCCAGCGCCACGCCGCCCCAGAACACCCGCCCCTGACGGGCATCGCCGCGCATGTTCGGCGACAGCCGCGTTGGACGGCGTTGCCAGCCGTGCTAGGGCCACCGGACTTTCAGCGGCCCAGCCCGTAGCCCGAGAGCCCGCCCATGCATCTCGCCCCCTCCCTCCCGATGAACGGGGCTTCCTCGTGAGCGGTCCCGACCTGCGTCGCGCCGCCGCCGCCCGCGCCCTCGATCTCGTCGAGGACGGAATGCGGCTCGGCATCGGGACCGGCAGCACCGCCAACGTGTTCGTGGAGTTGCTCGGCGCGCGGGTGCGTGACGGGCTCAAGGTCACGGGCGTCCCGACTTCGGAGGCGACGCGCATCGCCGCCGAGCGCGTCGGCATCCCCCTGGCCACGCTCGAAGACCTGCCCGAACTCGACCTCACCATCGACGGTGCCGACGAGATCGATGCACGGATGCGCTTGGTGAAAGGCGGCGGCGGTGCGCTCCTGCGCGAGAAGATCGTGGCTTTCGCCAGCCGCCGCATGGTGGTGATCGCCGACGCGGCGAAATCGGTGACGACCCTCGGCGCGTTTCCGCTGCCGGTGGAGGTCAATCCGTTCGGGCTCGGCGCCACCCGCATCGCCGTGGCCCAGGCCATCGAGACCGCCGGTTGCACGGGCGACCTCGTCCTGCGTGCCGGCCCCGGCGGTACGCCCTTCGTGACCGATGGCGGCCATCTCATCCTCGACGCCCATCTGAAGGCCATCGCCGATCCCGAACGCCTGTCCGCCGCGCTCTGGGCGGTGCCCGGCGTGGTCGAGCACGGTCTGTTCCTCGGCCTCGCCACCGGCGCTGTCCTGGCGGAGGCCCGTGACGGGCAGGCGCACGTCACCTGTCTCGGCGCGGTCTGACGCGCCTCCACCCTCCTTCGATATCCTGATCGACACGCCTTTCCGGAGCGTTCGCCATGTCCCGCCGCCTCTCTTCCGTCCTGACCGGCTCCATTCTCGCCGCACTGCTCGCCGCCTCGGTTCCGACGATCGTGCACGCCCAGGCGCAGAAGCCTACCGCGCCGGCCAAGCCCGGCGCCAAGCCCGCCGCGCCGGCGCCGTCGACGCCCGCCGCCCAGCAGCCGACCTACACGCCGAACCATCTGGCGCTGGCGCGTGAGGTCACCCTCAGCTCCGGTATCGCCCGCTCGTTCGATTCGATTCTTCCGGCCTTCGGCCAGCAGATCAAGCAGGCGGCCATCACCCGTCCGGACTTGACCAAGGACCTCGATGAGGTTCTCACCTCCCTGGCGCCGGAGATGGAACTGCAGAAGCAGATGATGATCGAGACGGCCGCCAAGATCTACGCGAGCCGCCTGTCCGAGGCCGAGCTCACCGAGATCGTCGCCTTCTTCCATTCGGCGGCGGGCAAGCGCTACGTCGAGACCCAGCCGCAGGTGCTCGACGAGATCGTCCAGGCCATGCAGAACTGGACCCAGGGCGTGTCCGAATACATGATGGTCCGCGTGCGTGCCGAGATGGGTAAGCGCGGCCACGAACTCCAGTAATCGCCCGGTCCGCCCGTCTCCGATGTTCGCTCTCCCACCTCGATCGGAGACGGTCGCGCTTCTGCGCACCGCCGGTGCCGTCACGCTCGCCATCCTTCCGGTGGCGATGGCGCTTGCCAACCGGTCGAGCCCGACCGTCGTCGGCCTCGCCGCATTGTTCTTCCTCGTCGCGGGGCTGATCGAGGATGCGCGCGCTACGACGCGGTTCGTGGCGAGGCCCCTCGCCACGCCGATCGGTCTTGCCGCCCTCGGCTTCGTCGTCTGGTCGCTGGCCAGCATCGCCTGGAGCCCGGCGCAGGATCTGTCCTGGCGCAACATCCAGGAATTCCTGCCGACAATCGCTGGGGCCTATCTCCTCGCCCGCCTCGCGCCCGGGAACATGCCGGCCTTCACGCCCCGGCTCGCCGCCTGGTCCATCGCGCTCGCCGGCCTGTACATCGTCGTGGCCCTGGCCGCCCACCTGCCTCTCCATCGGGCGATGGGCTCCCGGGTGGCGCTGTTCGTCTTCAACCGTCCCGCCCTGACGATCCTGCCCGTGATGGGGCCCCTGGCCTATCTCCTCCACCGGCGCGGGCAGGGAATCGCGGCACTCCTCGTGCTCGTGATCGGTACCGGGGCGATCCTGCGATCGATCAGCGGCGCCGCCGCCCTGGGGCTCGCAGCCGGCGCCGTCACGGCCCTCATCGCCGTCCTGACCCCGCGGCGGGTCGGGCTCGCCATTATGGGGGCTGTGCTGGGCCTCGCCCTCGTCCTTGCACCGGTGGAGGGGGATATCCTCCAGAAAGTGATGCCCGATGCGGTCCACGAACGGCTCGTGCAGAGCAGTTCGCGGGCACGGGTGGCCATCGCCCGCAGCTTCGGCGCGGCCGTGGCCCTCGATCCCTGGAGGGGTGCGGGTTTCGGGATCTCCGCGCGGTTCATCGATACGCCTGTCGCCGCACGGATCGAGCCGGGACTGCGGCCGATGCTGGCGGTGGGCCACCCGCACAACATCTTCCTGCAGATATGGGCCGAACTCGGCATCGTCGGCGCCGGCCTTGCCAGCGCGATCCTGATGATGATGCTGGCGCTCATCGCCCGCATGCCCCGCGGCGAAGGCGTGGTGGCGCTCGGCCTCGTGGGCTCCTGCACGGCGGTGGCCTTCGTGGAGCACGGCGCCTGGCAGGGCTGGTGGATCGCGGCCCTCGGCGCCGCTGTCGCCTGGACACGCGAGGCCGGGATGGAACCCTACCGCTGCGACCGCTCTGACCGATCTCAGGCCGCTTCGGCTTCGACCCGGTTGCGGCCGGAGGATTTGGCGCGGTAGAGGGCGAGATCGGCACGTTTGAGCATGTCTGCCGGGCCCTTGTCGTCGACATGGCGGCACGCCACCCCGATGGAGACGGTGACGTGGATCTCCCGTGTCTCCTGGTCGATCAGGAACGGGACGGCTTCGATGCGCTCGCGGATACGCTCGGCGATGACATGGGCGGCCTCCGGCTCCGCGTCGGGCAGGATGATGACGACCTCTTCGCCGCCATAGCGAGCGACGATGTCGACGACGCGGGTATGAAGGCGGATACGGGCGGCGAAGGCGCGGAGCACCTCGTCGCCAGCCTCGTGACCGTAGGTGTCGTTGATCGCCTTGAACCGATCGATATCGAGCATCAGCATCGAGACGGCACGGTGGCGCAAGGCGGCGTCGTCGAACAGCACCGCGAGATGGCTGTCGAGGTAGCGTCTATTGTGGAGCCCGGTGAGCCCGTCAGTGACGGCCATCTCCATCGAGGCCTGGACGGCACCGCGCAGGGTGTCCGAGAAACGGCTGCGCCGCACCTGGGTGCGCACGCGGGCCACGAGTTCGTTCCGGTCCACCGGGCGCATGAGATAGTCGTGCACGCCGAATTCGAGGCCCCGGATCACCCGTGCCTTGTCGTTCTCCTCCGCGATCATCATCACCGGCATGGTGCGGGTACGGTCGAGGGACAGGACCTGGCTGCAGAGGCGCAGGCCGTCGAACCCCTGGAGGTCGAGGCTGACGAGAGTCAGTTCGAAATCCCCCTCGGTGGCGAGGACCATCGCGTCGTGCGGGTCCGCCACGACCGTGACCCGATGGTGCAGGTTCAAGGCCGCCGAAAGCCGCTCCGCCGAGTTCTTCCGGTCCTCGACCAGCAGGATCGACGCGTTCTGGCCGTCCCCGGCGGCGGCGAGGGCCAGGGGATCGCCGATGCCGAACTCCCGCGAGGCCAGCGCCCTGTCGCGAAGCTCATCGGTGACCGCCTTCAGCCGGACGAGGTTCCGCACCCGCGCGAACAGGGCGGTGTCGTCGATCGGTTTCGTCAGGAAGTCGTCGGCCCCCGCGTCGAGGCCGCGCAGCCGGTCCGACGGCTGATCGAGGGCCGTCACCATCACGACGGGGAGATGGGCGGTGGTCGGGTTGCGCTTGAGGCGCCGGCACACCTCGAAACCGTCCATGCCGGGCATCATCACGTCGAGCAGAACGAGGTCGCACAGGCCCTTCTCGCAGATCGAGATGGCATCTGGCCCGTTCATGGCCGCCAGAACGTCGAAATACTCGAGGGACAGCTTCGTCTCGAGCAGCTTCACGTTCGGAAAGAGATCATCGACGATCAAGATGCGGGCCGACATCGTTCCTCGCGGATTCTAACGGGTTCGACGGGGCGGCCCTGTGGACGGTGGCCCTCATCAACGGGCTCCGTCGCCGAGGTAGAGGCGGACGGTGGCGAGAAACTTCGCCACGGAGATCGGTTTCGAGAGATAGGCCTCGCAGCCACCTTCACGGATGCGCTCCTCGTCGCCCTTCATGGCGAAGGCCGTGATGGCGATGACGGGGATATGCTTGAGGTCGTCGTCTTCCTTCAGCCATTTGGTAACTTCGAGGCCGGAGACCTCGGGAAGCTGGATGTCCATCAGGATCAAGTCGGGCCTGTGGGCGCGGGCGAGTTCGATCGCCTCGATCCCGTTGGCCGTCTTGAGCGTCGCATAGCCGTGCCCCTCCAACAAATCGTTGAAGAGCTTCATGTTGAGTTCGTTGTCCTCGACGATGAGCACGGTCTTCGGCATGGCTCATTGTTCCCGGCAGGCTGGCGGCGCATTCTGGAAGGACCGACGTCCCGCTCGATGAGAACCTAAGGGATACATGTTGACGAAACGCAAATCCGACCGTCCCGAAGAATCCGCCGAGCACCTCGCCATCTCGGTGCTCGGATGGCTCGCGGAGGACGGCGACAGGCTGCTGCCCTTCATGGCCTCCTCCGGTCTGACACCCGACACGTTACGGGAAAGCGCCACCGATCCGGCCTTCCTCTCGGCGGTCCTCGACCATCTCATGGGCGACGAGGCGGTACTGATCGCCTGCGCCACGGCTCTCGACGTGAAGCCCGAACAAATCGCCGCGGCGTGGCGCCGTCTCGGGCCGGCCGATCCGGATGCCGAGTTCGGGTGAGGACGAAGCTCGGCAACGTAAGGGTGTCCTCCGCGCCCTGCGAGCCGCCCCCGCCGACCGCCCTTTACGGGCATCGGAAGGCGTCGGGTCTCACGGCTTGCATTCGGCCTCGGTTTTTGCGTCGGCCTTGTGGAGGTCGAGGCGGCTGAGGTCGCCGGCGATGGTGAAGTCGCCGTAATTGAGGCTGAGCCCGCCGCTAACGCCGTTCTCGTAGAGGAGGAAGGTGAGGGTGTAGACCGGGGTGCGCTCACCCTGTCCGGGGGTGAAGTAGCTCAGGGTCACCGGCCAGCGCCGCATCGCCGCCATTTCCGCGTCCCGCAGGGGCTTGTCCCTGTCGGTGCCGCCATCCTTGGCAGGCTCTTCGGCGGTGATCGGTTTGCCGATCACCGCGAGCGTGTCGAAGATCTTGCGGCCGTCGTCCGACCCGTCGAACACCCTGGCCGACATCGTCGTCTCGCCGGCCTGTGCCGCCTCGATCATGCGGCGCATGTGGAGCGTCGGGAACAGCACGGAGCCGTTCTCGGTGTACTGGTCGCGCTTGGGCTCCTTCAGCTTCACCTTCAGAGCGTCCGCGCCGCTCTCTGCCGTGCCATCCACCGAGGTCGATGCGCTGCCGTTGAGCACCGTGTTGGTCTTGAAGCGGAAACTGTGCCCGTCGCCGCCCTCGAAGGTGGTGTTGCGCAGATCGGAGAGGCGCTTGCCGGTCTCGCCGCTATCGAGTTCCGTCACCTGACGGGTCTGCATCGTGTAGCCCTTGCAGGCATCTCCGCTGAAATCGAGGACGATGCGTCCCCGTGCGCTCTCGACCGCCCGCGCCCCCCGGCTTTCCGCCAGAGACAGGTCGTAGACCGCGCGGTGGCCGGCCAATCGCATCGGCGCCGCCTCGGCGATGGCCGTAGAGGCGGCGATGGCGCCGAAGGCGATGGCGAGGGTAGAGTTTGGCAACCGCATGAGGTCTCCCGATGGACGCGCCGGTCGAAGCGAGAGGCGTGCCGATGCGCCGTCACAGATAGGGGGGCTATGCCGTAGCGGCAACGGCGGCGGTTTGCGCCGCCTCCTCGATGCCGGGAGCGTCTCGGAACCGCCCGTGCCGGATGAAGCGTAGCGAAGCGGTGATCGCGGCGCGGTTCAGGATCATCAGGTCGTGGGTGGTGTGGAGGGTGAGGTGGTCGCTCATGCCGGAGACCCGCGTCCGCGCCACGCTCACGCGCCCGTCATTGGGGCGGGGCAGGATCAGGAAGGATTCGATGAGCCAGACCGAGCGGTCCGCCGCAATGACCCCCAGGGGAAAATCGACATCGCCGAGGAGCGTGGTGAGGGCTTCCGAGCGGTGTGTGGTGAGTTGTGCGCCCGCCGGCCCGAAGAACAGCCGGTATGGCCTCATCCGATGGAGAAAGTCCGCCACTTCACTTCCGCCGTTCGGCGGTCCCAGCATCACCACACGGCCGAGATTGGCCGGGCGATGCCGGGTGATGATCCCCCGCGCCACGAGCCCGCCCATCGAATGGGTGACGAAATGCAGGCGGCGGAGGCCGGACGCGAACGCCGTCACCTGGGGCGCAGCGCCCTCGACGATCGTCTGGATCGTGGCTTTTCGCCCGGGGTAATCGATATTGAGAGTGCGGTATCCCTCGGCGCGAAAGGCGCGCTCCATCCTCCCGAGGGAGGCCGAGCGCCGCGCGATGCCGTGAAGCAGTACGATGCCCTCGGCACCGTCTGTCTTCCTCGCGTCCGCGCTCCTGCCGTTGAGGTCGACTGGCGAAGCCGTCATCGGGTTGCTCCCCGCAGCACTGCGCCCGACACTCGTCGGGGCGGCGGTCGAGGTAGTGCCGGCGGTCGCCATGACGCAAGCGGGGAAACGCACGATGCCGGCCACACTCGCGTGAGCGACCGAACCGACGACCGTCGGCTGCTGGCCGGCCATCTCGCCCTCTTCGTCGCGCTCTATGCCGGATACGGGGCGCTCTCGCCATTCCTGCCGCTGTTCCTCGAACGGCGCGGGCTGCCCGCGCATGAGATCGCTTGGCTCCTCGCCCTCGCGATCCTGGTGCGGATGGTGGCGGGACCGCTCGCCGGCTGGATCGCCGACCGGCGGAGGATCGTCCGCCCGGTCCTGGCCGGTGCGGCCGTGCTCGCGGGGCTTGCCGCCTTCGGGCACCTCGCGGTGACGGAATTCGCGGCCCTGCTCGTCGTCGGCCTCGCCTATGCCGTCCTCACCGCCCCCCTGGCGCCGTTCAGCGACGCCCTCGCCCTGGCCGCCTCGCGAAACGGCCGCCGCTTCGTGTACGGCTGGGTGAGGGGCGCCGGCTCGGCCGCCTTCATCCTCGCGACGAGTCTGGTCGGCTGGCTTGTGCCTGGGCTCGGGATCGAGGCCGCGATCCTGGTCGGGGGCGGTCTCTTTGTCGCCGCCGGTCTCGCTGCGAATGGACTTGAGACGAGCGGACCGCCGGAGGTGGTGGCCAGACCAATGCGGCGGCGGGGCTTCTCGGAGTTGCTGGTGAACCGGCGTTTCCGTGGCGTCGTCTTGGCGGCCTCCCTGGTCATGGGCGCGCATGCCATGCACGATGCCTTCGCGATGATCCTGTGGAGCCGGAATTCCATCTCGGCCGGAATCGCTGGCCTGCTCTGGTCGGAGGCGGTGGCGGCGGAGATCCTCGTCTTCCTCCTCGCCGGGCCGTGGATCCTGAGGCGGCTGGATCCGGGCCGGGCGATCGGGCTGGCAGCCGTCGCCGGCGCATTGCGATGGGGGATCAGTGCCGAGACCGTGGCACTCCCGGCGCTCGTTGCGATCCAGTGCCTGCATGGGCTCACCTTCGCGCTCCTGCATCTCGCCTGCCTGAAGGAGATCGGTCGCTGCGTGCCGCAGGACCTCACCGCCATGGCCCTGACCCTCTATGGTTCGCTCGGCCTCGGCCTCTCCTCAGCCTTGTTCACGCTTGCGTCCGGTCCGCTCTTCGCCGCTTACGGGGCTTCGGGGTTCTGGGTCATGAGCGGGGTCAGTCTCGCGGCCCTTCCGGTGGCGGTCCTTCTGGCGCGCGGCGAGCAGTCGCGATCGGGCGAGAGAGTACATAGATAGAACATGGTTCCCATGCAGAAGAGCCCATGCCCAGCGTCGCCGATATCCTGATCCCGCTCGCGCTCGACAACGCCTATAGCTACGCCGTGCCCGCCGGGCTGGTCCTGTCGCCGGGCGATGTCGTGCAGGTGCCGCTCGGGCCGCGTGAGACGGTGGGTGTGGTCTGGCAGGTGGCGGAGAGCCCCGGCGGCTCCAACCTGCGGCAGGTGACGGGGCGAATCGAAGCGCCGCCCTTGTCCGACCCGTTGCGCGAACTCGTCGATTGGCTCGCCCGCTACACCCTGGCGCCGAAGGGCTCGGCTCTCGCCATGGCCCTGCGCCTGCCCGATGAGGCAGCGCGCGGCGAGACCTCGCGGATCGGCGTGCGCGGTTCGGGCAAGCCGCCCGCCCGGCCGACCGCGGCGCGGATGAAGGTGCTGGCAGTCACCGCCGATGGGACGATGCGCGGCAAGAGCGCGCTCGCCAAGGAGGCGGGCGTCTCGCTCAGCGTGGTCGACGGCCTCATCGATGATGGCGCCCTCGAAGCCGTGGCTCTGGCACCGGAGCCGGTGGCGCTCCCGCCCGATCCGGACCACGAGCGCGTCCCCCTGTCGGAGGCGCAAGATCAGGCGGCCCGTGACCTCATCGGCCTGGCCTTTCCCGCGCCGGAGGATGCGAAGGCGCCGACGATCCTCCTCGAAGGCGTCACCGGCTCGGGCAAGACCGAGGTTTACTTCGAAGCCGTCGCCGAAGCGGTGCGGCGCGGGCACCAGGCCCTCATCCTGATGCCGGAAATCGCCCTGACGGCGCAGTTCCTCGACAGGTTCGCCGAGCGGTTCGGCGTGCGCCCAGCGACCTGGCACTCGGGTATCGGCTCGAAGCGCCGCGAGCGCCTGCGCGCCGGCGTGGCGGCGGGCGAGGTCTCGGTGGTGGTCGGCGCGCGCTCCGCCCTGTTCCTGCCCTTCACCGATCTCGGCCTCGTCATCGTCGATGAGGAGCACGAGGCGGCTTACAAGCAGGAAGACGGCGTGCATTACCACGCCCGCGACATGGCGGTGGTGCGCGGCCGTCTCGAGAACTGCCCGGTGGTCCTCGCCTCGGCGACCCCCTCCATCGAGACCAAGGTCAATGCCGAGAAGGGGCGTTACGCCCATATCGTCCTGCCCGAGCGGTTCGGCGGGCGGCGGCTGCCGGACATCCATGCCATCGACATGCGCCTCGACAAGCCGGAGAAGGGCCGCTTCCTCGCCCCGCCCCTGGTCAACGCCGTGCGCGCCACCATCGAGGCCGGCGATCAGGCGCTCCTGTTCCTCAACCGCCGTGGCTATGCACCGCTCACCCTGTGCCGGGCCTGCGGCCACCGCTACCAGTGCCGCAACTGCTCGACTTGGCTGGTGGAGCATCGCTTCCGCCGGGCGCTGGTCTGCCACCAATGCGGCTATGCCGAGCGCCGGCCCGACGCCTGCACCGAATGCGGCACGTTTGACAACCTGACCCCCTGCGGTCCGGGGGTGGAGCGCATCGCCGAGGAGGTGGCCGAGCTGTTTCCCGACAAGCGCGTGATCGTCCTCTCCTCCGACTTTCCCGGCGGGGCCGAGCGCCTGCGCGCAGAGTTGCAGAGCGTGGCGGATGGGGAATGCGACATCGTCATCGGTACCCAGCTCGTCGCCAAGGGCCACAACTTCCCGCATCTGACCCTGGTCGGCGTGCTCGACGCCGATATCGGCCTGACCTCCGGCGATCCGCGTGCGGCCGAGCGGACCTTCCAGCTGCTCCAGCAGGTGACGGGCCGTGCCGGGCGTGGCGACAAGCCGGGCCGCGCCCTGGTCCAGACCTACCAGCCGGATCATCCGGTGATCGCGGCTCTGCTTTCGGGCGATGCCACCCGGTTCTACGAGGAGGAGATCGCCTCGCGCGAGGCCGCCGGCCTGCCGCCGTTCGGGCGGCTCGCCGCCCTCATCGTGTCGGCAAACGAGCGCGAGGTGGCGGAAGCGCATGGACAGGCCTTGGCGCGGACCGCCGAACCGCCGGAGGGAATCATGGTGCTGGGGCCGGCCGAGGCCCCTCTCGCGCTGATCCGAGGACGCTACCGGTTCCGGCTGCTGGTGAAGACCGAGCGGGCCGTCGATCTTCAGGCCTACCTGCGCGACTGGCTAGGGCGCGGGCCGAAGGTTCGCGGCAACGTGAAGGTCGCCATCGACGTGGACCCCCAGAGTTTCCTATAAGTCTGGTCCGACGTTCGCATGGTGCGTTCGACCCGACCAGGAGTGCTGCACGTGCTGACCTACACCAAGACACAGGATTCGAACGTGGCCGAAATCGTCGTCGACGGCCAGATCACCGATCAGGACATGAACACCGTCATCACCGCCATGCAGGCCGACCTCGACAAGGGCGGCAAGCTCAAGCTGCTGGAGGACGTGCGCGAGTTCAAGGGCATGGAGCCGGCGGCCTTCTTCAAGGATGTCCGCTTCGGCCTCGCCATGATGAAGGGTGTCAGTCACGTCGCCCTGGTCACGGACGCGTCCTGGCTACGCATGGTTGCCGACACGTTCGGCAAGGTCTCGCCGGCCAAGATCAAGACCTTCGACCGCGCCCATATCGACGAGGCGCGGAGCTGGCTCGCTGCCGCCTGAGGAAGCCTAATCGGCCTGGGCGGTGCGCGTGGTTTGACGCCGCGCCGTCCAGCGCCCCGAGCAGAGCGGGGAAACCTTCCAAGTGCCACTGCCCGAACGGGCGTCGAGCCGGCCGGAAGCCGCACCGCTTGCGCCGCCATTCGAGACATTGAGCCCCACCGTTCCATCGGTGCCGACGCGACCGGTCATCGTCGCACGGTCGGCCGACGAGATGAGCCGAACCTGACCGTCCTGGACCGAGACCGAGTAGCTGTAGCGGCTGTCGCAGATGCCGCTCTCGGTTACGAGCTCGACGGACCACGCACCATTGAAATTGCCGCCCTCGCGGCTGACGGCCGGTTGAAGGTGAGCGGATAAGAGTCCGGCTCCGAGCGCCAGCACAGCCACGAGTTTCGACATGTTTCCCCCTGAGTTGAGATAGTTCACAGATTCCCACGGACAGCCTTTCGGCGCTCTTGAGAGGAATCCTGCGTTCTGTGAGTTGTTGGATTGTATAGATCTAGGATGCTCAGGGCAAATTTATGGCATCGGCTAAGTTAAGCTTTGCCGTTGCGATGTGGAGATGGTGGCGAATGCTCGAGCGAGATGTCGAGCGGGAGCGTGCAAATCGGGCGCGGTGTGACCTGGCGCGCAAACTATAGCCAAACCGGGATCGCTTCGATGTTGGCAATGCTTCGGTGCCGGGCGATGGCACCTCAAATCAACGCTCGTTTCAACGATCGAAATAGGCCTGCAACGCGTCGCGGTCCTGCGTGATCGGGAGCGCGAGGAGGGCCAGCACGCGGGCCTTGTCCGCCGACAGGTCGTCGGCGAAGACGGCGCCCTCCGCCTTCAGGGTGCTCCCGCCGCCGGGGAAGCCGTAGACGGGCAGGGCACGGCCGTTCTCTAGTTTGGTGGCGATGATGATGACGACATCCTGGGCGATGGCGCTCCTGATCGCGTCGAGGAGCGCGGCATTGACGTTGCCCATGCCGAGGGCGGCCACCACGATCCCTTCCGCGCCGCTCTCCACCGCATGGCGGATCTGGCTGCCATCGGCACCGGCATACATCGCCACGATGGCGATTCTGGCGAGCCGCTCGGGCAGCGGCAGGGTCTGCCGTCGCCGGGGCGACCGGCGGATCACCACGCGATCCTCGTCGATAGTGCCGAGATAGCCGGTCTCGCCCGAATGGAAGGTCTCCACGTTGTGAGTGTGGGTCTTCCTCACCTCACGGGCCGCGTTGATCGCGTGATTGAGCGTCACCGTCACGCCAAGGGATGCGGCGGCGGGCGTCAGGATCTGGCGTACCGCATTGAGGAGGTTGCGGGCTCCGTCACTGTCGCGGTCGGAGGCGTTGCGCTGCGCGCCGATGACCACGACCGGCTTGTCGCTGCGCAGCGTCAGATCGAGGAAATAGGCGGTGGTGTCGAGGGTGTCGGTCCCGTGCAGCACGACGACTCCGGCGATGTCGGGATCGGCGAGCAATCCCTCGACGGTCCGTGTCAGCGAGGGCCACAGGTCCGGGCCCATCTCCGCGCTCGGAATGTTGGAGAACTCCGTCACGGTGATCCGCGCGAGCTTTTCCAGGCCCGGCGCGGCGGCGACGAGGTCGGCTCCGGACAAAGCCGGCACCGGTGCATGGGTCACCGGGTCGGACTTCATCGCGATGGTGCCGCCTGTGGCGACGATGGCGACGGTGGGGAGAACGAGGTCCGTCACCGTTCGCCTCAATCGTTCAGGGGCCGTGCCTCTTCGGGCAGCATGATTGGGATACCGTCGCGGATCGGGTAGGCGAGCTTGGCCGAGCGGCTCACCAGTTCCTGGCGGACGGAATCGTATTCTAGCGTCTGCTTGGTCAGGGGGCAGACCAAGAGTTCGAGGAGCTTGGGGTCGACGCGGGTGGCTTCCACGCCGGTGGGGATTTCGTCGGTCATCGTCATTGTCCTCGGGTCGCGGCTTCACTGCAGGGTCGGCTCGGACCCCGATCCGCGCACCAACTCCATCTCGGTCACCGCAATCAAGACCTCAGCGCGGGTCTTGAGGTCGGCCGCCTCCAGCATCGCCTGTTTTTCGCGCGAGCCGAACGGGCTCATCATGCAGAGCGCGTTGACGAGGGCCTCGTTGGGCGCCTCGTCTATGCCCGCCCAGTCGACCTTGAGGTCGTTCACCTCGACGAAGTCCTTCAGTGCCTTGAGGACGCCTTCGCGGTCTACTGCGTCTTCGCCCGCTCGCGGTTCGAAGTCGCTGAGGAAATCGTCGTAGGAGACCTGGCAGCGACGGTAACGGGTGGTGGTCGCGAGTTCGCCTTCGACGCGGAACCGTGCAATGCCAGTAAGCGAGATGAGGTAGCGCCCGTCGCCGGTCTCGGCGAATTGGGTGATCCGGCCGAGGCAACCGACGCGAAAGAGCTTGGGCGTCATTGGCGACGATCCGCTTTCCACGTCGGGCTGGATCATGCCGATGACGCGATCGGTCCTCAGGGCGTCATCCACCATGGCGAGGTAGCGCGGCTCGAAGATGTTCAGCGGCATCTGTCCACGGGGCAGGAGCAGCGCGCCGGGCAGTGGGAAGACCGGGATGACGCCGGGGCAGTCGCCCGGTCCCTTGTAGCCCGCATGGGTGCTCATCGCGTCTCTCCGCCCCGGCGTTGATGCATCATGCGAAGACCAGCGTCGACAGTCGCCGCCGACCCCGGATCGAAGCCTTGTCCATGAGGCCCCAGGCCTCGAAGAACGTCAGGAGCTGCTTGCGGGCCGCCCCGTCGTTCCAGGTCTTGTCCTGCCGCTCGATCTCGATCAACTCGTCCACCGCCTCGTCGCGCTTCCCGAGACCGTTGAGGCCGAGAGCGAAATCGAACCGGGCCTGGAAATCGGCGGGATCGGCGGCGATGCGCTTCTGGAACACGCCGAGATCACCGAGGGAGGCCGCCTGTTCGGCGAGCTCCACCGCCGCGCGGATGCTCGCCAGAGCCGGGTCACCGGCCTTCTCTGGCGGCGCCATGTCGAGAATCTGGCGCGCGTTGGCGACCTCGCCGGAATCGAGTTGGATCTTCGCGAGGGCAGCCAGGGCCACGAGGTTCTCCGGCTCCTGCCCGAGGACGGCGGCATAGAGTTCGGAGGCGCCTGCCATGTCGCCTTCGCCGAGGGCCGCTTCGGCCTCGGCCATCATCGCCTCCACCGGCGTCGGGCCGGCGGGACCTGCGAGCCTGGCGATGAATTCCTTGATCTCGCTTTCCGGCAGCGCCCCGACGAACCCGTCCACGGGACGTCCCTTGTCGATGGCGATGACGGCCGGGATCGATTGCAGCCCGAGCTGCTGGCTGATCTGCGACCAGATCGCCGGATTCTCGTCGATATTCACCTTGGCGAGGATGACGGCGCCCTTGGCGGCGGTCACGGCCTTCTCCAGCAAAGGAGTCAGCTGCTTGCAGGGGCCGCACCATGTCGCCCAGAAATCCACCAGAACCGGCTGCTGCAGGGAGGCAGTGATGACCTCGTCGCGAAACGTCGCGGTGGTGACGTCCTTGATGAGGTTCGCGGGACCGCCGGCGGGGCTCGCCCCGGCGGTGGAAACGTCGTTCAGCATGCCATCCTCAACTCTCGCACTCGGATCGACGGAACGGATGCCGCCGGTGGCCGATCAGATTTGTCCAAGCCCTAGATGGGCGCCCCGGATCAACTGGACCAGAGCGGTACTCGGGCTATTCACACCATCCCGGCCTCTAAGCGCTTCGGCCGTCTCGCAGCACCACCGCCTCAGGGTTTCGGCGCGCCGGGGGGCGTTTTCGCGTCCGTGACGAAACGGGCTTCATAGCGTCCCTTGGCCGAGGTCGCCTCGCAGGTGATCGCGGTCTTGCCTTCCTGCGGGTTGCTGAAGCTGCACGACCCGACAGCCGCTAGCGGTCCGCGAACCACGCCTTCGTCGGTCTTCTCGCCGGGAACGACGAGATTGATCGGCTGCAAAGCGTCGGTTTCCTCTGTCCGCTCCTGCTGTGCCCCACTGCCGCTGAAGCTCAGGGAGCGGCCGTCCCAGGCGGAGAAGTCGAAACTCGTCCGGTTGCGGGACACGGTGTTCATCATCGTGTCCTTGCAGTTCTGGGTCACGTCCAATCCCGCCACGATCAGCTTCTCGCATGTGCCCTCGAGCTTGATCGCAGTCTGGGCGCCCGCAGGACTTGCCAAGGCGACAAGGACGGGAAGGATGAGGGCGGATGGTGTCTTCATAGCGCTGATGTATGTCCGTCGTCGGATCTGTCGAGGGCAATGTCGCGAAGGTCGCGGCCTCATGTTCCGAAGCGTAACGCCCTGTCGTTGGGAGCGTCGAGATCGAGCTCTGGACCTTTCGGCACGATCCCCGTCGGATTCAGGCTCGGATGACTCCCGTAATAGTGCTGCTTGATGTGGATGAGGTTCACCGTGCCCGCGATGCCGGGCAGGGTGTAGAGGTCGCGCAGGTAGTGCGAGAGGTTCGGATAGTCGGCGATCCGGCGCAGGTTGCACTTGAAGTGCCCGACATAGACCGGATCGAACCGCACCAGAGTGGTGAACAGGCGGATGTCGGCCTCGGTCAGCGTCGCGCCGCACAGGTAGCGGGCCTTGCCCAACCGCTCGTCGAGGGAATCGAGTTCGGCGAACAGGGCGTCGAAGGCTTCCTCGTAGGCGTCCTGGGTCGTCGCGAAGCCGGCCTTGTACACCCCGTTGTTGACGGCATCGTAGACGCGGGCGTTCACCGCATCGATCTCGCCGCGCAGGGCTTCCGGATAGAGGTCGGGTCCGGTGCCGCCGAACGCGTCGTTCAACATGCGGATGATCTCGGACGATTCGTTCGAGACGATAGTGCGGCGCTGCTGGTCCCAGAGGACGGGGACCGTGACGCGACCGGTGAAGTCCGGCACTGCCTTCAGATAGACCTCGTAGAGTCGGTTCGCGCCGTTCACCGTGTCGGGTGTGGCGCCCGGTGAATCGCTAAAGACCCAGCCTTCCGATCCCATATGCGGATCGACCACCGAGACCGTGATCGCCTCCTCCAGCCCCTTCAGAGCGCGCACCATGAGGGCGCGGTGCGCCCAGGGGCAGGAAAGCGAGACGTAGAGGTGATAGCGGCCGGCCTCCCCGCGAAATCCGCCCTCGCCGGACGGGCCGGGCTCGCCGTCGGCGGTGACCCAGTTGCGGAACTTGGCATCCGTTCGCTTGAACCGGCCGCCGGTGTCCTTCGTGTCGTACCAGGTATCCTGCCAGGTGCCGTCGACAAGCAATCCCATCCGTCGTCTCCCACCAGACCCGCCGATAGCGAGATGAGCCATGTGTGGCTTGTCGGAAAGAGCAAAATAGCGGGAACAGGTCTGCATCCGCACGGTTTGCCGGCGATGAGTACCTTGCCCGACGCGCCCACGGCCGATCCGCTGATCCTTACCCTGGAGATGGACCCGGAGACTTTCTGGCATTTCGACGGGTTGAGACGGCGGCATTTCCCGCAGAAGCTCAACGTTATCCCGGCCCATGCCACCCTGTTCCACCACCTGCCGGGCCGGGAGGAGGAGGGGATCGCCGCGACCCTTTCCGAACTCACGGCGGAGCGCGAACCGGCGGAGGTCGCCGTCACCGAACTTCGCTTCATGGGCCGCGGCGTCGCCTTCGCCCTCGCCTCCGACGCCCTGTCCCGGCTTCGGGACGAGATCGCCCGGCGTTACGCGGATGTTCTGACCGCACAGGACCGGCAGGGATGGCGGCCCCACGTCACCGTCCAGAACAAGGTCGCGCCGGACGTCGCCCGCACCCTGCATCATACGCTGGAGCGTGATTTCGAACCGTTCAGCTTCACTTCGCCGGGGCTGATCCTCTGGCGCTACCTTGGCGGGCCGTGGCAACAGCGGGGACGCTTCGCCTTCGGGCGGCATCGATGATCGAGGGACGACGAACCGATGACGAAGACAGCAGCATGAAGGCGCCGCTCCCGACCTATCTCCAGCATCCGCTGTTCAGCCACGCCACGGCCCTGTGGCTCCGCCTGCGCCTCAACGAGGTCGGCCCCCTCGTGGCACTGCTGGGCGTGAGCTTCCTCGGCTACGCCTTCTTCTTCCTCGCCGACGAGGTCGGGGAGGGCTCCACCGAAGCGCTCGACCGCAAGATCCTGCTCGCCCTGCGCAACCCCGCCGACCTGTCGGACCCGATCGGGCCTCGCTGGCTCGAGGAGACGATGCGCGACATCACGGGACTCGGCAGCGTCTTCACCATCACCTTCGTGACCCTGAGCGCGGTCGCCTATCTGGCGCTCACCCGGCGGCACCGCATCGCCGCCTTCGTGCTGGGCGCCATCGGCGGGGGATTGCTCGTCTCGACGGTGCTGAAGATGTTCTACCATCGGCCGCGGCCGGATCTCGTCCCCCACGGCATGGACGTGTTCACCGCGAGCTTCCCCAGCGGCCACGCGATGATGTCGGCCATCGCCTACCTCACCCTGGCGACATTGCTGGCCCGCGTGGACCAGAACCGTGCGGTGAAGGTCCTGATCCTCCTTCTCGGTGTCGGGATGACGCTCATCGTTGGGGTGAGCCGGATCTATCTCGGTGTGCACTGGCCGAGCGACGTGCTCGCCGGCTGGTGTATCGGCGCGGCCTGGGCCTCCCTGTGCTGGTTCATGGCGCTGATCCTTCAGCGAAGAGGCGAGGTCGAGTCCCCCGATCCTCCGCCGGGCTGACCTTGCCCGAAGGTTTTGTTGGCAGAGTGAGTCCGGCGGGCGGCGCGAGGGGAACGCTCTTCACGCGATCCCATCGTGAACTGCCCCTTGCCGCATTGCGGCCCATCGCTGCCCTAACCTATGGTCCCGCCGATGAAGCTCACCGTGCCCGAACCCGACCTGCCGTATCGGCCCTGCGTCGGCATCATGCTGATCGCTCCCCGGGGGAGCGTCTTCATCGGCCGTCGCCGTCAGGAGGCGGGGCCGGAGCATGTGCAAGGAGACCGCGCCTGGCAGATGCCGCAGGGTGGGATCGATGAGGGCGAAGATCCTCTCGCGGCGGCCCTGCGGGAACTGCACGAGGAAACCAACGTCTCGGCCGGTTCGGTCGTACTCCTCGGGGAGACACCCGGCTGGCTCGCCTACGATCTGCCGCCCGCCGTACTGAAACAGGCCTGGAAGGGCCGGTATCGCGGACAGACGCAGAAGTGGTTCGCTTTCGGTCTCGTCGGGGACGAGACCGAGATCGACGTGCTTTCACCCGGCGGCGGCTTGCACAAATCCGAGTTCGATGCCTGGCGTTGGGAAGAGATGGACGGGTTAGCCGACCTCATCGTGCCGTTCAAGCGGCCCGTCTACAAGTCCGTGGTCGCCCAGTTCGCAGTCCTTGCCGGGTGGAGCGAGCAGGCGCAGAGGGCTGCCCCATCGCGATGATGCGATTGTGGTGGATCCCCATTTCCCTGATTCTGTCGTGGTTCGTCTACACGCTGACGCCGTTCTGGATGCTCTATGATCTGGCCTCGGCGGTGCAGGCACGGGACGTCGGGTATGTCGAACGGCACGTCAACTTCCGCATCCTGCGCCAATCCATGATCCGTCAGATCTCGGCCGCCGCCTCTCAGCCGAGGGGCGAGGCCGGTGCCGAGGTCGAGCTCTCGCGGGATCGACAGAGACTGATCGAAGCCGCGGCGGCCCTGGCCGAACCTCTGACCGAATCCCTTGTGACGGCACAGTCGGTCATCGATCTCCTCGATGACGGCATTCCGCAATCCCTCGATATCGGCCTCCGCGGCGGCGATGCCGCCGGTTCCGATGCCGAGCACAGGAGCGACGTTCCCGCCGGATTGAAGATCGACACCATCTCTCGGCTGATTCCGTACTACCTTTCCTCGGAGATGCGGGGATTCCGCACCCTCGTCATCGCCGTGCCTCCCGAAGCGTCGCGGTCGCAGCGGTTCCGCCTGCGCCTGCGCCTGCGGGGGTGGTCGTGGCGGCTGGTTGAGATCGAACTACCGAGCGACCTGCGTAACCGCATCGCCAGCAAGGTAGCCCGCGTCCGCAATCATCCGGACCAGGATGCCGTACCGCCGCCTACCCCGCCCTGAGCAGTTTTACACCCGACGACCTGCGACACTCCGAAGACTTGAGCGGGGGATGACATCGGGCTCGCGATGCGCGGGAGCCCCTCCAAACCGTGGGGACCGCGCGCTGAAGGTCGCGCGGTCCGATTCTCAATGCACCGTGTCGGGGAGCCGTCGGTTGGTGAAGCGGGCATTGCCGAGGCCGGTGCCGATGGTGAGGACGCCCCATCGCGCGACGCCCGTCATGTCCGACATAGCCGAGAG
This sequence comes from Methylobacterium sp. Leaf93, assembly GCF_001422345.1. Classification (NCBI taxonomy): domain Bacteria; kingdom Pseudomonadati; phylum Pseudomonadota; class Alphaproteobacteria; order Hyphomicrobiales; family Methylobacteriaceae; genus Methylobacterium; species Methylobacterium sp. Leaf93. Next base: position 176,669 of record NZ_LMMS01000023.1, on the reverse strand, counting down.
GCCCTGCACCACGGCATCGTTGTGCATCAGCACCATGGTGTCGTGATCCCCGATGGTGGGAATGGCTTCCACCAGCCGTTCGGCAAGGTTGAAACGACTGCTCTCCCAATCGCCGGGCAGGTTCTGGCCACCGCGTTCGATGGTCCCGTCGGCGGCGATGACGCCGGGGCACCCGACCCCAATGAAGGGCGCGAGTTTCAGGCGCGAGCGCTCCGCCCGCGAGATCAGGTCGTTCAGCATCGCGATCAGGCGGTCGACCGCCTCGTCGCGGCTCGGGGCCGGATCCTCGTCGCGGTGGCGCCAGAGCTCCGAACGCCAGATCTCTGCGCGCGACAGGTCGGCGGCTTTCTTCAGGTTGGTCGTAACGACTCCCGCCCGGATGTTGCTGCCCCCGATATCGACGGCGAGCAGGCTGTCGTACCCGGAAAAGATCCAGGACGGCGCCAAGTGGACGGCCCCGATCAGCCCTGCCTCGTCCGGGTGGTGACGGATCGGTTCGAGGTTCAGGTTGAGACCGCCGGCACGGAGGATCACGCTGGCCCGGTCGATGGCGAGCCGTCCGGCGAGGCTGTCGCTGAAACCGCCCCCGACGACGATGCTCTGGGTATCGCGCCACCCTTTCTGACGCAGGAAGCGCCGTACGACCGTGGCGAGTTCCTGCGCGAATTCCTCGATTGCGCCGAAGACCACGCCGGCGGCGAGCGGGGCACCGTCGATCAACAGGTCGTCGAGGCGCCGCTTGCTGAAATCGTGGCTCGGCTTCGTGCCGAGCGGGTCGGGACCGAGCTTGCGCAGCTTTTCGCGCCAATCCTCCACGAGATCGCGGAAGGCCTTCTTCGATACGCGATCACCGATGAAGCCCTCGCCGTTCTTCAACTCGATGTTGTAATCGTCGAGGGTGACCGAGGGCAGGTCGTTCGACGCGTGGGAGAGGCTCGATCCGCGCGTTGCCGTATCCGTGCCCATGCTCGATCGATCCTTTCAGAGTGAGGGAAATGCCGACCGTCGAGATCCGGCCGCACTGGCCCGCCGCGTGGAGTTCGGCATGGCCAGCGATGCAAGCGTTCTCGCCCCGCGAGTGTTCCGTCCGAGACGCATTCCAGCTTTTGCGAGCGTGGTCACTTCGCCTTGGCGGGGGCGGCCTCGGCGGGGGGAGCCTTCGGCTGGCGGGCTTCCATGAGATCCTCCGCCTTCTCTTCGTCGGTATCGCCGCTCTGCTCGATCGCCCTCTCAGGGTTGGTGGCCAGCGCCTTGATGATCGCGACGAGGCGATCGCATTCGCCCTCGTACTTGTACGTCTCCAGGATGATCGCTGCGTCACGCAGGGTGCGCAGGTCGCGCACCGCCTGCTTGTTGGCGGTTTCACGAAGCTCGGATTTGCCAGCGATGGCTTCCTCGAGCTTCGCCCCCTTCACGTCGCACGCGGCCTTGGCGTTTCCTGTCGTGTAGGCGCTGAGCGTCGTGGCGCAGAGGACGAGAGCGGTGGCTAGCAGGGTGCGCATGGGGGATGGGGCTCCAGGAGGAATGGGGCGCGGTTGCGCTCAGGCGTAGTGGGGGAAACGGCGCAGGAGGCCGTTGGCGAGGGCGATGAGCTGGCTCGGGCGATAGGGCTTCGGCACGAAGATTGATTCCGCCACCGCATCCGCCTGCGAGAGGCTTCCGCGTCCTCCCGACGTGTAGATGACGGGGAGGTTCGGACGCAGGCGCCGCGCCCGGCGGGCAAGGGAGAGGCCATTGGTGTTGCGGGCCAAATCGATATCGGTGAAGAGCAGGTCGACGCGTTCCCGCGCCAGGATGTCTTCGGCCTCCTCGGCATCGGCGGCGCTGAGAACGCGGTAGCCTTCGTCCATGAGGGCTTCGACGGCCAGTTCGCACACCATGGCTTCATCCTCCACCACCAGGACGGTTTCGGATCCGCGGACGGAGCCGAAATTCGGCAACGCGAAGGCAGCGTAAGCGACAGGGATCATGACGCAACTCCAACTCACCCGGCCTGGAATGACCATCCCGACGCCGGATCGTCACACCAACGGGGCTCACGGCTTCGATGTTCGATCCCGTTCATTCGAATTGCGCAGACTTGGTAAGCAATGCCTTAACCCTACCGGCCCGGTGCCGGTCGTCCCGGGACGGACCACAGCGTCCAGGCATCGCGCGTTGCAATGAGCCGGTCCCTGTCATGAGCCGCAACTGGCATCTCGGCTTCGGCTTAATCCTCACGGCCCTCGCGGGCTACGTGGACGCTCTCGGGTTCATCCGACTCGGTGGCCTGTACACCTCGTTCATGAGCGGCAACACGACCCAGCTCGCCGTGGCGATGGGGCACGACACGCCCCTCCTGGCGATTCTGCCGGCCCTTCTCATCTTCGCCTTCTTCCTCGGAAGCCTGTGTGGGGGCGGGCTCTCGGCCCTGACCCCGGCCCGGTGGAGCACTCCGGTGCTTCTCGGCTTCGAGACCGTCCTGGTATCCGGCGCCTATCTCACGGCGGTGGAGGACCCGAGCCCAGGCCACGCCTCACTGCTTCTCGCCCTCGCCATGGGCGCACAGAACGCCGCTCTCGCCCATGTCCAGGGGTTCCGGGCCGGCACCACCTTCGTCACGGGGGCGCTGTTCAGCACCGGGCAGAAGCTCGCTTCGGCCCTCGCGGGGCGCGGACCCCGCTTCGGCTGGGTGGGCGATGGCGTCGTCTGGCTCGCGCTGCTGTGCGGTTCCCTGCTCGGGGCGGTCGCCTATGGCCGCCTGGCGTTGTATGCCCTCGCCATTCCCGCCGGCATCGCCGGTTGTCTTACCCTGGTCGCTATTGTGATGACGGTGCTGAAATCGGCGCCGGATTCCGCATCCGCGTCCTGAGAGGTTCTTAGCCGATGAGCGCCAGCGCTCCCTCACTCGTCGATCATGTCGTTCCGCTGGAGTCCGGTGCCCATGTGTCCGGGGCCGTCTGGCTGAAGGACGTCCTGGCCCTGGCCCTGGGCGACGGCGCCGTGATGCTGGTCGGCCCCCACGAGACGCGGCGCGTGGAGGCTCACCCGGATGCCGGTATCCTGGTGGCCTCGGGCGATGGACGGCGGATCGTGACGGGCGGCGACGACGGCCGCATCGTGGCGGTCGCGGCCGATGGCGACATGACCGAGGTGGCGACCGCCAAGGGCGGGGCCTGGATCGACGCCCTGGCGCTCCATTCCGATGGCGCCATCGCCTATGCGGCCGGCCGCAACGTCGTCGCCCGCGATGCCAAGGGCCGGGAGAAGGTCTTCGCCGCGCCCACCACGGCGCGGGGGCTCGCCTTCGCGCCCAAGGGCTACCGCCTCGCCGTGGCCCATTACAACGGTGCCACCCTCTGGTACCCGAACCTCGAGACCGCACCCGATTTCGTGGAATGGAAGGGTTCGCATCTCGACGTGACCTGGTCGCCGGACGGCCGCTTCGTGGTGACGACGATGCAGGAGAACTCGCTGCACGGCTGGCGCCTCCAGCCCGACCGGGGCCACATGCGGATGTCGGGCTATCCCGGCAAGGTGCGCTCGGTGAGCTGGTCGGGGGACGGCAACTGGCTCGCCACAAGCGGCGCGGAAGCCGCCATCATCTGGCCGTTCGATTCGAAGGAAGGCCCCACCGGCAAGGCGCCGCGCGAATGCGGCATCCGCCCGGCCCGCGTGACGCGGGTGGCGTTCCACCCCAAGGCCCTGGTCCTCGCCATCGGCTACGAGGACGGCTGCATCCTGCTCGTGCGCTTCGCCGACGCCTCGGAACTGCTGGTCCGGCCCGCCACCAAGGGCGGAGCGATCTCCGCCCTGGCCTGGGACGGGCGCGGCGGCCGGCTCGCCTTCGGCTGCGCCGGCGGCATGGCCGGCATCCTGACGCTGCCGGGTTGAGGCGGCGATGGCGCTCCTCGGCTTCGGACGCCGGCGCGAACCGGCCGACGATACCGCGCGCCGCCGGGTCGAAGAGTGGATCCGCGCCCTCGTCGAGCCCGGGACCGTGGTGAAGGTCAACGAGATCCTGTGCCCGGACCCCTCCTGTCCCGGCCTGGAGACGATCGTCCTCGTCATGAGGCCGGGGCGGAAGACGCAGGCCGCGAAGGTGCCCAAACCCCTCGCCGAGGTGACGCGGGCGGAGGTGGAAGCCGCCTTGGCGGACCTCCCCTGATCGTTCGGGAACCGCAACGGAGCGGCCCCTTCGTGCGCCATCCGACCGTCCGGGAACCGCCACGGAGCGGCCCTTTCGTGCGCCATCCGACCGTTCGGAATCGCCACGGAACCGCCCTTTCGTGCGCCTTCCGACCGTTCGGGAACCGCCACGGAACCGCCCTTTCGTGCGTCATCCGACCGTTCGGGAACCGCCATGGAGCGGCCCCTTCGTGCGCCATCCGGCCGTTCGGGAACCGCTACGCGGCTCGGCCTTTTGTCTGACGACGTGTTGAGGGATGAATCGTGCTGCGTGTGATCCGGACCCTTGGCCTCGCCCTCGGAATCCTAGGCGGCATCGTCGCCGCCCAGGGACCCGAATTCGCGCAGCAATATGCGCAGCGGCTCGGGGGCACCCTCGACGAGTTGCGACGCTCCATCGCCGCCCTCGACGCGGATGCCGCCGCGAGCGGGACCAACCGGCAGGGGGCCGTCGAGCGCCTGCGCGGGAACGGCGACGCCCTGGTGGCCCGTCGCGGGGAAGCGGCCCGCGCCGATATCGAGCGCTTGCAGCGTCTCGACGCCCAGAAGCAGGCCCTCACCGAGGCGGGCGGCCCCATGGGCCGTTTCGCCGCGCTGCTGCGCGACCCCGACATGGCGCTGGCCCGCGCCACCTACCAGGATTACGTGCCCGCAGTCCCGGCGAGTGCCGACGGGATCATCGCCGGATTCCTCGGCTTCCTGGCGACCTGGGCGGGTTGGCGGGTGCTGACGGATGTCGGCCGGCGCCTGGTTCCGAGGCGGCGGCAACCGAAGGCCGCGTGAAGGCAGGCGGCGGAGGACGCACGGGTGTTGCACGACATCTACAGCGCGCACCGCCTCCCTGCACTACGACTCGACCGGTAGCGCACGGGCGGACTCGTGGCGCCGTCGAACGGCTGCAATCGCACCATGGCCCGCGCGCCCACCTCTCGACCCTCCATCGATCCGGCCCTCGACGCGGCGGCCCTGCTCCGGCGTGTAGGGTTCTTCGGCCTCTTCGTCCTGCTCCCCGTGGCGGCGCAGGTGGCCCGGCGCGCCACCGTGATCCTGGCGCCCATCGCCATCGCGCTCATCGTCATCGCCAGCGCCATCGACGGCAAGCAGCGGCCGCTCCGGGTGACGGCGACCCGGATGCTGACGTCCACGGCCTTCCTGGCGGGGGGGCTGGTCGTCCTCTGGTCGGCCCTGTCCCTTGTCTGGACGCCGTTCCTCGGACCGGCAACGGAGCGCCTTCTGAATCTCACGGCCACCATCCTGATGACCCTGGCCGCCTATCTCGCGCTGCCGGACCGCATGCGCTCGGCCAACCTCTACCTGCTGCCGCTGGGCGTCATCGCCGCGTCCATCGTCTCCATCGTGTTCGGGCTGTTCGGCGACACGCTCCTGCGCACCATGCCGGAGGACCAGAGTTCGGCGGATCGCGGGCTGACGGTGCTCGCCCTGCTGGTCTGGCCCTCCGTGGCGTGGCTGCGCTCGCGCGGGCGTGATCTGGAGGCCCTCGGAACCGCCATCCTCGTGGCCCTGGCCCTCTCGATCTCGCCGAACATCACCCAGATCCTGGCGCTCGCCGTCGGCGCGGTGGCTTTCGCCCTCACGACCTATCGCCCCCTCGTCGGCGTGCGCGCGGTTGCCCTCGTCTGCGGCGGCCTGCTGGTGAGTGCGCCGTTCCTGCCGTTCATCGCCCGGCCCATCGGCATCGTCGCTTTGGGTCCGACGGCGCCCAATGTCCTCACCATCAAGGCGTGGCAGAAGGTGGTGACCACCGAGCCGGTCCGCCTCGTGACCGGACACGGGTTCGAGACCGCCTCGCGCGGCCGGTTCGTGAACCTGCTGCCCGGCAACGCCCCCACCACGATGCTGTTCGAACTCTGGTACGAACTCGGGATCGTGGGCGCCTTCGCCGCGGCCTTCGCCCTCCACGCGGCGATCCTCCATAGCGGCCGCTCGGCCACCGCCACCGCCCCCGGCGCGATCGCACCCGGAGCGATGGCGGTCTTCGCCAGCGCCTTCACCATCGCCTGTATCGGCGTCGGCCTCACGGTGATCTGGTGGGTGACGACGCTGACCGTCACGGTGCTCGTCTTCATCGCCGTGGAGCGCGGGCAATTCCGCACCCGTCGCCCGAAGGCCAGCCTGCTCAGACCTCGCGCGGTGAGCCCGCGTCCCGCCAACGACGATTGACGGAACCGGACGGGCTCATCCAGATCTCACTCGTCCGCCGCCGACTCGATGGCGGCCATGTCGTCGTCGGACAGGCCCATATGGTGGCCGATCTCGTGGATGAGGACATGGGTCACGAGATGCCCGAGGGTCTCCTCGTGCTCGGCCCAATAATCGAGGAGCGGCCTGCGGTAGAGCCAGACCCGGTTGTGCCACTGCCCGGTCGCCACCTCGCCACCCTGCGCCAGGCCGACGCCCCGGAACAGGCCGAGCAGGTCGAACTCGCTCTCGCACTCCATCTCGCGGAGCGTGGCGTCGTCGGGAAAATCCTCCACGTGGATCGTCACGCCTTCGCACAAGGCGAGGAACTCCGGCGGCAGGCGGGCGAGGGCATCGCGTGCCAGGATCTCCACGTCGTCGAGGGACGGCGCCTGGAGATCGGCCCAATTCCGGGCGGGAGCGTTCATCCGAGGACCGGGAGGACCCGGTCGCCCAGGAACGCGGCGAGATCGTTGGTGATGTGGTCGATATGCGGCTCCTTCACCGCCTCCTGCTCGAAAGCCTCGCGGAACGGATCGATGGTGCGGGGCACGACGAGGACCGTCGCCATTCCGAACTCGTGGGGCACGACGAGATTGCGGGCGATGTCCTCGAACAGGGCCGACCGGCGCGGATCGACATCGTGCCGAGCGAGGAAGCGCTCGTAGGTGGAGCGTTCGGGCTTCGGCACGAAGTCGGCGGCGGCGATGTCGAACACGTCCTCGAAATGGTCGAGGATGCCGAGCTTGGCAGCCACGTTCTCGGCATGGCGGCGGGAGCCGTTGGTGAGGATCAGCTTGCGGCCCGGCAACTGCTCGATGGCATGGCCCAAGGCCGCGTCGAGGCGGATCGTGGAATGGTCGATGTCGTGGGCGAAATCGAGGAAATGATAGGGGTCGACATTCTCCTCCACCATCAGCGCCTTCAGGGTGGTGCCGTAGCGATGGTAGAAATGCTTCTGCAGCGCCCGTGCCGAGATCCCGTCCAGCCCGTAGAGCTGCATGACGTACAGGGTGATCCTCTCGTCGACCTGTGGCCAGACGAGGGCGTCGCTGGGATAGAGCGTATTGTCGAGATCGAACACCCAGGTGTCGACGCTCGAGAAGCCACGGGAGCCCGCGCTGGAGAGATGGCTTTCGCCGGGAAGGAACAAGGTGGCTGAACGGGGTTCGAGGCGGCGGGAACGGTGCAGGACCGGTATGGCCACCAACGGTTACGATGAAATTGCGCCCTGCGAAAGGAAGCTCGGCCATTCGATCGGGGCAATCGCTCGATACGCTCGCCTCGGTTGTCGCGCTGGCCTCGATCGCCGGGGCGCGCCGGCGCGGGATCGGGCTTTCGCTTCGCTCGAGGCTTGTCGGGACGTACGTCCTGACAAGGCCGCGCCGGAAAGCCGCTCACACGGCTTCAAGCGATCGCCCTGGCCATTCGATCCCTCCCGATGACGAAACTGCCGTTTCGCGTTCCCGTGCCGTATCGGCCGAATGAAGGCGATGGTTCGAAGGAAAGAGTAGGACTATCGCAACGTTGATCAGCGTAATGTACATCGCGTAACGTCCATGACGCAGCGTCGATCGACGCCATCGGCAGGACGGATAACGTCGGCTTGCTTTCCTGGATGGTGCGACGTGCAAGATCGGGCACACGACCGAGGCGACGAGGAGCGGAATGATGCCATCGAGGCGGATTCCACGCATCCGAGCGATGGTGATCCGGAGCCACATCTCGACGCCGTGTGCCGCACCGCGTCGGCCCTGTTCCGCGTTCCCATCGTCCTCGTCCCCCTCGTCGATACCGAATTTCCCGCGCTGAAGGCGGGATCGGGTGCCGCGGGGGCGATGCCGGGTTGGTCCGATGCGTTCGCGGGGCAGGCCATCGCCGGCGAATCCAGCGGGCCGGTGGTGATCCCCGATCTCCTCGCCGACCCTAGATTTGCCGACCATCCCCTGGTGACGGGTGGACTTCGAGCCCGGTTCTACGCGGGCGTGCCCCTCACGCTCCGTTCCGGGCACAGGACCGGCACGCTGTGCCTCATCGACACCGTCTCGCGTCCGGATTTCACGGACGAACACCTGGTCCAACTCGAGGATCTCGCCCTCATCGTCGCCGGGCACCTGCACCTTCACCGCGCCAATGCGGAGCGCGAGGCTGAGCTGCGCGAGCGCCTGCGCGTCACGACCATGCTCACCCGCCGCGAAGCCCATCTCGAAGCGGCCCTGGCATCTCAGCGCCTGGCCGAGGAGATCGCGGGGTTCGGACATTGGCGCATCGACGTGGCCAAAGCCTGCGTCGAATGGTCGGCGGGGATGGCGCGGATCCATGGCCGCGCGCCCGCCGATCTCACGCGCATCCCCCTCGACGACCATCTGGGCTTCTACCATCCCCAGGACCGGGAGCGTGTCCGCTGGCATCTCGACGACACCGTAGCGGGGTCGGGGGCATTCGCGCGCGACACTTACGAGCATCGGTCGCGGATCGTCCGACCCGGTGGAGAATGCCGGGTGGTCGCCGAGCGCGGAATCGTCGAGCGTGATCCGGACGGGGGCATCCGGGCCATCTCCGGAATCTGCCTCGACGTCACCGAACTGGCCCGATCGGACCAGCACCTGCGCGAGACGACGGACCTCCTGCGCGTCACCCTGGAGAGCATCGACGAAGGCCTCGTCATGGTCGATGCGGACGACCGGGTCAGGGTCCATAACGAGCGCCTCAACCTGCTCCTCGACCTGCCGGAGGGCATGCTCCACGACGGAGCCCCCTTCGACGACCTCCGCCGCCACATCGCCGAACGGGATGGTTCGCTGCCGGCGACCCTGGACAGGCGGGGCCGGGACGGGAAACGCGATCACGGCGAAGCGGGCGCCAGCGGCGAGCACCTGCAGCGGGATGGGACGCTCCTCGAACTCTGCGGCGTGCCACTCGCCGACGGCAGCACCGTCTATACCTTCGCCGACATCACCGCCCGGCATAGGGCCGAACGCTCGCTTCGCGAGAGCGAGGCATCCTACCGCCTGCTCGCCGACTTCCTGCCCCAGATGGTCTGGATCACGAACGACCGCGGCGACACCACCTACTGCAACCGCCATTTCGGGCGCTACTACGAGCGGCCGCTCTTCTCCCTCAAGGAGCGGGTCGAGTCCTGTCACCCGGACGATCGCAGCCGCATCCGTGGCGATGTCTGCGACCGCCACAAGGCATGGCAGGATTACGATTTCGAGGTTCGCATCCGCCGCGCCGATGGCGTCTACCGCTGGCACAAGGTCAGCAAGCGCCCCATCCGCCTCCTCGACGGCCAGCCCGGATGGCTCGCGACGGCCTTGGATATCGACGACATCATCACCGCCCGGAACGCGCTGGAACGCACCGGCGACCTGCTGCGCCTCGCCCAGGACGCGGCGGAGGCGGGGGTCTGGGAATGGGACGTGGCCTCGGGCCGGATCTGGCAGTCCCAGGAAAGCGCACGGATGCAGGGATTGCCCCTCGATGGGGCGGATCCGGCCGCCGGCCTCGTGATGACCATGACGGAGTGGGAGCAAAACCTTCCGGCAGAGGATCTGGTTCGGGTCCGGGCGGAGGCGAGCCGGGCCATCGCGACACGCACCAACCACAAGGTGGAATTTCGCGTCCTGCACCCGTCGACCGGCGAATGCCGCTGGTTCCAAGGATTCGGCCAAGCCGTCCTCGACTCGGAGACGGGCGAGGTCCGCCGCTTCGTCGGCATGAATCTCCACATCACGGCCCGCAAGGAGGTGGAGCAGCGGATCGCCCATCTCGCCTGCCACGACGCCCTCACCGGGCTGCCCAACCGGTCGATGTTCCACGACCGCTTGGAACAGGCCCTCGGCTCGGTGCGGAACGGCGGTCGCGGGATGGCGGTGCTCTGCCTCGATCTCGACCGGTTCAAGGCGATCAACGACACGTTCGGACATCTGGCGGGTGACATCCTGTTGCAGCTCGTCGCCGAACGCCTGCGCGATGTCCTACGGCCCTGCGATATCGTCTCCCGCCTCGGCGGCGACGAGTTCGGCATCATTCTGGTCGATCTCAGCGGGCACGACGAGGCTGTCGAGGTCGCCCGCAGGGTGATCGACGCCATCGCGCTGCCGGTGAAGCTCGACGGGCACCTGGCCAATATCGGGATCAGCATCGGCATCGCCCATGCCCCCTCGGACGGACTCGAGGCCGATCCCCTCCTGAGGCATGCCGACCTCGCACTCTACCGGGCGAAGGCCGCAGGGCGGAACACCGCCCGCGTCTATGAAGCCAGCATGGATGCGGCGATCGAGGAGCGGATCAAGCTCGAATTCGAGCTGCGCGAGGCCATGCTCCGCCGCGACCTGACCCTGCACTACCAGCCGGTGGTCGACCTCGCGACGGACAGCGTGAGCGGCGTCGAAGCACTGATGCGCTGGCCCCATCCCACCCGCGGGATGATTCCGGCTTCGACCTTCGTCGAGATCGCCGAGGAAACCGGCCTGATCGTCGAACTCGGGAACTGGGCTCTGCGCGAAGCCTGCCGCGAGGCCGCGTCCTGGACGCATTCCGCCCGGATCGCGGTCAACGTCTCGGCGATGCAGTTTCGCGAGCCGGGCCTCGAAGAATGCGTGATCATGGCCCTGTCGGCGTCGGGCCTCGCGGCGGACAGGCTGGAGTTGGAGATCACCGAGAGCGTCCTCATCCAGGACACCGAGGCGGTGATCGCCTGCCTGCACCGCCTGCGCTACCTCGGCGTCCGTATCGCCCTCGACGATTTCGGGACCGGCTACTCCTCCCTGAGCTATCTGCGGCAGTTCCCGTTCGACAAGATCAAGATCGACCGCTCCTTCATCCGTGAGATCGCCGACCCGGACACCGCCGCCATCGTGCGCGCCATCGTCGGGCTCGGCGAGAGACGCGGAACGACGATCACGGCGGAGGGCGTCGAGACCCGGGCGCAGCTCGATCTCGTGCGGGCGGAGGGCTGCAACGAGGTCCAGGGCTTCTTCTTCAGCAAGCCTGTTCCCGCACGGGACTTGTCCGGCGTCGTCGCCAGGCTGTCGCGCGCCGAGAGGGCGGCCTGACCGACGGGACGGCGCGGATTCAGCCGCCGAGGCTGGCGAGATAGCCAGGAGCGAGGCGCAGGCCGAGGGGCAGGTTCGAGACCGGGGGCGGGGTCCGGATGCATTCCTCGAGGAATCCCATCGTGTTCCCGATGATGGCCTCGGAGAAGGGCTTGGCGATGACGGCCACCGCGCCGGCGAAGTCGTCGTGGAAGCGGCTCGCATTCGCGGTCAGGAAGACCAGCATCATCGCGGGCTCGTCCGCCAGATCCTTCGCCACGTCGAGGCCGGAGGAGCCGCCCTTCAGCTGCAGGTCGATGAGGACGATGTCGGGCCGGGTCCGGCGGGCCACCGCGACGGCATCCCTCGCGGACACGGCCGTGCCGACCACCTCGTGCCCCGCCTCTTCGAGCAGGATCTCGAGCTGCATCACGATCAAGGCTTCGTCTTCGACGACGACGATCCGGAGAGGTTCGGTCACATCGACTCCCTGTGGCCCGTCCCGCCGCGGGGCAGGCGGATCTCGATCCGCGTCCCGGGATTGGCCGGGTGCCAGGCGATATCGGCATTCAGCTGGCGCACCAGACTCTCGATCAGGCGCTTGCCGAAGGTGCGGCCGCCGACGACGTCCACCGGCATGCCGATCCCGTCATCGGCGATGGTGATGCGGATTTCCTCGCCCTCGGGCTTCACCGAGACCAACAGCCGGCCGCCCGCGTCACGGGGGAAAGCGTGCTTGAGGGCGTTGGTCAGCAGCTCGTTCATCACGAGGGCGACCGGGGGCGCCTGTTCGACGGCGACCTCGACGGAGACGAGGTCGACGTCGAGTTCGATCTCCTGCCGCCCGGAGCCGCGCACCAGATCGACGGCGAGTTCCTGAGCGAAGGCGGCGACATCGAAACGCTGGACGTCGTTGGACTGGTAGAGGCGCTTGTGCACGGTCCCGAGAGCCTCGACGCGGGCCAGCATGGACTTGAGCGAGGCCTTCGCATCCGGGTCGGTGATGGTCCGGGTCTGCAGGGTGAGCAGCGAGGCGATCATCTGGAGGTTGTTCTTCACCCGGTGGTCCACCTCATGGACCAGCATGGTCTTGGCCGCCAGCGCCTCGGTGAGCTCCCGCGTGCGCTTTTCCACCTCGCGCTCGAAATGGATCTTCTCGTTGCGCGTCTGCATGAGCGCATCGATCCGGTCCGTCACGTCGAGCTGCGACGCGAAGAAATACACGGTCTCCCCCTCGTCACTGGTCACGGGGCTGACATAGAGGGCGTTCCAGAACTGGCTGCCGTCCTTGCGATAATTGAGAATGTCGACGGCCACGTCGCGCTTGGCCGCGATCGCGTCGCGGATCTTGCGCACGGCGTCGGGATCGGTCTCCTCGCCCTGGAGAAGGCGGCAGTTCCGCCCCATGACGTCGGCGCGGCTATAGCCGGTCATCCTGAGGAACGCGTCGTTGACGAAGACGATGGGATTGTCGTCTTGCCGCGGATCGGTGATCAGCATCGCCATGCGCGTCGCGCGGATGGCGGCCGCGAAAGGATCGCCCCTTCCGTGCTCGGCCCCCAATCGGTCGGTGAGGTGCCAGGCGTCGTCCGCTTCCATCATGCCTTCCCATGCTGCCCGGCGCATCTTGCGGCCAGGGCGAAAGTCTTCGGCGAAGAGGCTCCGCCGTCCCGTGGATCCGTCTCACGTCGTCATGACGTTGAACCATGCAACGCGATGGGCGAGACGCGACGTCGTTGTGAATTGATGTCAACCACATAGAGGGGGACATCCAATCGACAAGCTTCGGTGTGCCGCATCGTTCCAGTCGTTCAGTGGTGTTTGCGCGGAACGTGTGTCGGAACACCGTCCGGAGACCGTTGCTGATCCATCACGCGCTGCGCCGATCGGGTCGGCCTGCACCGGCGACGATTGTCTGTCCTTACCCGGAACGGTAGAATGGCCAAGCTCGTTATCGTTGAGCTTGACGCTCCGTACGCCGGTGGCGATGCAGGTCGAACGCCAGGATCACGCCGTCATGTCGACATCTCGCCGGTTCGGATGGGTCAAGGGCGCGGCCGCGCTCGCCATGGCCGCGCAATTGGCCGCCTGCGGCTCGATCCCGCGCGTGGCCTACACCGCCGACCAGGCCTCGGCGGCGGTTCCGGCCGGTATGGATCTCAGCGTCCGCGCCTATGCCGACGCGTCCGAGAGCACCTTCACAGAAATGGTCGCACGGCCGGAACGCTCGAAGCGGGCCTTCGCCTATCTCGCCCTGTCGGGCGGCGGCGGTGACGGAGCCTACGGCGCCGGCATCCTCAACGGCTGGTCGGAATCCGGCAAGCGGCCCGAATTCGCCCTCGTCTCGGGGGTGAGCACCGGCGCGCTGATCGCGCCCTTCGCCTTCCTCGGCCCGGCCTACGATTCCACCCTCACCGACATCTATACCAGCGGCGTCGCTTCGACCCTCGTCCAATCGCCGAGCGTGACCAACATCGTATTCGGATCGGGCCTGTTCGGGGACGGCCGCCTGCGCGACCTCGTGCGCCGCTACGTGACGTCCGATCTCCTCGCCGCCATCGCCGAGCAGCACGCCAAGGGGCGCCGTCTCCTCGTGGTGACGACGAACCTCGACTCCCAGCGTGCAGTCATCTGGAACATGGGCGCCATCGCCACCAATGGCGGGCCCAACGCCGTCTCGCTGTTCACGGATGTGCTCACGGCCTCCGCCAGCATCCCGGCCGTATTCCCACCCCAGCTCCTCGACGTGCAGGCGGAGGGCAGGGCGTTCCAGGAAATGCATGTGGACGGGTCGGTGGTGACGCCGGTCTTCACCCTCCCGCAGTCGTTCCTGCTGCGGGACGGCCGCCTGCGCACGGCGGGCAAGGCCGATATCTACGTCATCATCAACGGGCGGCTGGAGCCGGAATTCGACGTGGCGCAGAACAACACCCTGTCCATCGTCGAGCGCTCCTTCACCACCGCGAGCCGGGCGCGCAGCCGCGCGACGCTGGCAGCCACCTATGCCTTCACCCGCGGCAACGGCATGGGCTTCAACCTGACCTATATCGACGAATCCGCGCCCAACACCACGACGGCGCGAGGCTTCGATACCGCCTACATGCGCCAACTCTACGAGAGCGGGCGGGAGACCGGCCGGGCTGGTACGTTCTGGCGCAAGAACGTGCCCACCGCCCCGCTGGTCAAGGCGATCGCCGCCGGCGTCGAGCGGAACTGACGGGCCGGCACCATCCCCCGGCGGGGTGGTGCCCTGCGCGGCCCGCCCTCGCGCTCGTTGCTGCACTGCGATAGGAGGAGGGACATCCTCCCGTGTGGCCACCGGCCCGCATCTCCCCTGCGTTTGGCCGCTGATTCATGATCCAGATCGAAGACCTCACTTTCAGTGCCTGGGGCCGGCGCTTCTTCGACCGCGCGAGCGTGGCCGTCCCGCCCGGATCGAAGGTCGGGCTCGTCGGCCGCAACGGTGTCGGCAAGTCAACCCTGTTCAAGATCATCCTCGGCGAGTTCCAGCCCGACAGCGGCGTGATCCTCCTGCCGAAGAATGCCCGCGTCGCCTCCGTCGATCAGGAGCACCCGGCGACACCCGTCACCCTGATCGACACCATCCTGGCGGCGGATATCGAGCGCGAGGCCCTGAACCTCGAGTTGGAGACCGCCGAGCCCGAGCGCATGGGCGAGATCTACGGCCGGCTGATCGAGATCGACGCCGACCGGGCTCCCGCGCGGGCGGGCGAAATTCTCGCCGGCCTCGGCTTCTCGGTGGAGGACCTGACCCGGCCGATGTCGGAATTCTCCGGCGGCTGGCGCATGCGCGTGGCTTTGGCCGCCGCGCTCTTCGCCGAACCGGACATGCTGCTCCTCGACGAGCCCACCAACTACCTCGATCTGGAGGGCGCCCTGTGGCTGGAGGCACGGCTGAAGCGCTACCCGCACTCCGCCCTGATCATCAGCCACGACCGCGAGCTTCTGAACAATTCCGTCGATGCCATCCTGCACGTCGCGGGCGAAAAACTCGAACTCTATACCGGCGGCTACGACGATTTCGAGAAGCGCCGGGCCGAGAAGGCGCGGTTGCAGGCTTCCACCAAGATGAAGCAGGACGCCGAGCGCGCACACCTGCAGAGCTTCGTCGACCGGTTCAAGGCCTCGGCGTCGAAGGCGGCGCAGGCCCAATCGCGCATGAAGCGCCTCGCCAAGATGGAGCCCATCGCCACCACCATCGAGGAGCATGTGGCCCCGTTCCATCTGCCTTCGCCCAAGCGCCCGCTGGCGCCGCCGCTGATGCATCTCACCGACGCCACCATCGGCTATGGCGATGACGAGCCGGTGCTGCGCGACCTCAACCTGACTCTCGACGTCGATGACCGGATCGGCCTTCTCGGCGTGAACGGCGCCGGCAAGTCGACCTTCGCCAAGATGGCGGCCGGTGCCCTGAAGGTGCGGGACGGGCGCATGGTGCGCGAGGGCAGGGTGCAGGTCGGCTGGTTCCACCAGCACCAGATCGAGGCCCTCGACCCGAAGGACACGCCGCTCGCCATCATCCGCCGCGAGCGGCCGGACGACAGCGAATCCGGCCGTCGCGCCAAGCTCGCCAGCTTCGGCCTCGCCTTCGACAAGCAGGAGACGACGGTGGACGCGCTCTCGGGCGGCGAACGAGCCCGCCTGCTGCTCAACCTCGTGGCGATGCAGGCGCCCCACCTGCTGATCCTCGACGAGCCGACGAACCATCTCGACATCGACAGCCGCCGGGCCTTGCTCGACGCTCTGAACGATTACGGCGGCGCCGTCATCCTCATCACCCACGACCGCTCGCTGATGGAACTGGTGGCCGACCGTCTCTGGCTCGCCGCCGACCGGACCGTGAAGCCCTTCGCCGGCGACATGGACGACTACGCCCGCTTCGTCCTCGACCGGTCGAAGACGGGAAAGACCGCGCCGGGGCAAGGTCGGGAGAAGAAGACCAAGCGCAAGGCGGCGTGAAGATAGAGACTGTCGCGTGCCGGCTTTTGTCTACATCCTGCGCTATGCCGACGGTCGCTACTATGTCGGATCGGCGCGCGGGGAATCTCTCGACAGGCGACTTGGTGAGCATAACGCCGGCACGTTTCCCGGCTACACCAGCAGCCGTCGTCCCGTCGTCCTGGTCTATGCCGAGCAATTTGAATGGATCACCGATGCCATTGCTTTCGAGCGCAGGCTGAAAGGATGGAGCCGGGCGAAGAAGGAAGCCCTCATCGCGAGCGACTGGGAGGCCTTGCAGAGATTGGCGAAGCGTCCGCGCCATGCTCAGACTTCCAACCCGCCGACCTCATCCTGAGGCGCTTTCGCATGGCGAAAGCCTCGAAGGAGGCTTCCAGTCCGCGTTACGCTAGCTGGAGGGCTCCTTCGAGGCCGCTCACGCGGCACCTCAGGATGAGGTCGATGGCGGGATGACCTGGGGAATTGATTACGCCCGCAGGGTTTTGGTGGTCGGCACGGATATCATACCCACCGACCTCACCTTGAGGCGCTTTCGCAGCGCGAAAGCCTCGATGGAGCCTTCCAGTCTGCGTTGCGCTGGCTGAGCGCCTCCTTCGAGGCCGCTTGCGCGGCGCCTCAGGATGAGGCGCGTGGTGGGAGGGTCAGACGGTGCCGTGTTGGGGCGGATCCGCGCGCATACGTCTTCGCCCAGGCGGCGCTACGGCAATCGGACATTTCGCGGGATGCACGGCCCTCCTCCCCCTTATGGGGAGGAGTGGGAGGTGGGGGTGGTGCCGCTAGCCTCGGCCGAGTGAGGGTCGCCCAGCCACCCCCACTCCTAACCTCTCCCCACGAGGGGGAGAGGGGATGTACGTCGAGCTTACTTCCGCAGGATCTTCGTCACGAGGCGGCCGATGGGGTTGCTCGAATCGTAGTTGCGGTCGTCGCGGACGACGGGGCGGTTCTCGTTGCCGAGGATCTTGGTGACGAGGCGTCCGATGAGGCTCATGGCTGTATCCCTTCAAACCGGTTATGCGCCGCATTACGGCGCAGCTTGACGGTCAACACGCCGGACGTCCTCCCGTTCCGGATGAACCCCATATGACGCGCGCCCGTCCCGGCATCGCCCTTGCTCCTCTCGGGCTGAAAGAGGGGACACGATGACCGAGCGACTGCTTCATGCCGGCGCGAGCCTGGCGCTGCTCCTCGCCGTCGCGATCCTGTTCTCCACCAATCGCCGGGCGATCCGCCCTCGGACCGTCATCTCGGCCCTCGCCCTGCAGATCGCCATCGGGGCAATCGTGCTGTTCGTGCCCGTGGGGCGTCAGGCCCTCGATGCGGCGGCGACGCTGGTCCAGACGGTTCTGGCCTATGGTGATCGCGGGGTCCTGTTCCTGTTCGGCGGCCTCGTCGAGCCGCGCATGTTCGAGCTCTTCGGCGGCAGCGGCTTCATCCTGGCCCTGCGGGTGCTGCCGCAGATCCTCTACGTCTCCGCGCTCATCGCGATCCTGTATCACCTCAAGGTGATGCAGACCCTCGCCCGCCTCATCGGGGCGGGCTTGCAGCGGGTGCTCGGCACATCGCCCATCGAGACCTTCTCGGCGGTGATCACCATCGTCATCGGCCAGAGCGAGATCGCCGTGGCCCTGCGGCCGTTCCTGATCCTGCTGACCGGGGCCGAATTGTTCGCCGTGATGTCGAGCGGGGCCGCCTCCACCGCCGGATCGATCCTGGCCGGCTACGCCGCGTTGGGCGTGCCGATGGAATATTTGCTCGCCGCCGGCGTCATGGCGATTCCCGGCGGGCTTCTCTACGCCAAGATCCTGATGCCCTCGACGGAGCCGACGCGGGTGACGACCATGCGGGTGGAATTCGCCGAGACGCGGGCGGTGAACCTCATCGAGGCGGCGGCCGATGGCACGCAGAAGGGCCTCGTCATCGCGGTGTCGGTGGGCGCCATGCTGATCGCCTTCACCGGGCTCATTGCGCTGCTCAACGGCATCGCCGGATGGGGCGGCGGACTCGTCGGTTATCCGTCCCTCAGCATCGAGGGCGTGCTCGGGCTCGCTTTCGCGCCGCTGGCCTGGCTCATGGGTGTGCCCTGGAGCGAGGCGGGTCTGGTCGGCGGCGCAATCGGGCAGAAGATCGCCTTCAACGAGTTCCTGGCCTATGCGCAACTCTCGCCGACACTGAAGGCTGGCACGCTCGATGCCCGGACGACGGCCATCCTGTGCTTCGCCCTGTGCGGCTTCGCCAATCTCGCCTCCATCGCGATCCAGCTCGCGAGTCTGGCGAGCCTCGTCCCCGAGAGGAGGTCCGAGATCGCACGCTATGGAATGCGCGCGATCCTGGCTGGTACGTTGTCGAACCTGACGAGTGCGACCATCGCCGGCCTGTTCATCGGCTGACGGCGGACCGTCACGCGGCGGCGCGCTTGGCCTTGGACGGCTTGGCCGCTGCCGGGGCGGCCTTGGCCGGGGCCGTGACCGGGAGTTCGATGTCGACGCCGAGCGTCGACATGTCCTGGCCCCGCTCCAGTCGGATCTGGACCTTGTCCCGCTCCACCGTGACATGCTTGGCGATGACGGCGAGGATCTCCTCCCGCAGGAGCATCACCAGGTCGGAGCCGCCGGCCCCGGCCCGCTCATGGGCCAGGATCAGCTGGAGACGGTCGCGGGCCGTGGGGGCCGAGGCCCGCTTGCTGAAGAGGTTGCGCAGGCTCATGCCGCCCTCCGGGTGAACAGCTTGTTGAGGAGAGACTTCTTGTCGGACGGCACAGTCATCGGAACCGTATCGCCCTTCAGGCGGCGGACGGCGTCGATATAGGCCCGGGCCGGGGCGCTGAGCGGGTTGTTCATCGTCACCGGGCAGCCGACGTTGGAGGCGCGCAGCACTTCCAGGCTCTCGGGGATGATGGCGAGCAGCGGGATCGAGAGGATCTCGAGCACGTCGTCGACCTTGAGCATGTCGCCGCGGTCGGCGCGGGCGGGGTCGTAGCGGGTGAGGATGAGGTGTTTCTCCATCACCTCTCCGCGCTCGGCCTTCAGCGTCTTCGAATCGAGAAGACCGATGATGCGGTCGGAATCGCGCACCGAGGAGACTTCCGGGTTCGTGACGACCACCGCGAGGTCGGCGTGTCGCATGGCGAGCGTCGCTCCGCGCTCGATGCCGGCCGGGGAATCGCAGATCACCCAGTCGAACTTCTCGCGCAGCTCTTCCATCACCTTGGCGACGCCCTCGTCGGTAAGCGCGTCCTTGTCGCGGGTCTGCGAGGCGGGCAGCAGCGACAGGTTCTCGAGCCGCTTGTCGCGGAT
This sequence comes from Methylobacterium sp. Leaf93, assembly GCF_001422345.1. NCBI lineage: Bacteria > Pseudomonadati > Pseudomonadota > Alphaproteobacteria > Hyphomicrobiales > Methylobacteriaceae > Methylobacterium > Methylobacterium sp. Leaf93. Next base: position 156,991 of record NZ_LMMS01000023.1, on the reverse strand, counting down.
CAGCGCCTGGTTGAGCTTGGCGTCGCCGTTGACCACGTTGATGAGGTCGTAGACCACGCGCCGCTCGGCGCCCATCACGAGGTCGAGGTTACGCAGGCCGACGTCGAAATCGACGACGGCGACGCTCTGTCCGGCCTGCGCGAGTGCTGCGCCGAGAGCCGCTGTGGTGGTCGTCTTGCCGACGCCGCCCTTGCCAGATGTAACGACCAGAACCTTGGCCATGCGTGTATCTCCTTAATCCAAGGTTGCCATTTTGATGGAGCCGCTATCGAGCCAGATCTGCACGGGTTTCCCGCGCAGGGTCGTGCCCATGTCCTCGGCCGTGCGGACGAGGCGATCGATCCCGAGCAGTTCGGGCTCGAACTTGCGGCAGTAGATGCGGGCGCGGGGGTTGCGGGCGGCACCGGCGATGGCCCGGCCGCGGAGCGCCCCATAGACGTGGATGGAGCCGCCGGCGAGGATCTCGGCGCCGGAGGCCACCGAACCCATGACGGTGACGTCACCGGTGGGATGCGTGATCGACTGGCCGGACCGGACCGAGCCCTCGATCATGAGAGACGTGGTTTCCGGCTCGGCCTCCTTCGGAATCTCGATGCCGATGGAGGGCCGTCCGTTTACGAGGAGCGGGGGCAGGGCGAGCCCGTCGAGCATCGTCGTTCCCGCCAGGGTCGCCGCCGCGCCCTCGATGCCGAGGATGCGGATGCGGCGGGCACCGAGATCGGCCAGGACCTTGCCGAGCACGTCCGGGTCCGACCCGAGCGCCGCGATGTCGAGGATGAGGGGGCGGCCGTCGAACAGGGTCGGCGACCGCTTCAGCGAGGCGTCCAGATCGGCGAACCAATCGGGAAGCGGAGCTTCCGGCGCCAGGACGAGTGCCTTGAAGGCACGGCCTCGTAGCGTCACGGATCGGCGGGATGGAGGGGCGTGTGTCACGGGCTCTCGCGATTCCTTACCGAACCATTGACGGTCCTTATGGTTACCGCTTGGTTAACGAGCCGGCTTTCTGTGATCCTGTGACCCTATAATCCTGCGATCCTGGGTTCCTGCGTTGGCGCTACTCCAGCGCGGCGACCTTGATCGCATCTCCTTCCAGGCGGATCTGCGCCGGTTGGCCCCGGCGGTCCGGCCCGAGATCGTCGGCCGTCCGGTAGAGACCGTCGATGGCGAGCAGTTCCGGCTCGAACTTGCGGCAGGTGATGCGGGCATCGGGATTGCCGGAGGCGCCCGCGATGGCCCGCCCCCGCAGCGCTCCATAGATATGAATGGAGCCGCCGGCGATCACTTCCGCGCCGGAGGCCACCGATCCCATGATGGTGATGTCGCCTTCGAGATGCAGGATCGTCTGGCCCGACCGGACCGGCTGGTCGAGGATCAGCGAGCGGGCGGCGCGCGGCGGTTCGGCGTGCGTGGGCGCGGGAGCGTCCGGCGTGGCGACCTCGTCCACCGGCCGTCCGCCAGCCGGGGCAGGGGGCAGCCCCTCGCCGAGGCTGCCGGATTTGGCTCCCTCGATTCCCATCACGGTGACGTCGCGGGCCTTGAGTTCGGAGACCAGGGCGGTGAGGTCCGCCCGGTCGAGGCCGAGGCCGGACACGTCGAGGATCACCGGGCGCCCCACGAAGAAGGCGGGGGAGCGCCGGGACAGCGCGTCGAGGTCTTCGAGCCAGTCATGCACCGGTGCCGAGGGGGCCAGCACCAGGGCCATGAAGGAGCGGCCACGGAAACGGATCGGGGGACGGGAATTCGGCTGGGTCACGCGGGGGCGTTTCTGTTGTTCTGGAATCGCAAAAGAAAGTCTTGGGCCGACCATATCGGCAGATCGCCCGGAACGCTCCCCTCCCGGCATCGTCGCCCACGCCTGTTTCTCAGCTGAATCCGGCGAGCCGCCGTTTCCCCTTGCCATGTGTCCGGATCGAACATAAAGATATCTTTATGTCTCAAGAGAGCGCCAAGGCGACAGTCGTCCTTCCTTTCTCCGATGCCCTCGGTGTGCTGCGCGCCACCGCGGAAGAGACGCGCCTGCGCATTCTCGCTTTGCTGATGCAGGGGGAATTGTCGGTCTCCGATCTCACCGACATTCTCGGCCAGTCGCAGCCGCGCATCTCGCGCCATCTCAAGCTTCTCGTCGAAGCGGGTCTGGTGGAGCGGCATCGCGAGGGGGCCTGGGCGTTCTTCCGTCTCATCGAGGCGAGGACGGGCCTGGTGGAGCCCCTGGTCGGCGGCCTCGACCGCTCGAGCCCGCCCCTGTCCGAGGATCGGGCCCGGTTGGAGGGCGTCCGGGCCCAGCGCGCGGATGCCGCGCAGAGCTTCTTCGCCCGCCTCGCCCCGAAATGGGACCAGCTTCGCTCGCTCCACGTGCCGGAGGCGATTGTAGAGGCGGCGGTGATCGACGCCCTCGGACCGCGCCCTGTGCGGAGCCTGATCGATCTCGGCACCGGCACGGGGCGGATGCTCGGACTTCTCGCGCCCAGGGCCTCCCGCGCAACGGGACTCGATTCGAGCCACGCCATGCTCTCCGTCGCGCGCGCCAATCTGGAGCGGGCCGGCTTGTCCGGCGTCGACCTGCGCCAGGGCGACATCCATGCGCCACCCTTCGGCCGGGGCAGCTTCGACCTCGTGGTGGTGCATCAGGTGCTGCATTATCTCGACGATCCCGCCCGTGCGCTCCGGGAGGCGGCGCGGCTCGTGGCGCCCGGAGGCCGGCTTCTCGTGGTGGATTTCGCGCCGCACGATCTCGAATTCCTGCGCGAGGAGCAGGCCCATCGCCGCCTCGGCTTCGCCGCCGAGCAGGTGACGGGCTGGCTCGCCGATGCCGGGCTCGGCATGGTGGCGACACGGCATCTCGCTCCGGCCGACGAGAGCGGGCACCAGCTCACCGTGACCCTCTGGCTCGCCGCCGCGGCGGCGGAGCCGACCCTCGCTTCCGAGGCGGAGCGCGCGGTGGCCTGACCGGCCGCCACGAAATTCCACCTCGACGACACACGTCTGAACCGAAAGATCTTGAGGACGACCCGATGCCCACCGCTTCCCACCACCGCGCGAGCCGCGACGGCTACCGTCCGATCCAGGTCTCCATCGAGTTCTTCCCGCCGAAGACCGACGAAATGGAGAAGGTCCTGTGGTCGTCGATCGAGCGGCTCGCTCCGCTCCAGCCGAAATTCGTCTCGGTGACCTATGGGGCCGGCGGCTCCACCCGCGAGCGCACCCACAACACCGTGGCGCGGATGATCAAGGAGACGAGCCTCAAGCCCGCCGCCCATCTCACCTGCGTGGACGCCACCCGGGAGGAGATCGACGAGGTCGTGCAATCCTATTGGGATGCCGGGGTACGCCACATCGTGGCCCTGCGCGGTGACCCGCAGGACGGTGTCGGCACCGCCTATCGGCCGCATCCCGGCGGCTATGCCAGGACCAGCGATCTCGTGGCCGGCATCAAGCGGATCGGCGACTTCAAGGTCTCGGTCTCGGCCTATCCCGAGAAGCACCCCGAAGCCGCCACGCTGGACGCCGATATCGACGCGCTGAAGGCCAAGGTCGATGCCGGCGCCGACCAGGCGATCACGCAGTTCTTCTTCGAAAACGAGGTCTACCTCCGCTACGTCGACAAGGTCCGCGCCGCCGGGATCGACATCCCGATCATCCCCGGCATCCTGCCGGTGCAGAACTTCAAGCAATCCGCCAATTTCGCCCGCCGCACCGGCGCCTCGGTGCCGTATTGGCTGGCCGCCCGGTTCGAGGGGCTGGACAACGACGTCGACACCCGTCGGCTGATCGCGGCGGCGGTGGCGGCCGAGCAGGTGCTCGATCTGGTGGACGAGGGGGTCAACGACTTCCATTTCTACTCGATGAACCGCTCCGACCTCGTCTATGCGATCTGCCATCTCCTCGGCCTGCGCGCGCAAGCGCCGAAGGTGGCGGCGGCGAAGGCGGCCTGAATCAAGAACGCGCGCTCCAACCCTCGGACCTCATCCTGAGGTGCCCGCATAAGCGGGCCTCGAAGGAGGGATCCAGATCGCGCAACGAGACCTGGAGGCCTCTTTCGAGGCCTTCGCTACGCTCCGGCACCTCAGGATGAGGTGGATTGGTGGGACTTCGCGTCTCCAAGGATACGACATGACAGACCTCCGCCCCGTAGACGGAAAAGAGATCGAAGCGGCCCTGCGCCAGCGGGCAGCGGAAAAAATCCTCGTCCTCGATGGGGCGATGGGCACCGTGATCCAGCGCCTCGGCTACGGCGAGGCGGATTTTCGCGGGGGGCGCTTCCTCGATCACAGCCACGACCAGAAGGGCAACAACGACCTCCTGATCCTGACGCAGCCCGATGCGATCCGGCAGATCCACCTCGACTACTTCCTGGCCGGGGCCGACGTCTGCGAGACCAACACCTTCTCGGGCACCACCATCGCCCAGGCCGATTACGGCATGGAATCGATCGTCCACGAGTTGAACGCGGAAGGCGCGCGGCTCGCCCGCGAGGCTGCCGCCTTGGCCGAGAAGCAGGATGGCCGCCGCCGTTTCGTGGCCGGCGCCATCGGCCCCACGAACCGCACCCTGTCGATCTCGCCGGACGTGAACAATCCGGGCTACCGGGCGGTGACCTTCGATCAGGTCAAGACCGCCTATATGGAACAGGTGCGCGGCCTCATCGACGGCGGCGCCGAACTGATCCTCATCGAGACGATCTTCGACACGCTCAACGCCAAGGCGGCGGTGGCGGCGGCCTGGGCGGTGTTCGAGGAGACCGGCACCACCCTGCCGATCATGATTTCGGGCACGATCACCGATCTCTCCGGCCGCACCCTGTCGGGACAGACGCCCGAAGCGTTCTGGAACGCGCTGCGCCATGCCAGCCCGCTCACCATCGGGCTGAACTGCGCGCTCGGCGCCAAGGAGATGCGCGCTCACATCTCCGAACTCTCGCGCATCGCCGACACCCTGGTCTGCGCCTATCCGAATGCCGGCCTTCCCAACGAGTTCGGCCTCTATGACGAAAGCCCCGAAGCCATGGGCAGGCTGGTGGGCGAGTTTGCCACCTCCGGCCTCGTCAACATGGTCGGCGGCTGCTGCGGCACCACGCCGGACCATATCCGCGCCATCGCGCAGGCCGTGGAGGGGGTGAAGCCCCGCGCGATCCCGGAGGTGCCCCGCCTGATGCGCCTGTCGGGCCTCGAGCCCTTCACGCTGACGAAGGAGATCCCCTTCGTGAATGTGGGCGAGCGCACCAACGTCACCGGCTCGGCCAAATTCCGCAAGCTCGTCACCGCCGGCGACTACGCGGCCGCCCTCGATGTCGCCCGCGATCAGGTGGCGGCGGGCGCCAGCATCATCGACATCAACATGGACGAGGGCCTGCTCGATTCCGAGAAGGCGATGGTCGAGTTCCTCAACCTCGTGGCCGCCGAGCCGGACATCGCCCGCGTGCCGGTGATGATCGATTCCTCGAAGTTCCACGTCATCGAGGCCGGGCTCAAGTGCGTCCAGGGCAAGGCCATCGTGAACTCGATCTCCATGAAGGAGGGCGTCGAGAAGTTCATTGCCGATGCCAAGGTGTGCCGCTCCTACGGCGCCGCCGTGGTGGTGATGGCCTTCGACGAGCAGGGCCAGGCCGACTCTTACGAGCGCAAGGTCGAGATCTGCACCAAGGCCTACAAGGTACTCACCGAGGAGGTCGGCTTCCCGCCCGAGGACATCATCTTCGATCCGAACGTGTTCGCGGTGGCCACCGGCATCGAGGAGCATAACGGCTACGGTGTCGCCTTCATCGAGGCGACCAAGACCATCCGCGAGACCCTGCCCCACGCCCATATCTCGGGCGGCATCTCGAACCTGAGCTTCGCCTTCCGCGGCAACGAGCCGGTGCGCGAAGCGATGCATGCGGTGTTCCTGTACCACGCGATCCAGGTCGGCATGGACATGGGCATCGTGAATGCCGGCCAGCTCGCGATCTACGACGAGCTGCCGGCCGAGCTGCGCGAGCTGTGCGAGGACGTCGTCCTCAACCGGCGCGAGGATTCCACGGACCGACTGTTGGAAGCGGCCGCGCGCTTCAAGTCGGGTGGCGGCGTGCAGGCCAAGACCGCCGATCTGTCCTGGCGCGAGGCTCCGGTGGAGAAGCGCATCGAGCACGCTCTGGTCAACGGGATCACCGAGTACATCCTCGCCGATACCGAGGAGGCGCGCCTCGGCGTCGAACGTCCGCTCCATGTCATCGAAGGCCCGCTGATGGCTGGCATGAACGTGGTCGGCGACCTGTTCGGCTCCGGAAAGATGTTCCTGCCGCAGGTGGTGAAGTCCGCCCGCGTGATGAAGCAGGCCGTGGCCTATCTCGAACCCTTCATGGAGGCGGAAAAGCTCGCCAATGGCGGCGACGGCAAGCGCCAGGCCGCCGGCAAGATCCTGATGGCGACGGTGAAGGGCGACGTCCACGACATCGGCAAGAACATCGTCGGCGTCGTGCTCGCCTGCAACAATTACGAGATCATCGACCTCGGCGTGATGGTGCCGGCGGCCAAGATTCTCGACGTGGCCAAGCGCGAGAATGTCGACATCGTCGGCCTCTCCGGCCTCATCACGCCCTCGCTGGACGAGATGGTTCACGTGGCGGCCGAGATGGAGCGCGAGGGGTTTTCGGTTCCCCTGCTCATCGGCGGCGCCACGACCAGCCGCGTCCACACCGCCGTGAAGATCCACCCCTCCTACAACCGTGGCCAGACCGTCTACGTGACGGATGCGAGCCGCGCCGTGGGTGTGGTCTCCAGCCTGCTCTCGAAGGAGACGCGGGACACCACCATCGCCAACATCCAGGCCGAGTACCGCAAGGTGTCGGACGCGCATGCGCGCTCGGAGCTCGACAAGCAGCGCCTGCCGCTGGCCAAAGCCCGTGCCAACCCGTTCAAGATCGACTGGTCGGGCTACCGTCCGACGAAGCCGAGCTTCACCGGCGTGCGGGTCTACTCCTCCTACGAGGTCGCCGACCTCGTGCCCTATATCGACTGGACGCCGTTCCTCCAGACCTACGAGTTCAAGGGTCGCTACCCGGCGATCTTCGAGGACCCGAACCAGGGTCCGGCCGCCAAGGCCCTGTTCGACGACGCGCAGGAGATGCTGAAGCAGATCGTCGACGAGCGCTGGTTCAACCCGAAGGCGATCATTGGCTTCTGGCCGGCAAATTCGGTGGGCGACGACATCGCGCTCTATACCGGCGAGAGCCGCTCCGAAAAACTCGCGACCTTCCACGGCCTGCGTCAGCAGCTGTCGAAGCGCGACGGGCGCGCCAATACCTGCCTGTCCGATTTCGTGGCACCGAAGGACTCGGGCATCGGCGATTACGTCGGCGGCTTCGTGGTCACGGCGGGGCTGGAAGAGGTTCGCATCGCCGAGCGCTTCGAGCGGGCCAACGACGATTACCGCTCGATCCTGGTGAAGGCGCTCGCCGACCGCATCGCCGAGGCCCTGGCCGAGCGCATGCACGAGCGCGTCCGCAAGGAGTTCTGGGGCTACGCCGCCGACGAGACCTTCGGCCCCGAAGATCTCGTGCGGGAGGACTATGCCGGCATCCGCCCGGCACCGGGCTATCCCTCGCAGCCCGACCACACCGAGAAGGTCACCTTGTTCGACCTGCTCAAGGCCGAGTCGCGCATCGGGGTGAAGCTCACCGAGAGCTATGCCATGTGGCCCGGCTCCTCGGTCTCCGGTCTCTACATCGCCCATCCGGACGCGCATTACTTCGGCGTCGCCAAGGTGGAGCGCGATCAGGTGGAGGATTACGCCCTGCGTAAGGGCATGGACCTCCGCGAGGTGGAGCGTTGGCTCGGCCCGATCCTCAACTACGACCCGGCCCGCTACCTCGCGGCGGCGGCGGAGTAAGGTACGCGATTCGGTGGAATGGAGCGCGGGTGTGTCCTGGCGAGGCTTGACCGTCGGACCGCCCGCGCTTCAATGCGATCCCTTGTTCGATGGCCTGAGCGGAGCGCGACCACGTTGAACCGGACCACCGGAATTCTGGCCGTCGCGGCCACGCTCGCCCTCGGGGTCTCGGGCTGCACCGGTTTCTCCTACCTGTCGAAGAATTACGCCACCGTGGGCGTCCAGGTGGTGACCATCGGCTGCAAGGACCCGTATTCCGTCTACGACCAGCGCCGCGTGAACAAGATGCTCGTCGTCTCCGATGGCGTGCGGGAAATCGTCGGCTGCGGCATCGACGAGCGCTACGACGGGCAGGGCGGCCCGGCGGAGACCCGAGCCAAGCGGTTGCGCGAGGCGGCGCGGACCTTCCTCGACGAGACGGCCCGCGAGAATTGCAAGATCACCGGGGAAGCCATCTTCTCCGACCTGCAGACCGAGTTCTCCTACATCTGCAAGCCGACGCCCGAAGAGCGCGGCTTGAAGGTGCCCAGACTCCCTGGTCGCGGCTGACCAGCCTGATCTGACGCATCAGTCCGCGTTCGCCGAGGGCGGACGCGGAAAAGTCCGCTCCGCGGCATCGCCCGATGCCGCGAGCAGGGCGCGGGCGAGGTCGCGCGCCTCCCGCCGGTCGAGGGCGAGAATGGCGGTGAAGGGCGTCCCGGACAGGTCCGCGAGGCCGAGTTCGAGCCGCACACCGTCCGGCAATGCGGCGACGGCGAGACTCCAATCCCGTTCCTGCTGCCCGTTCATGTACCCCACTCCCGTTCGGCTCGCGGCATCGGCCCGAGGATGGGCGGCGATCCACCGGACCACGCCGATGTCGCGATGCCGGAAACCGCGCATGGAATGACCGATTGCGGCGCGCAGGGCCAGAGGGGAAGCGCCCCCTGCGAAACTCTCTCGGACGCGGGCGATTGACGGGCGGCGGCGGAACGGTGTTTCTCCGCCCGCGAAACGGCCGGATCGCCGGCCGGGCAACCCTCGCCCAGGAACAAGGAAACGCCCACATGTCCGAGATCTGGTTCCGCACCGGAGAGGCCACCGTCCTCGCCGCCGATGGCCAGTACACCGACGCGATGCCGGAGGTGCTGATCGGCTCCACCCGCGGCCCGGTGGGTCAGGCCTTCGCCGGCATGATGGGGCAGGTCCAGGGCCATACCCGCATGTTCGTGGTGCGCGACCTGAACCAGCTCGTGCGCCCATCCACCATGATGACCACCAAGGCGACGATCCACACGGCGGAATACGTCAACCTGTTGGGCGGCGTGGTTCAGGCCGCCACGGGCGACGCCATCGTCGATTGCGTGATCGAGGGCATCCTGCCGAAGGACGGGCTCGACGACCTGTGCATGATCATCATGATCTGGCTCGACCCGCGCTGCGCCGAGGATGCCAATCTCGACCAGAAGGATCTCTACCGCACCAATTACGAGGCGACGAAGCTCGCCATCGCCCGCGCCATCAAGGGCGAGCCGAGCATCGACGAGCTCATCGCCAACCGCAAGACGGTGAAGCACTACGCGCTCGAGGACATCATCGAGTACTGAGAGGCCGGAAAACCCAAGGGCGGAGGGATGCGCGGGCGTTCCTCCACCCGCGGACCATTCCTATCCGTAAAAAAGCGGCCGGTACGGCGGCGATGGCCGCTCTCAGGCCGATACGGGTGCCAGGACCCGTGGCTGCATCCCGGCCGTTCCGGCGCCGCCGCGGGGCCGCGCGCCCGACACTTCGCGTAAGGAGTCCACCGTCTCGTCGGAGCTCGCGGCGACGAGATCGCGCCGCCGTTCCGCCGTCGGGATCGGCATGCGCACCATGATGATGGTGCCGAGGCCCTCCTCCGAACGGATGCGCAGCGAACCGCCATGCAGCTCCGCCATGGAGCGGGCGATGGCGAGACCCAGCCCGGACCCCTTATGGGTGCGCGTGAGATTCGTCTCCACCTGCTGGAAGGGCGAGCCGAGGCGGCGGAGCGCCGCCTTCGGGATGCCGATCCCGTTATCCTCGATGAAGATGTTGACCAGATCGCCGGAGGGGCGCGCCTTGACGACGATGCGCCCGTCGCCTCCGGGGGTGAACTTCACCGCGTTCTGAATGAGGTTCAGGAGGATCTGGTGCAGGGCGCGGCCATCGGCCAGCAGGGTCAGATCGGTGGCGACGTCGACCGCGATGGTCAGCGACTTCGCCTTTGCCGCCTCGGCCACGAGCTTCAGCGCGTTCTGGACCGCGTCGTCGAGGGGAACCTCCCGGAGGGCCAGACGGACGCGGTGCGATTCGATGCGCGACATGTTTAGGATGTCGTCGATGACCGAGAGCAGGTAGTCGCCGCTGGAGCGGATGTCGCGGCAATACTCGGTGTAGCGCGGGGAGCCGAGCGTCCCGTAGACCCCGCTCTCCATCAACTCCGCGAAGCCCATGATGGCGTTGAGCGGCGTGCGCAGTTCGTGGCTCATGGTGGCGAGGAACTCTGACTTCGCCTGGTTGGCCGTCTCGGCCTGGGCCTTCTGGTCGAGGTAGCGCTCGGCGAGGTCCGCGAGCTGCTGGGTCTGGAGTTCCAGGGTCCGGCGCGAGCGCTTGAGGTCCTTGACCGTCTCGATCAGTTCGCGCTCCGAGGCGACGAGCTGCTCCTGCTGGCGCTTGAGGTTGGTGATGTCGGTGCCGACCGAGACGTACCCGCCGTCCTTGGTCCGCCGCTCGCTGATCTGGAGCCAGCGACCGTCGGTGAGCTCCGCCTCGAAGGTGCGGGCCGTGGCCGACGAGGCCTCGATCTCGCGCAATTCGCGGCGCACCGGCGGCAGGACGCCCCGGCCCATGATCTCGTGGTAGCGCTTGCCCGGAATCGCGTCGTCCGGGCTCAGGGCATGGAGGTGGCGGAACTTCGAATTGCACAGGACGAGGCGGTTGCTCGTGTCCCACAGGACGAAGGCTTCGGAGATCGCCTCCACCGCGTCGCGCAGGCGCATGTCGGCGGTGGCGTTGGATTCGGCGAGCTGGCGCTGCTCGGTGACGTCGAGGGCGATGCCGACGAGGTGACGGCCGCCATCGACCTGATCGGGGACGATCTCGGCGCGGGTGCGCAGCCAGATCCAGCCGCCATTGGCGCTGCGCATGCGGAACTCGTGATCGACGGTGGATTGGCTCGCGGCCAGCTGGCGAGCCAGGGCGTAGAGGTCGCCGTCATCGGGATGGACCAGGGCGTTCACGTCCCCGAAGGACAGGAACTCCCGCTCCCGGCGGTATCCGAGCAGGGCGTACATCGAATCCGACCAGTAGATCCGGCCGCGTGGAATATCCCAGTCCCACAATCCGCAGCGGCCACGACCGAGCGCCGTGTCGAGCCGCTGCTTGATCTGCTCGCAGAGCCTGTCCACCGCGTAGGCGCGCTGGGTCTGGAGCGCGTAGGCGATCCCGATCCCGATGATGACGAGGGCGGCGGCGCCGTAGAGCACCACCTGATGCCGCATCCGCATGGCCCAGGCGTCGAGGACCGGGGCGATGGGCTGGATCACGGCGATCTGGCCGCGGCCCTTGGGGAGCGTCCGCAGGGCCGCGAAGGCCTGCTCGCCGTTGGCGAGGGTGAGGGCCATCACGCCGGCGCGCTCGCCCAGCGTGCTGAGCGCCTGCATCTCGCCGAGGCGGTCCGTCAGGGTCCCGCTCAGATCCGTCAGTGCCGGATGGGCCCCGAGGATGGTCTCGGATGCCGAGGTGACGAGGATCTGGCGTCCGGCCGGCATCAGGGAAACGGGAAGGAGCGTCTCCAGGCGCGACCGGATCGCCGGAGACGTCGCTTCCACATCCGCCAGGGCGCCGGTGACGAGACGCGTGAAGGTCTCGATGTCGGTGACCGTATCGCGCAGGATCTCGCTGCGCTCGCCGCGCAGATGGAGCGCTGCGCCAGCCGCAAGGCAGACGAGAAACGTGGCCAGAAAGGCGGGCACCGCATAGCGGAGCCAGATCTCGGCACGGACGAACCGGGTATGGGCCGCGGTCTGAGGGCGGTGAATACCAAGAATCGTATCCGCACGTGCGGAGAGGGAAGCGGAATCCGCCTCCAGCATGACAAGTCCCCGCGGCTGTGGATGAGTCGTTCCTCGGCGTGGGGTGAGTCACGCTTCGAATCGTATCCAATTCAGCATTTCCACAGCCAACTTGTCCACGAAATTCTTGGGCGAGCGCTTGACTCTCGGCTCGGTGTGACAATCGGATTCGAAGAATCGATAGTTCGAATTTGACCTTATTTTAGAAAGCGTTAACCAATCTCGAGTGTCCGGCCCAGAATATCGGCCACGTCACGGGAAAGCCCCCCGGCGGAGGCGAATTCGCCAAGCGTGACCGTAGCTTGAGTCCGCCGTCCGGATTCCAGCATTTTCCACGATCCGAACGCCGTCAGAAGCCGCGCGGCGAGCTGTGGATTCATCCCGTCGATGGTCCGGATCGCGTCCGCCATCAGTCTGAAGCCCGCTCCGTCGGGTCGGGCGAACTGGGTCGGGTTCGCCATGGCGAAGGAACCGAGAAGCGCGCGCACCCGGTTCGGGTTGGTGATGGCGAAAGCCGGATGGCCCTGAAGCGCCGCGACGCGGGCGATGGTGCCATCCTCCGGGATCATCGCCTGAAGGGCGAACCATTTGTCGAGGACCAACGGCTCGTCGGCATAACGGACGCCGAAGGCATTGAGGGCCGCCTCCCTCGCTTCGCCGGGGATCGCGGCCAGGGTCGAGAGGGCCGCCAGCCGGTCGGTCATGGTGGCGGCCTCGGCGAATTGAGTGGCGGCGAGTTCGCCGCCTCGGACTTCGTCCGCCGCGGCGATGAGGTCGAGGGCGGCGTTGCGCAGGGCCCTGCGCCCGGCCGAGGCCGCATCGGGGCTGAAGGCGGCGCCCGTTGCGTCGGTCATGGCAGCGTGGAGGGAGTCCAGTCGTCGTCCGAGACCCTGCCCGATCTGGCGCCGCAGGGTCCGCCGGGCGCGGTGGACCGCATCGGGATCGACGTCGCCGCCGATTTCGTTGGCGACGTCGCCCTCGCTCGGCAGACCGAGGACGAGGGCGGCGAAAGCCGGATCGCTGAGGGCTTCGGTATCGAGGAAGGTGGCGAGAGCCTCGACGAAGGCCCGCGCGTCCGGTCCCGCATCCTCCGCCGGCGGGGCATCGGCCCTCGTCCGTTCGACAATGAGGCGCATGGCGACGCTCTGGGCCGCCTGCCAGCGGTTGAACGCGTCGGTGTCGCGGGCGAGCAGTCTCAAGCGGTCGGCATCGCTCGATGCCATCTCGATCCGGACCGGGGCGGAGAAGCCCCGCAACAGGGACGGCACCGGCCTGTCGTCGACCCCTGAGAACACGATTTCGTCGGAGGCGCGGTCGAGGACGAACACACCCTCGCTCACGCGCTCGCAGGAGGCGGCGATGGGGCCACCCTCGCCGACGAGGCCGAGGGCGATGGGGATGACGAGGGGCGGGCTGTCCTCGGCGCCGGCCAAGCGCTGGCGGAAGCGCAGGCGACAGGTCCGCGCCGTGGCGTCGTAATCCCCCTCGACGCTCACCACCGGCGTTCCGGGACGCTCGTACCACCGCGCGAAATCCGACAGGTCGCGCCCGGTTTCGGCACTGAACGCGGCGAGGAAATCCTCCACCGTGGCGGCCCGCCCGTCATTGTCGGCGAAGTAGCGGTCCATCCCGGCGCGGAAGGCGGCGCCGCCGATCAGGCTGCGCAGCATGCGCACGATCTCCGCGCCCTTCTCGTAGACGGTGGCCGTGTAGAAGTTGTTGATCTCGGCATAGGCCCGGGGCCGGACCGGATGGGCCAGCGGCCCGGCATCCTCCGGGAACTGGCGGGCACGCAGCGTCCTGACCTCGCCGATGCGATGGACCGCGCGCGAGCGCATGTCGGACGAGAATTCCTGGTCGCGGAAGACCGTGAGGCCCTCCTTCAGGCAGAGCTGGAACCAGTCGCGGCAGGTGACGCGGTTGCCCGACCAATTGTGGAAATACTCGTGGGCGATGATCCGCTCGATCGCCGCGTAATCGGCATCGGTGGCGGTGTCGGGCGAGGCGAGGACGTATTTGTCGTTGAAGATGTTGAGGCCCTTGTTCTCCATGGCGCCCATGTTGAAATCGGACACCGCCACGACGTTGAAGACGTCGAGATCGTAGGCGCGGCCGAACGCCTCCTCGTCCCATGTCATCGAGCGGGCGATGGCGTCGAGGGCATAGGCGGCCCGGTCCGACTTGCCCGGCTCCACGTAGACGGCGAGGGACACGGGGCGGCCCTCCATCGTGGTGAACTCGGCGGACACCCGGTCGAGGCGGCCGCCGACGAGGGCGAAGAGATAAGCGGGCTTCGGGTGCGGATCGTGCCAGATCGCATAATGCCGGCCCGGGCCGGCGGGACCGGCCTCCGTCAGGTTGCCGTTGCCGAGAAGGACGGGCGCTTCGTCGGCATCGGCCTCGATCCGCGTCGTATAGACCGACATCACGTCGGGCCGGTCGAGGAAGTAGGTGATCCGGCGGAAGCCGTCGGCCTCGCACTGGGTGCAGTAGACGCCGCTCGACCGGTAGAGGCCCATGAGCTTGGTGTTGGCGGTCGGATCGACCCGCGTCTCGATCGTCAGCGTGAAGGGTTGTCGCGGCGGCTCATGCACCGTCAGCGCCGAGGCGGTGGCGGAATAGGCCGCCGGATCGAGGATTTCGCCGTCGAGCGACAGCCGCGTCAGCGCGAGATCGTCACCGTCCAGCACCAAAGGCGTGTCGGCGCGTCCGTCCGGGTTCGGGCGCAGGGCCAGGGTCGTGACGATCCGCGTCTCGCGGGGATGGAGCCGAACGTCGAGTGCCACCGTGTCGATGAGATGGTCGCTCGGCCGGTAATCCTCCAGACGGATCAGCGTCGGGCTTTCGGTACGCATGCGGTCGGTCCTGATCGGAATCGAGGATTGAGAACAGCTCCGTGTCGCCGGTCGGCCCGGCTTCCACCCTCTGGATATGAGGGGGGCGGGAGCGTTGGAGGCATCGCGGCGTTGACGCTTGGCATAGCCGGGCCACATAGGCGGCATCAACCGGAGACGACCCAGCCCATGGAATACCTGCACACGATGGTCCGCGTGGCGGATCTCGACAAGGCGCTCGCCTTCTACGTCGATACGTTCGGCCTGCGCGAGACGCGCCGCGTGGAGAACGAGAAGGGCCGCTTCACCCTCGTCTTCCTCGCGGCCCCCGGCGATTACGACACGGCCCTGGAGACGAAGGCGCCCCAGGTGGAGCTCACCTACAATTGGGACCCGGAGACCTATTCGGGCGGGCGCAATTTCGGTCACCTCGCCTATCAGGTGGACGACATCTACGCCTTCTGCGCGCGCCTGCAGGACAAGGGCGTGACCATCAACCGGCCGCCGCGCGACGGCTACATGGCCTTCGTGAAGTCGCCGGACGGGATCTCCATCGAGATCCTGCAGAAGGGCGAGGCGAAGCCGCCGCAGGAGCCGTGGGCCTCCATGGAAAATACCGGCTCCTGGTAGGGCCGGCGGGTCGGGGCGCGCGTCATGGCGCGCCCCGCATTCGACGCTATGCGCCGCCCGCTTCGCTGGCCGGCGTGATGCCGAGTTCGGCGAGCTTGGCCGAGACGGCTTCGATCGGCCGCTTGAGCTTCAGGCTGATGATGGAGACCGGCACGCGTTCGCGCGCCAGCGTCCGGAGTTCCGATACGTTTTCGAGCGTCCAGGCCGAATCGCTCGTTGCCATGGTCACCTCCTCACGTGGGCGGGCCGCCGCGACGGGCGTGGCCCATCGGATGAGCTAGGGCCGGGCGGATCGTCGAACAAGCCGCCGAACAAAATCCCGCCATGGCGCCCGGATGGGCATCCGGCTCCTTGACCTCGGGCGCGATGGCGGCGCACATCCGCGCCGGATCAGTCGGCCGGGCGGCCGCTCCGGTGCGAACCGGGGAGGAAAGTCCGGGCTCCATGGAGAGACGGTGCCGGATAACGTCCGGCGGGGGCGACCCCAGGGACAGTGCCACAGAGAGCAGACCGCCCCGCTTCATGCGGGGTAAGGGTGAAAGGGTGCGGTAAGAGCGCACCGCGGACGCGGCAACGCGGACGGCACGGCAAACCCCACCGGGAGCAAAACCGAATAGGGGCGACACGCTCGGTCCGACAGGACGGGGCAGGCCCTCTCTCCAGGCTCGTCGCCCGGGTTGGTTGCTCGAGGCGTTCGGTAACGATCGTCCCAGAGGAATGGCCGCCACGTCCGGGAGTTCGCTCCCAGGCCCTACAGAACCCGGCTTAAAGGCCGGCTGATCCGCTTCCCGCCCGCGCCGCGACAGCGCTCGGCGAGCTTCCCGGGCCCCATCGAATACGCTGCATAAAACCGACGAAACTTACCGTCGGTTAACCTTGCTGAGGTCTGATCGGTCTCGACGGAGCCCATGCGGGTCCGCGCGTTGACGGTGCTCAGAGGCTCATGTTACCCGAAATCACTTCGTCAGCGGCGATTTTGGGAACGGCGGACGCGCAGGGCGCTCGTCTCGGGCGAAGTGCGGGCCGCGTCCGCGACGTCTCGTCTTCCTTTGCCGTTCCGTCTCTTCCGGCCGCCTCGGAGCGGTCGATGCCCGCCGCAGGGACGCATGCGTCACATCCTTTCTTCCGTCGCCGTCCGGCGTCCTCGACCCGTTCCGCTTCGGCGCGCTTCGCCCCGGCCCGTCTCCAACGTCGCCATCGGCCGGGTCGCGGCATGACGGTCCTTCATGACGCCGTCCCCGACGGCCCGGCGGCGGCCCCGCCCCACATTCCCGTGCTGCTCGCGGAGGTCGTGGCCTCGCTCGGGCTGACCGGCGCGTCCCTGGCCGTGGACGGCACCTTCGGTGCGGGCGGTTACACCCGCGCGATGTTGCAGGCCGATCCGGGCGTTCGCGTGCTGGCCATCGACCGCGATCCAAACGCCATCGCTGGCGGCGCGGGCCTCGTGACCGCCTCCGAAGGGCGCCTGACCCTGGTGCCGGGCCGATTCGGTACGCTCGATGCCCTCGTCCGCGACCAGGGCGCCGAAACGGCCGACGCCGTCGTCCTCGATATCGGCGTCTCCTCGATGCAGATCGACCAGGCCGACCGCGGCTTCTCGTTCCGCAACGACGGCCCCCTCGACATGCGCATGGAGCGCGCCGGCCAGAGCGCCGCCGATCTCGTCAACGGCGCCGAGGAGGCGACGCTGGCCGACATCATCTACCACTACGGCGAGGAGCGCCGCTCGCGGGCGGTGGCCCGCGCCATCATCGAGGCGAGGCGGAAAGGCCCGATCGAGACCACGGCGGCGCTGGCCGAAATCGTGTCGAGCGTGGTCTGGGCCGATCCCGCCAGCGGAATCCATCCGGCGACGCGGACCTTCCAGGGGCTGCGCATCGCCGTGAACGACGAACTCGGCGAACTCGTCCAGGCGCTTCATGCCGCCGAGCGGATTCTTCGGCCCGGCGGGCGCCTTGCCGTGGTCACCTTCCATTCGCTGGAAGACCGCATCGTCAAGCAGTTCTTCTCCGCGCGTAGCGGCCGGGCGGCCCAGGCCTCCCGCCACCTGCCGAGCGCCGATGCGCCGACCCCGCGCAGCTTCACCATGGTGACGAAGGGGCCGGTGACGGCCTCGGATTCCGAGATCCATGCCAATCCGCGCTCGCGCTCGGCCAAGCTCCGGGCCGCCGAGCGCACCATGGCGCCCGTCGCGCCGCCGCTGGCCGCCATCGAAGCGCTGGCGGCCCTTCCCGCCCGGCGCGGTCACCTCGTCTCGAAGAGCGGTGGAGTGCGTCGGTGATCCGTCTGCTGAACGTCCTCGCCATCCTCGGCCTGATCGGATCGGCGATCTACGCCTACTCGATCAAGTACGACACACTGTACCAGGCCGGTCAGGTCTCGAAGGCCAAGAGCCAGCTCCACAAGGAGCGGCAGGCCATCGCGGTGCTGCGGGCCGAATGGCAGCTGCTGACCCGCCCCGACCGCCTGCAGGCGGCGGTGGAGCGCCATCTCGCCCTGGAGCCCATCGGCGTGAACCATCTCGGACGCCTCTCCGACCTGCCGATGCGTCCCGACCGCGGCGACGAGATCGGCCGCCTGCTGGCCGCCACCGCGACGCCCAAGGAGAAGTCGACGGCGAAGTCCTCCGACGAGCCGAGGACGACCGGTTCGATCACCACGCGCACCACGACCACCAAGCCGACGACCACCGCGTCGGCGACCAAGACGACCACCGTCCAAACCACCAGAACGCCCAATACGGTTTCGAGGTAGTCCCGTGTCAGACGAGACCGTTCACGATCATTCCCACACCGCCGAAGAGGCCGGGGACACCCACCACCCCGGGAGCGCTCCGCAGCCGGCGCCCGCCGCGCGTCCGACCTGGACGGTGATGGGCGTGGTGCGGGCGATGTTCCATCTGGCCATCGAGCGGTCCTATGCCCGCGTCGGCCTCGTCGGTCTCGGCTTCGCGGTGGTGTTCCTCACCATCGCCGGCCGGCTTGTGGCGATGGCGGCCTTCCCCCAGGCCGATAACGGCGACAACCGCGTCGCCGCCGCGGCCACCACCGCGATCCGGCCCGACATCGTCGACCGCAACGGCGAGATCCTGGCCACCGACATCCGCACGGTCTCGGTCTTCGCCGAGCCGAAGAACATCTACGACAAGGACGAGGCGGTGGAACTCCTCACCGCAGTCCTGCCCGAGCTCAACGCCACCGACCTGCGCGCCAAGCTCTCGACGAAGAAGGGCTTCGTCTGGGTCAAGCGCGAGATCACCCCGAAGCAGCAGCTCGAAGTGCATCGCCTCGGCATTCCGGGCGTCGGCTTCCTGCCAGACCACAAACGCGTCTACCCCAACGGCACGGCGGCGGCCCATATCCTGGGCGTGACCAACCTCGACAATATCGGCATCGCCGGCATCGAGAAGTACATCGACAATACCGGCCTGAAGGACCTCAACAGCCTCGGCTTCGTCGCCAAGTCCACCGACCTCCGGCCGGTCCAGCTTTCCATCGACCTGCGGGCGCAATTCGCCCTGCGCGACGAGCTCGCCTGGGGCCTCGACCACTTCAAGGCCAAGGCCGCGGCGGGCATGATCCTCGACGTGACCACCGGCGAGGTGATAGCGCTCGCCTCCCTGCCGGATTTCGACCCGAACAACCCGGCCGAGGCGAACAATCCCGACCGGATCAACCGGATGAATGTCGGCGTCTACGAGATGGGCTCGACCTTCAAGGCGATGACGCTGGCCATGGCGCTCGATTCCGGCAAGTACAACGTCAATTCCACCTTCGACACCCGCGGCGGCGTGCTCACCTGGGGCCGGCAGAAGATCCACGAATATCACGGCACCAACCGCACCATCACCATGCCGGAGGTGTTCACGCACTCCTCCAACATCGGCTCGGCCAAGATGGCGCTCGGCATCGGTGTGCCCGGCCACAAGGCCTTCCTGAAGAAGATGGGCCTGACCGACCGGATGCGGACGGAACTCCCCGAGAGCGCGGAGCCCATCGTTCCCTCGCGCTGGACCGAGATCAACACCATCACCATCGCCTTCGGACACGGTCTGGCGGTGGCACCGCTCCAGGCGGCGGCGGCGGTGGGCGCCATCACCAATGGCGGCAACCTCATCGTGCCGACCTTCCTCAAGACCACCGAGGCCGAGGCGCTGAAGAAGGCGACCCGCGTGCTCAAGCCCGAGACCAGCGAGGCGATGCGCTTCATCATGCGCCTCAACGCGGTGGAAGGCTCGGCCAAGAAGGCCTCGATCCCGCTCTACTATGTCGGCGGCAAGACCGGCACCGCCGAGAAGGTGATCCACGGCCGCTACGTGAAGAACCGCCTGTTTACGACCTTCATGGCCGCCGCGCCCATGAACAACCCGAAATACCTGTTCGTCACCATCATGGACGAGCCGCAGGGCCTGCCGGAATCCGGCGGCTACGCCACCGCCGCCTGGAACTCGGGCGTCGTCACCGGGCGGGTGATCGAGCGCGTCGCCCCGATCATCGGTCTGCCGCCGCAATTCGATCCGCCGGTGAAGCCGTTCCCCCTCATGGTAAAGCTCGGCGCGTATCACGCGACGATGCTCGACGGGCGATGAGCGGCATGACCCTCGGCGGATTGTTTCCCGAGGCCGAACTCGGTGCTGCGGCGGGAAACGCCGTCCATGGCATCACCGCCGACAGCCGCCGGGTCGTTCCCGGCGGCGTCTTCGTGGCGGTGCCGGGAACGCGGGTGGACGGCAAGGTCTTCGCGGCCAAGGCCTTCGCGGACGGCGCCGTCGCCATCCTCGGGGAGGGCGACCGGCCCGCCGACCTGCCGGCTGAGGCTCTCTGGATCGCCGTTCCCGACGTGCGCCGGGCCCTGGCGCTCGCTGCCGCGCGCTTCTCAGGCCGCCAGCCGGAGACCGTGATCGCGGTCACCGGGACCAGCGGCAAGAGTTCGGTGGCCGATTTCGTCCGCCAGATCCTGTCGCGACTGGGATTCGCTTCGGCGAGCCTTGGCACGGTGGGCATCGTCACCGATCGCGGCGCGCAATACGGCACGCTGACCACACCCGATCCGGTCTCGCTGCACGAGACCCTGGCGCGCCTGGCGGATGACGGCATCACCCATCTCGCCATGGAGGCATCGTCCCACGGGATCGAGCAGCGCCGCCTCGACGGCGTGACGCTCACTGTGGCCGGTTTCACTAATCTCGGCCGCGACCACCTCGATTATCACGCCACCATCGAGGAGTATCTCCAGGCCAAGCTGCGGCTGTTCACGACCCTCCTGCCGGATGGCCGGGCCGTGATCGTCAATGCCGACGGTCCCTTTGCCGACCGGGTCATCGATGCCGCGCGCGCTGCCGGGCACGATGTCCTGACGACCGGCATGAAGGGCGATGCCATCCGCCTCGTCGATGCCCGGACCGAAGGTTTCGCCCAGGTTCTGACGATCCGGCTCGGAGACGAGCCGGAAACGCACCGGGTCGACCTGCCCCTCGTCGGCGCCTTTCAGGTGGAGAACGCACTCCTCGCCGCCGGCCTCGTCGGCGCCGCCATCGGCCGCGACCGCATGGCGGACGTTCTCGCCACCCTCGAACACCTCACCGGCGTGCCCGGCCGCATGGAGCGGATCGGCGAGGTCAACGGTGCCCTCTGCCTCGTGGATTACGCCCACAAGCCCGAAGCCCTGGAGAGCGTGCTCGATGCGCTCCGCCCCTTCGCGACAGGTCGCCTGACCTGCGTCTTCGGCTGTGGCGGCGACCGCGACACCGGCAAGCGCCCGCTCATGGGTGCCATCGCGGCACGGAAAGCCGACCTCGTCATCGTCACCGACGACAATCCGCGCAGCGAGGATCCGGCCTCGATCCGCGCCGCCATCCGCGCCGCCTCTCCCGGCGCCATCGAGATCGGCGACCGGGCCGAGGCGATCCGCACCGCCATGCGCGGGCTCCGGCCCGGCGACGTGCTGGTGGTGGCCGGCAAGGGTCATGAAACCGGCCAGATCGTGGGCGCACAGGTGCTCCCGTTCTCGGATCACGAGGTGATCCGGTCTGCGATGGCGGAGGTGGGCGCGTGAGATCGATGGAGAGAGAATCGCTGATTTCAGCGCGTCTCACCCTCCCCCCTCTGCGGGGGAGGGTGCCTGCGGAGCAGGCGGGAGAGGGGACGACCTCTCCGGACAACGCGCTCCCCTCTCCCGACCCGCTTCGCGGGCCACCCTCCCCCGCAGAGGGGGGAGGGCATGCGCGCAGCCGCTCCATGCATGAGTCCGCCCGATGACCCCCCTCTGGACCCCCGAGGCCCTGGAAGCCGCCACCGGCGGCAGCCTGCTTGGCAATCCGAAACCGATCACCGGTGCCTCCATCGACACGCGGACGCTGCAGCCGGGCGACCTGTTCTTCGCCATTCGCGGCGAGGCGCGGGACGGCCACGATTTCGTTCGCGATGCCCTGGCGCGCGGTGCCGGAGCGGTCGTGGTCGCAGCCGACCGGGCCGATGAGTTCTCCGGCGCGGGCGGCGTCCTTGCCGTGTCGGGAGCGGGCGAAGATCCGATCCTCGAGGCCATGCGTGCCCTCGGCGCGGCCTCGCGCCGGCGCACGGATGCCGGCATCGTCGCCGTCACCGGCTCCGTCGGCAAGACCGGCACGAAGGAGGCCCTGCTCCACGTCCTGTCCGCGCAGGGGCGGACCCATGCGTCTATTGCCTCCTACAACAACCATTGGGGCGTGCCGCTGACCCTGGCGCGGATGCCCGCCGACAGCGATTACGGCGTGTTCGAGATCGGCATGAACCATCCCGGCGAAATCGTGCCGCTGACGACCATGGTCCGGCCGGACATCGCGCTGATCACTACGGTCGAGCCGGTGCATATTGAGCATTTCGCCTCGCTCTCGGCCATCGCCGATGCCAAGGGCGAGATCTTC
Organism: Methylobacterium sp. Leaf93; assembly: GCF_001422345.1. NCBI lineage: Bacteria > Pseudomonadati > Pseudomonadota > Alphaproteobacteria > Hyphomicrobiales > Methylobacteriaceae > Methylobacterium > Methylobacterium sp. Leaf93. Next base: position 134,690 of record NZ_LMMS01000023.1, on the reverse strand, counting down.
TCCGGCCTGAGCGCCGGCGGGACCGCCATCATCAACCGCGACAACCCGAACTATTCCCGCCTGCTGGCCCATGCCCATGCATCGAAGGCGGGCCGGGTCGTCACCTTCGGCGAGCACGAGGAGGCGGATGTCCGTGCCCTTCGCATCGTCATGCGGCCCGATCTCTCCGTGGTGGACGCATCGGTGATGGGTATCCCCGTCACCTACCAGCTCGGAACGCCCGGCCGGCACACGGCGATGAACTCGCTCGGCGTCATGGCGGTGGTCCATGCCCTCGGCGCCGATCTCGCCCGCGCCGCCCTGTCCCTGGCCGCGTTGAAGCCCCCCGTCGGGCGCGGCGAGCGCACGGCGCTCAAGCTCAAGGACGGCGAGGCCTTTCTGGTGGACGAGAGCTACAACGCCAACCCGGCCTCGGTGCGCGCGGCTCTGGCCACCCTGTCCGGCATCGAGACCGGATCGCGCGGGCGCCGCATCGCGGTCCTCGGCGACATGCTGGAGCTCGGAGCGGCGGCGGAAGAGCACCACCGGGCCCTCGCCTCGGCGGTGGAAGAGGCCGGGATCGATCTCGTCTTCACCGCCGGCCCGATGATGCGCCACCTGTTCGAGGCGCTGCCGGTGAGCCGGCGCGGCGTCTCGGCCGGCGCGTCGTCGGATCTCGTCGATCCGCTCCTTGGTGCCCTGCGCGCCGGAGACGCCGTGATGGTGAAGGGATCGAACAGCATCCGCATGGGCCGCATTGTCGAAGCCCTCAAAGCCCGCTACGCGGGCGCCGTGGACCGCGCCGAGTCGGCGCAGGCCGCGATCCGCCAATAGACCTCCGTGTCAGGCACGGCTCGCCGGGAGAGCCCGCGAGCCGGGCGGCATGGCGGGGATGGAAAGGCGCGCGGCCTCCTCCAACCCCGATGATCCATTCCCAGACAAACCGCGACCGGGTGTCGGATGCTGTATCTCCTGTCGGACCTGAGCGGCACGCTCTCGCCCCTCAACGTCTTCCGCTACATCACCTTCCGTACCGGCGGCGCGCTGTTCACGGCGGGCCTGTTCGTGTTCTGGTTCGGGCCGCTCATCATCTCGCTTCTGCGCCTGCGCCAGGGCAAGGGGCAGCCGATCCGCGAGGACGGGCCTCAGACCCACCTGACCAAGCGCGGCACGCCAACCATGGGCGGGCTGATGATCCTGGCCGGCGCCATCGTGGCGATCCTGCTCTGGGCCAATCCGCGCAATCACTTCGTCTGGGTGACGCTGGCCGTGACCCTCGGATTCGGCGCTATCGGCTTCTACGACGACTACCTCAAGGTGACGAAGCAGTCGCATAAGGGGTTCTCGGGCAAGTTCCGGCTGCTCCTCGAAGCGTCCATCGCCATCTCGGCCTGCACACTGATCTCGTATTATTCGGCGCCCGCACTGCAGAACCAGCTCGCCTTCCCGGTCTTCAAGGACGCGCTCCTGAACCTCGGCTGGTTCTACGTCCTGTTCGCCGGCTTCGTCATCGTCGGCGCCGGCAATGCGGTGAACATCACGGACGGCCTCGACGGCCTCGCCATCGTGCCGGTGATGATCGCCTGCGGCACCTTCGGGGTCATCGCCTATCTCGTCGGCAACGTCTTCACCGCCAACTACCTCCAGGTGAATTACGTCCGCGACACCGGCGAACTCGCCGTCGTCTGCGGCGCGGTGATCGGTGCCGGGCTCGGCTTCCTGTGGTTCAACGCCCCCCCGGCGCAGATCTTCATGGGCGATACCGGATCGCTGGCGCTGGGCGGCCTTCTCGGCACCGTGGCTGTCGCCACCAAGCACGAGATCGTCCTCGCGATTGTCGGCGGTCTGTTCGTGCTCGAGATCATGTCGGTGATCATCCAGGTCGCCTCGTTCAAGCTCACCGGCAAGCGCGTCTTCCGCATGGCGCCGATTCACCACCATTTCGAACAAAAGGGCTGGAAGGAGCCGCAGGTCGTGATCCGGTTCTGGATCATCGCCGTGATCCTGGCGCTGGCCGGCCTCGCGACCCTGAAGCTGCGCTGAGCGTCGTATGATGGTTCGTCACAACCGGTCTTTCTCCCGCCGATCCACCTCGTCCTGAGGCGCCGCAGCGGAGCGGAGGCCTCGAAGGAGGCCTCCACTTCGTGCATTGGGCTCTGAAGGCCTCCTTCGAGGCCTGCTCGCGCGGGCCCCTCGGGTTGAGGTAGAGGGACAGGGACAGAGATCAGAGCATTGGCGAGTTCGAGACCCGCATGACCCCCGCCACCACCTTCGCCGGCCGCACGGTCGCCCTGTTCGGCCTCGGCGGCTCCGGCCTCGCCACGGCGCTCTCTCTCCAGGCCGGGGGCGCCCGCGTCGTCGCCTGGGACGACAGCCCCGAGAGCCAGGCCAGGGCGCGAGACCAGGGTATCGCCATCGCGGATCTGCGCAGCGCCGACTGGTCGGGCTTTTCCGCCCTGATCCTGGCCCCCGGCGTACCGTTGACCCATCCCATGCCGCATTGGACCGTCGGTCTCGCCAAGGCGGCCGGGATCGAGATCATCGGCGATGTCGAATTGTTCTGCCGCGAGCGGGCGAAGATCGCCCCCGATGCGCCTTTCGTCGCCATCACCGGCACCAACGGCAAGTCGACCACCACGGCGCTGATCGCGCATATCCTCAGTCAAGCCGGCCTCGACGTTCAGATGGGCGGCAATATCGGCACGGCGATCCTGTCGCTGGAGCCGCCGGCTCCGGGGCGCTACCACGTCATCGAACTGTCCTCGTTCCAGATCGACCTGACGCCGTCCCTCGCCCCCAGCGTCGGCGTGCTCCTCAACATCACGCCCGACCATCTCGACCGGCACGGGACGATGGAGAACTACGCGGCGATCAAGGAACGGCTGATCCGGGGCTCCGCCCTCGCGGTGGTCGGGGTCGACGACGAGCCCAGCCGCGCCATCGCCGACCGGCATCGGGGACCCCTCGTGCGGATCGGTGTCGCGCGGCAGGATGTGGATGGGCTGACCGTCCGCGACGGGATCGTGGCCGGGCGCTCCGGGGAGGCCATCGCGGATGTCTCCGGCATCGGCTCGCTCCGGGGCGCCCATAACTGGCAGAACGCCGCCGTCGCCATCGCCGTGGCCCAGGCTCTCGCCGTGCCCGATGGGCAGATCGCATCGGCACTCGTGAGTTTCCCCGGCCTGCCGCACCGGATGGAGGAGGTCGGCCGGCGCGGGCGGGTCCTGTTCGTCAACGATTCCAAAGCGACCAACGCGGATTCCACCGAGAAGGCACTCACGGCTTTCCGCGACATCCACTGGATCCTCGGCGGCAAGCCGAAGGAGGGCGGCATCGACCTGCTCGCGCCGCTGTTCGACCGCGTCGCCCACGCCTACCTCATCGGTGCGGCGAGCGACGCCTTCGCCGCGACGCTGGAGGGGAGGGTACCCTATACGCGCTGCGGCACCCTGGACGTGGCGACGAAGCGGGCGGCGGAGTCCGCTGCGACATCAGAAGCGCCGGAGCCGGTGATTCTCCTGTCGCCGGCTTGTGCCTCCTACGACCAGTTCAGGAGTTTCGAGGATCGGGGCGACCAGTTCCGCGCGCTCGTGCGGAGGCTGATCGGATAATCCGACCTCGCGTTGCTGGATTCCTAGTCCGCCCCCGGCCTCCCAGGACAGCGACGGCCTGACGCTTGGGCGACCGCCCTCCGCATACGGGGAACGCAAGACCGTCGGTTTAAGTCTTCGCTGACGGGGAGTGCCTCATGCTGAGGCCGGGCGCGTATCCTCGGGCGGGTTGGACGGGCGGAATGGCGGCAGGCGGGAGATGGAGCGCGAGTGAGGCGGGCGTCGATATGGCGTCGGCTGATCCTCGCCGTGTCTCGTCGGGCCCGCTCCACACCCTCGGCTACGCGCTGTTGGCGCTGGTCATCTTCTTTACGTGCTTCACTTTTATGAAGCCGTCGCCCTATGATTTTCTGGCATTGCCGACGATCGCGTTGTGGTTCCTGCTGGGGATCAGGCTCTACCGCTCGACGATCGTCATCGTCGCACTTCTGCTGATCTATCTGTCGGCCATCGTCATCGCGCTGATCCCCTATCTCGACGAGACAAATTCGGTCGAGTGGACCTATCAGGCCATCTATCTCGGCTTGACCGGGATTTTCTTCGTGATGTTCTTCTCGGACGAGACATCCGACAGGGTCGGTTTCGTCCTCAAGGCCTATCTCGCGGGAGCCCTCTTCGCCGCGATCTGCGGCATCTTCAGCTATTTCGACGTGCTCGGCGAAGACGTGCTGTTCAAGATGGACGGACGCGCCTCGGGCGTGTTCCAGGATCCCAATCTGCTCGGATCCTTCCTGATCCTGTCGGTGCTGTATCTCATCCGCAGGATGCTGGTGGGGGAGACGCGGCGGAACTTCCTGTCCGCGACTGCACTGCTCGTCCTGCTGGCCTGCGTCTTCCTTTCGTTCTCGCGCGGATCCTGGGGAGCGTGCCTCCTCGGCATCTGCCTGACGATCGGCCTCACATGGGCAACCTCCCCGTCGCGGGCCATTCGGCGGCGCATCGCCCGGCTGTCGGCCCTGACCATCCTCGTCGGCGCGCTCCTGATCGGCGGCCTGCTGTCGATGGAGGGTGTCTCCGAGCGCTTCACCGATCGGGCGCAGGTCACGAAGGATTACGATGAAGGCGAGACCGGACGGTTCGGCAACCAGCGCCGAGGCATCCCGATGCTCATCGATCGCCCCCTCGGTTTCGGGCCTCTGAGATGGCGCGTGGTCTTCGATCTGGAGCCGCACAATTCCTATATCGGCGGGTTCGCGAACGGGGGATGGCTCGGAGGTTTCGCGTTCGTCTCCATAGTCCTGACATCCGTCTTCGTCGGGTTTCGCCTGTGCCTCAAACCGTCGCCCTATCAGGGGCTCGCGCAGATCGTGTTTCCAGCCCTTCTGATGTTCTTCCTCCAGGCATTTCAGATCGATATCGAGAAGTGGCGTCATGTCTATATGATGCTCGGGATGCTATGGGGGCTCGAAGCCGCGCGTGTTCGCTGGTTGTCTCAGCAGCGATCGACCACCTGAAGTTTCGCATTGGGTCTATCGCCGTGGCGTCGAAGTCTCGCCGACGAAGGAATGTTGCTGTGCGCCGTAAAGAATGAGGCGGCTGAGGGCAAAATTCTCATGCGAGACATAGAACGTTATCCTTGCGACCCGCACATGTGATGCTCCGCAAGGCTGCCACCGCAGCTCAACGAGGCCCGATCCTTGATCACGCCGTCGCATGAAGCCGAGCGCGTCGCCGCGCTTCACGGCCTGGGTATCCTCGATACGCCCCCCGAAGAGCATTTCGAGGCCGTGTCGCGCACGGCCAGACGCCTCTTCGGGGTCGAGAAGGCCTATCTAGCCCTCATCGATTCGGACCGGCAGTGGATCAAGTCGGACTGTGATCTCGCCGGCAAGGAGATGCCGCGCCTCGAATCGTTCTGCCATCACACCATCGCCGGTGGCGACATGCTCGTGGTGCCGGATGCGCGCCTCGATCCGCGCTTCGCCGGGAACCCCTTGGTGACCGGCCCCGATCCCATCGTCTTCTACGCCGGCGTACCCCTGTGCCTCGAATCGGGTTTCCGCGTCGGCTCGTTCTGTCTCATGCACAGCACGCCGCGCCCGTTCAGTGCGGAGGATGAAGCAGCTCTGCGCGACCTCGCGGCCACCGTCACCGCCCATCTGCGCCTCGCGGACGCCCATGTGAGGCTGGTCCGGGAGGCTGAGGAACGCACGGCCCATCAGGCGACGATCGCCGACCAGCAGCAGGAGTTGCAGCAGCGCCAAGACGCGCTCTCCAGCGCGCATCACCTGCTCGCTATGGCGGAGGAGGTCGCCGGGATCGGCCATTGGCGCGTTCGTCTCGCCGATGGCCAGACCTTCTGGTCCACCGGCATCTACGTGATTGCCGGGCTCGATCCCGCGACCTCCGCGCCGACATTCGACGGGGCCATCGATCTGCATCATCCCGACGACCGGGAGCTGGTTCGGTCCAGCATCTCCGATGCGCTGGAGCGGAAAGGCGCTTTCGCCTTCGAAGCGCGGATGGTTCGTCCGACGGGGGAAATCCGGACGATGGTGGTTCGCGGCATCTGCGAACGCGATGTGACGGGTCTGGCCGTGGGTCTGGTCGGCACCGCCATCGACGTGACGGACGCCCGCAATTCCGACGCCGCCCTGCGGGAGCGGACGAGCCAATTCCGCCGTCTCGTGGACGCGGTGAGCGATTGCGCCTTCGTCACCCTCGACCGGACCGGGCATGTCGCCAACTGGAACAGCGGGGCCGAGCGGATCACCGGCTATTCCGCGAAGGATGCCATCGGTCGCCACGTCTCGCGCTTCTATACGACAGAGGGGCTCGAAGCCGGGGCACCGCGCATCGCGCTCGCCACGGCCGCCTATGAGGGGCGGCTCAAGTTCGAGTGCTGGCGGGTTCGCCGGGACGGCTCGCAATTCTTCGCCAGCGTCGCCATCGATGCCATCCGCGACGACGAGGGGGCCGTGGTCGGCTATGCCGAGATCACCCGCGACATCACCGAGCGCCGCGCGGCGGAGCTCGAGCTCCAGCGCAGCGAGGATCGCTACCGCACCCTTGCGGAGGCGCTGCCTGCGCTGATCTGGACGACCCGGCCGCCGGACGGGACGGCGACCTACGTGAATCGCGCCTTCACCGCTTTCTACGGCGATATCGGTCCCGAGCGGACCGAGCGCACGGCGCGCAACCATCCCGACGATGCCGAACGCATGGCGGTCGCCTGGCGGAACGCCCATGCCTGGGGGCGGACCTTCACGGTGGAGGGACGCCTGCGCCGCCATGACGGCGTCTACCGCTGGCACAAGATCGTAATGATCCCGATCCCGACCCATGACGACCGGGCGCCCGATGCCGCCGAATGGCTCGGCACCGCCCTCGACATCGACGACATCATCACCGCACGCCAGCGGTTGGAGGAGACCACCGACCTGCTGCGCATCGCCCAGGAAGCGGCCGATGCGGGCACCTGGTATCTCGACCTCTGGACGGATACCATCACCCTCAGCCCGAAAGCCGTCGGTCTGTTCGGCCTCCCCGGCGAGGGCGCTCGGGCCATGCCCGTCAAGGACTGGATCCCGCTGGTCCATCCCGATGACAGGCAGGCGGTCCGAGAGGAAGCGGCCCGCGCGATCCGAAACCGGACCAACTACGTCGCCGAGTACCGCATTGTCCTGGACGCGGAGGAGCGCTGGATCTCGACCTGCGGTCGCGTGCTCTACGACGCGGCCGGCGCGCCTTATCGGATGGTTGGCCTGCATTTCGACATCACTGAGCGCAAGACGGTGTGGGCGGCGCTACAGGCGGCGACGGCCACGGCCGAGCGGGCCAGCGCTGCGAAGAGCGAATTCCTCGCCGCCATGAGCCACGAGATCCGGACACCGCTCAACAGTATCCTCGGCTATGCCGACCTCCTGCTGGAGGCGACGAGCCGGACGCCGGACGACAGGCACCGTCTCGAATTGGTCCGTGGGGCGGGCGCCGCGCTCCTCACCATCGTCAACGACGTTCTCGACTTCTCGAAGATCGAAGCGGGGCAGTTCACCCTGGAATTGCTGCCGTTCCCGTTGCGCGACCTCATCGAGAACACGGTGGAGATCGTGCGTGGCAGTGCGCTCAAGAGCCCCGTGACCATCCTCTCGCATCTCGACCCCGCGCTGCCGCCCTGGGCACTGGGGGATGCGAACCGGCTCCGGCAGGTCCTGCTCAATCTCCTCAACAATGCGGTGAAGTTCACTCCTGCCGGTTCCGTCACCCTCAATGTGAGCCAATGCGGCGAGGAGGCGGGCGGCCCCATCCTGCGCTTCGAGGTGGTGGATACCGGGATCGGCATCTCGGAGGAGGAGCAGGTCCATCTGTTCCAGCGCTTCAGCCAGGTCGATTCCTCCATCAGCCGTCGCTTCGGCGGCACCGGACTCGGCCTCGCCATCTGCCGCCGCCTCGTCTCGATGATGGATGGGGAGATCGGGGTCACGAGCCGTCCCGGCGAAGGATCGACTTTCTGGTTCACCCTCGCCCTGCCACGCGCGGACGCGGCGAGCGGCCCCGCAGAGGCCGGTGCGGAGAGAGTGGTGGCGAGGGAGGCCATGGTGCCGAGGCCGGTGCGGATCCTCGTCGCCGAGGACGTGCCGGTGAACCAGACCCTGGCTCGGGCGGTCCTCGAACTCGCCGGCCACAGTGTCGACGTGGTGGGCAACGGTGCGGAGGCGGTGGCCGCGATCCAGGCCCATGCGGGCGGACCGCTCGCTTTCGATCTCGTCCTCATGGACGTCCAGATGCCCGGCATGGATGGGCTCGCCGCCACGCGCCTGATCCGCGCCCTGCCTACCCCCGCCTGCGCGGTGCCGATCATCGCCATGACCGCCAACGTCCTGCCCGAGAAGATCGCTTCGCTGACGGCCGCGGGCATGGACGACCATGTCGGCAAGCCGTTCAAGCGCGATGCGCTCTACGCGGCCATCGCCCGTTGGAGCGGCCCCGTGGCTACCGGCGACGCGCCGGCCTCACCGACCATTCTCGACCGCGAGGTCTACGAGTCGCTGAGGGACATGGTGGGGCCGGAGCGGGCGACGGTCCTGCTGTCGATGCTCGCCGACGAACTCATCGACCGGTTCGGGTCGTCGCCCGAGGCCGTGGATCTGTCGGGCATGGAGCCGGCGGATCTGGCCTACGACGCGCACGTCATGGTGTCGGCCGCCGGGCTGCTCGGCTTCGTCGGTCTATCGGATCTCTGCCGCGAGATCGAAACCGCATGCCGCAACGGGGACGACCTCGCGCCGCTGGTCCAGCGCCTCATCGTCGTCCGGGACGGTACCCTTGGAACGATCAGGATGCTGCAAGCCGCCTGACCGTTCGGCAAGAGTCCATACCGGGTCTCCCTGACCCTGACCCACAGGTCGGGGAGGTTCGGTATCACTCGGTCTCGGGGGTCGGCTCGTCGTCCGGCTCGGGTTCCGCCGTCCAGGCCGTGGCGAAGGCGGCGAGCTGCATGGCATCCTTGAAAGCCATGACCGAGACGTTGCGCTCGGTGGGCATTCCACCCGGATAAGGAGCGATCAGGACGGTCTCCTGGGAGAGACGCGCGCCGGGGGTCTTCTCGGCGATCCAGGCCTCCGCCTCGGCGCAGAGACGTGCCGTGTCGGAGGGATCTCGTGCGCGGGAATCCGAGCGCAGCACGAGGACGTAGGGGCCGAGCGTCGGATTGCGCTGCTGCAGGCCCTGGATGATGTCGATCATGATCGTGTCTCGTCACGTTCCTGCCGGGGGCGCGGCACGGCCCCCAGCTAATCCGGTCGTTTAATGGAGTTTGACCCGCGGCTCCGTGCGCCGCGTCAGGGCGCGGGCCGTGGCGTCGAGAGCGGTCTTGATCGTGCCGTGCAGGGCGCGCTCGTGCATCTTGTAGAGCGACCAGTACATCATCCGCGCGAACAGCCCGGCGATGAACATGTTCTTCCCCTGGATGAAGCCCATCAGGTTGCCCACCGTGGAATATTCCCCGAGGGACACCAGCGAGCCGAAATCCCGGTACTTGAACGGCTTCAGGGGCTCCCCGGCCATCTTGACCGGGATCTGCTTGATGAGATGGCTCGCCTGCTGGTGCGCCGCCTGCGCACGCGGCGGGATCGGAGTGTCCGAGCCCTGCTCCACGAGATAGGCGCAGTCGCCCATGGCGAAGATGTCGGGATCGCGCGTGGTCTGGAGCGTCGGCGTGACCACGAGCTGGTTGTTGCGCGTGGTCTCGAGGCCGCCGATCTCCTGCAGGAACGGCGGCGCCTTTACGCCGGCCGCCCAGACCACGAGTTCGGAGGGAATGAACCCGCCATCGGCGAGCTGGACGCCGTCGGCTCGGACTTCCGTCACCCGTGCCTGAGTGCGGACCTCGACGCCGATCTTGTTCAGCAGCGCCATCACCTCCGCAGAGAGACGCTCGGGGACGGCCGGCAGGATCCGGCTCGCCGCCTCGACGAGGGTGATCTTCAGGTCCTTGGCGGGGTCGATCTTGTCGAGGCCGGTGGAGGCCACGTCACGGGTCGTGCGATGAAGCTCCGCCGCGAGTTCGGTGCCGGTGGCGCCGGCACCGATCACCGTCACGTGGAGCTGGCCGGGGCGCACCGGCCCGACCTGGGTGTGTGCGCGCAGCATGCCGTTGACGAGGCGCTGATGGAACCGTACCGCCTGGTCCGGCGTGTCCAGGGCGATGGCGTTCTCCTTCACCCCCGGCGTGCCGAAATCGTTGGTGGTCGAGCCCACCGCCAGGACCAGCGTGTCGTAGGGGATCGAGCGGACGGGCGTGACCTCGCGGCCCTCGGCATCGTGGCTCGCGGCGAGCTGGATCGTGCGCGCGGACCGGTCGAGCCCCGTCATCGAGCCGATGCGATAGCGGAAATGATGCTGATGCGCGTGGTGGAGATAGTCCACGGCGTGGTGGCCGACATCGAGGCTGCCCGCGGCGACCTCGTGCAGCAGCGGCTTCCAGATATGGGTCCGCGCCCTGTCCACGAGGGTGACGTGTGCCTTGCCCTTCCGGCCCAGCGTGTCGCCGAGCTTGGTGGCGAGCTGAAGCCCAGCCGCGCCTCCACCGACGACCACGATGCGGTGGAGGTTATCCACGGTTTCGCCCGGTACCATGCGTCCCTCGTCCCTTGAACTTGAGCGGCAGGCGGCCCGCCTTTTTCTCCGCTCGGGTCTTATAGGCAAAATCTTTTTTGAACGGCAGCCTCAGCTACGCGGCCCGGCCGATATTCTCACGCGGGCGCGCCGGGCTGGCGCAGGGGATGCGCCCTGGCGAACGCCTCCTGCCCCAGGCAATCCTCGGCGATCCGCCTCACGGTGGGATAGGGCGCGGTCTCGACGCCGAAGATGCCGGTGCCGACCCAGAGGCTCACGAGGCAGAGGTCGGCATGGCTGATCGCGTCTCCCTGAGCATAGCGGCCGGTGCCGGGCTCGTGGGCGAGGCGGGTCTCCAGGGTCTTGAGCCCGGTCTCGAACCAATGCCGCACGAACCCCATCATGCCGTCCTTCGGGATGTCGTAGGCCGACATCAGGTAGTTGCGCACCCTCGGAACATAGAGCGGATGAGTATCGCAGGCGACCACCTGCGCCAGGGACCGGGCGCGCGCCCGGGCTTTCGGATCGCTCGGAAGCAGGGCCGGCTCGGGATGGATGTCCTCGAGATAGTCGAGGATCGCCAGCGATTGGGTGAGGGGAGGGCCTTCGCCGTCGAAGAAGGCCGGCACGGCGCCCTGCGGGTTAATGGCGAGATACTCGGGCTTGAACTGGTCGCCGGCATCGAGATCGATGAAGGTCTCCTCGCAGGCGAGGCCCTTGAGGTTGAGGGCGATGCGCACCCGGAAAGCGGCGGCCGAGCGCCAGTTGCCGTATATCTTCATGGCCGTCTCCCCTTCAGCCTTTGTTCGCCGCGGACCACACCCGACAACGAAGCCGTCCGCAAGTGCCGATTCCGTCAGAGGGACCCGGACGTCCTGGCCATGATCGTGCATTTGGCAGCGAGGCCGCCTTCGCGCATAGACGGAGCGAACCGGCCACCATCTCAGTCCGACGGGTGAATGCGAGATGCAGATCGAAACGCCCTACCTGATGTTCCTCGGCGACGTGCCCGATACGTTGGCGGCCAAGACCGCCTACGGTATCGCCGACTGGCGGCCGAACTGGTGCGTCGGCCAGTTGCGCCTGCCCGGCTGCGCCGCCGATCTCGGCATCCCGGACCTCACCCTGGACGAGGCCGTGGCCAAGGGCTGCCGGACCATGGTCATCGGCGTCGCCAATGCCGGCGGCGTGCTCCCGACGCATTGGGTGTCGGAGGTCGTGGCCGCCCTGAATGCGGGGCTCGACATCGCCAGCGGCCTTCACGTGCGCCTCGGTTCGCTGCCGGAGATCGCCGAGGCGGCCGAGAAGAACGGGCGCCAGTTGCACGACGTGCGCCACACCACCGAGACCTTCGACACCGGCAAGGGCATCAGGCGGCCGGGACGTCGCTTGCTGAGCGTCGGCACCGATTGCTCCGTGGGGAAGAAATACACCGTCCTCGCCCTGGAGCGCGGCATGCGCGAGCGCGGCCTCGATGCGGATTTCCGGGCCACCGGCCAGACCGGCGTGTTCATCTCCGGGCGAGGCGTCGCCATCGATGCGGTGGTGGCGGACTTCATCTCCGGCGCCGTGGAATGGATCGCCCCCGCGGCGGATCCGGACCATTGGGACCTGATCGAGGGACAGGGCTCGCTCTACCACCCGTCCTTCGCCGGCGTCAGCCTCGGCCTGCTCCACGGTGCCCAGGCCGATGCCTTCGTCGTCTGTCACGAGCCGAGCCGCAAAGCCATGCGCGGCGTGGCGCATCCGCTGCCGTCGATCCAGCAGGTGATCGACCTCACGATCCAGCTCGGCAGCCTCACCAATCCCGGCATCTGCCCGGTGGGGATCGCCGTGAACACGCAGAAACTCGGGGAGGACGAGGCCCGTACCCTGCTCCAGGATCTGACCAAGGAGCACGGGTTGCCCGCCACCGATCCGGTCCGGTTCGGCGTCGACGGGATCATCGACCGTCTGCTGGCGGAGTTCCCCGCCGGGAGCGCGGCATGACCCGCCGCCTCACGGTCGCGGTGGAGCGCTTCCCCATCGCCGGAGCCTTCACCATCGCGCGGGGCAGCCGCACGGAAGCGGTGGTGGTGCTCGCCACCATCACGGACGATGCCGACGGCCATCTGGGCCGGGGCGAATGCGTGCCCTACCCGCGCTACGGCGAATCCCCCGAGGGCGTCTGCGCCTTGATTTCCGAACAGGCAGACGCGATCGCGGCGGGGGCCACGCGCACCGATCTGCTCACGCTGATGAAGGCGGGAGCGGCGCGCAACGCCGTCGATTGCGCCCTGCTCGATCTGGAGGCCAAGCAGCGCGGCCGCCCGGCCTGGGAAATCGCGGGCCTGAGCCCGCCGCAGGTCGCCACCACCGCCTATACGCTGAGCCTCGGCACGCCGGAGAGCATGGAGGAGGCCGCACGCGGCGCGGCGCACCGGCCCCTGCTCAAGGTCAAGCTCGGCGGAGAAGGCGATCCCGAGCGCATCGCCGCCGTGCGTCGCGGCGCGCCGGAATCGCGCCTGATCGTCGATGCCAACGAGGCGTGGCGCGGAGAGACCATCGAGGCGAACCTGGCCGCCTGCCTCGCCGCGGGGGTCGGCCTCATCGAGCAGCCGCTCCCCGCCGGCGAGGACGCGTTGCTCGCCCGTATCGCCCGGCCGATCCCGATCTGCGCCGACGAGAGCCTGCACGACCGCGCCGGCCTCGACGCGCTCTCCGACCGCTACGACGCCATCAACATCAAGCTCGACAAGGCCGGCGGCCTCACCGAGGCGGTGATGCTGGCGCACGAGGCAAAGGCGCGGGGGCTCTCGCTGATGATCGGCTGCATGGTCGGCACGTCGCTGGCCATGGCGCCCGCCATGCTGCTCGCCCACCACGCCGATTATGTCGATCTCGACGGGCCCCTGCTGCTGGCGCGGGACCGCGAGCCGGCCCTGCGCTTCGACGGCAGCCTGATCCATCCGCCGACGCCGGATCTGTGGGGATAGGGCCGAGAGTTCTCGACGCCCGGTTCGGGTTTCAAATCTCGGCGAACGACCCTGCAAAATGGTGCCGATCCCCGTCGCCGAGTTGACGGAATGGTGCAGGGACGGGCATGGCCCGATGCGTGCGACCCGGATCGGCCGCAAGCGTGACAGGTCCACCATGTTGAAGACCCGAATCATTCCCTGCCTCGACGTGAAGGACGGGCGCGTCGTCAAGGGCGTCCAGTTCCTGGAACTGCGCGATGCCGGCGATCCGGTGGAGGCGGCCAAGGCCTATGACGCGGCCGGCGCCGACGAACTCTGCTTTCTCGACATCACCGCGAGTCACGAGGCCCGCGGCACCCTGCTCGACGTGGTGAGCCGCACGGCCGAGGCCTGCTTCATGCCGCTCACGGTCGGGGGCGGCGTGCGCACGGTGGAGGATATCCGCACCCTGCTCCTCGCCGGGGCCGACAAGGTCTCGATCAACACGGCGGCGGTGAACGACCCCTCCTTCGTGGAGCGCGGCGCCCTCAAGTTCGGCAGCCAGTGCATCGTCGTCGCCATCGACGCCAAGCGGACCTCCGCCCCGGGCGAGCCGGATGCCTGGCAGATCTTCACCCATGGCGGGCGCAAGCCCACCGGGCTCGACGCCATCGACTTCGCCCGGACCGTGGCGGCGCGCGGTGCCGGTGAACTCCTCGTCACCTCCATGGACCGGGACGGGATGCGCTCGGGCTACGACATCGCCCTGACACGGGCGATCTCGGACGCGGTCTCGGTGCCGGTCATCGCCTCGGGCGGCGTCGGTGGCCTCGACGACCTCGTGGCAGGCGTGCGCGACGGTGGCGCCAGCGCGGTGCTGGCCGCCTCGATCTTCCATTTCGGCCAGCACACCGTCGCCGAGGCCAAGGCGCATATGGCGAAGGCCGGCTTGCACATGCGGCTCGACCCGTGACGGGTCGCGGCGCCGAGGTCCGACCCTTGCCCAATCCCTTCCCGTGCCGCAGGCTCCCCGCCGTAGCGTGCATCGTCCGGCCTGCCGAGAGCTAGGATCGCATGACCGATTTCACCCTGAGCGACCTGGACGCCCTCATCGCCGACCGCGCCGCCGCGCCGCCGGACCAGTCCTACACGGCCAAGCTCCTGGCCGGCGGGCCGGCCAAGCCCGCCAAGAAGCTCGGCGAGGAAGCGGTCGAGGCCGCCATCGCCGCCGTGCAGGGCGATCGTGACGGGCTCGTGAGCGAGGCGGCGGACGTGCTCTACCACCTCCTCGTGCTGCTGCGCGCCGGCGGCGTCGCCCTGCCGGAGGTGATGGCGGAACTCGAGCGCCGCACCGCCCAGAGCGGCATCGCCGAGAAAGCGGCCCGGAGGCACACGTGACCGTCGAGCCGTCACGGCCCATCGCCATCGTATCCGAGCGCGATCCCGCCCTCGGCCAGGACCCGGTGACGGGGATCGGCCCCGAGCGCCTATCGCCCTATCGCCTGTTTTCCCGCGAGGAATGGGCTCAGCTGCGCGCCGACACCCCGCTGACGCTGACGGGGGACGATGTCAGCCGCCTGCAATCGCTCAACGATCCCATCTCCATCGAGGAGGTGGTGGCGATCTATCTCCCGTTGTCGCGGCTGCTCTCCCTCTACGTCGCGGCGACGCAGGGGTTGTTCAAGGCGACCCAGCGCTTCCTGCTGGCCGAACGCGAGGCCAAGGTCCCCTACATCATCGGGGTCGCCGGCTCGGTGGCGGTGGGCAAATCCACCACCGCCCGCGTCCTCAAGGCACTGCTCGCCCGCTGGCCTAATACGCCGAAGGTCGACCTCATCACCACCGACGGGTTCTTGCTGCCCAATGCCGAGCTGAAGCGCATGGGCGCGATGGAGCGCAAGGGCTTTCCCGAGAGCTACGACACCGCCGCCCTCCTGCGCTTCCTCACCGACATCAAGGCCGGCAAGAAGAGTGTGGCGGCGCCGCTCTATTCCCACCTCGTCTACGACGTGGTGGCGGGCGAGGAGCGGGTGGTGGAATCCCCCGACATCCTCATCGTCGAGGGCCTCAACGTCCTCCAGCCGGCGCGCCTGCCGCGCGACGGCACCGCGATCCCCTTCGTCTCCGACTTCTTCGATTTCTCTATCTATCTCGACGGGCACGAGGACGACCTGCACCGCTGGTACGTCAACCGCTTCCTGCGCCTTCGCCAGACCGCCTTCCGTGATCCGCTCTCGTATTTCCGGAAATACGCCGAGGTGACGGAGGCCGAGGCCCTCGAGATCGCCGACAACCTCTGGACCACGATCAACCTGCCGAACCTGCGCGACAACATCCTGCCGACGCGCCAGCGCGCGAGCCTGATCCTGGCCAAGGGCGCGAGCCATCGAATCGAGAGCGTGGCGCTGCGGCGGTTGTGAGCCGGAGCGTATCCCTCAGCCCAGAGGATACGCCGCCTCCACCACATACGGCCCGCCGCCCCGCGATTCCCGCGCCGAGAATAGGGCCACCCGCGTCGCGGTGAACTGCAAAGCCGGAAACAGGCCTCTCTCGGCGAAATACTCCGCCACGTCCGGTGCCTGGGTGTCGCGCTTGGCGAGACGGGCGAGGGTCACGTGGGGCGTGAACTTGCGTCGCTCCGGCTCGGCACCGGCGGCGCGGGCGATGCGCTCGTGCTCCTCCTGCAGGTCGAGCAAGTCGGGGCCGGCAGTCACGCCTGCGATGATCGCGCGAGGCCTGTCTCCGCCGAACGCGTGGAGGCCGGACAGCGTCACGTCGAGAGGCGGGCGCGGGCGCGCTTCGACGAGGCCGGCATGGAACGCCTCGGCCACTTCGTCCTCCACATCGCCGAGGAAGCGCAGGGTGATGTGGAGGTCGCCGCGCTCGATCCAGCGCGCGCCGCGCAGGCCGCATTGATAGCGCGACAGCGCTTCGGCGACGTCGTCGGGAATTTCCAGGGCGGTGAACAGGCGCGGCATCGGTCTATTTCTGCGCCGTGCCGAGCCGGTCGAGGAAGGTCTCCACCGTGGGCAGGATGCCGGCGACGATGGTCTCGACGCCCTTCACGTTGGGGTGGAGCCCGTCCTCCAGGTTGAAGCGCCGGTCGTTGAGGATGCCCTCAAGGAAAAATGGGTAGAGGACGAGGCCGTGTTGCCGGGCGAGATCGGGATAGATCGCGTCGAACCGCGCGACGTAGTCCGGCCCGAGATTGGTCGAGGCCTTCATGCCGGCGAGCAGGACCGGGATGTTACGGGCCTTGAGCCGGGAGACGATGGTGTCGAGGGCCTTTCTCGTCACGGCGGGGTCGGTGCCGCGCAGCATGTCGTTGGCGCCGAGTTCGAGGATGACCCCGTCGGTCCCGTCGGGGACCGACCAGTCGAGCCGGTCGAGCCCGCCGGTGCTGGTGTCGCCGGAAACGCCCGCATTGGCGATCGACACGGCGCGGCCCCTGGCCTTCAGTTCGCGTTCCAGCACGGAGGGGAAGGCCGCGGCCGAGGGCAGGCGGTACCCGGCGGTCAGGCTGTCGCCGAAGGCCACGAGGTTGAGGGGGCGTGCGGCGGCATGGCCGATTCCCGTACCCAATGCGGCAAAGAGTGCCATTACCAGCGTCGCCCGGCGGGAATGCTGGCGTGGTGGGGCGAGACGAACCATATCGACCTCGTCGCGTGACGTATGACACAGACCCATTCCCGCACAGCCTCGACCTATGGTGTTCATGACGATGGTCTCACACAGATCGGTCCTGCCGTGATGCCCGGCAAGGTGGACGCTCCCGCGATCGCCCTGTCGCGGATCGATCTCAGCCTCGGCCGGGGGGCGGCGCGGGTCCATGTCCTGCGTGGCATCTCCCTCGACGTGGCGCGCGGCGAGGCGGTCGGCCTCGTCGGCCCCTCCGGCTCGGGCAAGTCGACCCTGCTGATGGTGATGGCGGGCCTCGAGCGGCCGGAATCGGGAGCGATCCATGTGGAGGGCACCGATCTCGGCGCGCTCGACGAGGATGCCCTGGCGCGGTTTCGCGGCCGGCGCATCGGCATCGTGTTCCAGGCCTTTCACCTCGTGCCGACGATGACGGCCCTGGAGAACGTCGCGTTGCCCCTCGAACTCGCCGACAAGCCGGGTGCGCACGAGCGGGCGCGGGCGGAACTGGAAGCGGTCGGCCTCGGTCACCGGCTGCACCACTACCCCGCCCAGCTCTCGGGCGGCGAGCAGCAGCGCGTGGCCATCGCCCGCGCCATCGCGCCCGACCCGGCGATCCTGGTGGCCGACGAACCCACCGGCAATCTCGACGAGGCCACGGGCCGGCAGATCGTGGACCTTCTCTTCGCCCTGAAGCGCGGTCGCGGCGCGACCCTCGTTCTGGTCACCCACGATCCCGGCCTCGCCAAGCTCTGCGACCGCACCGTGCGCCTGCGCTCGGGGCTTGTGGACGAGGCGGTGGCGGCGTGATCCGCCTGAACCCGCGCGTTCGGCGGAAGGCCTGACCCCATGCATGGCACCCTGCCTCGTCCCACTCCGCGCCCCAGCCGCGTCCCGCTCACCCTGCGCCTCGCCTTCCGCGAGTTGCGCGCCGGGCTCGCCGGTTTCGTCGTGTTCCTCGCCTGCATCGCGCTCGGCGTCGCGGCCATTGCCGGGGTCGCCTCGATCTCGCGCTCGCTCACGGATGGTCTCGGCCGAGAGGGCAAGCGCATCCTCGGCGGCGATCTCACCTACAGTCTGATCAACCGCGAGGCGACGCCCGACGAGCGGGCCGCCCTCGACGCGCAAGGCAAGGTCTCCGTGGTCACGACCCTGCGGGCCATGGCGCTGGCCGGGGACAAGGGCGCGGCCCTGGTGGAACTCAAGGCGGTGGACGCCGCCTATCCCGCCGCCGGGGACCTCGTCACCGACCCGGCCTTGCCGCTCCCCGATCTGCTGGCCGAGAGGGATGGGGTGTTCGGCGCCGTCGCCGATCCGGTCCTGCTGACGCGCCTCGACCTCACGGTCGGCGACCGGATCGAGATCGCCGGCAAGCCGATCGCCATCCGGGCCACGCTGGTCTCCGAGCCGGACAAGATCGCCAACGGCATCGGCTTCGGCCCGCGCCTCCTCGTCTCCGCCGCGACGCTTCAGGCGACGGGGCTGATCCGGCCGGGCAGCCTCAACCGGTGGAGCTATCGCATCCAGGCGCCCGCCGCCGACGATGCGGAACTGGAGCGGCGGATCGCGGCCGTCGCCCGTGCGGCGCCGGATGCCGGCTGGGAGATGCGCTCGCGGTCCAATGCCGATCCGCGTTTCGCCAAGAGCGTCGAGCGCTTCACCCAGTTCCTCACCCTGGTCGGGCTCACGGCGCTCATCGTCGGCGGGGTCGGGGTCGCCAATGCGGTCAATGCCTTCGTGGCGCGGAAGCGCGGGTCCATCGCCACCCTGAAGAGCGTCGGTGCGCCGGGAGGGCAGGTCGTCGCCATCTATCTCACGCAGGTGATGCTGGTGGCCGGGCTCGGTACCGTGATCGGACTCGCGATCGGGGCGGGCCTGCCATTCCTCCTCGATGCCCTGTTCCACGATGCGCTTCCGCTGCCGCTGAACCCGACCCTGGCGCCGGCGGAACTGCTGCTCGCCGCCGCCTACGGCCTGCTCACGGCGCTCGCCTTCGCCATCATTCCCCTGGGCCATGCCCATGACGTTCCGGTCTCCGGCCTGTTCCGGGACGTGGTCGATCCCGACACCCGCAAGACGCGGCTGCGCTACCGGCTCATCCTCGTCGCGGCGCTCGCCGCCCTGGTGGCGCTGGCACTGGCCACGGCGTTCGACCGCAGGGTGGCGCTGATGTTCATCGCGGCGGCCGGCCTCGCCTTCGGGCTTCTGCGTCTCGTCGCCCTCGGCCTCATGGCCGGGGCGCGGCGCCTGCCCCGGCCGCGCTCGGCGGCACCCCGCATGGCTTTGGCCAACCTCCATCGCCCCGGCGCGCTCACCCCCGCCATCGTCCTGTCGCTCGGGCTCGGGGTGACCCTGCTGGTGACGCTGAGCCTGATCGACGCCAATGTCCGGCGGACGCTGACGAGCTCGCTGCCGGCCCGTGCACCGAACCTGTTTTTCCTCGACATCCCGGCTGCGGAGGCGGACGGGTTCCATGCGGAGCTCGGCAAGCTCGCGCCGGGGGGCAAGATCGAGCGCGTGCCGATGATGCGCGGGCGCATCGTCGCCATCAACGGCACCCCCGCCGCCGCGATCAAGCCGCCCGAGGATGCCGCCTGGGTGCTCGATGGCGACCGCGGGATCACCTATGCCGAGGATCTCCCGGAGGGATCGAACCTCGTCGCCGGCTCGTGGTGGAATGCGGAGGAGGGGGCAAAACCACTGGTCTCCTTCGATGCGGAGCTCGGCCGCGCGCTGAATCTCGGCGTCGGCGGCACCGTCACCGTCAACGTTCTGGGGCGGAATCTGACGGCTACAGTCGCGAACCTGCGCAAGGTCGAGTGGCGCAACCTCGGCATCAATTTCGTCATGGTCTTCTCGCCCGGTACCTTCCGGGGCGCACCGCATTCGGACCTCGCCACCCTCACCCTGGCGGGCGGGCCGGATGCCGGGACCGAGGCCCTGATCCTGCGCGACGTCGCCCGCGCCTTTCCGTCGGTGACCAGCGTTCGGGTGAAAGACGCCCTCGACACGGTCAACGACATCGTCGGTAAGCTGGTCCTGGCGATTCGCGCCGCCAGCGGCGTTGCCGTCGTGGCGAGCCTGTTCGTGCTTGCCGGCGCCATCGCGGCGGGGCACCGCGCCCGGCTGTACGATGCCGTCGTGCTGAAGGTTCTGGGCGCCACGCGCGGGCGCCTGCTCCTGGCCTACACGCTGGAATACGGTGCCCTGGGCATCGCCACTGCCCTGTTCGGGCTTCTCGCCGGCACGCTCGCGGGCTGGACCATTGTGACCCGCGTGATGAAGCTCGACTTCGCCCTGGACCTCTCCGGTGCCCTCGTCGCATCCACCCTTGCGGTGGTTTTCGCGATCGTCCTCGGGCTGGCCGGGACGTGGCGCATCCTCGGCCAGAAACCGGCTCCCTACCTGCGCCAGTTCTGAGACCGGACGGTCGTCCGCCTCCCCGTCGCAGGAGAAAGACGACGCCGAAGTCATGGTTTATGACTTGTCACTATAGCTCTGGTGCGCTGCGCGGATGATGAACGAGATTTAATCCGCCCTCATCCAAATAAAGATAGAGGTCAGAACCCGTGATTCCTGGGCCGCAAAGCTCGGCCGCCCCCTTGTGCGGAGCGGCATGACGGAACATATTTCGGCTCAAGGCGCGGTACCGTGCCAGAGGTCCTGTGCGTGAGCCTCGGTTCCAAATCACACGCTGAGAGAGCTTCCAAGGGAATCTCCCATGGCATTCGATAACAGTCCATTCCGCTACGGCGCCCAGCCCCAGGGCTATGCCGGCTCCCAGGTCGATGTCGATCAGGGGCTGCGCAGCTTTATGCTCGGCGTCTACAACAACATGGTCGTCGGCCTCGGGATCTCCGGCCTCGTCGCCCTCGGCCTGAACATGGCCGTCCAGACCGGCACCATCGTCGCCAACTACAAGGGCGTTCCGCTGAACCAGGCGGGCGTCTTCATCTACGGCACGTGGTTCAAGTACGTTCTGATGCTGGCCCCGCTCGCTTTCATCTTCATCTTCACGATGCGGATGGATCGGATGTCGGCCTCCGCGGCACGTCTCACGTTCTTCGCTTTCGCGGCGGTGATGGGTGCCTCGATGTCGTCGATGCTGCTCGCCTTCACGGGCGCCAGCGTGGTCCGGGTCTTCTTCATCACGGCGGCGACGTTCGGCGGTCTCAGCCTCTACGGCTACACCACCAAGCGCAGCCTCTCGGGGATGGGCTCGTTCCTGATCATGGGCGTGATCGGCCTCTTCATCGCCTCGATCGTGAACATCTTCCTGGCGTCCAGCGCGCTGCAGTTCGCCATCTCGGTGCTCGGCGTCCTGATCTTCGCGGGCCTCACCGCCTACGACACGCAGAAGCTCAAGGAGATGTTCCTCTACAGCGGTGCCGACGCCGAGGGTGCGGCCAAGCTGTCGGTGAACGGCGCTCTGACGCTCTACCTGGACTTCATCAACATGTTCCAGTTCCTGCTCCAGCTCCTCGGCGATCGCCGCTAAGCGAGCCATCGGAACGCGGATCGAAAGGCCTCGGCGGAAACGCCGGGGCCTTTTTTAGTCGCGAGACGGGCCTGCATGGTGGATCGCGGTTATGGCGATTAAACCCGTGACTCGCTCCGCAGAAGCGGATTTGAAAAACGGCTTCTCGTCAGGCCTGAACGTTGCGAGCCAGCTTTTGCTCAGCATTCGCCCCGCCGTCGAAAACGATGTCCCCGCTCTCATTCGTTTGCTTCGGCGCTCGTGGCTGGTGACGTGGGCTCCCGAATTGCCGTTCTACGCCGTGCAGGCGTTCGCGTCCGCCGATCCCGTACCGGCCGTTGTCGAGGCGCGTTGGCCTATCATGTGGGTCGCAGTCATTGGGGAGAGACTGGCCGGACGCGTTGAGGTGGAGATGGATCGTTTGGAAAATATTGAGGTCGATCCAGCCTTGTGGCGGCAGGGATTTGGGCCAGCCCTCCTCGCGCACGGCGAGAGCCTCATCGCACGCTCGCATTCCGTCGCGTTCTTAGAGGTCCGAGCGTTCAATGCACGTGCCATCCGCTTCTACACCCGGCATGGCTGGAAAGAGGTGCGGCGTTACCCTGGCACGGAATGCGGAGCGCCTGTCGAAAACATCGAGATGAGCAAGAGCTTTTGAGCCGCTCATCTGCCCAGTTGGCGTATAGACCTGCGGGCAAAGTGGCTGTTGGACTGCCGCCGGCTGACGCTTCGCGGAGCAAGGAGGTGGACGTCACTCCCAGCGGTTGGATACCTACGCGGCTCCGCTGACGATGGACGGAAGCACTCGTCTGTCATCTGGTGCGAAGCGGCCGGCGGGCATCGGCGATCACACCACGCGAAGGGGCTTTTCCAGCGCTGCCAGGACACGGGCGAGGTCATGCCCTCGCTTGAGCACGATGCCGGCGGCGGAAATCACCGCGAAGGCGCCCTGCCGGCGCGCGAGTTTGGGATCCTTCTCCACCCGGAACAGGGGCGTTTCAGAGGAGCGGCGGTAGATCGAGAACACCGCCTTGTCGCGGCGGAAGTCGAGGGCGTAGTCACGCCATTCGCCGGCCGAGACCATCCGGCCGTAGAGGTTGAACAGTGTCCTGAGCTCCGAGCGGTCGAAGGCGACCTGTGGCACCACCGGAGCCGTTGGGAACGGTACGACGCGGCCGGTGGAATCCTTCGATCGCGGCTCGGCTCCGATCCTCTCGTCCATCCTCGCTCCTCGGCTCCGGCGACTCGACGATCGCCGCAAAGGAAGAATGATGGGCCTCCCACTCCGAGCCTGCAAGCCCGGTCGACCGCCGAGTGCGCACTGGCACCAGCCACGGCCGGGCAACACAACGTCACGATTTCGCCGCGTTATCGCCCATCGTCGGCCCCGATAGAAGATGATACCTGTGGCCGAACCTCGTCGGTTCCGTGCTCGGTCGGGCGGCCGATATCCATGCTCCCCAGCTTTCGGGAGCCTGCCGATGTCACGGGAGCGACACTCCAGAGGTTTCGAGACCCAAGGACTTCAGGCCGCCTCTCCGGAGTGCGGCCTTTTTTTCTGCCATGACGGCCCGCTCTGGTCTAGAAATCCTTTTCGATGGCCTTGGCAGCCCTTTGCATTCTACCGCCACTTTCGTGGACTGCCGGATTCCGGCGGTGGCAGACAGGCGCAGGCGGCAGGAGCGGCCTCGTCGACAAGGAATGGCAGTGGTTGGACGGCAGGTCTTGGTGAGGTTCGATCCCGGCTTTCGCGAGACGCTCGGCGACCTGTTCGCCTGGCGTCGCGACGTGCGCCGCTTTCGCCGCGATCCCGTCGATGAGGCCGTGTTTCAGCGCTGCCTGGGCCTGGCGATGCTGAGCCCGTCGGTGGGCAACAGCCAGCCCTGGCGTTTCGTCCGTGTCGCCGACCCTGCCCGGCGCGGGGCGGTGACCGCCAGTTTCGAACGCTGCAACGATGCGGCCGCGGAGACCTACGATGACGTGCGCCGCGAAGCCTATACCCGCCTGAAGCTCGCGGGCCTGCGCGAGGCACCGATCCATCTCGCGATCTTCTGCGATGAGAAGACGAAAAACGGGTTCGGCCTCGGCCGCGCCACCATGCCGGAAATGCTGCGCTACTCGGTGGTCACGGCGGTGCACACCTTCTGGCTCGCCGCGCGGGCGCACGGCCTCGGCGTCGGTTGGGTGTCGATCATCGAGCCCGATTGCGTCACCTCGCAACTCGACGTTCCCGCCTCCTGGCGCCTCGTCGCCTATATCTGCGTCGGCTATCCGGTGGAGGAGCACGACGATCCCGAACTCGTCCGGCATGGCTGGCAGGAGCGCGACGAGACGGCTTCCGTCCTGCTCGAGCGGTGAGCGAGGCGAGCCTTTATCGAAGCCTAATCGGACCGCTCGCTTTTAGCGCGAGCATGAGGGGCGCCGTTTAACCGCGCTCCATCATTCCGGTGCGTATCCGGCCCATGACCCCCACCGGTAACCGGAACGGCAATCTCGATCGCCGCTTATCGTGAAGCTCACGGTCACGCTTTCGAGGATGACGACAGATGTTCGCGCGTAATGGGTTCGCCGCTTGTTTGGCCGGAACAGTCTTGAGTGTGGGGTTTGCCGCGACGCCGGCCGCGTCCCGCGAACTCGTGGCCTTCGACCAGGCCGTCATGCCCGGCACCGTGGTGGTCCGCACCTCGGAGCGCCGGCTCTACCTCGTCAACGGCGACGGCACGGCGATCCGCTATCCCGTGGCGGTGGGCAAGCCCGGCAAGCAATGGACCGGCGCCACCAGGATCGACGGCAAGTATGTCGAGCCGGCCTGGTCGCCGCCGCGCGAAGTCAAGCGCGACAACCCGCGCCTGCCCGACGTGATCGCCGGCGGCTCGCCGCACAACCCGATGGGTGCGGCGGCGATGACCCTGGCCGGCGGCGAATATGCCATCCACGGCACCAACCGCCCGAATTCGGTGGGCACCTACGCGTCCTACGGCTGCATCCGCATGTACAATCAGGACGTGGTCGATCTCTACGGGCGCGTCTCCGTGGGGACGCAGGTCTACGTCACGCGCTGAGCCCGCGCTCAGAAGTCGACGGCGATGCCTTTGACTTCCCAATCGTCGTAGCGGACGGGCTCCAGGCCGCCACGGCCCTGGCGCTCGCGGGCGGCGGAGATCTCCGCGGCCTTCGCGTCGATGGCAGCGCGTCGGTCGGCGGCCTCGGCCAGAGCCCGCTCGGCGGCGGGCGTCAAAGCGGGGCGGGGCGGGATCTCGGCGTTTTCCGCGTCGTCGGATGTCGTCATGGCTTGCATCTCGGTGGGCCGGATGGGAGGGCATCCGTTGGGATTGGCTCCGGGTGACCGGGCCTCGGACACGGAAAGTGGCATTCATGGCGACACGCCGCAACGCGGATGGGCCGGCGACGACGATCGACCGCACGGTTCCGGGCCTCGCCGCCCGGCAGGTGGCCCATGCCGCCGTGGCCGATCTCCTCGTGCAGGGCCGCGCCTTCGCCCTCGAGGATGCCCTGGCCAAGGCGGGCCTCGATGCCGGCCTCGACGCCGCCGACGCATCGCTGGCGCGGGCCATCGCCACCGCCACCTTCCGCCGCCTCGGCTTCCTTCGGCGCATGCTGGCCGTCCGCATGAACCAGGGCCTGCCGCCGGACCAGCCGAGGCTGGTGGCCCTCCTCGTCACCGGCGCCGTGCAGATCCTCGATCTCAACGTGCCGGACCATGCCGCCGTCGATCTCTCGGTCCGCCTCGCCAAGGGCGACCCCTACCTGCAGCACACGCCCGGCCTCGTGAACGCCATCCTGCGCCGGGTGATCCGCGAGCGGGACGCCATCGCGGCCGAAGCGTCCGATCCCCTGGCGCAGAACACGCCGGATTGGCTCGCCGCCCGCTGGAGCGCCGCCTATGGGCGCGAGACCGCGCAGGCCATCGCCTCGGCTCATCTCTCCGGCGCCGCCCTCGACATCACACCGCGCGGCAGCGTGACGGAATGGGCCGAGCGCCTCGGCGGCGTCGCCCTGCCCACCGGCAGTATCCGCCTGCACGAGGTCCGCTCGGCGGTTTCTGACCTGCCCGGCTATGCGGAGGGCGCGTGGTGGGTGCAGGACGCCGCCGCCGCCATCCCGGCGCGCCTTCTCGCGGTCGGGCCGGGGCAGCGCGTGGCCGATCTCTGCGCCGCGCCCGGCGGCAAGACCGCCCAGCTCGCCGCCGCGGGAGCCGAGGTGGTGGCCGTGGACCGTTCGGCCCCGCGCCTCGAACGTCTGACGGAGAACCTTGCCCGCCTCGGGCTGAAGGCCGAGATCCGCGTCGGCGACGCCACCCAATTGCCGGAGACCGACGCCGACACGTTCGACGCCGTGCTCCTCGACGCGCCCTGTTCGGCCACCGGCACCATCCGCCGTCATCCCGACGTCGCCTGGACCAAGGCCGGCGGGGACGTCGGGCGCCTCGGCGGGCTGCAGCGCCGCCTCCTCGACCGTGCCGCCACCCTGGTGAAGCCGGGGGGGCGTCTCGTCTATTGCACCTGCTCGTTGGAGCCCGAGGAGGGGGAGGGGCAGGTCGCCGCCTTCCTCGCCCGCAATCCGGCTTTCGAACGGCTCGCGATCCGCCCCGAGGAGGTCGGCGGCCTCGGCGAACTCATCAACGGCGACGGCGACCTGCGGACGCTGCCCTCGCATCTGTCCGGCGAGACGTCAGGCGTCGCTGGGGACTCGTCGGTGGTTCGCGGCGGGATCGACGGGTTCTTCGCGAGCCGTCTGATACGGAAGGCTTGAGGCGCACGGTGCGGGGCTTCCGCCATGCCCTTGCCGGACTGTTCGCGGTCTTGCCTCTCGTCGGCCAAGCCGGGGCCGACGGGATCGACCGCCGCATCCTGCCGGTGGCGCCGGCCTATGCCCGTAATTCCGCCTGCGCCCCGGTGTCGGTGACGATCCCGTTCGAGATCCATACCGGCACCCGCGACGTGGGGATTTCGCCCTCGCCGAAGGACCTGCCCCTGAACCAGGGCGAGAGCGCCATCTGTTTCGCCTACGCCACGGCGGACATGATCTCGCACCGCATCGGCAAATCGGTCTCGCCCCTCGACGTGGCGACGAAGTTCTACTTCGCCGACCCGGTGCGTTTGGAGACAAACCCGGACCCGCATCTGAAGCGCCATCTCCGCGCGCATCCGGCCTACCGGGCCGACATCGCCTGGAGCCGCAACACGGCCGAGGTCACCAAGGACGGTAACCCGAGCCTGGAGCCGTATTTCGACAAGATCGAGGGCGGCGAGGAGGATATTGCGGCGCTCCTCTACAATATCGGTGGGTATTGCGAGGACCGCGACCTGCCGTCCAACGACGGCTATCGCTACGTGATGCCGACATTGCGCGCGTTGCGCTACCGGACGAAGCTTCGCCCGACACGCCAGAGCTTTCGCGCCGTGGCCGCCACCGCCACCCATCTGCGCGGGCGATGGGCCGATCCGTTCAACGCGGCCTGGATCGCCCATGTGGAGGCGACCTGCCGCCGGACGCCGCTGCCAGTGCCGCTCCTGCCGGTCTCCTACCGCGTGGCCGCGAGCCAGGCCGATTTCGCCGATATGCTCGAATCCGGCCGCCATCCGAGCAAGCCGAAGCTCGACCGCATCCTGGCCATGGTGGACTACGCCCTCGACCATGGCCGCGTGCCGACGGTGGGCTACAGTTGGTATCTCCTGGAGGATCGCGACCCAAAGGATCCCGACCTGTTCGCCGACCATGCGAGCCCGGTCATCGGCCGCCGCAGGGCGGGCAATGTTTGCCAGTATCGAATCCAGGACAATACCGGCGAATATTGCGGCCGCATGCGCGACGGCATCCGCGAACGCTGCGACAACGGCCGCATCTGGGTGACGGAGAGCGAGTTGCGGCGGACTTTGTACAGCGTGACGTATCTGCGATAGGCGTCCCGCCCTACGGCGTGATCACCCGCATTGAGACGGTCTGGACCTGTGCGTCGCCGCCCACATCGGTGGCGGGTGCAGATTTCTTGAGCCGGGCCATGAACTTGCGCACCTCGTCGGGCGGCAATGCGCCGACTGGAGCGATCATCATGGACAGGAGCGCCTTCGTCTTGCGGTCAATCGAGGCTGAGCGGCTCACTGGCTCGAAATCCCGGACGGTGTGGGTCTTGTCCTCGTTCCCGGTGAAGACGCGGGCGCCGTCCTTCAACACGACGATGTCGCCAGGGCGCAGGGTCGGATCCTTGAGGAGGGCGGCCATCGGCCCGGAGGAGAGCGGGATCGGCGTCTGGCGGTCGCCGATCTGGAGTTGCAGCGGCTCGCTCTTCGGCAGGGCGGCGTAACGAATCTTCGGGCGCGGGCGGTTCGATTCGCGCCGGATCGTCAGGGATCTTTGCGGCAGCTCGATCGCGGGAGCGGGCTGCTGCGCTTCGACGGCGGGACGGGCGGGAGAGAACAATGCCTCGAACAGGCCGCCGAGACCACGGTCTTGAGCGTTCTGGGCCATCGCAGCGCCAGACGTGCACAATAACGCTGCGGCAGACATCAAGAGCCCGGCGCGCTTGAAGACAGGGATGACAGTCACAGGCATACTGCCATTGCTGGAGGCTACAGGAATGAAACTCGCTCGACGCTGTGTATAACCTGTGCAGCATTCAACCGTTCCGGCCCAGCTCGCCAAAAAATACAGTTCGCCGATCCGTGGCGGTGCCGGGCCTTTCGCCTGCGCGCGGCTTCACTCCGGAGGGAGAAATCCCGGCGGAGGAGGCGGGCGACGGCGCGATGAGTATCGGCATCCTTAATCGTTGGTTAATAGGCACGGCTTAGCTTCCAGATGGGACGACATCCGGCACAATGGCCATGCGGGTCGCGGTGCTGGAGGAAAGGCGTGCGTGGGTTGGGGGGCTGATCGTTGGCGTTTCTATCGGCTCGTCGGGCGTGAGATCGCGCGCTCGGCGCGGGGCGTCTCCGCACGCCTCACCGCGAGCCCGGACCTGCTCGCGCGCGCCCGTGTCAGCGCCCTGGTGATCGCCCCGCACGATCTGCGCACGAGCGACGCCACCTTCGCCGACGACATCTATGCTGGCCTGTTCGTCTTCGCGGGGCGCTCGCTCTCGGTGAGCGGCCGCTCGCCCTTCGATTACGCGCCGCCCTCGCCGGAATGGGCGGATGCGTTCTACGGCTTCGGCTGGCTGCGCCACCTGCGCGCCGCCGACACGGCTTTGGCCAGAGCCAATGCCCGCGCCTTCGTAGCGGATTTCATTGCCGGCCGTGGCGACGAGGCCCTGGCCGCGCCCGTGCCCGTGGCGACACGACGGCTGATCTCCTTCCTGTGCCAGTCGCCCCTCGTTCTGGAAGGGGCGGACCATGCCTTCTACCAGGCCTTCCTCAAGGCGGTCGGGCGCGGCGCCAGAGACCTCGAACGCTCCCTGCGCCGGGGCCTGCCACCTCAATCGCGGCTCCTGGCGGTGGTGGCCCTGTGCTATGCCGGATTGTGCTGCGAGGGCATTCAACCGATCCTGCGCCGGGCCACGCGCATCCTGTCGCGCGAACTCGACCGGCAGATCATGGCGGATGGCGGCCATCGCAGCCGCGACCCGCGCTTCGCCATGGAGCTCCTCCTCGACCTTCTGCCCCTGCGCCAGAGCTTCCTCAGCCGCAGCCTCGATCCGCCGGTGGCCTTGCTCCATGCCATCGACCGCATGCTGCCCCTGTTGCGCCTCCTGCGCCACGGCGATGCGTCCCTGAGCCATTTCAACGGCATGGGCGCCACGGCGGCGGACCATCTCGCCACCTTGCTGGTCTATGACGGCGCCCTGGCGCAGCCGATGATGCATGCGCCGAATTCCGGCTACGAGCGGCTGGAGAGCGGCCGGGTCGTCGTGGTCGCCGATGTGGGTGCGCCGCCGCCGCTGCCCTTCTCGATGAATGCCGGGGCCGGCTGCCTTTCCTTCGAGATGTCGAGCGGCCCCCAGCGAGTGGTGATCAATTGCGGCCTGCCGGCGAGCGGCCCGGAACTGCGGCGCCTCGCCCGCAGCACCGCCGCCCATTCCACCGCGACGGTGGGAGATTCCTCGTCCTGCCGGTTCCTCGGTGCCAGCGAGGGGATGGGAAGTCGCTGGGCGTCGGACTGGCTCATCGGGCGGATCGGACCCGTGCTGGTGCGCGGCCCGCGCGCAGTCAAATCCGAGCGGACGAGCGACGGCGGCTCGCTGATCCTCGCCGGCCGCCATGACGGCTATGCGGCCGAATTCGGGATCGTCCACGAGCGGCGCTGGTGTCTGCTTCCCGAGGGGGCCGGGCTCGAAGGCGAGGATGCCTTCGTGTCGGTGGCCCACAAGGGGAATCGCATCCGGCTGCGTCCGCCGGAGGCGGCGATCCGGTTCCACCTCCATCCCGCCATCGCGGCCAATGCGGCCGAGGGCGGAGGGATCGACCTGGCCTCGCCCCTGGGAGAGGTCTGGCGGTTCGAGGCCGACGGCGCGGCCCTGGCCCTGGAGGAGAGCGTGTATTTCGCGGGGCTGACGGGTGCGCGACGGACCGACCAGATCGTCCTCTACGTGACGGCGGGGGAGGGCACCCGGGTGCGATGGCGCTTCCTGCACCTCGCGCAGGCGCCGGGGCGGAACGACCCCGCTCGGAGCGAGGCTCCGCTGGCCGATGAGGCGGCCCGGTAGCCGATAGGGCGCCATCTGTGGTACCCGCCGCGTTTCAGGGGCAGATTCTGCCCTGTGCCGGACGGTTCTCGACGATGTCGCATGATCAGGCGCGGGTTGCCCGCGCACTCCTTTCCGTCTCCGACAAGACGGGCCTCGTGGATTTCGCCCGCGCGCTGTCCGAGCGCGGCGTCGCCCTGGTCTCCACCGGCGGCACGCACCGGGCCTTGAGCGAGGCGGGACTGCCGGTCACCGAAGTCGCCGAGATCACCGGCTTTCCCGAGATGATGGACGGGCGGGTGAAGACCCTGCACCCGGCGGTGCATGGCGGCCTCCTCGCGGTGCGCGACGATCCCGAGCATCAGGCGGCGCTGGCCGCCCACGGCATCGGCGCCATCGACCTTTTGGTGGCCAATCTCTATCCGTTCGAGGCGACGATCGCGAAACCCTGCGCCTATGACGACGCGGTGGAGAACATCGATGTCGGCGGCCCGGCGATGATCCGCGCGGCGGCCAAGAACCATGCCGACGTGGCGGTGGTGGTGGATGTGGCCGATTACGGCGCGATCCTCTCGGAGCTCG
Source organism: Methylobacterium sp. Leaf93 (assembly GCF_001422345.1). NCBI lineage: Bacteria > Pseudomonadati > Pseudomonadota > Alphaproteobacteria > Hyphomicrobiales > Methylobacteriaceae > Methylobacterium > Methylobacterium sp. Leaf93. Next base: position 103,775 of record NZ_LMMS01000023.1, on the reverse strand, counting down.
AAGCCGGCAACGGCACGCTGGGGGCCGCGACCCGCAGGCGGCTGGCGCAGAAGGCCTTCGCCCGCACCGCTTCCTACGATTCCGCCATCGCCTCCTGGCTCGCCGAACATGTGGAGATGGAGGAGGCACCGGCCTTCCGCGCCTTCGGCGGCACCCTCGCCCAATCCCTGCGCTACGGCGAGAACCCGCACCAATCGGCGGCCTTCTACCGCACGCCCGGCCTCGTTCGGCCCGGTGTGGCGAGCGCCCGCCAGCTCCAGGGCAAGGAGTTGTCCTTCAACAACCTCAACGATACCGACGCGGCCTTTGAATGCGTCGCCGAGTTCGACCCGGCCCGCGCCGCCGCGGTGGCGATCATCAAGCACGCCAACCCGTGCGGTGTCGCCGAAGGCGACACCCTGGCGGAGGCCTACGAGCGAGCCCTCGCCTGCGACCCGACTTCGGCCTTCGGCGGCATCGTCGCCCTCAACCGCATCCTGGATGCCGAATCGGCCGCGCGGATCGTCGAGATCTTCACCGAGGTGATCATCGCGCCGGACGCCACCGAGGAGGCGATCGCCCTCGTCGCGGCCAAGAAGAACCTGCGCCTCCTCCTCGCGGGCGGCCTGCCCGACCCGCGCGCGAAGGGATTCGCCATGCGCAACCTCGCCGGCGGCATCCTGGTCCAGGGCCGCGACGCGGCCGTGGTCGACGACATGACGCTGAAGGTGGTGACGAAGCGCGAGCCCACGGCGCAGGAATATGCCGACCTGCGCTTCGCCTACCGCGTCGCCAAGCACGTCAAGTCGAATGCCATCGTCTACGCCCGGAACGGCGCCACGGTGGGGATCGGCGCCGGGCAGATGTCGCGGGTGGATTCCTCGCGTATCGCAGCCTGGAAGGCGGCGGAGGGCGCCAAGCGCATCGGGGCGGCGGAGAGCCTCGCCAAGGGCTCGGTGGTGGCCTCGGACGCGTTCTTCCCCTTCGCCGACGGCCTGATTGCGGCGGCGGAAGCCGGCGCCACGGCGGTAATTCAGCCAGGCGGATCGATGCGGGACGCGGATGTGATCAAGGCCGCCGACGAGGCGGGCCTCGCCATGGTGTTTACAGGACATCGCCACTTCCGGCACTGATGCCGCGCGATGTGCGGCGAACGGCCTGCGCGCATCGCCCTGTCGAGGCTATTTTCCATGACTAACACCTACCTCTCCTCCACTCGCGCGGAGCGCCGGGCGGCCGGTAAACGGCTGCGCGATTCGGTCCCCCGGGAGTCGCATGCCGATTGGTACCCGGCCGAAAACCGCGATCCGCTGGCTGTCTTGCGGGCGAACGATGCGGGCCGGCTGCTCGAGCTGATCCCCCTACGCCACGAGCGGATGCGGGCCAGTCCCTTCGCCTTCCTGCGCGGGGCCGCCGCCGTGATGGCTTCCGATCTCGTGGGCGTTCCGGTTCCGGGCATCTCGGTCCAGGCCTGCGGCGATTGCCACATCGGCAATTTCGGCGTGTATCGCAGCGCCGAGGGCCAGACCCTGTTCGACATCAACGACTTCGACGAGACGCTCTGGAACGTCGATTTCACCATCGACGTGAAGCGCCTCGCCGCCAGCGTCGCCGTCGCCGCCTTCGCCCAGGGTGAGGACAAGGCGTATCGCGCGGCTCGCGCCAGCGTCTGCGCCTATCGCGAGCACATTCGCGAGTTGTCCTATCTCTCGCCCCTGGCCATTTGGCACAGCCGCATCGACCTCGATGACGAGATCGGCCGCCTCGGCGATGGGGACCTGTGCCGGCGCCTCCTGGCCGATGCGGCCTCCGAGACCGCCGACGGTCTGAGCCATGGCGACGCCCCGGACCTCGACCCGGCGACCTTCCATTCGGACCCGGCCCAGTGGCGCATCGCCGACAAGGATCCGACGATCTTCCACGAGGGGTCGAACGGCCTGACCGAGGCGGTGCAGGAAGCGGCCGCGGCGCTGCTCGCCTATCCGCAGAGCCTCCAGGCCGACCGTAACCTGCTGACCCTGCGCTACATGCAGCGCGACGTCGCCTTCAAGGTCGTCGGCATCGGCTCGGTGGGCACGGTCTGCGCCGTGGGGCTCTACTCCGACGCGGATGGCGCACCGCTCTTCCTGCAGATCAAGGAAGCCCGGCCTTCGGTCCTGGGTCAGCTCGCCCTGAGCCCGTTCTTCCTCGCATCCGAGGGCCAGCGGGTGATCGACGGCCAGCGCATCATGCAGGCCGCCAGCGACATGTTCCTCGGCACCGCTCATTCCGAGGTGAGTGGTCGCTCCTATTACGTGCGCCAGCTCAAGAACAAGAAGCTCTCGGCCGTCGCCGAGATCCTCGCCGAGAGCGGCCCCAAAGCCTATGCCAGGCTCTGCGGCACCACGCTCGCCCGCGCCCATGCCCGCTCCGGGGACGCGGCGATGATCGCCGGCTATCTCGGCAAGGGCGACGCCTTCGACGAGGCCGTCGCCGAGTTCGCCATGCGCTATGCCTGGCAGACGATGGCCGATCATCACGCCCTGCAGGCGGCCCACGCGGAGGCCGTCGAGCCCGCTTGATGGCACACGGGCTCCGCGACGCGCGGAAGACGACACGAGAAAGGGCCCCGGAGCGATCCGGGGCCCTTTTTTCATGGCGGAACATCAGGGGCTTCACGTCCAGCGCCGGATCGTGGCGGAGAGCCCGGTCTGACGCCTATCTCCGAGGACTACCGCGCCGGGCGGTCGTCCCAGGTGAAGATGTCCCTGTCCTTGGTCTCGGGGATGAACAGGGCACCGATGACGGCCGTCGCGAGGGCGATGACGATCGGGTACCAGAGGCCGAAATAGATGTCGCCGGTCTGGGCCACCATGGCGAAGGCCGTGGCCGGCAGCAGGCCGCCGAACCAGCCGTTGCCGATATGGTAGGGCAGCGACATCGAGGTGTAGCGGATACGCGTCGGGAACAATTCGACGAGGGCCGCCGCGATCGGGCCGTAGACCATCGTCACGTAGAGGACGAGGATCGTCAGGATACCGATGATCGTCAGCTTCTGGACCGAGAAGATGTCGATCATCTTGGCGAAGTTCGACAGGCCGTCCTTCGGTTCGATGGCGATCTTCACGATGCTCGGGTTGGTGGCGGTCGGGTAGCCGGAGGCTGTGAGGGCCGCGCCGACATCCTTGGCGAAGGTCGGATCGGCGGCGGCGAACTCCTTGCCGGCGACGGTGACGGTGGCCTTGGTGCCGGGAGCGGCGGGCTCGGTGGTGTAGTTCACTGCCGAGCGCGCGAGCAGCGCCTTGGCGATGTCGCAGGAATTGGTGAACTTGGCCGTTCCCACGGGATTGAACTGGAACGAGCAATCCGCCGGATCGGCCTTGACCACCACCTGCGTGCTCTGCTGGGCCGCGTGCAGGGCCGGGTTGGCCGCAGCGGTCAGCGCCTTGAACAGCGGGAAGAAGGTCAGTGCCGCGATCACGCAACCGCCGAGGATGATCGGCTTGCGGCCGATCTTGTCGGAGAGCGCGCCGAAGAACAGGAACCCGCCCGTGCCGAGGATGAGCGACCAGGCAATGAGCACGTTGGCCGTGAACTGATCGACCTTCAGGATCGTCTGGAGGAAGAACAGCGCGTAGAACTGGCCGGTGTACCAGACCACGGCCTGGCCGGCGGTGAGGCCGAGGAGCGCGAGAAGCGCCCATTTGGCGTTGCGCCACTGGCCGAACGCCTCCGAGAGCGGCGCCTTGGAGCCAGTGCCCTCTTCCTTCATCTTCTTGAAGGCCGGGCTTTCCTGCATCTGCAGACGGATCCAGACCGAGACGCCGAGCAGCACGATCGAGACCAGGAACGGAATGCGCCAGCCCCAGGCGGCGAAGGGCGTGATCGTCCCGGCCGAACCGTCGGCGAGGGTGGTGGCGACGGGCGCGTAGTTCGCGTTGACGTAGATCTGGGTGAACAGGATCACCATCAGCGACAACAGCAGCCCGAGGGTCGCCGTGGTCTGGATGAAGGCGGTGTAGAAGCCGCGACGCCCAGGGGGAGCGTGCTCGGCCACGTAGACCGCCGCGCCGCCGTATTCACCGCCGAGTGCCAAGCCCTGAAGCATACGCAACGCCAGCAGTGCCACGGGCGCGACCCAGCCGACGCCGTACTCGTTCATCGTGGCGTAGGACGGCAGCAGGCCGACCACGAAGGTCGAGATGCCCATGATCAGGATAGTGACGAGGAAGGTATATTTGCGGCCCACTAGGTCGCCGAGACGTCCGAACACCAGCGCGCCGAAGGGGCGGACCAGGAAGCCGGCAGCGAAGGCCATCAGGGCGAAGATGTTGCGCGTGGCTTCCGGATAGGCCGAAAAGAACTGCGCGCCGATGATCGCGGCGAGCGATCCGTAGAGATAGAAATCATACCACTCGAACACGGTGCCGAGCGAGGAGGCCAGAATAACCTTCTTCTCGCCGGCACTCATGGGCCGTGCGGCATCCTTTGGTAATGGGACCGCTGACGTTGCAGACATGGGGGGAACCTCCAAAATTTTTTATACTTCCAGGCTTTTGCAGGCCTGGCTTTCATCACTTCAGAGACTTGGGCACTGCGTCGGCGTTCGCAGTCGCCCTGGTCCTGGCGCGCGTTGGTCTTACCGCTCACGGAAAAGAGAGCGATCGACGCTACCTCACGCCATGATTTCGCCCAAGAGTGAAAAGGCTGTACGGCACAAGGATACTCACGTTTTTATGCAAACGTGTCACTTTGCTGCCGATTAATCGGGCCACCGCCCGCCGGGATGCCATGAATGAGAAAGGGCGCGGCTTCCGCCGCGCCCTTTCAAGCATTCGTAAAATGATCTTGAAACCGTCAGTGAGCGTGAGCGCCGTCGGCTCCGATCCCGGTCTCCGAGCGCACGAACTGCTGTTCGAACAAGGCGCGCTCGCGTTTGGCCCTTGCAGTATTGTCGAGCTTCGACACCACATAGATCGTGAGGAAGGCGAGCGGCATCGAGAACAGGGCCGGGTTGTCGTAGGGGAAGATCGCTACCGGATTGCCGAAGGTCGTCACCCACACCGCCTTCGACAGGATGACCATCCCGACCGCCGCGAAGAGCCCGACGAAGCCGCCGATGAGGGCACCCCAGGTGGTCGTGCCCCGCCACAGGATCGACATGGTGAGGATCGGGAAGTTGCAGCTCGCCGCCACCGAGAAGGCGAGGCCCACCATGAAGGCGACGTTCTGGTTCTCGAAGACGTATCCGAGATAGATCGCCACGATACCGATGACGACCGCCGAGATCTTCGAGAGCCGGACCTCGGAGGCCTCGTTGCTGCGCCCGCGGGCGATGACGCTGGCGTAAAGGTCGTGGCTCACCGCCGATGCGCCGGCGAGGGTCAGGCCGGCCACCACCGCGAGGATCGTGGCGAAGGCCACCGCTGAGATGAAGCCGAGGAAGTACGGTCCGCCCACGGCATTGGCGAGGTTCACGGCGACCATATTGGTGCCGCCGACCATGCCCTTGAGCTTGTCGAAGGCGCCGGCCGGATCGAGCTTGAAATAGGCCGGGTCGGACATCAGCAGGGCGATGCCGCCGAAGCCGATGATGAAGGTGAGAATGTAGAAGTAGCCGATCAGGCCGGTGGCATAGAACACCGACTTGCGGGCGGCCTGGGCGTCGGAGACCGTGAAGAACCGCATCAGGATGTGCGGCAGGCCGGCAGTGCCGAACATCAGGCCCACGCCGAGGGAAATCGCCTCGATCGGGTTCGAGACGAGGCCGCCAGGCGCCATGATGGCGTCGCCCTTCGGGTGCGTGGCGACGGCCGCCGAAAACAGGGCCTCCGGGTTGAAGCCATATTTATAGAGGACCGCGCCGGCCATGAAGGTGGCGCCCCCCAGCAGCAGACAGGCCTTGATGACCTGGACCCAGGTGGTCGCCTTCATGCCGCCGAAGGCCACGTAGACGATCATCAACACGCCGACGATGACGACCGCGTAGAGGTATTCGAGCCCGAACAGGAGCTGGATCAGCTTACCCGCACCGACCATCTGGGCGATCAGGTAGAAGGCCACCACGACGAGGGTGCCCACCGCAGAGATGATGCGGATCGAGGTCTGGTCGAGGCGGAAGCTCGCCACGTCGGCGAAGGTGAACTTGCCGAGGTTGCGCAGGCGCTCGGCGATGAGGAACAGCACGATCGGCCAGCCTACGAGGAAGCCGGTGGAGTAGATCAGTCCGTCGAAGCCGGACGTGTAGACGAGGCCCGAAATACCGAGGAACGAGGCGGCCGACATGTAGTCGCCGGCGATCGCCAGTGAGTTGGTGCCGGCCGATATGCCGCCGCCGGCGGCGTAGAAGTCGGAGGCCGATTTGGTGCCCTTGGCTGCCTTGTAGGTGATGCCGAGGGTGAAGATCACGAAGAAGGCGAACATGCCGATGGCCGGCCAGTTCGTCTGGGCTTTCGTGACGGCCCCGAGATCCGGGCCGGCCGCATAGGCGGCACCCGCGAGAATGACCGCGAGGGTGGTGCCGAGGGCGATGGGGTGGGCGGAGCGGATCATCGGCCGAGGTCCCGCTTGAGCGCGGCGGTCAGTTCGTCGAAGCGGCCATTGGCGCGCTGGACGTAGATGCCGGTGAGGATGAAGGCGAAGACGATCACGGCGACACCGAGGATCAGGCCCAGGGACGTCGTGGCGCTCCCGATCTTCAGGGCGAGCAAAGACTTGTCGAAGGCGATGAGGCCGATGAAGCCGAAATAGACCAGCAGCATCAGGATGGTCAGCGTCCATCCGAAGCGGGTGCGTTCGTGCACGAGCTCCTTGAACCGCGGGTTCTGCGCAATCCGCGCAGTCTCGATATCGGACATGGCGTACCTTTCCCTGGAGCATCGACCCTTCTGAACGGGGTCTCGGTCTCGACGAATACTGTAGCGATGAAGGCGCGGGCGCTTAAGGCAGCCGATCCTGTCTCGTGTCCCGAGGCGCGTCGGCGCAAGCGTCGCAGGGTCACGATATCGTCAGGTCAAACGGAAGCGATGGCTCGGGACCCGGCCAGGACGCGATCGGCGCATCTCCTTCGAGATGCGCCGCTTCGTTGCGGGAGTTTGGCGATCAGGACGCGCGGTTCTGGCGGTTCTCGATCAGGTCGTCGACCACGGCCGGCTCGGCGAGGGTCGAGGTGTCGCCCAGCGACGAGAACTCGTCCTCGGCGATCTTGCGCAGGATGCGGCGCATGATCTTGCCGGAGCGGGTCTTGGGTAGGCCGGGGGCGAACTGGATCAGGTCCGGCGAGGCGATGGGGCCGATATCCTTGCGGACCCAGGCCACCAATTCCTTGCGCAGCTCGTCCGAACCGTCCTCGCCCTCCATCAGGGTGACGTAGGCGTAGATGCCCTGTCCCTTCATGGAATGCGGGTAGCCGACGACGGCCGCTTCCGAGACCTTCGGATGGGCGACGAGGGAGGATTCGACCTCTGCCGTGCCCATGCGGTGACCCGAGACGTTGATGACGTCGTCGACGCGACCGGTGATCCAGTAATAGCCGTCCGCGTCCCGGCGGCAGCCGTCGCCGGTGAAGTAGAGGTTCGGATAAGTGGAGAAGTAGGTCTGCTCGAACCGCTCGTGGTCGCCATAGACCGTGCGCATCTGGCCCGGCCAGGAATCCTTGATGCAGAGGTTGCCCTCGCAGGGGCCGTCGAGTTCCTTGCCCTCGGCGTCTACGATCAGCGGTTGCACGCCGAAGAACGGGCGCGTGGCCGAGCCGGGCTTCAGCTTGGTGGCGCCGGGAAGCGGGGTGATGAGGATGCCGCCGGTCTCGGTCTGCCACCACGTATCGACGATGGGGCAACGGCTGTCGCCGACCACGCGGTAGTACCAGTCCCAGGCTTCCGGGTTGATCGGCTCGCCCACCGAGCCGAGGACGCGCAAGCTTGCCCGCGAAGTCTTCTTCACCGGGCCTTCGCCGCCGCCCATGAGCGAGCGGATCGCCGTGGGAGCGGTGTAGAAGATGTTGACCTTGTGCTTGTCCACCACGTCCCAGAACCGCGACGTGGACGGATAGGTCGGGATGCCCTCGAACATCAGGGTCGTGGCGCCGTTGGCGAGCGGCCCGTAGACGATATAGCTGTGGCCCGTGACCCAGCCCACATCGGCCGTGCACCAGTAGACCTCGCCTTCGCGGTAATCGAAGACGTATTGATGCGTCATGGCGGCGTAGACGAGATAACCGCCGGTGGTGTGGACCACGCCCTTGGGCTGGCCCGTCGAGCCTGATGTGTAGAGGATGAAGAGCGGGTGCTCCGCCTCCACGGCCACGGCCGGGCAATCATCGGTGACCTGGGCGGCGGCCTCGTCGTAATAGACGTCGCGGCCGGGCTCCATCGGCACGGCGCTGCCGGTGCGGCGCACCACGATCACATGGTCCACCGCATCCTTGCCGAGCCGCGCGATGGCGGCGTCGACATTGGCCTTCAACGCGACCTTGCGCCCGCCGCGCAAACCCTCGTCTGCGGTGATGACGAGCTTCGAGGCGCAGCCTTCGATGCGGCCGGCCAGGGAATCCGGCGAGAAGCCGCCGAAGACGATGGAGTGGATCGCGCCGAGCCGGGCGCAGGCCAGCATGGCATAGGCGGCTTCCGGGATCATCGGCAGGTAAAGGGTGACGCGGTCGCCCTTGCCGACGCCGCGGTTGCGCAGCACGTTCGCCATCCGGCAGACTTCCGCGTGAAGCTGGCGGTAGGTGATGTGCTTGGATTCGTTGGGGTCGTCACCTTCCCAGATGATCGCGACCTGATCGCCACGGGTGGCGAGGTGGCGGTCGATGCAATTGTAGGCGACGTTGGTCTTGCCGTCCTCGAACCATTTGATCGAGACGTTGCCCGGAGCAAAGCTCGTGTTCTTCACGGTGGAATACGGTGTCGACCAGTCGATCCGCTTGCCGTGCTCGCCCCAGAACGCGGCCGGATCGTCGACCGAGGCCTTGTACATCGCCTGATACCCGGCATCGTCCACATGCGCGCCGTCGATCCAGGCCGCGCGGACGTCGACCACCTTCTCGTCCATGACGTTTTCCCTGCTGGTGCCCGATCGTATCGCGAAAACCGCGCAGCCGGGACTTCCACCTTGTTCTTATGCGCAGGAGCAGATTTACCGCAAGCGCGAAGGGGCATGATCCAACAGCGCCGGCACCCCCAATTGGGGGAATACTCCTCGCCAGCGGTGGCCTGCAGGTCAGTTGCAGCCGATACAGATCCCCTTGATGCCCGAACCTTCCGGTTTGGGCCGCTTGCCGCCGTCGTCACGCTTCACCGGCGTGTCGGGCGCGGCCGCGGCGCCGGGGGGCTTGGTGACGCCGGTGGGGGTGATGTTGCGGAAGGCGCCGGCCGAGTCGAGGTTCTGCCCGGTCGTCGAAGTGCCGGCCGTCTGGGCCAGGGCGCCGGTCGCTCCGGTTATGAAAAGTCCGGCGGCCAGAAGTCTCAGGGTTGTACGCATCGCGCTTCTCCATCTATCGCGGAAGAACGGCTGGGGTGCGCCGGGGTTGCTTACGGCCGAAGAGCGGCGTCGTCGAAGACTGTGTCGGCACGGGTAGGCCACGCTGGGGCCGGTCAGGGAAGCGACCCGCAGGGCTCGGCGCGGGCCGGCAGCGACGGGTTGGCCGTCCGGAACTCGGTGACGACCGCATCGAGGCGCGCATCCACGATGTCGCTCATCTGCGGAACCCCCTCGGCCACCTGAAGCCATTTGGCGCCATCCCAGACCTGCACGAAGCCGGAAGGCCGTCCGCCGTGATCGCGGCAGGTGAAGGTGAGGGAATGGGCAAAGCCCGCCAGCCCGAGTCCTTTCCAGCGGCTGTCGTCGATCGACAGGCCCTCGAAGGCGAGGCGCACGTCCGCGCCGCGCAACGGTGCGCCGCGCCGCGCTCTCTGGGCCTCCGCGATGGCTTCGGCGGCGAGCACCGCGTTGTAGACGCCCCGGTTGTAATGGGTCTCCCCCGAACCGTCCTTCGGCGTCGAGGACAATCCGCGATCGGCGACGAAGGTGTCGATGGCATCGAAGGCGGGGAAAGCATCGCCGAAAGCGTGGCGGCTCACCTCCTTGAAGCCGCGGCTCGCGGACCCGGTGCGGCGGATGCCGTCTTGGTCGGGCCAGCGCAGGGCGATCATCCGGTCGGGCGGGAAGCCGACCTTCAGGGCCTCCTCGACGGAAGCTCCACTCCGCGTGCCCTGGCCCAGGAGGATGACATGGTCCGGGCGTGCGGCGGCGATGCGTGTCCATAAAGCGGCCTTGCCGGCCTCGGTCTCGTCATCGGCGAAGAGCGGTGTCGAGAATCCGTAGCGAGCGCCGAGTTCCTGCAGGATGAGGAGGGCGGACGGGTCGGCGCCCGCATGGCTGTAGACGAGGCCGATGGAGAGGCCCTGCAGTTCGGACAGGCCGCCGAGCCTATTGGCGAGATACCGGATCGCGATGGTGATGCCGCCGAGCACGGTGGAGGAGGGGTTGAACACCCATGGAAGCAGGTCGCCGCGCGTTCCGGCCGGGAAGCCGTCGGCGAGGGACAGGATCGGGATCCTGTCGCGCGCGGCCGGTTCCAGCAGGTCCTGGGTGATGCCCCGGTCCGGCGTCGTGATCAGGACCGTTCCGGACGCCTGCGCGGCGGCGTAGCAGGCCCGGGCGCGCTCGACCTCCGAGGCGACCTCGCATTCCTCCACCTGCAAGGGCACGCCGCCGATCCCGCCATCGCGCTGGTTCAGCATCTCCAGGTAATCGTGAACGCCGTTGGCCACCCGCGCGCCGATGGCGGCGCCGGGACCCGTGCGGTTGGTGAGGAGGGTCATGCGGACGGGCTCGGCGGCTTCGGCCGACAGGCAGAGCGCCAGGATCAGGGCCGTCACGGCCATCGAAGGCAGGCGTCTCGTCATGGAGAGTGCATGGGGCCCGGTCCTCCGCAGGCCGCGCGTCGCAGGCGCGACGCACGCCGCATGGTCCGCCGATGATGGCAGATGCCCGGCCGTGAGACGAGTCCGCGCCCGCCTCGACGGTCAGGCGGTCCTGACCGCCGCCTGGGGCGGGAACAGCATTTCCACCAATGTGCCCTCGTCCTTCCGGCTCTCGATGCGGAAGCTTCCGTGATTGGCCTCCACCAGGGCCTTGGTGAGCGGCAGGCCGAGGCCGGTGCCGGTGCTTCGCCCGTCCGCCCGCCCCTTGGGCGAGGCCGCCACGGCGACCTGCCGGAACGGTTCGAGGGCGGTCTCCACTTCGTCCGGACTCATCCCGATCCCGGTGTCGCGCACCCGGAGGGCGATCTCGCCCCGGTCCGCCAGGGTGGTGGAGACGATGACCTGCCCGCCGGCCTCGGTGAAGGCGATGGCATTGGCGATGATGTTGAGGGCGGCCTGCCGCAACGAGCGCTCGTCGGCGACCAGGGGCGGCAGGTCGTGGGAGAAGCTCGTGCGCAGGACGATCCGGTCGCGCATCGCCTGCGGCTGCAGCATCGCCACGCAATGGGTGACGACGTCGTTGAGGGGGACTTCCTCGAAGGACAGGTCGAGGCGCCCGGCCTCGATCTTGGCGAGGTCGAGCAGATCGTTGACGAGGCTGAGGACGTGGGTGCCTGAGGCGTGGATGTCGCCGAGATAGTCGCGGTAGCGCTCATGGCCGATGGGGCCGAACGGCTCGGCCAGCATCATGTCGGCAAAGCCGAGGATGCCGTTCATCGGCGTCCGGATCTCATGACTGATCCGGGCGAGGAAATCCGATTTGCGCGCGCTGGCATATTCCGCCGCGCGCCGGGCGTTCGACGATTCCGCTTCGACGCTCCTGGTGGCGCGCACGTCCCGGACGGTCATCACCATGCGGCCGTCGTCCCGCCCGGCGAGAGGCGCCACGTGGATCAGCATCGGCAGCATGCCGGCGGCCGCCCGGGCGATGACATCGGGCGCCGGTTGCGACAGAGCCGCCTGTGCCGGGCCGGCGATGCCATGGACGCTGGCGAGCACGGCCACGGCGCTCTCCGGCGCGAACAGGCTGAGAATGCCGGCGCCGACGACCTCGCGCGGGTCGAGACCGAACGTCGCCGCCGCGCTGCGGTTGAGCCCGATGATCCGGGCATTCCGGTCGAGGGTGACGACGCCGTCTTCCAGGCTGTCGAGCACCGCCTGCGCGTCGGCGGCGCGGGCACCGGCGAAGGCGTCGGCGATCTGCATCGCTGCGCGCTCGCGGGCCGGCTCCCCCGCGACCGCATCGCGGACGAGGAGCAGCTGAGCCGGCGCGCCGGTCCAGTCGACTTCGGACGCCTGTATGTCGACGCTCAGGCGGTCACCGGCCCTGGTGGTGAGCAGAGCGGGTGCGCCGTCCGCCGACCGCTCGTGTGGGATGAGCCCTCCGAACAGCCTGTCGAGGCCACCTGACGCGGTGAGGTCGGCGAGATCGGCGAACCCGGCCATGGTCAGCAGGCGGCCATTGGCGAACAGGACGCTGTCGTCGCGATAGATCATCACGCCGCCGGGTAACCGTTCGAGCGTCGCCGCCACGGCGGCGTTCGGGCCTTCCGGAGCCGGTTCGGCATTGCGCGCCATCGCGGAGGGGAACGGGGTCACCGATCCACTGGCCGCGCGTTCGTCATCCGTCGCGACCTGTTCATCGGAGTCTGAATCGCCAGCAAAGCGCGCGCCCAGGGCGCGGGCGATCTCGCGGAACGCCGCATGCTCGTGGCTGGACAGATGAGGGTCCTGGAGCGTCGGCCAACCGGTCTGGGCGTCGGACGGAGGCTCGGTGGCGAACTCGACCAGTTCCGGCGGCGTGTCGGCTTCCGAAACGAGCGACGGCGGGGCCGGGGGGGCATCCGCGTCCACCGCCGGGCTCGCCGCGTCGGCGATGAGACCGGGCGAGGGTTCGGCGACGGGCGGGAGCGCCGCCGCCTCGATTGCCGGACCCCCGGAGGAAACGGGCGACCCGGTGCTCTTGGACAGAGCGGCGACGGGGGCCGTCACCTCGGCTGGATCGGCACCGGTGCCGATGCCGCCTTCCACCTCCGAGACGGGGCGCTCGCTCAAAGATCGATCGGGGGACGCGTCCGCATCGTCCGTGCTCGCCACGACATTCTGTACCGCGGGAGACACCGAAGGGCGGACCATGGCGAAGCCGTTAAATCCCAAGAACTCGTCTCCGGCGCGCCGGGTCGGCGTACCGGAGATGTCGAGATCCATCGCATCCGGCGCCCCGTCCGGCTGCAGGGTGACGGAGATCGCCCGGAAGGTGCGACGCTGGGCGAGGGCGAGCAGGAGCCCCTCCGCGTCGAGGAGCGTACGGGTCTGTGACAGGGCGGACCATGTCCGGCCGAGCATCGCCGGTTTGACCGACGCGGCGGCAGCCCCGGAAATGTCGGTGAGCCTGTCGTCGGCATCGCTGCGCCATACCAGGCGTCCCGTCTGCACCGATGGAGTGTCCTGCGGCGAAGGCACCCCTTCCGCGGCGGGGGACAGACCCGCGAGCGCTGCCGCCTCCTCAGCCTGCGGGAGGGCTGGTTCCACGACGGCTTTCTGCGGCGATGCGCGGTGGTTCGGCAATCGATCGAGAAGCGCCACGATCAGGAGGTTGCGCCCCGACTTGGCCTTCGTCCGCAACACGAGGCACGTCGTGGCCGCTCCGAGACGGCGCGTTTCGAACCGCAGCTTCATGAGCGTCGGCCGATCCAACGGGAGACGGCGTGGGCGAATCTGGTCGCACAGGCGAACTGCATCGACCCGACCCGATTCGTCGGTGCCGATCGCGCGGCCGAGGCCGTCCGCCGCCGTCGAAGCCAGCAGGACTCGCTCCGCTGTCCCGTCCAGCACGAGCCAAACGGCATCCGGGGCGCTCAGGCGAAGCCCGAATCGCGAATCACCACTCCACTGTCTGACGAGATCGCCGAGGTCCGGTTCGGGGCCGGACGTCGGTTCTTCAGCCCCTTTGTCGAACATCCGTACCCGTTTCGCCTGGCATGTCAGTGATTCGCGCCCTTTTTTACCTGCAACACGCCGCCGATATAGACACCAAGCGCTGCCGGTGCGCGTTTACCTTTTGTCATCCTTAATGCCACGCACGAGGGTGGCATAGGGCAGGCGATGTGTTATTGTGCAGCGCACAACAAACGATCAACAAGCAAGTTCAGAGGAGACGGACATGAGCAACACCCCGAACTATGAAGTGCCTGCTGAAATGCGCGATTTTGCCGAAAAGAGCGTCGATCAAGCCCGCAAGGCTTTCGATTCGTTCATCGGTGCGGCCCGTCGCACCGCCGACACGGTCCATGGCTCGGCCGATACGGCCCGCACGAGCGCTCATGACGTTTCTGCTCGCGGGTTCGAGTTCGCCGAGCAGAACGTGAATGCCGCCTTCGACCTCGCCCAGAAGCTGGTTCGCTCGCGCGATCTGCAGGAAGCCATGCAGCATCAGGCCGAGTTCGTTCGCAGCCAGTTCGCTGCGATCCAGGCCCAGGCCAAGGAGTTCGGCGGCCTGGCGCAGAGCGCCATGCAGCAGGGTGCCGAGAAGGCCAAGGCCGCTATGCAGGAGACTGCCGAGAACACCCGCAAGGCGATGGAACAGGGTACGGAAGCCGCTCGCAAGGCCGGCGCCGATGCCGAGCAGGCCATTCGCAACGCCAATTCCTGATAGTTTCGAGATGCGACGGATCTGATCCGTCCGACGATAGAGGCCCGCCCCGCCTGCACGGTGAGGCGGGCCTCGCTGTTTTTCGGAAGACGAGCTCGATGATCCGGCTCGATATTCGGTTGTTGACGGTCCCGGCCAAGCTGTCTTAGTCACGTTTCGCCGCGCCAAGCGCGTGCCGTAAGCGTCTGACGTCAAGCAACGCATTTTCCGATCCGTCATCCGGTCGGTGTCAGTGCTGCCCCGGATTACGGTCCAGACGTCGGGTTATCATGGACCACCTGCAATCGTTCCGTCTCCGCGGATGCCTGCCGCCGAGCAGTCAGTGGCTACTCATGCATCTGGTGCTCTCGGTGCTGATGACGCTCGTCGTCTCGGCGATTTCCACCTACAAGACCTTGGGGGCCGACGCGGCTTTCCTCGACCATTGGCCGCCGGCCTGGGCTTTGTCCTGGGTGGTGGCGTTCCCGACGCTTCTCCTGGCCCTGCCCCTGGTCCGCCGGATCGTCGAGTTTCTGTTTAGATCAGGCTGACGCGCGACCGCCCCGGCCTACAAACATCAGATGTCCTGAAGGACGATCCGAGCATAGACAGCGAGAGCTGAGGCAGGTTTTCACGCGAGCCGGCACGGCATAAGAAACTCCCGCATCGCTCCCGAGGCCATGCCCGGTGCGGTGCGGTGCGGGAGACTTGCTACCAAGCTTAGAGACTAAACCTAGGATTGCCGGGCAGCGAAGATCGGGAGGAAGGGGGATCGATGGCCATCAAGCCGGGTGATTACGTGGGGTCGGACGACAACGAGGCGACTATGACCGTCGTCGAGATTGTGGACGACAAGGCCCTGTGCCGCTGGTTTGTGGATGGCGACGTCGACGGCGACGAACTGGAAGCGTGGCTGCCGATCGCCTCCCTCACGGTTCTTTGAAAGGCGCGCAATCGCGGGTGCCGTAGTCCCGTCGGCGATGGCAGTGAACGACGTGCGACACGGCGCTTGCACCGCGGCGAGCGGTCTCATAACCCTGGCGCCCCGCCCGGATTTCGGGCTCGTCGAAGAGGGCGATCCTCCATGCGACCTACTTTTTCGCGCTCCGCCCAGCGTTTCGGCCTGTTGGGCCTCACTCTGGCCGGTGTGCTCTCCGCTGGCGCCGCCAGCGCGCAATACGATGACGAAGGCTATTACCGTCCGCCGCCGCGCCGTGACTACTACGACGATCGCGGCCCCCCGCCCCGCCGGGCCGTGGGCCTGAACTGCGATGCGGTTCAATCGGGCATCACCGGACCGCAGCCTTATTCCTGTCCCTTGCCGGGGCCACGTCCGCTCGGCGCCCGCTGTTTCTGCGACATGCCAATCGCGTCCTTCAGCGCACCTCAGACGGCAGTGGGGCGAGTCGTCCCGTAAGGGTCGAGCCGACGACGAAGAGCGCCGCGCCATCCTGCGATGACGCGGCGTTGTATTTTGAACCGGGTGTCGTTCAGTTGAGAACGACGACCTTGGCGCCGACCTTCACACGCTCGTAGAGATCGGTGACGTCATCGTTGGTCATACGGATGCAGCCCGAGGAAACGGCCTGACCGATCGTGTCGGGCTCGTTCGAGCCGTGGATCCGGTACTCGGTGTTGCCGATATACATGGCACGGGCGCCGAGCGGGTTCTCGACACCACCGGCCATGTAGCGCGGCAGGTCGGGGCGACGCGCGATCATCGCAGCCGGGGGAGTCCACGACGGCCACTCGCGCTTGGCGGTGACGGTCTTGGTGCCCGACCAAGTGAAGCCCGGGCGGCCGACACCGACGCCATAGCGGATGGCTTCGCCGTTCGGCAGGACGAAGTAGAGACGCCGCTCGGCGGTCGAGACGACGATGGTTCCCGGCTTGTATGCGCCGTTGAAGCCGACGATCTCGCGCGGAATCGGCGCGACCTGGGCCTGGGGAGCGGCCTGAGCGCCCTGGCCGACGGTGCCCTGATAGCCATAGGGATCGTAGGAGGGCTGAGCGTACTCGGTCTCGGGGTAGTAATCGTCGCCACCCGTTCCGAACGGATCGTAGGAGGAGGCGGCGAGGACGGGGGTGGAAGCGAGGATGCAAGCACCCATGATGCCTGCAAGAGCGGTCGCCAACGTCTTCATGGTCGGATGCCTTGGCTGTACGGTAACCTTTGCTATACAAGCGTAAGCGTAGGCCGGTGGTTCCACCCCCCGATGCAGATTTCACATCTCGTTAACGTGAGCTTCCAAAATCAGTACACCTCGTCGGTATGCACGTCGAAGCGGGCGAGGTGCGAGTATCCGAAGTTGGTGGTGATCGCGACGTCGGTGGCGTCGCGACCCCGCGCCATGACGATGCGGCCGATGCGCGGCGTGTTGTGGCGGGCGTCGAACGTGTACCAGCGCCCGTCGAGATAGACTTCGAACCAAGCCGAGAAATCCATCGGGTCGGGGACGGGCGGTATGCCGATATCGCCGAGATAGCCGGTGCAGTAGCGCGCGGGAATGTTCATGCAGCGGCAGAAGGCGACGGCGAGATGCGCGAAATCGCGGCACACACCTTGTCGCTGCATGAAGCCGTCCCATGCGGTGCGGGTGGCGTCGGCGAGCATGTAGTCGAAGCGGATGCGGTCATGGACGTAGTCGCAGATCGCCTGGACCCGTGACCAGCCCGGCATCGTCCCGCCGAACAACGACCATGCGGTCTCCGAGAGCTTGTCGGTGTCGCAGTAGCGGCTGCCAAGAAGGTAGACCAGCACGTCGCTCGGCAGGTTCTGGACGTCGATCTGCTGCGCGTAGGGAGCGTATTCGTCCGGCATTCCCGTGTCATAGACGGTGAAGTCGGCCGAGATGTCGAGTCGCCCCACCGGCGTAACGATGCGGGTGCAGATGTTGTCGTAGACGTCCCGGTATTCCTGGAAGGGGATGGGCGGATTGAAGCTGATGACGTGCGGGGTCATCACATCCGGCATGCGTGACGGGTGCACGCTCAGTTCGAGGATCATGGGCGTCGGCTGAACCGATTCGAAGGCGATGTCGAACCCAGTCCTAATCTTCATCGTAATGGCCCCATGTCTGTAAAAGTCTGGTCTGAACCCGGTCGCCGTCCGACGACAGGGGTGTGATCGTTGTCAACGCACGAGGATCGGATCCGGTGTGCGCTGCTCGATGGAACCCGGTTCGACTTCGTCGACCTCGACACTTACCGACATGCCGAGATCGTCCGCGGGAAACCCGAAGAAGGAGCCATGCAACGGCACTGCCTGGCGCGGGTCGCGCGCGACGGCGACGCGGATGAGGTCGCGGTTGCCGACGATGCCGTTGGTGGGGTCGAACTCGATCCAGCCCGCGCCTGGCAGGTAGACCTGCACCCAGGCATGGGTCGAGCCGCCGCCCACATGACGGTTGCGGTCCCCGCGCGGGTTGTAGAGGTAGCCGGAGACGAAGCGGGCGGCCATTCCGAGGGCACGCACGGCCTCGATCATCAGCACCGCGAAATCGCGGCAGCTTCCGCGTTTGAGGCGCAGGGTGGTGACGGGATCCTGAACGCCCTTTTCCGAGCGGGCGAGATAAGCGAAATTGCGTCGGACATGGCGCGTCATGTCGGCCAGTAATTCCTGCGTGCCGATTCGGCCGGCGGGTGGGACGAAGCTGCGCGCCCAAGCATCGACCTCGTTCTTCGGGTCGCGATGCTCGCGCTCGATGGAACGGCTGAGATCGGGCATGTCGTCTGCGCCGTAGCCGAAGGGGTAGAAGGCCGCGTGCGGCGCGATGGGGAATTCAGGCGCCAGTTCAGGCGTGTGGTCGAGGGTGATCGAGCAATCGAAGATGAGGGACGAGGCCCGCCCCTGAAAGGTGGCCACCGCGACGCAATTGCCGAACACGTCGTGAAGCCAGCGCAGGGACGAGGGCTCCGGCGTGATCTTCAACGTCGCGGCGAGCAGGCGCTGGTCGTAGCTGTCGCGAGGCCGGAACATGATTCGGTGCTCGCCCAACCCGACGGGCTGGCGGTAGCGGTACGTGGTGATGTGTCGGACGGACAGTATCGGCACGTTCACGGGCTCCGCGGCACCGGTCGGTACCACTCTCTTGGATCGACGCAATGCAAGAGGTGCGCCCAACTCCGTGGCGGAGCATGATTCCATCGCCACGCCTGCGCAGCATTGTCCTGGATATCATCGCCGGGGCAATGGTCGGTGAGCCTGTTCGGCAGTGATGTTTTCGGATGAAGGAACGTGCGGCCCGACCCGATGTCTCGGTGCGGCGCCGACTATCAGGGTACGGCCGGCGGAGGATTGCTTGTGGCGTGCTCGGCCTCCACCAGAACGTCCTGCGGTCGCCATGGTTTAGGGATGAACACCACTCGCTCGGGTAACGCGTCCGGTCGCGGGGCGCGCCGGCCGGAGGTGACGACCATCCGGGCCGTGGGCCACAGCATGGCTACGGCCCGTGCCAGCTGAAGGCCGTCCATGACACCGGAGAGCTGGATATCGGCAAAGACGAGAGCGACGTCTCCACCCCGGTCCCGCATCACGGCGAGGGCCTCTTCCGCCGAGTTGCAGCCAATCGTGTCAAGTTCGGTCTCATCGAGAAGGGCGACCGCCAGACCTTGCGTCGACGCGTCGTCTTCCACCACCAAAGCGAGGCGACCGGACTTGCGCACCGGTGCGGAGACGACGGGCTCCGGCTCGGACGCTGCGTCAGGCGAGGGAACCTGACGAACGAGGGCCGCCAGATTCTCGGGAATGCCCTCGGCGATCAGGTCGTCGTAGAAAGAAGCGAGCGCTTCACCGATCTGATCCAGGGCGAGGCTGGGCGCGAGCGTATCGTGACCGGAGCGCTTGGCGGGAGCGGCCTTGAACGGCGTGGGGGACCGATCCTTCAACGGGCCTTTTGGATCGAGCACGTCATCCCTCCGACTTTCGTAATCCGCCCCCGCACGACCTGCGCGACTGCAAGCTCAACGTCGGGAGTTCGGCGTCAGTTGCCCCAATGGACAACAAGAGGGGCCGGCATGCAGCGAACGCGGCCGTAAGGCGCGTGATCCGTGCCGGCGACGGACAGCATGAAGATGGAAATCGGTCTCGCGCGCCTATTCGGCCGAAGCGTCGGCGTATGCCATCACGCCTGAGAGCGAGCGGACATCGCGGTAGCGGGCGCCGCGGGTGCTCATCATGGTCTCGAACTTCTCGTGAACCTCGGCCACCGACAGGCTTGCGGCCTTGCGACGGCCGCGCTGCGCCGCGAAGAAGATGGTGCGGTTGGCGCGTGCCGGGCCGGGCAGCATCTGTGCCGCGGCGGATTTCGGCTTGTCGACCACGCTGGCGAGGAATTCCTCGGCATCGTCCGGCCCGAGGAAGTGGGCAAGGTAGACCTCGCCAAGGGTGAGTTCGCGGCCGATGCGCAGGGAGATTCGCGCCGCATCGCGCTTGAGCATCTCGCCCGCCATCAGGGCAGCGAGGTAGGGATCGCGACGCAATTCGAGGATGCGGGTCCGCTCGGCGGCATCGGCGACGCTCGGCTTGCCATTGTCGCCGGAGACCACGAGGGCCGCTTCCTGCGTCAGCCCGTATTTCGGTCCGAAATCGCGGACAACGCCGAGCCAGGTCCGTTCGATGAACTGGAACAGGCCGGTGGCCGAGGAGGTCTTGGCCTGCACTTCGGTGATGAAGCTCGATTCCTTGTCGGCCACCGCCATCAGCAGGACAGGGTCGGTCTGGACGGCCTGGGCCGCGCGGACGATCTTCTGCACGAGGTGGCGCCGGATCTTCATCGGCCCGAATTCGAGGATGTCGTTCGGGTCGCCGACGGCGCTCTCGGTAAGCAGATAATCGTAAGACACCCGATCGACCGCATTGGAGCCGATCTCGGTGTCGAGGTCGTGGACGGCAGCGAAGGCCGAGGACGCCGTGAGCACGGTGGGCGCCGCATCGAGGACCGCCGGTACCGACGATTGAATTCTGGGCTTGGGCATCGACAGTTCGGTCATCGCCTGAGCCGACTGCACCACGGCGCCGAAGCCGCTGGTGCCGGTGCCGTTGAGGACGACGGCGCTGAGGCCGCCGGCGACCAACATCATCGCGATAACGGAGCGCGTGAGCGCGGGGCGGCTGCCATGATCGCGGCCGACTCGAGTCTTGAGGGTCAGAGCATCGGACGATGTCGCAACGTCACCGCCAGCGCCGAAGCGGCGCGAGGGAGGGGAAATTCGTGATGATCCGACCTTCTGAACCCGCATCTGATCGACTCGTCTCCGTGTGGTGGCGCACATCGGCATTTACGAGGACAGTTGTGGCGACAAAACGGCTAGGCTTGTGCTCATCCCGTGGCGTCGATGGCCGCTTTGAGGCAGCTTGGCCGTAAGTCGAGGCGACGGCTGCGCTATCGCACGCTCGGCGGACCCGCTCCGTGCAGATCGGACGCTTTCGGCATCACCGAGCCTAGAATTTTGATAAGGAATTTGAGTTTCGGCCGTCGGACCTCACGGCAGTCCGGACCTCAAAAGCATCGCATCGGCTCCGCATCGCGAACCCGTGCCCGATGTCTTGCCAGGCGCCGTCATACGCGCCCGTAAAGATCGAATGGTACCACTGCCCCGGCTCGAACGGGGGACCTCTTGATCCACAATCAAGCGCTCTAACCAACTGAGCTACAGCGGCACTCGGGCTGCGATGTATCCTGAGGCCGCCGGCATTTCAAGCGCCCGCGGCGCAGGGAATGCAGAATGGGGAAAACTCATTGTCGCGCGGTGGCGGACTCGCACCGGAAACCGGTCGACGCTTCCGGCCTTTGCCCCCTAAGGTGGCGGCTGTTTCCCACTCCTTTCGTTTCACTCTTTCCCATCGGTCGATGAAGCCAAGAAGCGTGCCGCGCCGTGGATTTCCCGCCGGCCAGATGCTGGTTCACGTGCCGGGCCGATTGCGTGCCCTGGTGCGCGGCAGCGAGTTCGGCCTCGTGATCCTGGCCGCCTGCGTTGGAACCATGGCCGGGATCGCGGTCTCGGCCATGAGCCTCACGACGCAGGGCCTGCGGGAAATTCTCTATCGCCTGCCGCACGGCGCGCGCCTCAGCGCATCGACGGACGTGGATCCGCTCCTCATCCTGTTCGGCCCGGCCGTCGGCGGCCTCGTTCTCGGCCTCATCGCTTTCGGGCTCGCGCGTTGGCGCGGCGGCCCGCAACGGCCCATCGTCGATCCCATCGAGGCCAATGCCCTGCATGGGGGGCGGCTCTCGGTGAAGGGTTCCGTCGCCGTGGCGGCCCAGAACGTGATCTCGAACGGCAGCGGTGCCTCGGTCGGCCTCGAGGCCGGCTTCACCCAGATCTGCGCCAGCCTCGCCTCCCGTCTCGGCGTTGCCTTCGAGATGCGACGCTCCGATCTACGGACCCTGGTGGGCTGCGGGTCGGCCGCTGCCATCGCCGCCGCCTTCGGCGCGCCGCTTACGGGGGCGTTCTATGCGTTCGAACTCATCATCGGCACCTATTCTATTGCCACACTAACACCGGTCGTGGTGGCGGCCCTGTGCGGCAGCCTCGTGGCCAAGGCGCTCGTGACACAAAGCCCCCTCGTCACCGCCAACGGGTTCGAGGCCCTGACGACCAGGGCGATCACGGGCATCGACACCCTGCCGAGCCTCGCCCTCGGTCTTGCCTGCGCCGGGCTCGGCATTCTTATCATGCGCGGCGTCACTCTGGTGGAGCAGGGTGTGCGGGCGACCCGTCTGCCGTCCTCCCTCGCGCCGGCCTTCGGCGGTCTCTGCGTCGGCGCCCTGGCTCTCGCGGTCTCGCCGCAGATCCTTTCCGGCGGTCATGGCGCGCTTCATCTCCACCTCGATGTCGACATGCCCGCCATGGGGATCGGTGCCCTTGCGCTGCTGTTCGTGGCCAAGGCTTCGGCCTCGGCGATCTCCATCGGATCGGGCTTTCGCGGCGGGCTGTTCTTCGCTTCCCTCTTCCTCGGCGCCCTGGCGGGAAAGCTTTTCGCCGCGTTGATGGCCGAGACGATCCCCGGCCTGTCCGGCCTTCACGGATTGTCCGGTCTGGAGAGCCTCACAATGTTCGGCCTCACGCCGCTCGCCTATGCGGTGATCGGCATGAGCGCGCTGGCGGTGGCCGTCATCGGCGGCCCATTGACGATGACGTTCCTCGCCCTCGAACTCACCGGCAGCTTTCCCATAACCGGCCTCGTCCTCGTGGCCGTGATCGCCTCGTCGATGACCGTGCGGAAGACTTTCGGCTATTCCTTCGCCACCTGGCGCTTCCACCTTCGCGGCGAAAGCATCCGCAGCGCGCACGATATCGGCTGGATCAGGTCGCTCACCGTGGGGGCGTTGATGCGCCGCGAGGTCGAAACCACGCCGGTCGACATGACGCTGCGCGCATTCCTGAAAGCCCATCCCCTCGGCTCGCCCTCGCGCGTGGTGCTGGTCGATGGGGAAGGGCGCTATGCGGGGATCGTGCTGGTGCCCGAAGCTCATGCCCTCGCTGCCGTCGATGGCGAGGCCGCTCTCGCCGAGGCCATGCGCTATGCCGACGTGTTCCTTACCGCCGACATGAACGCCAAGCAGGCGGCCGCTGCCTTCGATGGTGCCGAGAGCGAGGCGTTGGCGGTGGTGGACGATCCGGCCTCGCTCCGGGTGGTCGGCCTACTCACCGAGAGCCACACGCTCAAGCGCTACAGCGAGGAACTCGATCGGCAGCGGCGGGCGATCATGGGCGAGGCCGGATAAGCACCGGACGCTTCGCGATCTTCCGTGCCGGACCCGGGAGTTGGTTCCGCCATCGCCCCATCCGCCCGGGACGGGGCGGATGGGGTTGGTCGTGTCAGGCCGGCATCACCCGGCGCGACTTGCGCATCAGCGCCTCTTCCACGGTACCGTCTCCGTCGAGATAGCCGTGGCGCTTGGGGTTCGGCATGATCAGCGAGCCGATGAAGGCGATGGCGAGCATCGCGGTCACGTACCAGAAGAAGCTGCTCTCGGAGCCGATCTGCTTCAGATACAGGGCCACCATCTCCGCTGTGCCACCGAAGATGGAGTTCGCGACCGCGTAGGAGAGGCCGACGCCGAGCGCGCGGACCTGGGTCGGGAACAGTTCGGCTTTCACGATGCCGCTGATGCCGGTGTAGAAACTGATCACCGTGAGGCCGATCATGATCAGGCCGAACGAGAGGTACGGGTTGGTCGTGGCGCCGATGGCGGTCATCAGCGGCACCACCATCAACGTGCCGAGCCCGCTATAGAGCAGCATGTTGGTCTTGCGGCCGATCCGGTCCGACAACCAGCCGAAGAAGGGCTGGATCACCATGTAGACGAGAAGCGCCGCCGTGGAGATCTGCGAGGCGGTGATCTTGTCGATATGCGCCGTGTTGAAGAGATATTTCGGCATGTAGGTGGTGAAGGTGTAGAAGCTTAAGGATCCGCCGGCGGTGTAGGCGAGCACCACGCAGAACGCCCGCCAATGCTTGAACAGGGCGGAAAACGTACCGGATTCCTTCGAGGCCATGTCCTCTTTCGTGGCGGTTTCCGCGAGCGACGAGCGCAGGAACAGGGCGACCACAGCCGCCATCGCGCCGATGAAGAACGGGATACGCCAGCCCCAGGCCGTGAGCTGCTGGGCGGTGAGGACGCTCTGCAGGATGATCAGCACCAGCGAGGCGAGGAGCTGGCCGCCGATCAGGGTCACGTACTGGAACGAAGCGAAGAACCCGCGTTGACCCTTCAGGGCGACCTCGCTCATGTAAGTGGCGCTGGTGCCGTACTCGCCGCCCACGGACAGGCCCTGGATCATGCGAGCGAGGAGCAGCAGGGCGGGAGCCCAGTGTCCTACGCTGGCATAGGTCGGCAACACGGCGATCATCAGCGATCCGCCGCACATCATCAGCACCGAGATCATCATCGAGGTCTTGCGGCCGAGACGGTCGGCGATGCGGCCGAACAACCAGCCGCCGATGGGGCGCATGAAGAACCCGACGGCGAATACGGCGGCGGATTTCAGGAGTTGGCTGGTATCGTCACCCTCGGGGAAGAAGACCGGCGCGAAGTAGAGTGCGAAGAAGGCGTAGCAATAAAAATCGAACCATTCGACGAGGTTGCCCGACGACGAGCCGACGATGGCGAAGATGCGGCGACGGCGATCTTCCGGATCGTCGGGCCGCGAAGGATCGATCGCGATGGCGTCGGACATGTGGACTCCCAGACTTCGAGCAGGACCTTCGGAACAGGTCTCTTAGGCGGCGACGTTAAGCACCGGTCCGCGATTCACAAGGGCCTAAGCGCGGCTTTTCTACAGCGCACTGGAAATGTCAGCCGTTCTTCGCGCTGGGGCGGTTGGCTGTTCAGAGCCAAAGGATAGGCGAGCGTACCCGTTCAATGAAAAGCCCATCAATCAAGCTTGAGCGTGATCGAGCGTCGCGGCCTCCATGATGAGAGGCGTCATGTTCCAAAAAATGAGGAACGGTTTTGCCGGTCTTTCTGTTTCGGCTTCGCATCGGCGCCTGTCGGCGTCTGAGTTCCACATGAGAATGGACTGATCGACATGAGTAAGCTCTTGCGGAGTACAATGACGGCTGCCGTTCTGGTCGTCGGTGCGGCGGCTGCTTTCGCCCAAGGTGGGCCTGGAGCCGGCAGCGGTGGCGGCGCTGGCGGCGGCGCGGCAGGAGCCGGTGCGCCGGGTGGTGGCGGCGCGGGTGGTGCGGGATCGGCCGGTGGCGCCGGAATGCGTGGCGGCGGTGGCGCCGGGGCGGACCGTGGCGGAGCAGCGGGCGGTTCGGAGCGTGGCGGTTCCCCGGGGGACCGTGGCGGTCCGGCGGGCGAGCGTGGCGGAGCAGCCGGGATGGAACGGGGCGGTGGTGACCGGAACGGCCGCATGGAGCAGGGCGAACGCCCGGGTGCCGGCGGAAGGACGGATGCCGGCCGGTCCGATCGTGACGGCAAGGTAGACCGTGACGGCAAGGTAGACCGTGACGGCAAGGTAGACCGTGACGGAAAGGCCGAACGCGATGACAAGCCGGACCGGGGCGAGCGCATGGAGCGAGGCGGCAAGGCCGATCGCGACATGAAGGACGGCAAGGCGGACCGTGGCGAGCGGATGGACCGCGAGAGGGGTGATCGCGGGGACAGGGGCGGGCGTGGAGATCGAGGCGGACGAGGCGACAGTAGCGCTGTGCGCGGAGCCTATGGCCGGCTTGGTGCTCCGCAGCGGACGGAGTTTCGCCAGAGCGTGCTGCGTCGCGGCATTCCGCGCCTCGCCGCCGGTGCCTTCGCCCTGACGGTGGGAACCGCCATCGCTCGCAACTACACCCTGTACGACCTCCCGCCGGATATCGTTCGGATCGTGCCGGAATACGAGGATTACCGCTACGTCCTCGTGGATGACGACATCGTCATCGTCGATCCCGATACCTACGAGATCGTGGACGTCATTCGCGGCTGATCTCGGATCGGCGGTTTTTCCGAGAGGGGAGCCGCCGCAGGGCGAAGCATCTTCCTTTGTCGTCCGTAGCCGCGATGCCGGCCATAGCGATACTGGTGCTCAACAGCCGCGACGTGATGATGCGAAAGTAAGTCCATAGGCTCCGGATCGGTTGTCATCACTGATCCGGAGCCTCTACGTTTCCGCTTCTCCACCGATCTGTCGCTCGTGGCGAAAGGCATGTCGCTCCGCCGCCGGCACCGCTTGGTCATTCGGGCCCTCGACGTGTCGTAGGTTCCCAAGCGCAGAAACGCGCGGTGCCTTTCCGGACCACGTAGCTCGGGCAAAGCCGCCCTGCACGGTGCCCCTCAGCGGCCGCCTCGATCCAGCATCCGCGAGACCACCCTGGCGGTGTAATCCACCATCGGAACGATCCGTGCGTAGTTGAGCCTGGTCGGACCGATCACGCCGACGACACCGACGATCTTCTGCGAACCGTCCCGGAACGGCGCCGCGATCATCGAGGAGCCCGAGAGCGAGAACAGCTTGTTCTCCGAGCCGATGAAGATGCGGACGCCCTCGCCGCCCTCGGCGCGGGAGAGGAGTTCGATGACGTCCTTCTGCGTCTCGAGATCATTGAACAGCAGGCGGATCCGTTCGAGATCCTCCACCGCGCGCAGGTCGTCGAGCAGGTTCGCCTGGCCGCGTACGATCAGTTGGCGCGCCTCTGACGGCCCGACCGTGGTGGCGAGGCCGGCATCGACCAGCCGCTCGGTGATGACGTCAAGTTCGCGCTTCATCGCCTCGCGGCCAGCCTCGATCTCCGCTCTCAGGCCTCCAAGGGTCCGTCCCTGCAGGCGGGCATTGAGGTAGTTCGAGGCCTCCTGCAGGGCGCCCGCCGGAAGGCCGGGCGGCAGGTCGAGGAGGCGGTTCTCCACCGAGCCGTCATCGGAGACGAGGACGACGAGGGCGCGGGCGGGATCGAGCCGCACGAACTCGATGTGCTTGAGATGGACGTTGCTCTTGGTCGTGACGACCACGCCCGCCCCTCGCGAAATGCCCGACAGCATCGACGAGGCCTCGGCGAGGGCGCTCTCGAAGGTGTGGCCCGAGGCGGCGGCGCGCATCTGCGCCTCGATCCGCTCCTGCTCCTCGCGGCCGACATCGCCGATCTCCAACATGGCGTCGACGAAGAAGCGCAGGCCGAGTTCGGTCGGCAGGCGTCCAGCCGAGGTGTGGGGCGCGAAGATGAGCCCGGAATGCTCGAGATCCGCCATGACGTTGCGGATCGAGGCCGGGGACAGGGCCATCGGCAGGATCCGCGCGAGGTTGCGCGACCCCACCGGTTCGCCGGTCGTGAGATAGCTTTCGACGATCTGCCGGAAGATCTCACGTGTCCGCTCGTTCAGGGCCGAGAGGGCCTGAAGTTGCTGCGACGAGGAATAGGGATGTGCGCGTTCGGTCACTGGGTGTTTCCTGACCGCCGATTGTGTCCGGCCCGGAGCCCGGGCACAACCTTTACCGGTGAGGCATAGCCGCCCTGTCGTCTGCTAATCCGTTTGCCGCCCGAACGGAACGGCCTTTGCGTTGCGTCGCCGCCCTCGCGAGCCTGCTCGCCGTGGCCGGCGGGTCTGGGTGACGGACCCGCCGCTCCCGTCCGTTCGGAGGAACACGCCGCCGTGCCTAACCTCGACACCGTCGTCAAAGAGATCGCCGAGGAGATGGCGGACAGGCCGGACCGGGGGGAGGTCGCTACATACATACCGGAACTCGCCCGGGTCGATCCGAAGGCGTTCGGTCTCGTCGTCATCGACGCGGACGGCAATGTGGCGGCGGGAGGCGACAGCGACACGCCGTTCTCGATCCAGAGCATCTCGAAAGTCTTCACCCTTACGCTGGCACTCGGCATGGCCGGCGACCGACTCTGGCGCCGGGTGGGACGCGAGCCCTCGGGCAGCCCCTTCAACTCCATCGTCCAGTTGGAGCGTGAGCGCGGCATTCCGCGCAATCCCTTCATCAATGCCGGTGCCATCGCGGTCACCGACGTGATCCTGTCGGGCCATCAGCCGAGGGAGGCCCTCGGCGAGATCCTGCGTTTCATGCAGTTCCTCGCGCAGGATCCTACGATCATCATCGACGAGGCGGTGGCGGCCTCGGAGCTGCGCACGGGCTTTCGCAACATCGCGCTCGCCAACTACATGAAATCCTTCGGTGTTCTCGACAATCCAGTGGATTTTACCCTCGGCGTCTATTTTCACCACTGCGCCATCGCCATGTCGTGCCGGCAACTCGCCAACGCCACCCGTTTCTTGGCGCATTCCGGGCGCAACCCGATGACCGGTTATTCCGTGGTCTCGGCTGAGCGAGCCCGGCGTATCAATGCGGTGATGCTCACCTGCGGTCACTATGACGGCTCGGGTGAGTTCGCGTATCGGGTCGGTCTGCCGGGCAAGAGCGGAGTCGGTGGCGGAATCATCGCCGTGGCACCGGAGAAGGCGTCGATCGCGGTCTGGTCGCCGGGCCTCGACGCATCCGGCAATTCCCATCTTGGCCGGATCGCTCTCGAACAGCTGACCAAGCGCCTCGGCTGGTCGATCTTCGGCGCCTGATCGCACTCGCCCGGGCGCTTTCCCGGTGCTCAGCCCTCTACCGCGTCCGCGGCCTTTCTCTTCAACTCAGCGAGGTAGTCCCGCAGGAGCCCGACGCGTTTCGGCCGAAAACTCGCGCCCGTGAATTCGGCAGCGGCGATCCGATCCTCGACGAGTGAGTCCAGCGCTGCATGGCCCGTCCCAGAGCGGCTTTCGCCAAGGAGTTCGACGTCCTGCACCCGCTGGAATGAGCGGTCTCAGCAGGTCACTCCATCTCCGCATGGGTGACACGCGGCGGTTCTGAACTGATGCTTCGGCAATCGTCAGCGCAGTGTCGATAGCAGGCATATTGCCTAAAAAGACGCCATTCGGCTCATGAAACAGTCATGGAGGATGGAAATCGCCACGGCGCCGAGCGGCGCCGTGGCGGATGTCGTGTTAGGCTGCTGCTTTCGCTTCCTCGGAGGTCGGAACCGAGGCGACGGTCTTCAGGATCTGCGAAGCGATCTGGTAGGGGTCCCCCTGGCTGTTGGGACGGCGGTCTTCCAGATAGCCCTTGTACTCATTGTTGACGAAGCTGTGCGGCACGCGGATCGAGGCGCCACGATCGGCGATGCCATAGCTGAACTGGTCGATTGCAGCGGTCTCGTGCTTGCCGGTCAGACGCATGTGGTTGTCCGGGCCGTAGACGGCGATGTGGTCGTCCAGGTTCTCCTTGAACGCTGCCATGAGCGCCTCGAAGTAGGCTTTGCCGCCCACCGTGCGGAGGTGCTCCGTCGAGAAGTTGGCGTGCATGCCCGAGCCGTTCCAATCGGTCGCACCGAGCGGCTTGCAATGGTATTCGATGTCGATCTCGTACTTCTCGCACAGGCGCTGAAGGATGTAGCGGGCGACCCACATCTCGTCGGCGGCCTTCTTGGAGCCCTTGCCGAAGATCTGGAACTCCCACTGGCCCTTTGCCACCTCGGCGTTGATGCCCTCGTGGTTGATGCCGGCGTCCAGGCACAGGTCCAGGTGCTCTTCGACGATCTTGCGTGCGATCGAGCCGACTTCCTTGTAGCCGACGCCGCAGTAGTACGGGCCCTGGGGGGCCGGGTAGCCGCTGGCGGGGAAGCCGAGGGGACGACCGTCCTTGTAGAAGAAATACTCCTGCTCGAAGCCGAACCAGGCGCCGTCGTCGTCGAGGATCGTGGCGCGCTTGTTGGAGGCATGCGGCGTCACGCCGTCCGGCATCATCACTTCGCACATCACCAGCACGCCGTTCTTGCGCGTGCTGTCGGGGAAGTGGCGCACGGGCTTGAGCATGCAGTCGGAGCTCCCGCCCTCGGCCTGCATCGTCGAGCTGCCGTCGAAGCCCCAAAGCGGAAGCTGCTCAAGGGTCGGGAAGCCGTCGAATTCCTTGATCTGGGTCTTGCCACGCAGGTTCGGCACCGGCGTGTATCCGTCGAGCCATAGATACTCGAGCTTATATTTCGTCATTTCGAGCCTCTCGTCCCTCAAGCGATCCGACGGCCGGGTCTCCCCCCCACATCGTTCGCGGCCGTTCGTAGCCGGAATCGCCGCTAGCATAACGTGTGCCATGGTCGTGGGGCGAGGTGCTATCGACGGTGGGATCCGGCCGCAACGAGGCGGACCCTTTACTCACAGGGATAGAGAATCCTTCGCGCGGGAATGTTTCTGCCTACCGAATAGGCGCCCCTAAATGGGCATCCAGGAAGTGCTCGAGCGAATGCTCATATTCTGTTCGCCGTCAGTGCCTTGCCCATTTGCTTAGCAAGCGACGACGCAGTGTGGTCGTGTGGCTAGGAACATCGTCCGATGGAAGCGCGCCTTCTGCTTAATCCCGAAACAAAAAATATAAATTCGATCCAGAGCATGCTGCCTTTCCAGGCGACCACGCGTTCCATCGCATCCGCACCAAACCGGTCGGCGATACGAGTAACTCACGGAACGGAGTCCGTCCTGATGAAGAACCCAACCCTGTCCGCCATGGCGAAGACCCTCGCCATCGTGGTCGCCCTGGTGGGCGCGATGATCCTCGGCACTCCGCGCGGCGCCCAAGCCGCACCGATGGCGGTAGCCAGCGAGGTCGCCGGCTCTGTCAATGTGGCCGCCACGCAGGTCCAGTACGGCGGCGGTCACTGGCGCCATCACGGCCGGCATCATCGCCGTCACTTCGGTCACCATCGCGGTCGCCATTTCGGCCATCA
This sequence comes from Methylobacterium sp. Leaf93, assembly GCF_001422345.1. Classification (NCBI taxonomy): domain Bacteria; kingdom Pseudomonadati; phylum Pseudomonadota; class Alphaproteobacteria; order Hyphomicrobiales; family Methylobacteriaceae; genus Methylobacterium; species Methylobacterium sp. Leaf93. Next base: position 72,991 of record NZ_LMMS01000023.1, on the reverse strand, counting down.
CTACGGCCGTCGCTTCGGCCACCACCACCATCACCGCCGTTTCGGTCATCATCATCGTCGCCACTACCGCTACTGAGGCGTGAGTTCGGGGCGCGTCCCATGGGCGCGTCCCTCTCCTTCCTGGCCGCGCTTGCCGGTGAACCAGCCGGGGCCTAAGAGCCCGGACGATCAATCCGGAACTCGACCAAGGAGAGTGCCCATGCGGCCCTCGAAGCGCGCGAACGACGAACTGCGCAACGTCACCCTGGAGCGCGCCGTCGCCCGCTATGCCGAGGGTTCCTGCCTCGTCACCTTCGGCCAGACGAAAGTCCTCTGCACAGCGTCCCTCGAAGAACGCGGCCCGCCATGGCTGCGCGGCTCGGGCAAGGGCTGGGTCACCGCCGAGTATTCCATGCTCCCTCGCGCAACCCACGAGCGCACTCGCCGCGAGGTGAATTCCGGTAAGCCCTCCGGTCGGACGCAGGAGATTCAACGGCTGATCGGCCGCTCGCTCCGTGCCGTCACCAATCTTCCCGCCATCGGCGAGCGTCAGATCACCGTGGATTGCGATGTGATCCAGGCGGATGGTGGCACCCGCACCGCCGCCATTACGGGTGCCTGGATCGCCCTGCACGATTGTTTCACCTGGATGCGTGGGCGTTCCATCATCTCGGTCGACCCCCTGCGCGAGCATGTCGCCGCGATTTCCTGCGGCATCTACAAGGGCACCCCGGTGCTCGATCTCGAATACGCGGAGGATTCGGCCGCCGAGACCGATGCGAATTTCGTCATGACCGGCTCCGGCGGCCTTGTGGAGGTGCAGGGCACCGCCGAGGGCAAGCCCTTCTCGGAGGCCGAACTCATCGAATTGCTGCGGCTAGCCCGTGGCGGCGTCGAGCAACTCGTCACCCTTCAGAAGCAGGCGATCGCATGAGCGAGCTGCGCATTCTCACAGGGCGGGTCGTCATCGCCACCCATAATCCCGGCAAGCTCGTGGAGATGCGCGAGCTATTGGCGCCGTTCGGCGTGGAGGCCGTCTCCGCCGGCGAGCTCGGTCTGCCGGAGCCCGATGAGACCGGGACGATGTTCTCCGAGAACGCGGCGATCAAGGCCGTCGCCGCAGCCCAGGCCTCGGGCTTGCCGGCCTTCGCCGACGATTCCGGCCTTTGCGTCAATGCTCTCGATGGCGCACCCGGCCTGTTCTCCGCCCGCTGGGCCGGTCCCGACAAGGACTTCTCCGGCGCCATGGCCCGCATCGCGGCCGAACTCGACAAGCGCGGAGCCACAACCCGGCGAGCTCACTTCGTCTCTGCCCTCGTCATCGCCTGGCCCGATGGCCACATCGAGATATTCGAGGGTCGCGTGTTCGGTGAACTCGTGGAGCCGCGCGGCGCGCAGGGCTTCGGCTACGACCCGATGTTCTTGCCGGACGGCTACGACCGCACCTTCGGCGAGATCTCCTCGGAGGAAAAGCACGGCGTCGACTGGCAGAGCGGGAACGCCCTGTCGCACCGCGCCCGCGCGTTCGTGCTCCTGGCCGAGAGCTGCCTGCGTCGGCCCGGCTGAACGGGCGGGAGAGCTTCTTGACTTCTCACCTCGGCCGCGTGCCGAGGTGAGGCGTTAGCCGTGGATCGTCCCGGCACCATTGCCAAAATCCCCAACCGCGCGCACATCCGCCCAATGACCGATCGTTCAGGCCCGGACCACCCGACCCGCGACGCCGGGTTCGGTGTCTATGTCCATTGGCCCTTCTGCGCCTCGAAGTGCCCTTATTGCGACTTCAACAGCCATGTCCGCCATACACCCGTGGATGAGGGACGTTTCCTCTCTGCGTTCCGGGCCGAGATCGCCAATATGGCGGCGCGGATCCCGGGTCGGACCGTGTCGAGCATCTTCCTGGGAGGCGGCACCCCCTCGCTGATGCAGCCGAGCACCGTCGCGGGGTTGCTCGAGGCCATCGACGATGCCTGGGGCGCGGCGCCCGACATCGAGGTGACGCTGGAAGCCAACCCGACCAGCGTCGAGGCCGGCCGTTTTCGCGGTTATCGGGCCGCCGGAGTGAACCGCGTTTCCCTCGGGGTCCAGGCCATGGACGACGCCTCCCTGAAGGCCCTCGGGCGGCTTCACACGGCTGCAGAGGCGATGGCGGCGGTGGAGATGGCCGCCGCGCATTTCGAGCGCTACTCCTTCGATCTCATCTATGCGCGGCCGAACCAGAGCGCGTCCGCCTGGCGTGACGAGTTGAAGGAGGCTATCGCCAGGGCGGCCGAGCACCTGTCGCTCTATCAACTGACCATCGAGCCAGGGACGCCGTTCTTTGGCCTTCACGCCGCCGGCAAGCTCGTCCCACCGGACAACGACATGGCGAGAGCGCTCTACGACGTGACGCAGGAGGTTTGTGACGCGGCCGGCCTCTCCTCCTACGAGATTTCCAACCATTCCCGCCCCGGCGCGCAGTCGCGACACAACCTTCTGTACTGGCGCTATGGCGAATATGCCGGCATCGGTCCCGGCGCGCATGGCCGGCTGGTGACCGGCGAAGGGCGGATCGGCACCGTCACCGAACGGGCGCCGGAGGCATGGCTCGCCCGGGTCGAGCGCGACGGCCACGGCGTCATCGAGACTGAAAGCCTTTCTGCAGCAGACCAGGGCGACGAGTTCCTGATGATGGGCCTGCGTCTGAGGGAGGGCGTCGATCCGGCCCGTTATGCGATGCTCAAGGGTCGCCCCCTCGATCCGGTCCGGGTCGAGGCCCTGATCGGCGATGGGCTCGTCGCCCGTCTGGACGGAGGCCGTATCGCCGCAACCCCGCGCGGTGCGCCGGTTCTGAACGCGGTGGTGGCGGAACTCGCCGCCTGATGCCGGAGCGCCGGCCATGACCGCGTCGGTCGTCGCCCTCGTGCTCGTCGCGGCCTTCCTCCACGCCGCCTGGAACACATTACTGCGTGGCGGCACGGACCGGCTCTGGTCGATGAGCGTGATGAACCTCGCCGTCGGCGGGCTCGGCCTCGCGGGACTGTTCGCATTCGGCCTGCCGAACCTGTCGAGCTGGCCCTACGCGGTGGCCTCCTCCACATCGTCTAAAACGCTCTGCTGCCGGTGACCGATCGCAGGGGCGATCTCGGCCAGACCTAGCCGATCGCCTGGGGTTCATCACCGGCCATGGTCGCCCTCCATGCAGCCTTCATCGGCGACACCTGATGTGCAAACTGGATCACATGCCGGAGGGGCCGAGCGTGCGCGGGGCCGGGCTGACGATGGTTGGTGCGCCGCTACGGATCTCGTAGATGGCCAGCGCCCTGTCGCTCAACCCCTCCGGGCGGAAGCGGAATGTGCCGTCGATCCCAGAGAAGCCTGCCTGCGTTGTCAGGGTGACGTCGGCAAAGCGCTGCGATCCGTACTGCCGTGTCAGCGCCGCCATGAGCGAGACGGCGTCGTAGGCCAACGTCGCCACGCGTGGTGGCACGGAGCCGAAACGCGCCTGATAACGCTGCGAGAAACCGTTGAACCCATTGGCATTCGCTGCTGCGAACCAGCCGCCCTGCAGGGCGGGGAGGGCAAAGATGCGTGGGTCGTTCCACACCGCCGTGCCGATGGGTTTGACCCGGCCGGGAGAAAACCCCGCCTTGGTGAGCGCGGGTGCGACGACGGCCAAGCCCTCCGGGCTTTCCGGCAGGAACAGGGCATCGGCCTGGGCGCCGGGACCGTTGATGAGGCCGGCGAGGCGCGAGATCGCGGGGGCGGGCGCGCCCGGCACGTAGCGCTCGATTCCCACAAGGCGGGCGCCCTTCCTCGCCACCGCCTCGCGGAACTGCGCCTCCACGGCATTGCCGTAGCTGCTCTCGGGGATCAGCGCGGCAAAGGAGCGGCGTCCGGCCGCTACCGCCTCGTCGACCACGCGGTCCACCTCGGCCTGCGGCAGGAAGCTGAGAAGATAGACGCTGCGCGCCGCGACGCTCGCATCGGTGGAAAAGGCGATGATCGGCTTGCCGGCCCCACGCGTGACCCCCGCCGCCGCCTGGACATTGGCCGCGAAAAGCGGTCCGAGCACCAGCTCGGCGCCCTCGGCGAGGGCGGCCTGGGCCGCCTCGCGCGCGCCATCGGGCGAGCCGCGATCGTCCTTCACCAGGATCTGCAGGTCGGGCTTCTGGAAATCCTCCACGGCGAGTTCTGCGGCATTGCGCAGAGCCGCGCCGACTGCCGAACCCGGACCGGAAAGGGGCAGGATGAGAGCGATCTTCACCGACCCGGTGCCGATCTTCGTTGCACCCAATGACGCCGCCTGCGGGTCGGCCGCGGAGGCCATGTCCGGGTTAGGCGCGGCTTTCGTGGCGCGCGGGCCGCCATCGGGGCCGCCGATGCAGCCGCCAAGCCCCCCGACGAGCATGAGGATCGCGGCGGCCCTTGCCCAACCGACCGTGGCGGGACCGTGGCCCCTTGCAAGGCTTTTCCCCATTGCACGGTACTCCCCGTCGCTCATCTGCATCGCACGCCTGATCTGCGCACGGTTAAAGCCTGGACGACAAAAGTAAATGTGCCGACACCCCCGGCGCGGGCATTCCTCCGGCCCGTGTCCCCGTGGCAAAGTCCGCTTCATGACTCAGAGAATCGACAATCGGACGCGCCGCTCCAGGGCAGTCCACGATCCGGCCAAGCCCGTCTCCACCTTCACCGCTTTCGGCCTTGCGGCGGAGGCCGAACCGCTCGATCCCGGACTGCACGTGGTGGCGACCCCGATCGGCAACCTCAAGGACGTCTCGTTCCGTGCGCTGGCGACTTTGGCGGCGGCCGATACCGTGCTCGCCGAAGACACCCGCGTCACCCGCACCCTCCTGATGCATTACGGCATCACGACGCCACTGGTCGCCTATCACGAGCATTCGAACGCGGCGGTGCGTGAGCGTATGATCGCACGGATGCAGAACGGCGAGGCCTTGGCCCTGGTCTCGGATGCAGGAACGCCGTTGGTCTCCGACCCCGGTTTCAAGCTCGTCCAGGCTGCGATTGAGGCGGGCATTGCGGTGACGCCTATCCCCGGTCCATCCGCGGTGATGACCGCCATCGTCGCGGCGGGCCTGCCCACCGACCGTTTCTTTTTCGAGGGCTTCCTGCCGCAGAAGTCCGGTGCCCGGCGCAATCGCCTTGCGGCGCTCGGGCAGATCCCCGGAACGCTGGTTCTGTTCGAATCACCCCACCGCCTGCCCGAAATGCTGGTGGACGCCGCCGCGATCCTCGGAGGGAGCCGCCCCGCGGCGGTCGCCCGCGAGCTCACCAAGCTCTACGAGACGATCCGGCGCGGCACCCTCGCGACCCTGGCCGAGACCTTCGCCGAGGAGGGGGCTCCCAAGGGCGAGGTGGTGGTGGTGATCGGGACCAACTTGGAAGAACCGCCGGAGGAGGAGGTCGAGGCCGGTCTCGATGCGGCGATCGAAGCGGCTTTGTCCCGCCATTCGATCAAGGACGCCGCCGCCCTCGTGGCCGATGCCACCGGCCAGCCCCGTCGCGTGGTCTATGCCCGTGCCCTCGTCCTCGCCCGGCGCACCGATGCCGACGTCTAAGCTCGTCGACGCGAAAGCGCGGCGGCGCGCCACCTACCTGCGCGGCCATTCGGGCGAGACCCTCGCCCTCCTCTCTATGATGATGAAGGGGTATCGCCCGCTCGCCCGTCGCTTCAGCGCGAGCGGTGGGGAGATCGATCTGATCTTGCGTCGGGGCGACACGATCGCTTTCGTGGAGGTGAAGGCGAGGGCCACCCTCGACGCGGCCCGGACCGCCATCGATGCGAAGAAGCGCGCCCGTTTCTCGCGCGCGGTGCGCGCTTGGCTGGCGCGCAATCCACGCTATGCCGCCATGACGTTGCGTGCGGATGCCGTCTTCGTGGCACCACGCACCTGGCCGCGCCACCTGCCCGATGCTTTCGCGATCGAGGGCATGTGAGGCGGCGCGACGGCCGTTCCGCACATCGGAGGCCGCCTACTTCCTCGCTGCAGCGAGGGCGGCGATCAGCGTGCGCTTGAGATCGGCCTGGCTGAATGGCTTCTGGACCACGGGACGGTCGCGGAAGGGCTCGCGGATTCCCGCACCGCCATACCCCGTCGAGAACACGATGGGCAGGTTGCGCTCCGTGATCGCCTCGGCCACCGGATAGATGGGTTCGCCAGCGACGTTCACATCGAGGATGGCAACCTCGAAGGTCTCGTTCCGTGCCATTTCCAAGGCGGTCGCGAGACGAGCCGCGGGCCCGACGACGGTGCACCCAAAATCGAGGAGCATGTCTTCGAGCAGCATGGAAATGGCGGCTTCGTCCTCCACCACCAGAACCCTGGCGCCGTCGAGGAGAGTGTCGTTCTGTTCAGCACTCACGCTGGGGATTCTTCCCTTCGATTCGTTCCGGCCTGGAACGGTGCCGTCATCCGGAGCCTTACAGGCTTGCCATCCGTCAGGTTGGCGAGAATGACGTTTAGCGCCTTCGGCAACGGTCGAGCCGTCGCCCGTTCCGCTTGGCGTGTCAAGGCGCAGGAAGTGGCCGCGGAGGTTCCGGATCGGGTTAATGTTATCGGACGATACATTTTCACGCAGATCGGCGGGACCTGTGGCGCCCGGAGCGACTAACCGGCGCGGCGCCCTGGCACTTCTTGTCAGCTGGGCCGTCGCCGCCGGCACGTCCGCCCGGGCGGATCGACCCCTCGTCGTGGCCTCGAAGAGCGACACCGAAGGTGCGCTCACGGGGGCGATGATCGCCCTGGCGCTTGAGCATCTCGGCGTGCCCGTCATCCGCAAGTTGGGGCTCGGCCCCACCCTGATCGTCCGCGAGGCCCTCCTCTCCGGGGAGGTCGACATCTACCCGGAATACACCGGCAACGGCGCCTTCTTCACCGGCACCGAGACCGATCCGGCCTGGAAGATCCCGCAGGAGGCCTACGAGACCATCCGGCGCAAGGATGCCGAACGGGGGCTGGTCTGGCTCGCCAGGGCGCCTGCCAACAACACCTGGCTCATCGCCCTCAACGGGGCTTTCGCACGGACGCGGCATCTGGCCACGATGGCGGATTTCGCCAGGGCTGCCAATGACGGCCTCATCCTGCTGGCGGCCTCCACCGAGTTCGTGGAGAGCCCGGCGGCGCTGCCGTCCTTCGAGGCGGCCTACGGCTTCAGCCTGCCCCTCGACCGCATCATCAGCCTGCCCGGCGGCGACACGGCGGTGACGGCACGGGCCGCGGCGCAGCGGATCAGCGGGGTCAATGCGGGCATGGTCTACGGCACCGACGGGGCGCTCGCCGCCCTCGATCTCGTGGTCATGAGCGATCCCAAGGCGGCCCAGATCGTCTACGAGGTCGCCCCGGTCATCCGCGCCTCCGCGCTGGAGCGCTACCCGGCCATCGGTCCGGCCATGGCGCGGGTCTTCGCCGGGCTCGATGCATCGACCCTGCGTGGCCTTAACGGGCGAATCACCGTGGACGGCGAGGTCGCGGATCGGGTCGCCCGACGCTACCTCAACGAGCGCGGGCTGATCGGGTGAGACCGCCATCGCCACCCGCTTTCATGCGCCATGCGACGGGCAATCAAGCGCCATGGGCCGGGCTTTTCGCGGCCGGCCTTCTCGTCGCGTTCCTCCATGGGATGGCGCTCCTCAATGTGGCGGCGAACCGTCTCCTGCCCGGAGATCCCGTCCGTGCGTCCGCGTTCCACGATGGGTCGATCGGCCTCGTCTCGCTCCTGTCACTGGCCGGCCTCGTCGTCGGTGTAATGTTGCCCCGGCGAACGGGCAGCCTTCTCGCCCTGGGATTCTTCCTATCGGCCTGGGCCGTGCTCCTGCTCGGCCTCGGCGCGGAGGCGGCCCGGATCGTGTCCTTCATGCCGCCGGCCGCGAGGGCCAGCCTCGGCTCCGGTTTCTGGCTGGCCTCGGCCTGCCTCCTGGCGCTGGCCGGAGGCAGCATCGCGCGGGTCCGGCGCCGGGGGCTCGGTCTGCTTGCGATCCTCGCCGCATCGGGGTTCCTGGTCGCGGCCTGGCGCGGCGGCGGGTTGGACGGGCTGTCCCTAGCGGTGGAATATGCCGGGCGGCGGGAGGCGATGCACGAGGCCATCGCCGAGCACCTCCTCCTGGCGGGGGGAGCGATCGCCCTCGCCATCCCGGCGGCCGTCCTCCTGTCCCTCTGGCGCCCCGCGCAGGGGCTCGTCGGGCTCCTCGTCAGCGGCGTGCAGGTGATCCCCGCCGTCGCCCTGCTCGGCGCCCTCGTCGCCCTCGTCGGAGGCGTGCTGCGCGTCGTGCCGGCCCTGCGCGATCTCGGCCTCTCGGCCCTCGGGCCGTGGCCCGCGCTCCTCGGCATCGCCGCCTACCTGCTGCTGCCCCTCTGGCGCGGCATCGGCACGGCCCTGCGCGCCGCCGATCCCGCCGCCATCGACGCCGCCGAGGCCATGGGCCTGACGAAGGCCCAGACCCTGGCCCAGGTGAAGCTGCCCCTCGGTGCGCCGATGCTCGTGGGAGCTCTGCGGGTCGCGGCGGTGCAGAGCCTCGGCCTCGCGACGCTGGGCGCCCTCATCGGCGCGGGCGGCCTCGGGCGGATCGTCTTCGACGGCATGGCGCAATTCGCCCCCGACCTGATCCTGTTGGGCGCCATCCCCATCATCCTCCTGTCGCTGGCGGCGGAAGGATCGCTGAGCGCCGTCGAGGCCTCCTGCCGGGCACGGTGGCGCGCATGAGGCCCAGCCTGCGCACCGCCCTCATCACCGGCCTCGTCGGGGCGGTCCTCGCCGCCATGAGCCACCCCTCCGTGGCGGCCTGGATCGTCGCGGGCCTTGGCGAGGCGCCGCGACGCGGCGTGAGCGCGGAGCGCCTGCTCGCCCTGGCAACGCACCACCTCGCCCTCGCCGGCATCGGGCTCGCCCTAGTGGCGTCGCTCGGTCTCGGCCTCGGCATCCTCGCCACGCGCGCCGGCGCGGCGTCCCTGCGCGGCGGCATCGACGGCATCGCGGCCGCCGCGCAGGCGGTGCCGCCGGTGGTGATGGTGGCCCTGGCCCTGCCCGTCCTCGGCTTCGGCGGGCCACCGACCCTGCTGGCGCTGGTCGCCTACGGCATCATGCCGGTCCTGCGCGGCACGGTGGGCGCGCTGGAATCGGTCTCGCCCGAGGCGCGCGAGGCGGCGCAAGCCATGGGGTTCACCCGCCTCCAGATCCTCTTGCTCGTGGAACTGCCCCTTGCGATGCCGGGCCTCGTCGATGCCCTGCGCACGGCCCTCGTCCTTGCCATCGCAACCACGGCGGTGGGCGCGCTGGCAGGGGCCTCGACCCTCGGCACGCCCATCGTCGCCGGGTTGCAGAACCAGAACGTCCTGCCGATGCTCCAGGGCGCGCTCGCCACCGCCGCCCTGGCCTTCCTCTGCGACGCGGCCATGCTGGCGCTGGCGAGCATCGCCTCAGCGGACCGGGCGCGGCGATGAACGGGTTTCGCAAAGGCGGTGACCGTTTATGCGGTCTGAAATCGGCGACCAGTTAGAGCCTGTTTGAGTTGTTTGTCCAAAGCATTAACCTCATCCTGAGGTGCCGCGCAGCGGCCTCGAAGGAGGGCTCCGGAACCCGCTACGCGAATTGGAGGGCTCCTTCGAGGCCTCCGCTCCGCTTCGGCACCTCAGGATGAGGTGACCGGCCGGGATGATCGGCGCGGCCGTTTCCGGGCCTGTTCGAACGTCACGAGGCGGTATGACAAACCCGACGGACCAGGACATCGCGGCATTGCGGAGCGAGTGGATCACCGGAGGTCGGCTGGTCGTCGGGGACGATCCCTCTCCATCGGACCATGAAGCCGTCTATCGATGGGTGTTGAACGTCATCGACGGCGGCGCTGACGATCCCGATTACAGCACCGTCCTAGGCCTGATCTATCATAGCCTGAACTTCGACATCCCGTTCAACGCGACGAAGTCCGTGCGGGACGATCTGATGCACATGGCGCGGAGAAAACTCGAAGATCCGCAGTGGCGCAGACAAACGACCTAGCCGACAGGATGTGAGACTTTCTCGGTATCCGCGGCGACGCGACCCTGCTCGGCGTTGGCACGTGATTGGCCGGACGGAGTGAATGGGCGCCGAGGGGGCGTCGGGCCCGTGCCGTTGCCGGAATATCGTCCGGGGCCACCTGAGGCGGCGCTCGCCTGTGTTCGGCCGGAACCGCACGACGAAGCCGTGTCCATCCTGGGTGGTCTTGCGACGAGACGGTTCGTGGAAGCCCGTGCGAAAAATCAGATGTACGAGGGGACAAGGATCCTTGTTGTCGCTCGCGCGAGAGACGTCTGGCACGGCCCCGCGCACGTTCTGCAGCAAACAGCGCTGGGCGGATGTCAGTGGCATCAAGAGATGTCTACCAAAGCTTGAACCTGCGCACCTCCGAATACGACCTGTTGCCGCAACGGCGGTTGCGCCAGGGCGTAGATTAGTCGCGGCTCGGCGGGCATGCTGGCCGCATCGAGGGCGGCACGGTGCTGGGGTGCCAGTACGAGTCCGAGGGACGCCACATTGTCGGCGACCTGTGCCGCGCGGCTGACGCCCATCAGGGTCGAGGCCACGCCCGGTTTGCCCACGACCCAAGCGAGCGCGACACGGGCCGGCGATTGTCCGATCGCGTCGGCCACGTGGCGGACGGCCTCCACGATATCCCAGTTGCGCGGCGTGAACAGGCGGTCGCCGAAGGGATTCGCGCCGTCGAGGCGTTTGTCGTCGGCCGGGCGCGCCTCTCCGGCCTGCGCCGCGTCCTTCGGCAGGCCACCCGCGCGTGGGCCGGCCGCCTCCACGGTGGCGCGGTCGTACTTGCCCGTGAGCAACCCGTAGGCGAGAGGTGACCAAGGCACCATGCCCATGCCGAATTCAGCCGCGAGCGGGATGTGCTCGTCCTCTACCTCCCGATTGACGAGCGAGTAGAAATACTGGAGCGCGATCGGACCCGGCAGGCCGCGCGAAGCGGCGAGGGTCGCGAGTTTGGCGGCATACCAGGCCGGCGTGTTCGACAGGCCCCAATAGCGGACCTTGCCCGCACGAACGAGGCCGACCATCGTTTCGAGAAGTTCTTCCGCCGGCGTGATCCCATCCCAGACGTGCACCCAGTACAGGTCGATGTAATCCGTTCCCAGGCGGCGCAGCGACCCCTCGATCGCCGCGTGGACGTGCTTGGCGCCGCAACCACCCGCATGCGGTCCACTCCCGGTGGCGAATCCCGATTTGGTGGCGAGGACGAGCCGATCGCGCAGGCCGCGCTCGGCGACGAAACGACCGACCATCGTCTCGCTGCCGCCACTTGCGTAGACGTCGGCCGTGTCGACGAAGTTGCCGCCACGCTCGACATAGGCATCGAACACCGCGCGACTGCCGGCCTCGTCGAGCCCCCAGCGCGCCGTGCCGAACGTCATGGTGCCCAACGCCAGGGGGCTCACCGCGAGTCCCGAGCGGCCCAGCGTCCGATTATGCGTCAAATCCATTGTTGAGCCTCGTTAATGATCCAACGGATGGTAGCGATACAGACTCGAGCCCATTAGCCGTTACGGGCGGCAAGGGTCTGTGAACGGGATGCAGCAATGCGGCGTGGCGCCCTCGATGATCTCGCGGCCTTCGCGGCGGTGGCGCGTAGCCGCAGCTTCACACGGGCCGCGGCCGAACTCGGCCTGTCGCCGTCCGCCCTCAGCCATGCGATGCGAGGCTTGGAGACACGTCTCGGTGTGCGCCTGCTCGCGCGCACGACGCGCAGCGTCGCCCCGACGCCCGCCGGCGAGCGACTGTTGCGCTCGCTGGGTCCGGCGTTGGAAGAGGTCGAGCGTGGCCTCGCGGCGTTGGCCGATTGGCGCCACGCGCCGTCCGGCACCCTCCGGTTGACCACGTTCGCGTACGCCGCCCGAACCATCCTCGAGCCGACCATGCCACGGTTCCTGCTCGAACACCCGGCGGTCTCGGTGGAGGTGGTGATCGACGATCGCCTCGCCGATGTCGTCACGGCCGGCTTCGACGCCGGAATCCGCTTCGGCGACACGGTGGAGCAGGACATGGTGGCGGTCCGCGTCGGCCCGGACTTGCGCACGGTCGTTGTCGGCACGCCGGGCTATTTCGCCCACCATCCTCGGCCGGCGACCCCGAACGACCTGGAGGCCCATAACTGCGTGAACTACCGCCTGGTCGGTGGCGGTGGCCTCCTGCCCTGGGAGTTCACCGACATGGACAAGGGCCGCGAGATACGGGTGCGCGCGGGCGGACAGCTCATCGTCAATGACGGCCTCCTTGCAGCTGCGGCCGTGCGCGCGGGGGCGGGGCTCGGCTACATGTTGGAGGACGAAGTCGCAGCCGATCTCGCGGCCGGAACGTTGGTTCAGGTGCTGGACGCGTGGTGCCCGCCCTTCTCGGGCTGTCACCTCTATTATCCCAACAGGCAGGTCACCCCAGCGCTTCGCGCTCTGATCGACGCCTTGCGATGGGTGAGACCGTGACCGCTATGGATCGACGGCGGCCCAACCATCGATCCCACTCCGCAACAGGTCTTACTCGTCCTTGAACACCACCTTGGCGCCGCGCTCGATGCGGGTGGCGAGGTCGCGGGCGTCCCAGTTGGTGAGGCGGATGCAGCCGTGGGATTCGGTCTTGCCGACCTTCTCCGGCTCGGGCGTGCCGTGGATGCCGTAGGAGGGGATCGACAGGTCGATCCAGACGATGCCGACCGGGTTGTTCGGGCCGGGGCGGATCGAGAAGGTCTTGTTCGTCTTCACGCCCTTGAAGGCGTATTTGGGATTGTAGGTGTAGACGGGCGCGAAGGCGACGCCCTTCACCTTGGCCTCGCCGGAGGGAGCCGGCTTCTCGGCGCTGCCGATGGAGGCGGGGTAATAGGCCCGCAGGGTGCCGTCCTCGCCGAAGCCGCGCACGTGGCGCGTGACCTTGTCGACCTCGACCCGCGCGATGTCCTTCTTGGGTGTGTCGTCCTTCTTGGAGGTATCGTTGCTCTTGGGCGCAGCGTCCTTCTTCGACGTGTCCGTGCCCTTGTCCGCGTCCGGCTTGTCCTCGGGTTTGCCCTCGGATTTGTTCTTCGGCTTCGCTTCGTCCTTCGCCGGCTTGCCGGTCTCCAGGGGCGGGACCGCCGCCACGGTGATGGTGGTGCCGGCCTTGTCGAGGGCGGCGTCCGGGTTGAGGGCGGTGAGGAGGTCGCGCGACATGTGAAAGCGCTCGGCCAGCATCTCGCGCGGATTGGTGTAGCTCATCGCCTCGAGATCGGCCTGCTCCTCCATCTTGGCGGGGATTTTTTCCGCGAAGGGGCCGGCCGCATCGGACTCGGTGATCGTGTAGGAGACCACCACGGGGTCGGCGCTCGATGCGGCGAGCTTGTCGAAGAGCTCCTGGTTCAGGGTCTGGGCCGGCGGCAGCCCCTGCGCCACCGCGTAGGCCGACAGGGCGTTGCGCATGTTCTCGCCGTCGCGGCCGTCGATGGCGCCGGGGGAGAAATGCGCCCGGTCGAGAAGCACCTGGACCTTCACCAGAAGCGGCTGGGGCCGTTTGTCCTTCTGCTTCGCCCGTGCCTTCTTGCTCTCCTTCTTGCCGCCACCCTCGGGCGTCTCGGGCGCCGTGAAGGTCGCGCCGTTGATCGCCTCGGCGGTCAGGGCCTCGCCGGGAGCATCCTTGTCGGAACTCGTCTTGCCCGCCTCCGAGGACGTGCTTCCCGCCGGCTTCGCCACTGCCGCGTTCGGAGCGGCGAGGCAAACAAGAGCCATGAGCGCGACGGCGCTCGGCAGGGGCAGATGGGGCATCGGGAGATCAACTTTCGCCGGGGGATCGACAGGTCCGCTCCTTCAAGCCGGCTCGAGCCTTCGGCGTTCCACGGCTCCTACTGGCAGAGACGATGCCCCGCATTCCTCTCGCGTTCGTCGAGATGGAGGTGGTTGCCGTGCGAGGCATCCGACCCCGGCCCGAGCACGGTGCGGAAGAAGGCGCAGGCTTTGGCGCGGGTCGCGGCCTGGAACGTCGCCTCCGGCGCACCGTCGAGACCGGCTCCCACCTGGATCGGTGCCCGCCCTTCGAATCCATAGCCCATGATGTCGACGCCGTTGGCAAAGCTGTGCTCGCTGAGCTTGGCGTCGGGATCGTGGTTCTGGCCGCGACACTCGTAGGACGTGCCGATGGAGAGGCTCCGAAGCGGAGCCTTCAGGATGCGCTCCGAGGCTTCCTGGGCCTCAGTCGTCCAGCGCGCCAGGGCTTCGGCCGTGTTGCAGACCAGGGTCGCGGCAGGCGTGAGCGCCACGTCGCCGGAGAGGCGGCTGAGTTTCAGCGGCTTTTCTGCGCCGCATTGCCCGTTAGCGATGGGCGGCAGCGCCTCGAAGGTCGCGCCCAGGCGCTCCAGGCGCTTGCGACAGGCGGTGTCGTCGAGGGGGGCGACCGTCAGGGTGAGGGCGGGTGATGTGGTCGCCGGCGTCGAGAGATCGGCCGGGCGCGGGGGCGGCGGCGGCATCTCGGCGGCCGGACCCGTCTCCGGCGCGGCCGGGGGAGGGGGCGTCAGTTCGGCCGGGCGTCCGGGCGGGGCCGGAGCGTCCGGGAGCGGCGGAACCGACGCGGGTGTCGGCGCCGGTTCGGGCTTCAACTCGGTGGGCCGGGCCGGGGGCTCGGGCATCGCGGGGGTCGGATGGGCCGACTTTTCCTCGGCGGCCAGGGGCAGTGGGGAAAGCGCAGCGACGCTCGCCGCGAGGCAGAGAGCGAGGATTCGTCTCAGGCTCCACAAGTCGGGCGCGGGAATACGAGCGAGGGCGGCCTTCATGTCGTCCTCGATCCCATCGTCACCGTTGCGTCGGCGCAGAACCGGCCCCGCCACGGGGCCGGTCCGGAGACGCGGTCTTTTTAGCCTTCCGAGCGGGCGGCGAGCCGGCTCGCGCCGTAGGACAGGATCCCGGCGATGGCGAACAGGGCGACGAAGGTCTTCACCGTGGCGGAGAACAGCGCCGGCTCGATGCCGGTATCGGTGTAGAGCAGGAGGCCGATGGCGGAGATTGGGAGGAGCAGGACGATCAGGACGGGACCCAGCGGGTTCATGGCGTACTCGCGTATGTCGGGACCGGGGTTCGGCCCTTCTCTCTGTAAAGCGGCCCCGGTCATAGCATTGCTCAGCGCCCGAGGGGACACCCCGGACGCAACAAAATTCACAGGGATCGGACCGTCACGCCGGGATGCGCACGGTGGCGCGCAATCCCCCCAGCGGACTGTCGTGAAGGGCGACGTCGCCGCCATGGGCGCGGGCGATGTCGCGGGCGATGGCGAGGCCGAGGCCCGATCCGCCGGCATCCTGGCGCGCATCGTCGAGGCGGACGAAGGGCTTGAACACCTCCTCGCGACTCTCGATGGCGATGCCCGGGCCGTCGTCGTCGATGGAGACGAGGAAGGACCGCGCCTCCGTGCGGCCCCGAATCGCCACCGTCTCGCCGTAGCGGGCCGCGTTGGCGGCGAGGTTGAACAGGCAGCGGCGGAACGCGTCCGGCCGCAGCGTCACCATGGCGCGGCCGTCGAACTTCACCTCCGCCACGTGGGCGCCCAGGCGTTCCACGTCGGTGCGCAGATCCTCCAGCATCGCCCGCATGTCGGTGGGCACGGCGGCCTCGCCGGAATCGCCGCGCGCGAAGGCGAGGTAGGCCTCCAGCATCCGGCTCATCTCATCGACGTCGCGCTGAAGGTCTTCCACCTCGCTGGTCTGCTCCACCAGGGCGAGGGACAGCTTGAACCGGGTGATGATGGTGCGAAGGTCGTGGCTGACCCCGTTGAGCATGGTCGTGCGCTGTTCCATCGCCCGCTCGATGCGCCGCTTCATCTCAATGAAGGCGTGGCCGGCCTGGCGCACCTCGCGGGCGCCGCGCGGCCGGAACTCGATCTCGCGGCCCTTGCCGAAACTCTCCGCCACGTCGGCCAGCCGGAGGATCGGCTTGATCTGGTTGCGCAGGAACAGGATCGCGACGCCGAGCAGGACCAGGGAGGAACCGCTCATCCAGAGCAGGAAGATGTGCGAGTTCGAGGCATAGGCCATGCTCCGCCGCGCGGTCACCCGCAGCACCCCGTCCGGGATCTCGACGCGGATCTCGATGAGGCTGGACCGGCCCACTGTGTCGATCCAGAACGGCCGGCCGATCTGCTTGGCGAGCTCCTCGGAGAGCGTCTCGTCGAGGATGGAGAAGAACGGGCGCGGCCCTGGCAGGGGGAGCTTCGCCCCTTTCAGGATGTCGAGGTCGAGGTTCAGCCGCGTGCCGGCGATGCGGGTGAGGGTGTCGGCGTCCTTGTCCTGGGGGTAACTCTCATAGACGTCGATCATCGCCGCCACGTCGGCCGTCACGGCCGCCGAGAGGCGTCGCGTCACGAGCTGCCAGTGTCGCTCCATGAAGGTGTAGGCGATCACCGATTGCAGCAGCACCACCGGCGCGATGATGATGATGAGCGAGCGGGCATAGAGCCCCTTCGGCAGGGCGTTGCCGATGGCGCGGGCGAGCCTCTTCCACATCCGGCGCGGATGCGGTCTCGCGCGCCAGGCGGCGGCGGTGCTGGTTCTGATCCGCGACAGGTTCAGGCCGGCGAGGGCCATGGCGGGTCCCGTCTAATCGATCGCGAGGCGGTAGCCGATGCCGCGGACCGTCTGGAGGAAGAGGGGATTGCCCGGATCGACCTCGGTCTTGCGGCGCAGGCGGTTGATCTGCACGTCGATGGTGCGCTCCGCCGCGAGCCCGCCATTCCCGGCCAGCACGTCGCGGTCGACATTGCCGCCCTTGGCCTCCGCCAGGATCGTCAGGATCTCGCGCTCGCGGTCGGTGATGCGGATGGTCTCCTCGTCGCGGCGCAACTCGCCCCGGTCGATGCGGTAGGAGAACGGCCCGAACGTCACCGTGGCGATGGTGCGGTCGGAGGGCGGAGCGCCTTCCGGCCGGCGCTTGATGATGTTGTTGAGGCGCAGAATCAGCTCCCGCGGCTCGAAGGGCTTGGGCAGGTAATCGTCCGCCCCGATCTCGAGTCCCATCACCCGGTCGTTGGGGTTGGAACGGGCCGTGAGCATCAGGATCGGCACCCGCGACGTCTCGCGCACCTGCCGGGCATAATCGAAACCGTTCTCGCCCGGCATCATCACATCGAGGACAAGGGCGTCGAAGACGAAGCTCTGCGCCCGTTGCCGGGCCTCCTCGACATTGCCGGCGGAGGTGACGCGGAAGCCCTGCTCGTAGAGATAGCGCGACAGCAACTCACGCACGCGCCTGTCGTCGTCGACCACGAGGATATGGGGCGCGTGGTCGGGAAGCTCGGCGCGGACCTTCAGTTCCGGTGATGCCATGTCAGGGACGGCTCCGGGCGCGCCGCGCCATCAGGCTCGTCACCGCCGCGCGCTCTTCGGGTTCGATCATCGCCATGAGAAACCCCTGTGCCGCTGCAAATCCGCTCTTGTCCTGGGCGTCCTTCGGACCATCCCCCACCGGGTCCGCGATGGCGCGGGCGACCCGCCGTACCTGCACCCGCGTCAGCTCGGCCGTGAGGGTGGCACCCGTCTCCGAACAATAGAGCAGACGCTGCCGGCGGTCGCTCCGGCCGGTCTTCTGCACGATGTGACCCTGTTCGATCAAATCCTTGAGAACCCGGTTCAGACTCTGCTTCGTGATCCGCAGGATGTCGAGGAGTTCGGCGATGGTCAGGCCGGGATAGTGGTAGACGAAATGGAGCACCCGGTGATGCGCCCGACCGAAGCCGTATTCGGCCAGCATCCGGTCCGGGTCGCCGACGAAGTCGCGGTAGGCGAAGAACAGCAATTCGACGAGATCGTTGGTGATGCCGTGATCGGTCGCCGCCGCACCGTCGGAGGCCGGCGCGGCATCGGCCGGCTCGTGATCCTCGTCCGATAGGGAAATGGGGGCCGCGCTCTTCAGCACGGTGGATTGGCGCGTCACGTCCGGCGACATCCTCAATATACGTCAGTGTTGTTGACATATCTCAGGGGCGTTGATACCCGTCAAGCCTCCCCGGGACCGGCTCGCCGTAACGGCCGTCTTGCGGACCTCCGTCCTCGCGGATACTGCGCGGGGCATTGCCTGGCCATCGCGCCAACCCGATCGATCGACCCCGCAGGCGCGACGATGCGAGCCCGCGGATTCAAGGAATTCGTCATGTCCGTGATCCCGTTCGACGAACGCGAGGGCACCATCTGGTTCGATGGCGTGCTGGTGCCGTGGCGCGAGGCCAAGATCCACGTGCTCAGCCACGGCCTGCATTACGGCTCGGCGGTGTTCGAGGGCGAGCGCGCCTATGGCGGACGGATCTTCAAGAGCCACGAGCATGCCGAGCGCCTGCTCCGCTCGGCGCAGTACCTCGATTTCACGATTCCCTACGGCGTCGCCGAGATCGAGGCGGCCAAGGAACTTGTGCTCAAGACCAGCGGCCTCACCGACGCCTACCTGCGTCCCGTGGCCTGGCGCGGTTCGGAGATGATGGGCGTCTCGGCCCAGAACAACACCATTCACCTCGCCGTCGCCGCCTGGGAATGGCCGAGCTATTTCGATCCCGAGACCAAGATGAAGGGCATCCGCCTCGACATGGCCGATTATCGCCGGCCCGATCCGCGGACGATCCCCTCCGCCTCGAAGGCGGCCGGTCTCTACATGATCTGCACGATCTCGAAGCACCGTGCCGAGAACAAGGGCTATGCCGACGCCCTGATGCTCGATTGGGAGGATTACGTCGCCGAATGCACCGGCGCGAACATCTTCTTCATCAAGGACGGCGTGGTCCACACCCCGCTCGCCGACCGCTTCCTCAACGGCATCACCCGCCAGACCGTCATCGACCTCGCCCGTCGGCGCGGTTTCGAGGTGATCGAGCGGCGGATCAGGCCCGAGGAGATGGAGGGCTTCTCCGAGTGCTTCATCACCGGCTCGGCCGCGGAAGTGACGCCGGTCTCCGAGATCGGCCCATACCGCTTCACCCCGGCCGCCATGACCAAGACGCTCATGGACGATTACACCGCCGAGGTTCAGCCGAAGGCGGTGGCGGCGTAGTTCGGGCCGCTCTTCGCGCGGTTGCATCCACGCATCCGCCGGCGCTCGCCACATGACGGCCTCGCCGTCACTTCGTGGGAGCCTGCGAGGGCGAGGGACAAGACGCATCCACATCGCGCGCGCCCGGTAGTGACGAGGCGGGGACTTCCATCGCACGACCCCCGTCCCAATGAATGAAGGGACGGGGGCGTCTATGGCCGCTGTCGATCAGGCCGCCATCGGGCCTTGACGCCGGTGGCCCTTCACGTCGTAGCGGTCGAGCATCATCACCTTATCCCAGACGCGCACGAAATCCGCCACGAACCGGCTCTGGCCATCGCTGCCCGCATAGGCATCGGCGATGTTACGCAGCTGCGCGTTCGACCCGAAGATGAGGTCGTTGCGCGTGGCCTCGAACTTCGCCTGTCCGGTTTCACGGTCCTTGAGGGCGAAGGACGTTCCGTCCGCATCGATCTTCTCCCAGACCAGATTCGTGTCTGTCAGGGTGCGGAAGAAGTCCGTCGTCAGCACGCCCACCCGGTCGGTGAAGATGCCCCGGTTCGAGCCGTCGTGATTGGCGGCGAGCGCCCGCAGGCCGCCGGTCAGCACCACCCATTCGGGTGCGGTCAGCGTCAGCAGGTTGGCCTTGTCGAGGAACAGTTCCTCCGGCGACAGGCTCCGCGTCATTGCCCCGAACCCGTCATCGACGTAGTTGCGGAAACCGTCGACGACGGGTTTCAGCCACTGGAACATCTCGATGTCGGTCAGCTCCTGTGTGGTATCGACCCGGCCGGGCGTGAACGGCACCTGCGTCTCGAACCCGGCATCCCTGGCGGCCTTCTCCACGGCGGTACAGCCGGCGAGCACGATGAGGTCGGCCAGCGAGACCTGCTTGCCGTCGGTTCGGCCATGGTTGAACTCCGCCATGACCCCACGGAGCGCGTCGACCACGGGCGCGGCCCGGCGGTTGACGGCCCAGTCCTTCTGCGGAGCAAGGGCGAGCCGGCCGCCGTTGGCGCCACCGCGCTTGTCGCTGTCGCGGTAGGTCGAGGCCGCCGAGAAGGCGGTGAAGGCCAGATCCGAGACCGACAGGCCCGTGGCCAGGATCGCCTGTTTGAGGGTGGCGACCTCGGCCTCACCCACCGGGGCATAGGCGGCGTCGGGGATCGGATCCTGCCAGAGCAGACCGTCCTCGATCGTCACCTCCGGGCCGAGGTAGCGGTGCTTGGGCCCCATGTCGCGGTGGGTCAGTTTGTACCACGCCTTGGAGAAGGCCTGCGTGAATGCGTCGAAGTCGTTGAGGAACTTCTCGCAGACCTTGCGGTACTCCGGGTCGACCTTGAGGGCGATGTCGGAGGTCATCATCATGAGGGGATGCGACTGCCCCGCAACATGTGCGTCGGGCGTCCGCGGCGCGTTCGGGTCTTTCGGCGTCCATTGCAGGGCGCCGGCCGGACTCTTGGTCTGCTCCCAGTCGAACTTGAACAGGTTCTCCAGGTAGGCGTTGTCCCACTTGGTCGGGTCGGGGGTCCAACTGCCCTCGATGCCGTTGGTCATCGTGTCCTTGCCAGCGCCGGTGCCGTTCGGGTTGTGCCAGCCGAGCCCCATCGCCTCCATCGGCGCCATCTCGGGCGGCGGTCCGATCTCCTTGGCGGGGGTCATGCCGTGGCTCTTGCCGAAGGCGTGGCCGCCGGCAATGAGCGCCACGGTCTCCTCGTCGTTCATGGCCATGCGGGTGAACGTCACGCGGATGTCGTTGGCCGAGCCCTGCGGGTCGCCGTTGGCGTAAGGCCCCTCGGGGTTCACGTAGATCAGCGACTGGTGGGAGGCGGCGAGGGGGTTCTCCAGGTCGTAATCGGCGTCGCCATTCTTGCCGCGCCAGCGCTTGTCCCGGTTGACCATGTCGTCGAAGCTCGACACCGAGCCCATTTCGACGACCTCCGGACCCCAGTAGGTGGCGTTGTCCGCCTCCCAGGCGTCGAGGCGTCCGCCGGCGAAACCGTAGGTCGGCAGGCCCATGATCTCCAGGGCGCAATTGCCGGTGAGCACCATCAGGTCCGCCCAGGAGAGGGCGTTGCCGTATTTGTGCTTGATCGGCTGCAGGAGGCGGCGCGACTTGTCGGTGTTGCCGTTGTCCCACCAGCTCGAGATCGGCGCGAAGCGCTGCATCCCGGTGCCGGCGCCGCCCCGCCCGTCCGCGATGCGGTAGGTGCCGGCCGAGTGCCAGGCCATGCGGATCATCTGCGGGCCGTAATTACCGTAATCGGACGGCCACCACGCCACCGACGAGGTGAGGAACTGCTTGATGTCGCTCTTGAGCGCGTCGAGATCGATGGTCTCGAAGGCCTTGGCGTAGTCGAAATTCGGCCCGAGCGGATCGGCTGCGAGGCCGTTCTGGTGCAGCAGCTCGACCCTCAGGCGGTGCGGGTACCAATTCTCCAGGGCCGGGCGGCTGCCGAGGGCTCCGCCGATGCGGTCGCCTCCGAACGGGCATTGGCCCGCCATCGGGTAGGACTCGGTATTCGTCTTGTCGATCGTCGTCTCGTTCATCTACATTTCCCTGCGCGCAGAACCGGCGGCACCGGATGGATCGGACCGCCGGTCCGTCGCCGGCGTGAGGCGTGCGACACCCTGAGAGACGGCGACGCTCGCGCCATCCGGCGCCTTGAGCGAAATCTGGCGCGAGTCTCGAAAATCAAGGTGTCGTCGCCGTCCACACGGGCTCGATCGCCACCAAGGCGCCCTGAGGCATGCCGCCTCACATCTGCGCGAGTCGACGACGAGGCCTCGGATCCTCGCCCCGGGGACAGGCGCAACGGCGCGGAACTCATCGGCGAGGCCCTCGTTATGAAGAGAACAATTCATGAACGAGGTTGCGCGATGACGAAGAAGCAGGCGACGGACGAGAACGAGAACCCGAAGACGGCCGGTGGCGACGCGTCGAACCGGATCAAGGATCCGAGCGAGTGGACCACGGGCGACGAGCCGATGACCGGCGCGCAGGCCTCCTACCTCAAGACCCTGTCGGAGGAGGCGAAATCGCCCGACTCGTTCGAGCCCGATCTCGACAAGGCCGAGGCCTCCAAGCGCATCGACGCCCTTCGCAAGGAAGCGGGACGGGGCTGATCCGCCCTCATCGCGGGTTCCCGCTGCTTTTGGAGTGGAGAAGCGGGCGTTTTACGGACAACGCTTAAACGGGCAGCAACGATTTCCGGCGCAGGACTACCTGCGCCGGCTTCGTCGAGGATCGCCCCACTTCCATGATGAACCGCGAGACAATTCGGGCGACGCAACGTGATCGGGCTCGATCCCGTGTCCCGGGCCTCGCCGCCGCCTTCAAGCGGGACACGCGCGGCACGACCGCGATCGAATACACTCTGATCACCGGACTGATCTTCCTGGCGATCGTCACGGCTCTCCACCTCTATGCCGACAGCGTCGGCGCGATGTACAAATATATCGGTGACGCCATCGCCCGGAGCACGTGAGGCTTCGCGCGACGCTCAGCGCCGCGTCGGCCCGGGTTTGGCGGCGGGCTTTCCCTTCGACGGATCCATGGCCGTCATGCCGTCGCGCCACAGGCTGTCGAAAAGGCTCTGCATCGTCCGTGCATTCTCCTGCTGGGCCTCCAGCCCAGACTGGAACATCTGCTGCAACAGGTCGAACGGGTTGAGCGGGGAGCCTTGCGCCGCTTCGGTGGTCTTTGTGCCCGAGGCGGGCCCGGAGCCAGAAGCAGCTTTCGAGCTCGCGGATTGGCTGGGGTCCGGGAAGAAGCGCGCGGGCGGTAGGCTCCTCTGGGTCGGCGTGGCGCGGGAGGACGTGACGTCCTTGGGCGCAGACAGCATCGAGCCGCCCGCCGCCATGAACGCGTTCATCATCTCCGTCCAATAGGGATGGGTCGGGATGCCGAAGGGGGAGGGCGGAGGCGGGGCCGGGGCCTGCGCCGCCGGGCCCGGATTCATCATGACGTGGACGATCCCCGCCACTACCATCCCGGCCATGAGCGGCAGCATCTGCCGCAGAGCGGGCGTCGCGACGCCGCTCGCCGCCGCGGCCTGCTGCAGCACGGCCTGCCCCAGATGCTGCGACCCGAAAAGCTGGCGCATCATGGCGTCCATCTGCGGCTTGGCCTGCGTGGTGGCGGTCGCGCTCGGGTCCATGAAACTGAACATCTGGGTAAAGCCGGTGGGATCGGCGGCGGCGTTCCGCTGAAGGCCCAGCGTCAGGGCCGGCATCAGCGCTTCCATGGCCCGCCGGGTCTGGTCCGGCGACAGGCCGAATTGCTGGCCGAAACCGTTGGCGCCCATTCCGCCTTGCGCCTGCATGAGATCGAACAGGTTGAACATGGCGGCAGCCTTCTGAATCCCATCGCGGCCGGACGGAAATGCTTCAGCCCGCCGTCGAGGAGCGAACTCTGTCGCATCCCAGCGGCACTTACCAGCCCGGGATCATGCCCGTCCCGGCACTAAACCAGTGCGTTCGGCCTCTCCGGGGCCGGAATATCGCCTCCGGAGGCATCCGCATCGGCCTCCGATGCCATTTTCGGCGCGTAACCGGCCCGTTTCTCGAGTTGCGCCACCGTCCGGAAGGCCAGCGCGATCCCGATCGCCCCGAAGGCCACCGAGCCGATGCCCACCCCGGCGATGATGCCCTTCGGGCCGTAGAGATGGGCGCCGAGGAGGGCAGGCGGCACGGTCCCGATGGTCGCCCGGCCCCAGTTGAGGAACGTCGACAGGAAGGGAAAGCCGAGATTGTTGAACGAGGCGTTGGCGAGGAAGAGCAGGCCCGTGAAGAACCACACGCCCCCGCTCACGAGGCAGAAGAAGACGAAGAGCTCGGCGGCGGTGCCGGTCAGTTCGAACAGGCCTGTCAGCGGTCCGCGAAAGACGATCAGGGCGGCCCAGACCACGACGACATAGGCCGCCGTCACCAGCGCCCCGTCCCGCAGCACGCCGCGCATGCGGTCGAACCGTCCCGCTCCCCAATTCTGGCCGAGGATGGGGCCGATGGAGCCGGACATGGCGAAGAGGCCGCCGAAGGCCACCGGCGTCAGCCTGTCGATGACCACGTTGCCGGCCACCGCCACAGCGCCGAACTTGGCCAGCGCATGGGCGATGAAGGCGCTTGCCACCGAGGGGGCGAGGTTGGTGAGCACGGCGGGCAGGGCGATCCTGAACACCGTGGGCGCGTCCGCGATCACGTCCGCCAAGGTGGGGGCGGCGAGCATCCGGTGCTGGCGCACGCCCCACAGGCCGACGAGGGCGAAGGTCGCCCGCGCCACGCAGGTGGTGATCGCGGCCCCGTCGATCCCCAGCCCAGCCGTGAAGATGAGGAGGGGGTCGAGGCCGGCGGTGACGATGGCGCCGCCGAGCGTCACGTACATGGCCTGGCGCGCCGCCCCCACGGCACGCAGCAGACCCGAGAACATCATGCCCGGCCCCATCAGCAGGTTCGAGGGCAGGGCGATCCAGAGGAAGCGCTCGGCCACGGGAAGCGTCTCGGCATCGGCGCCGATCCAGGACAGGATGAAGGGCAGGAACGGCAGCATCGCCAGGACGAGGATGCCCGAGACGACGATGCCGTGGATCGAGGCCGAGGTGGCGAGCCGCCGGGCGCCGGCCTCGTCGCCGGCCCCGATCGCCCGCGAGACCAGGGCGCCGGCGGCGATCATCAGGCCGATATTGATGGCGATGGCGAAGAACTGGACTATGGTGGCGAAGCCCACCGCCGCCGTAAGGGTCGGGTCGCCGAGCTTTGAGACGTAGATCAGCGAGAGCAGGTCGACCACGAAGATCGCCATCAGGCCGATGGAGCCCGTGCCGGTCATCACCACCACGTGCCGCAGGATCGATCCCGTGACGAACCGTCCGGCCTCCTGTCGGACGACGGGATGTCCCGCCGCCTTGCGGGTGTCAGGCATCCGACGGGGTGTCCTGGGGTTGCAGCGTGCGGCTCGCCGCCTCGCGCCGCTCCATGCCGATGATGTCCCGCGTCTCGGTGCTCAGCGCCCGCGAGGGGCGCTTGGGCACGGTGAGCGGCTCCGGCTTGATCTCGGGGCTGCCGCCCATGTAGCGCGATTCCTCCGGAAGGGCGCCCGCCTGCTGCAGGACGAGACGAGCGATGTCGCGCTTGCGCACGTCCTGGGCCGTGGCGGCGGCGGCCTCGGCCGGGATGCCGAGCCCTTCCAGGGTGGCGCGGCCGAAGGCGATGGCCGATTCCACCGTCTCGCGCAGCTGGTAATCGACGTCCCGGTTCATCAGTTCCACCGAATGCATCCGGTCATAGGCGCGGACATAGGTGCGCACCGCCGTGAATTCCTCGTGCACGATGTCGACGATCTTCAGGGCGGCCTGCGGATCGTCGACGCAGATGCAGAGGAGTTCCGCCCGGCCCACTCCGGCGGCGCGCAGCACGTCGAGGCGGGTGCCGTCGCCGTAATAGATGCGAAAGCCGAATCGCGAGGCGCTGCGGATCTGCTCCACGTCCTTGTCGATCACCGTGACGCTGATCCCCTCGGCGAGCAGCACCTGGGTGAGGATCTGGCCGAAGCGGCCGAAGCCGACGACGAGGACACGGGCCTCGGTGCTCTCGATCAGGTCGGGGGCGTGCTCGGCCGCCTCCGGCCGGTGCCGGGACAGGTAGCCGTCGAGGGCCTTGGCGGCGACGGGGCCGACCAGCATGGTGAGGGCGGCCAAGGCCACCGCAAAGCGGGTGGAGGGCTGGTCGATCAGGCCGAGTTCGGCGCCCGCCGGCAGCAGCACGAAGGCGAACTCGCCGGCCGGCGCGAGGATCGCGGCCCCGCGCACCGCATCGAGCCAGGGCGAGCCGAACAGGCGGAATAGGCTGGCCACCAGCCCGACCTTGATGAGGATTGCCGCCGCCGTCGCCCCGAGCAGGGCGGGCCACGCGCTTCTGAGCAGGCCGCCGTCGATGGACATGCCCACGCTCATGAAGAACAGGCCGAGGAGCATGCCGCGGAACGGCTCGATATCGGCTTCGAGCTGGTGCCGGAAGTTGGATTCCGCCAGCAGCACGCCGGCCAGGAAGGC
Organism: Methylobacterium sp. Leaf93; assembly: GCF_001422345.1. Lineage (NCBI taxonomy): Bacteria > Pseudomonadati > Pseudomonadota > Alphaproteobacteria > Hyphomicrobiales > Methylobacteriaceae > Methylobacterium > Methylobacterium sp. Leaf93. The sequence continues at coordinate 46,965 of NZ_LMMS01000023.1, read as the reverse complement.
GCCCATAGGCATCGACAGGCCGACATGCTCCATCAGCATCGCGGTGCCGAGTACCACGAGGAGGGCCGCCGCGGTCATCACCTCGCGCGCGCCGCTGGCCGCGAGTAGGCTGAAGAACGGGTTGAGGCCGTAGCGGCCCACCAGGACCACGGCGAGGAGGGCGCCCCCCACCGTGGCGGTGGATTGCAGGGCCTGGCCGAGCCACGCGTCGTTGCCGCTGCTGCCGGTGGAGGCCAGGAGCGGCATCAGGGCGAGGATCGCCACGACGGAGATGTCCTGGAACAGGAGCACCGCGAAGGCGCGGCCGCCATAGGGCGTGCCGAGGTCTCCCCGCTCCTCAAGGAGCTGCAGCGCCACCGCCGTGGCCGACAGGGCGAGGGCGACGCCGATGACGAGGCTCGCGGCCGGGGTAAGTCCGAACAGGGCACCGGCGCCGGCAAGCACAATGGTGCAGAGCAGCAACTGCGCCGCACCGAGGCCGAAAATGTCGCGCCGCATCGAGATCAGCCGCGAAATCTCGAGCTCGAGGCCGACGATGAAGAGAAGGAGAACGACGCCGAGCTCCGCGACGCTCGCGGCGGTCTCCGGCTCGGCGATGAGCGAGAATCCGAAGGGGCCGATGACGACGCCCGCGACGAGATAGCCGAGCACGGCGCTCTGGCCGATGAGCCGGAAGATCGGCACGCCGATCACCGCCGCCGACAGGAAGGTCAGCACCGGCGGCAGGAAGCTCACATGGGTGGAAGCGCTCGCCATGTCGATCCGGTCTGTAAGGAGTGAGGTCGCCCGCGACCGATGCCGTAGGCGCGTCGCCGTGCTCTCCTCTTAGACCAGGGGCACCGCCCCCGCCACGCCTGCATGGCGTGGACGGGCGGTGTCGGATCCATCACCGGTGCGGAGCGGCACGCGGTTCAGGCGAAGCGGCGGGTGACCTGACGGACGGCGCGATGGGCCAGGATGATCTTCGTAGAGTCCGAAGGCGTATGCGCGTCGTAGGCGTCGAGGACGTCCCAGCGGGTCAGGCCGATATCGTTCAATTCCCGCTCGGACAGAGAGCCGAGCTCCACGAGGCCGCGCTCGTCGGCATCGTTGCGCGAGAAAACGGAGGCGGCCTTGGTGAGGAGGCTGCCGACGAAGCGGGTGGCCCGTCCGACCTGTTCGGCTGCTGCGTCGCCCGGGGTCCAGTTGAGGGTGCTGTTCATGATCCTAGTATCCAAGTTCTCGGCGCACGTTCACGATGGGGAAGGTGATGCACGACGAGGAAGGTGATGGGGGTGATGTGCGCCCCCTTCGCCGTGAATGACGTGCGATCGAACACTTAGCCTCAATAGACTTGCGGTGCCTGCAGGTCTGGTAGAACCGGACCACGGATAAACCTCAATCACCACCCGATTGACCAGTTTGGCGGCATGCCGAATTCGAAGTCATGCTCAATAATGCACGTTCTGCTGTTCTGATCAGATCTTAACGACTTGGGCGGCGGCGCGCCTCCCGTCTCTCGTTCCGGCGGCTCATCAGGAACTGGGAGGCATCGGCAGGGCCGGCGCCCGCATCCGTCACGTCCTGCCGGATCAGGCCGATATCCTTCAGCTCGTGATCGGTCATGACGCTGAGCTTGTGCAGGACCCGGCGATTGATGGCCTGGCGCGACAGCTCGGCGGCGGCCTTCGCCAGGAGCCGGCGAGCGAACCGCGCGAGCCGTCCGGCCCGGTCACCGGCCCCGGTGCCGGCTTGCTGCTTCAGGAGCGTGGTCATCAATCGTCCTCGTCTCGTCCGTCGTGATCGTTCGACTGTGATGCGCTGAGGGGCACTGGCGACGACAGGGACAGTCCAGTACGCTTCGCCTGAATTGTCCGGACGGTGGAGCAGTACAGATGGCGGGATCGGCGCGGACCACGCCCACCCTGGTGGACACGGTCTCCTCCGCGATCACGGAGCGGATCGCCGGCCGCCAGCTCATGCCCGGCGCGCGGCTGCCCTCGGTGCGGGCTTTCGCCGAATCCATGGGCGTGTCGAAATCCACCGTGGTGGAGGCCTATGAGCGCCTCGGCGCCGAAGGGGCCATCGTCGCGCGTCGGGGCTCGGGCTTCTACGTGGCGGGCAAGACCCGCCCGCTCTGTCTCAAGGAGATCGGGCCGCAACTCGACCGAGCCGTGGACCCGCTCTGGATCACCCGGCAATCGATGCAATCCGGGCCGGACCTGCTGAAACCCGGTTCCGGCTGGCTGCCCTCGTCATGGATGCCCGAGGAGGCGATCCGGCGTGCCCTGCGCCACATCGCCCGCGACGCCGAGTCGAACGTGATCTGCTACGACAAGCCCCTCGGCTTTCCGCCGCTGCGCAGCCAGATCGCCCGGCGTCTCGCCGACAAGGGGGTGGAGGCGGAGGCCGACCAGATCGTCCTGACGGATTCGGCGACCCAGGCGGTCGACCTGCTGTGCCGGTTCCTCCTCGACCCGGGCGATACCGTGCTGGTCGATGACCCCTGCTACTTCAACTACCATGCCCTTCTGCGGGCGAACCGCGCGAAGGTCATGGGTGTGCCCTTCACCCCCGCCGGGCCGGATGTCGCCGAGCTCGAACGAATGATCGTCGAGCACCGGCCCCGGTTCTACCTGACCAATTCCGCGCTCCAGAACCCCACCGGCGCTACCCTGGCCCCCGCCGTGGCCCACCGCGTCCTCAAGCTCGCCGAGGCGCACGACATGCTGATCGTCGAGGACGACATCTTCGGCGACCTCGAAGCCGACCCGGCCCCGCGCCTGGCGGGGTTCGACGGGCTTGACCGGGTGATCGCGGTCGGCAGCTTCTCCAAGACCCTCTCGGCCTCGATCCGCTGTGGCTACATCGCCCTGCGGCCCGACTGGGTGGAGGGGCTGATCGACCTCAAGCTCGCCCTCAGCCTCGGCAACGGCCATCTCTCCGCCGCTCTGATGCACCGCCTCATCACCGACGGGGCCTATCGCCGCCACCTCGCCGAGATCCGCGAGAAGCTTGCCCGCGCCATGGGCGAGACGGCGCGCCGGCTGGAGCGCTGCGGTCTCACGCTATGGACCGAGCCGCGCGGGGGCCTGTTCCTGTGGGCGCGCCTGCCGGACGGGCTCGATTCCGCCGACGTCGCGCGCCATGCCCTCGCCAGGGACGTGGTGCTGGCCCCCGGCGCCGCCTTCAGCGCCGGGACGGGCGGCCGCGAGTTCCTGCGCTTCAACGTGGCCCATTGCGCGGATCCGAGGACGTTCTCGGTGTTGGAGGACGCCATGGGGGCGGTCTGAACGGCGTCTGGCCGGTCCTGCCCGGAACCCACCGCCCGGCCCGAGGCTTTGAAGAGATACGGCAAAGCTCAAAAAATATGTCGGGAGGACTCATGTCGAAGCCGGAGTTGTCGAAGCCGGAGTTGAAGCAGCCGCGTCCGCCCGAACTGTTCTCGCCCTGGCGCACGGAGGCGCGCGCCAAGCTTCAGCAGGAGGCCCGCGACTTCGCCCGCGACGTGGTGATGCCGCTCGCCGATGAGCTCGACCGGCAGAAGGCCGAGATGCCGCGCTCGCTCATCGACGCCATGGCGAAGAAGGGCTGGTTCGGCATCACCATCCCGGCCGAGCATGGCGGGCTCGGCCTCGGCGTGTTCGAGTATTGCCTCGTCTCGGAGGAATTGGCCCGCGCCTGGCTCTCCGTCGGCAGCATCCTGGCGCGGGGGCAGGGCCTCGGCACCCAGACCCTCGACGAGGAGCGCCGCCGCGCTCTCCTGCAGAGATCGGCGCGCGGCGAGTGGATCGGCGGCATCGCCCTGTCCGAGCCCACCGCCGGTTCCGATCTCGCCGGCGTCCGGACCCGCGCGGTGCGCGACGGGGACGATTGGGTGCTCACCGGCACCAAGCGCTGGGCGGGCTTCGCGCTCGCCGCTGACTTCATCGAAGTCCTGGCCCGCACCCGCGAACCGGAGCCGGGCGAGCCGCGCTCGGCCGGGTTGGAGCCGTTCCTCGTGGTCAAGAAGCCGGGCACCTTCCCCGAGGGCATGACCGGGCATGTCATCGACAAGATCGGCTATCACGGCTTCCTCACCTTCGAACTCGAGCTCGACGGCGTGCGCGTGCCCGAGGGCGACCGCCTCACCGGCCTCTACGGCGATGGCGGCGCGGATGCGGATTCCGGCGGCTTCGCCTCGGTGCAGCGCGGCCTCAACATCGCCCGCGTCCACACCGCCGCCCGCGCCGTTGGCGTCGCCCGCGCGGCGGTGGAGGATTGCCAACTCTACCTGCAGGAGCGCGAGCAGTTCGGCCACCCGATCGGCGAGTTCCAGGCCCTGCGCTTCGCCCTGGCCGACATGTCGGCCGAGGTCGATCAGGCCCGCGCCTACTGGCAGCAGGTGGCCCACCTCCTCGACGAGGGCGAGGCGGCCGAGAGCGAATCGGCCAAGGTGAAGCTGCTGGCCACCGAGATGGCGGTGCGCGTCACCAACCAGGCGATGCAGCTCCACGGCGGCAACGGTTACACCACCGAACGCCGCGTGGAACGCTACTGGCGCGACGCGCGGCTCACCACGATCTTCGAGGGAACGAGCGAGATCCAGCGCAGGATCGTCAGCGACCGGATGCTGGGGCGGGGGTGAGGGACGCGTCCGATCCCGCCCCGGTGTGCCCCGTCCGCCCTGACACTGCGGCGCATTTTGCGCTATAGGAGGTTGACAGGGGCGGCCTCGCCTCGCCACATCCCGGCTATCATGAGCGATCCTCTCTCGAAGACCTTTCCCGACGGTTCGGCCAAGCCGCCCCTGGAGATCCTGCTCTGCGCACCACGGGGCTTCTGCGCCGGCGTGGTCCGTGCCATTGACGTGGTGGAGCGGGCTCTGGCGATCTATGGACCTCCGGTCTATGTGCGTCACGAGATCGTCCACAACAAATACGTGGTCGAGAGCCTGAAGCGCAAAGGCGCGGTGTTCGTGCGCGAACTCGACGAAGTGCCGGACGGCAACGCCCCCGTGATCTTCTCGGCCCACGGCGTCGCCAAGACGGTGCCGGCCAATGCCGACAATCGCGGCCTCGTCACCATTGACGCCACCTGCCCGCTGGTGACCAAGGTCCATCGCGAGGCCGAGATCCATCACAAGCGCGGCCGCCACGTGTTGCTGGTCGGCCATTCGGGTCACCCGGAAGTGGTCGGCACCATGGGCCAGCTGCCCAAGGGCTCGATCACCCTGGTGGAGGATCTGGAGCAGATCGCCGCCCTGGAGCCCGACAACCGCGACAACCTCGCCTGGGTCACGCAGACGACCCTGTCGGTGGACGATACCCGCCACATCGTCGCCGCCCTGAAGCAGAAGTTCCCGACCATCACCGGGCCGCACAAGGACGACATCTGCTACGCCACCACCAACCGCCAGGAAGCGGTGAAGCAGGTGGCCCCGCTGGTGGATGCCGTGATCGTCGTCGGCTCCTCGAACTCCTCGAACTCGCAGCGCCTGCGCGAGGTCGCCGAGCGCGTCGGCTGCCCGATTACCCGCTTGGTGCTCCGCGCCGAGGAGATCGACTGGCCGGCCTTCGAGGGCATCCGCAAGCTCGGCCTCACCGCCGGCGCCTCGGCGCCCGAGGTGCTTGTGGAGGAGATCATCGACGCCTTCGCCGCCCGTTACGACGTCACCGTCGACACGGTTTCCACGGTGGTGGAGGACATGTCCTTCCCGCTGCCGCGTGAACTGCGCAGCGAAGCTGCCGAGTAGGCCGCATCGCCCGTTATTCCTCGCTGGGGCGCCGGAGGGCGCCCCTTCTCATGTCTGCCCTCCAACGTCAGCGAAGCCCGTGGCCGTCTATACCGAGGTCTCCGACGAGGCGCTGACCGCCTTTCTCTCCCAATACGAGATCGGCACGCTGCTCTCCTACAAGGGCATCGCCGAGGGCGTCGAGAACACCAACTTCTACCTGCACACCACCGCCGGCTCCTACATCCTCACCCTCTACGAGAAGCGGGTGAATGCCGGCGATCTGCCGTTCTTCCTCAACCTGATGCAGCATCTGGCCGCGCGCGGCCTCGCCTGCCCGCAGCCCATCGCGAAGCGCGACGGCGTGGCGCTCGGCGAACTCTGCGGCCGGCCGGCGGTGATCGTGACCTTCCTCGACGGCGTCTCGGTCAAGCGCCCGACTGTCGACCATTGCCGGGCTCTCGGCGTCGCTCTCGCCGGGCTGCACCGGGCGGGCAGCGATTTCGGCATGACCCGCGCCAACAACCTCTCGGTGGAATCCTGGGAGCCGCTGTTCGAGGCTGCCGGCCCCGCCGCCGACACCGTGTCCGAGGGTCTGACCGAGCGCGTGCGCGGCGACCTCGCGGTGCTCCGGGCCGGCTGGCCGCGTGGCCTGCCCTCCGGCGTGATCCATGCCGACCTCTTCACCGACAACGTATTCTTCATCGGCGACGACCTGTCGGGCCTGATCGACTTCTACTTCGCCTGCACCGACGCCTTCGCCTACGACCTCGCCATCTGCCTCAATGCCTGGTGCTTCGAGCACGACGGCAGGTTCTTCCCCGACAAGGGCGAGGCGATGATCGCCGGCTACCAATCCGTGCGGCGGCTGCAGAACGACGAGGTCGCGGCGCTGCCGATCCTGTGCCGGGGCGCGGCCCTGCGCTTCATGCTGACCCGCCTGGTGGACTGGCTCAACGTGCCCCCCGGCGCCCTGGTCCAGCCGAAGGACCCGCTGGAATACGACCGCCGGCTGGTGTTCCACCGCGCGGCGACGCAGGCGCTGGATTACGGCTGGCGCGAATAGCGGCCACGCAGAGGTCGGGGCCAAGAAAAAGCCCCAGCCGTTTCCGGCCGGGGCAAGGTGGTCTCGTACCTTGAGGCCTAGAAGAAGCCGAGCTTCTTGGCCGAGTAGCTGACCAGCATGTTCTTGGTCTGCTGGTAATGGTCGAGCATCATCTTGTGGTTCTCACGGCCGATGCCGGACTGCTTGTAGCCGCCGAAGGCCGCGTGGGCCGGATAGGCGTGGTAGCAGTTGGTCCAGACGCGGCCGGCCTGGATCGCCCGGCCGAAGCGGTAGGCGCGGGTTCCGTCGCGGGTCCAGACGCCGGCGCCGAGGCCGTAAAGCGTGTCGTTGGCGATCGAGAGCGCGTCGGCATCGTCCTTGAAAGTGGTGACCGACAGGACGGGCCCGAAGATCTCCTCCTGGAAGATGCGCATCTTGTTGTGGCCCTGGAACACGGTGGGCTTCACGTAGAAGCCTTCCGCCAGGTCGCCTTCGAGGGTGTTGCGCTCGCCGCCGGTGAGGACCTTGGCGCCTTCCTGCTTGCCGATGTCGATGTAGCTCAGGATCTTCTCGAGCTGCTCGCCCGAGGCCTGGGCGCCGATCATCGTGTTCGGGTCGAGGGGCGAGCCCTGGACGATGGCCTCGACGCGCTTGATCGCCCGCTCCATGAAGCGGTCGTAGATCGATTCGTGCACCAGCGCGCGGCTCGGGCAGGTGCAGACCTCGCCCTGGTTGAGGGCGAACATGGTGAAGCCTTCGAGGGCCTTGTCGAAGAAGTCGTCATCCTCGTTGGCCACATCGGCGAAGAAGATGTTCGGCGACTTGCCGCCGAGCTCCAGCGTCACCGGGATGAGGTTCTGCGAGGCGTATTGCATGATGAGGCGGCCCGTCGTCGTCTCGCCGGTGAAGGCGATCTTGGCGATGCGGGGCGAGGAGGCGAGCGGCTTGCCGCATTCCAGGCCGAAGCCGTTGACGATGTTGAGGGTGCCGGCGGGCAGCAGGTCGGCGATGAGCTCGGCGACCACGAGGATCGAGGCCGGGGTCTGCTCGGCGGGCTTGAGCACCACGCAGTTGCCGGCGGCGAGCGCGGGTGCCAGCTTCCACACCGCCATCAGGATGGGGAAATTCCATGGGATGATCTGGCCGACGACGCCCAGCGGCTCGTGGAAATGGTAGGCGACGGTGTCGTGGTCGATCTCGGAGATCGAGCCTTCCTGCGCACGGACGCAGCCGGCGAAGTAGCGGAAATGGTCGATGGCCAGCGGAATGTCGGCGTTGGTCGTCTCGCGGATCGGCTTGCCGTTGTCCCAGGTCTCGGCGAGGGCGATCAGGTCGAGATTCTCCTCCATCCGGTCGGCGATGCGGTTGAGGATGAGGGCGCGCTCGCCCGGCGAGGTGCGGCCCCAGGCCTCCTTGGCGGCATGGGCCGCATCGAGGGCCTTCTCCACGTCCTGCGCGTCCGAACGGGCGACCTCGCAGATGACGCGGCCGGTGACGGGCGAAGTGTTCTCGAAATACCGGCCGGCGACGGGGGCGACCCACTGGCCGCCGATGAAGTTCTCGTAACGGGCCGAGAACGGCGCCTTGGTACCTGACGACAGGAATTCGGGCTTGTTCATGTGCGTTTCCTCCGTGTTGTTCTTGTGTGCGCCAGCAGAAGTCGGGCGGATTGCCAAATCAAGATAGACTTTTGGCCTAACCGGCTCGGATCGACGGCATCGAGCGGGTCGGCGCGTGGCCCCGCTTCTGTGGCGGGGAGCTACGCGCTGATGCAGTCTAGCCCCTCTGCGGCGGTCTGGCGATGCCGTGGGCGGGCGGTTTGGAGGGCCTCGCAAAACTCTCGACCACCGGCAGTTATCCCTTGGAGTGCGGTTCCGCAGCGGGAGTTCTGCCAAAATCGATCATCCGATCAGATCACCTCATCCTGAGGCGCCCTTTGCTTGAGCAAAGGGCCTCGAAGGAGCCCTCCAGGGATCGCGCGTCGACTGGAGGCCTCCTTCGAGGCCGCTACGCGGCACCTCAGGATGAGGTGAAGCCTTGGACGAGCAGCCCAAACAGGCTCGGCAAGGCACTCACCGTCCCGACGGCAGCCGGGTGAAGCGGCGTGCGGTGATCCGCCGAGCGATGGCCCGATCGATCCTGGGACCGGCCCGTTCGATGCCGTCGCGATGGATCATCACGCCCGTGGCGCGTCCGTCCGGTTCGATGTCGAAAGCCACGCGGATCGCGCCGTTCTCCGCCACGAAGGCCCTGTCGCTCTCGGCGACGAGGGAGATGCGGGACTCGGTCGATCCCTGACCGACCGCCTGTGCCGTGAGACGGTCGCCGTCGCGGGTGACGCCCAGGACCGAGCGCGGTCCGGTCCGGTAGAAGCCGACATAGCGGTCAAGAACGGTCGGTCCGACGCTGATTTTGGTCTGCGCTGGCTCGCCGAGATAGAGGGCCGCGAGTTGTCGCGAGAGAGCCTGGGCCGGCACGATCTCGGAATTGCCGAGCACCACGATGGTGAGGCCGAGATCGGGGTAGGAGTCCTTGATCGCGCTGAACCCGCTGATGAACCCGCCATGGGACCACAGGCGCTGCCCGTAGGCCGTGCCGATATACAAACCGAGGCCGTAGCCGTGGCCGTAATCCGTCACCATGGCCCGGCGCGACGCCTCCGACAGGACACGGCCGGAGAACAGCGCCCTGTCCCAGGCGACGAGATCGTCGAGGGTCGAGGCCAGCATGCCTGCACCCGACGGGGCGCTGGCGGCCAGCGGCAGGGCGTGGCGCCATTCGCCCGAGACGCGGCGGTAACCGCTGGCGCGCCGGGGGAGGATGGCGCCGGGATCGGCGTCCCGGGTCGAGGCCAATCCGGCCGGCGCCAGGATTGCGTCGTTGAGGTAGCGCGCGAAACTCTGGCCGGTGATCCGCTCGATCAGGCCGGCCAGGAGGATGTAGCCGGTATTGCTGTATTCGTGTCCGCTCCCCGGCGGGAACAGCAGGTCCTCGCGGTAGAGAAGGCCCACCGTCTCCATCGGCGAGCGCTCGATCCGTCCGAGTTGCGTCGCGTAGCCCGGCAGGGCGGTGACGTTGGGCAGGCCGGAACTGTGGTTGAGGAGCATCCGGACCGTCATCGCAGCCCAGGTCGGCGGCAGTTCGGGCAGGTAGCGGACGGCGGGGTCGTCGAGGGAGAGGGAACCGGCCTCGACGAGTTTCAGGATCGCCGCCGCGGTGAACTGCTTCGTGATGGAGCCGATGCGGAACATTGTGTCCGGCTTGTTGGGGATCGCCCATTCGCGGTCGGCCATGCCGTAGGCGCGGCGGAACAGGGGGATGCCGTCCCGCGCCACGATCACGGCACCCGAGAAGACACCGCCCCTGGCGTGCGAGTCCATGAGGGCCGAGGCCTCGCGCGCGAAGTCGCCGGTCCCGTCCTGCATGGGAGCGCCTGACGCCCTGTCCTGGGCAGTCGCCGCGCCGAGCAGCAGCAACAGGGCGCAAGCGCCGGAAAGGAAGCGTGAAAGCATGAGGCGCGGTGATCCGTCGGCTGCGATCCTGCCAAGGTTGCGCGGGAATGTGGCGTGGTTGCGCGGGAGTGCCACCCCCGGTCGAGATCGGCGGCATTCCCGCGAAACCGTGATCGGCCTCGGCGCCGAGATCACTGTTTCGCCCCGAAGCTCGGCAACATGGCCCGCCTTCGTGCCGACGGACGAAGCCATCCGTCACGACCGGACCCGCTCCGCCGATGACGGCCCTTCCCCAACCACGCAACAGGAAGAGACATCCATGAGCCGCACCACTCGCGCCCTGCTGGCAGCGTCCCTCGCCTTTGGTACCTCCGCCCTGGTCTCGCAGGTCAGCTTCGCCCAGGCGCCGCAGAAGGCGCCGGCACCTGCCAAAACCGCCCCCGTCGCTCCCGCCCCGGCCCCCGAGGCCGAGGAGCAGAAGGAGGTCGCTCTGACCCAGGCGCTGATCGACGGCCTCGTGGCGGCGCAGCCCGAACTGGCGAAACTCCCTGCCGGCAACGCGGACAAGCCCGATCCGAAGGTCCAGGCCCAGGCCGTGGCCATCGCGAAGAAGAACGGTTTTGCCAGCGTCGACGACCTGCAGGACGCGGCCGACAGCGTCGAGGCGGTGCTGGACGGCGTGGACCCCGAGACGAAGACCTATGTCGGCGTCGTGCCCCTGCTGAAGAAGCAGGTCGCCGCCATCGAGGCCGACACGAAGATGAAGCCCAAGGACAAGGCCGCCGCGCTGAAGGACATCAACGAGGCGATCGCCGCCGGCGAGCCCACCAAGCCCTCCGACGGCAACATCGCCCTCGTCACCAAGAACATCGACAAGCTCGGTCAGATGGCGGGCGGCGGGCAGTAGTACCCGGCCGAGACGAGCTCGGCCTCCGGGAATGGCGGTCCGCGAAGGGCTCGTGCAACCGGACGTCGGGCCGCTGACTTTCCACCACGACGTCGCCGGCACGGGAGCCGGCGACCGCAGCGAGGCTCAGGACCAGTGACTGCACCTGTGAGGCCGGTTCCGCCGAGCGGCCGGCCGGTAACGGAACGGGCTCTCCCGGAGGGCGGTCCGACGTGGAACGGCCCGGGCTTCGGCGAATTCGTCGGCATCGTCGCCCTGATGATGGCGGTGACCGCCATCTCCATCGACAATCTGCTGCCGGCCTTCCCCGCGATCCAGGCGCGGTTCTCCGTCGCCGATCCCAATGCGCTGCAGCTTCTCGTCTACGTCTACATGATCGGCTTCGGCGTCGCCCAGATCGTCTACGGGCCGGTCTCGGACGCCCTCGGGCGCCGGCGTGTTTTGCTCGGGAGTCTGGCGGTCTACGGCGCGGGTACGGGCCTCGCCATGGTCGCGCCGTCCTTCGAATGGCTCTTGGCCGCCCGCGTCATCCAGGGGATCGGGGCGGCGGGCGGGCGCGTCCTCTCCACCGCCATCGTTCGCGACCGCTATTCGGGACGCGAGATGGCCAGCGTCATGTCGCTGATCATGATGGTGTTCCTCATCGTGCCGATGATCGCGCCCGCCATCGGCGGGGCGATGCTGCTGCTCGGCTCCTGGCACTACGTCTTCGTCTCCATGCTGGCCCTGGCCGGTATCCTCACCCTCTGGTTCTCCTGGCGCATGCCGGAGACGCTGCACCCGGAATTCCGGCGTCCGCTCTCGCTGCGTTCCATTGCCCAGGCGGTCTCCCTGACCTTCCGCACCCGCGTGGCGGTCGGCTACGCTACCGCCCTTGGGCTGCTGACCGGCTGTATCATGGGATATGTCGGCTCGGCCCAGCAGCTCTTCGATACCGGGCTCTACCGGCTCGGCGCCCTGTTTCCCCTCGCCTTCGCCCTGGTGGCCGGGGCCATGGGGGCGGCCACCCTCGTCAATGCCCGCCTGGTACGACGCCTCGGGATGCGGCCGCTCTCGCATGTGGGCCTCACCCTGTTCGTGGCGGTGGCGCTGGCCCAGGTCGCAATCGGCCTCGCCTATGCCGGGCATCCGCCCTTGTGGCTGTTCCTCACGGTGCTCGCCTGCAACCAGTTCATGATCAGCTTCGCCATGCCGAACTTCAACGCGCTGGCCCTGCAGCCCCTCGGCGAGATCGCCGGCACGGCCTCGTCCTTCCTCGGATTCTACACCACCATCCTCGGTGCCTTCTGCGGCTTCATCATCGGCCACGCCTTCGACGGCACGGTGCTGCCCCTCGGCCTCGGCTATGCCGGTCTCGGCGGATCGGCGCTCCTCGTCGTTGCCTGGACCGAGCGCGGGCGCTTGTTCCGGGGTGGGGTGTCGGGGTGAGTGTCGCGCCGTTTCGACAGCGACCAAAAGTTGAACTCTGTGCCCGCTCCGCTTAATGTCGGTGGACGAGCGGGCGATCCTATGAAGCCATCCATAGTCGAGCAGACGAAGCTCCTCGCCAACGCGTTGGACCGGGCCTCGACGGCGTGCTTCACGGTCGGTATCGCCACGCCGGTCGCGGGCTTCCTGTACAATGTAGGAAATTTTCGAGCCCTGTCGGGGCCGTTCGAGATGATCGGCGGCGTGCTCGTTTGGATTCTCGGCGCCGGAGGCCTACATCTGGCCGCACGCCGTGTCCTGAAAGGGCTCGATCGATGAGCGCCTCCTACGCGATTGCCTTCGTCTTCACGCCGTTACTCGCCGTCGGCCTCGGCTGGCTCGCAGTTCTGCTGCATGAGCGCTCGCTGGCGAAGGCGGAGCGTCGCTCCCCAGGTGAATGAGCCCGGTTGACACCCCTTAACGCCGTCTTCAGCCGGTCTCGCGCATTCTCCCGATCTCGATGGGGTCAGGGACGGAGTTCGCGCGTGTTCGGTCGGAGCCAGGACGGAATCCTCCTTGCGTCGCGCCTGTTGCTGGCGGCGGCGCTGCTGCCGACCGGCATCGCGCGCGCGCTCAACGTCTCGGGTTTCGCGCTGGCGCTGGCCGGGGCCGGGATGCCGTCTCCCAATGCCGTCGCCACGGCGGCCGTGGTGGTTCAGGTCTTCGGGCCGCTGGCGCTCATCCTCGGTGTCCTGCCCCGCATCACCGGCTTCGCCCTGGCGGGGTTCGCGGTGGCGATGGCGGTGCTGCTGCACGGGTTCTGGGCTTATTCCGGCGCGGCGGCGATGACCGAGCGCACCCTGTTCCTAGCGGATCTCGGCCTGGCCGGCGGTTTCCTGATCTATGCCCTCGCCGGTCCGGGAGCGTGGAGCTGGCAGGGCTGGCGCCGCTCGACCCGGGAGGCGCCCGCTCCCGCCCGGCCGCAATCGGCCAACGCCAATGCGAAATCCGCAAAGGGACCGAAGCGTAGCCCCGCTCGGCCGTCGAGCCGTGCGGCGGCCTAAACGCCCTTCGACGCCAAGCGCTGACCCGAAACCTCCGCGCCCGCATCCGGCTTCAGCCGCAGGAAGGCGAGGAGGGAAGCGGACGAGATCAGCGCGACGGTGAGGAAGGCGGGCCAGAAATCGCCGGCCTCGATGATTGTTCGGCCATGCTGCGCCGCAGCCGTCTCCAGGGCCAGGGCTCCGATGGAGACGCCCAGGCTGAGCGACAATTGCTGCGCGACGCTCGCCAGGCTCGTCGCCGAACTCATCTCCCGCTTGTCGAGATCGGCATAGGCGATGGCGTTGACACAGGTGAATTGCAGCGACCTGACGCAGCCGCCGACGAGCAGAATGGCGACGATGATCCAATGCGGCGTCTGTGCCGTGAACAAGCCGTTCACCGCCAGGAAGCAGGAGGCCACGACGGCGTTGAACAGCATCACCCGGCGGAAACCGTAGGCGCGCAGGATGCGCGGCCCGATGATCTTGATGAGGAGCGCCCCCGCCGCCGCGGCGAAGGTGAGAAGGCCCGATTGCAGCGGATCGAGGCCGAAGCCGATCTGCAGCATCAGCGGTAGCAGGAACGGGATCGCCCCGGTGCCGATGCGGAACAGGCTGCCGCCGGTCACCGCCGCGCGGAAGGTCGGGTATCTCAGCAGATCGAGGCGGATCACCGGATGCTCGACCCGGCGCGAATGCGCGAGGTAGAGCGCGAGCAGGATCGCGCCGCCGCCGAGGCACCCCCACGAGACGTAATCTGGCAGGAGGTGGCGCCCCAGGGAGGCGAGGCCGAGCATCAGGGTGGCGAGGCCGGCTCCCGAAAGCAGGAACCCGAGGACGTCGAGGGGCGGCCGGGACGGCTCGCGGATGTTCTCGAAATAGATCGTGGACAGCACGATCCCGGCAAGGCCGATGGGGATGTTGATGAAGAAGATCCAGCGCCAGTCGAGATAGGTCGTGATCAACCCGCCGAGCGGTGGCCCCATGATCGGTCCGATCAGGGCCGGGATCGTCAGGTAGGCCAGCGCGCTGACGAGTTCGCTCTTCGGTACCGCCCGGAGGATGACGAGACGGCCGACCGGCACCATCATCGCCCCGCCAATGCCCTGGAACGCGCGCGCGGCGACGAAGGCGCCGAGCGAATCGGACGCGGCGCAGGCCAGCGACCCGGCCATGAACACCACGAGGGCGGCGCGGAAGATCGTGCGTGCGCCATAGCGGTCGGCCATCCAGCCGCTGATCGGGATGAAGATCGCGAGACTCACGAGATAGGAGGTCAGCGCCAGTTTCAGGGCGATCGGATCCTCGCCGAGGCTTCGGGCGATGGCCGGCAGCGCGGTGGCGATCACCGTGGAATCGGTGTTCTCCATGAACAGCGCGGTGGCGACGACGAGGGGAACGATCTGTGATGGGCGCATGGGGATCGCGTAGGTAGCGCGGCCGAAGCCGCCCGGTTCCGTCACGCCGTCGAGGGCGCGCAACTCGGCTCTCGAACGAACATGCACACAAATGATGGTCTCTGTGGATGACACGTGCGGTGTCGCACGTGGTGGACGACCGTGACCCACGAGCCACAGGTGCAGGCTTCAAGTCGTCAGGCCGGCATGGCCGCCTTTCGGGGGAGTCGATACGGCCTTAAGCTCAGCAACAATTCGGCTGTCTCGTATCACGTCGGTCGAGCGAGCCACCGCCGCCATTTTGCGCGAAAGATATTGAATGCCCTCGCGGTTCGAAACCTGTCGACGCTCGCCCCTCATCGGTGGGGCTCTGGGCCTGCTGCTCATGGTCGCCGGTTGCGGCACCGTCATTCTCAACGAGACGGGGTCGCTCACCCGCTACGACCGCCTCAATGGAAGCACCGAAGTGGCCACCGGGGCGAAGCTCTACGCCGATCAGCCGACCCTCGCGGCGACGCGGACGGTCCGCATCATCCCGGCGGCGTTTCCGGAATCGATCTCTGGCCCCGGTCTCAACAGCGTCGAGCGCCGGCTGATCGCCAACGCGGCCGACCGCGCCCTCTGCTACGAGCTGTCGCAGCGCTACGACGTGGTCTCCACCAAGAAGGCCGACCTCACGATCCGGTCCGCCGTCACCCGTGTCGAACTCACCAACGTCCCGGCGGCCGGCGCGACCATCGCCACCTCGGCGGGAATCACCATCGCGTCCCAGCTCGGCGTCGGCTTCGCCACCGCTGTCGGCCGCGTGCCGATCCCGCGCATCCCGATCGGTCTGGGCAGCATCACCATCGAGGCCGAAGCCCTCGATAGCCGTCACCAGCAGCGGGCGGCGATGATCTGGGGCGGCGGCGCCAACGCCTTCACCAACCAGGCGCGCTTCTCGGCGGCCGGGGACGCCTACGATCTGGCCGGCGAGTTCGGCCAGGATTTCGGCACCTTGCTCGTCACCGGTCGTGACCCGTTCAAGGAGCCGCTGGCGATTCCGAGCTGGAACCGCATCCGCGTCACCACCCTCGGCGAGGCCCCGCTCGACCCGGATTGCGAGCAGTTCGGCCGCGCGCCCGGCATCGACGGCATGGTCGGCGACTATCTCGGCCTGCCGCCGGAATGGACCGACAAGGGCCCCCGCGACACGATCAACTGAGTTTTCTATTGCGACGCCGCGATCCTGCCTTTGCGCAGGGTCCGGCCCCATGATACTGCGCCGTGCCAACGCATTCGGCGTCGACGGCTGTTACAGCCCGGCGCCTCTCACCGTTTCGGGAGTTGGCACATGGCTCGTATCACCGCGGATTCCATCATCGAGGGCCTGACCTTCGACGACGTGCTTCTCCGTCCCGCCGCATCCTCGGTGATGCCGACCGAGGTCAGCGTCGCGTCGCGACTGACCCGCACGATCCACCTCAACATGCCGATCCTGGCCTCGGCCATGGACACCGTCACGGAGGCGCCGATGGCCATCGCCATGGCCCAGAACGGTGGCATGGGCGTCATCCACCGCAATCTCGAGCCGCACGAGCAGGCCGAGCAGGTCCGCCTCGTCAAGAAATACGAGTCGGGCATGGTGCTCAACCCGATCACCATCCATCCCGACGAGACCCTGGCCGACGCGTTCTCGCTGATGAAACTGAACCGCATCTCCGGCATCCCGGTGGTGGAGCGCGGCCCCAACGGCTCGCGCGGCAAGCTCGTCGGCATCCTCACCAACCGCGACGTGCGCTTCGCCACCAACCCTTCCGAGACCGTTGCCGAGCTAATGACCCGTGACCGGCTCATCACCGTGCGTGAGGGCGTGAACCAGGAGGAGGCCAAGCGCCTGCTCCACCAGTTCCGCATCGAGAAGCTTCTCGTCGTCGACGACCATTACCGCTGCATCGGCCTCATCACGGTCAAGGACATCGAGAAGCAGGTGGCCTATCCGGGCGCGGTCAAGGACGAGCAGGGCCGCCTGCGGGTCGCTGCCGCCACCACCACGGGCGATAGCGGGTTCGAGCGGGCCGAGCGTCTCATCGATGCCGGCTGCGACGTGATCGTGGTCGACACCGCCCACGGCCACTCCATCAAGGTGCTCGATGCCGTGCGCCGGGTGAAGCAGCTCTCCAACGCTGTTCAGGTGGTGGCCGGCAACGTCGCCACCCGCGACGGGGCCCAGGCTCTGATCGATGCCGGCGCGGACGCGATCAAGGTCGGCATCGGCCCGGGCTCGATCTGCACCACCCGCATCGTGGCCGGCGTCGGCGTGCCCCAGCTCACTGCCCTGATGGAAGCGGTGGAGGCGGCCGACCGGGCCGACGTGCCGGTCATCGCCGATGGCGGCATCAAGTTCTCCGGCGATCTCGCAAAGGCGATCGCGGCGGGCGCTTCCGTGGCGATGCTGGGCTCGCTGCTCGCCGGAACCGACGAGGCGCCAGGCGAGGTGTTCCTCCACCAGGGCCGCTCCTACAAGAGCTACCGCGGCATGGGCTCGGTAGGCGCCATGGCCCGGGGCTCGGCCGACCGCTATTTCCAGGCCGAGGTCAGCGACACCCACAAGCTCGTCCCCGAGGGGATCGAGGGACAGGTGCCCTACAAGGGGCCGGTGGCGGCGGTGCTGCATCAGCTCGCCGGCGGCCTGCGTGCCGCCATGGGCTATGTCGGCGCGCCGACCATCCCCGAGTTCCAGGACAAGGCGCAGTTCGTCCGCATCACTAATGCGGGACTGCGCGAGAGCCACGTGCACGACGTGACCATCACCCGCGAGAGCCCCAACTACCCCAGCCGCGCCTGAGCCCGGTCCGATGTCCGATCCGCGCCACCTCGTGCTCTGGCCCGTACTGGCGCAGATCGGGCTCACCTTCGGCCTCTATGTCTGGCTCTCCGTGGCGCGCCTCCTGGCGGTGCGTCGCGGCGAGGTGGAGTTCGGCTGTTTCGAGTTCGGCCGCGACGAGCCGGCGCCGATCGCGCGCATCACCCGCAATCTCTCCAACCAGTTTGAACTGCCCGTCATCGTCTTCGCCTGCGTCGCCCTGCTGATTGCCCTCGACCGGGTGACCTGGGTCGATGTCGCCGCCGCCTGGCTCTTCTTCGCCGGCCGGGTGATTCACACCGCCGTCCAGACGCTCACCGACGACGTGCGCCTGAGGGGCCGGGTCTTCGTCATCAACTTCCTTGGTTGTGCGATCCTCGTCGCGCATCTCGGCCTCGTCGCCCTCGGGCGCTGACGCCGCCGCATTGGGACCCGCCATGACCGTCCAGGCCATCCTCGCCCCCGTCTTCGCGCAAGTTCTGTTGATCTTCGGGCTGATGTTCTGGCTGGGACGGGTGCGCCTCTCCGAGATCGAGGCGGGTGCGGTGAAGGCCACCGACGTCTCGATGGGGCAGCGCAACTGGCCGCCCCGCGCGCAACAGGCAGCCAACGCGTTCTCCAACCAGTTCGAGCTGCCGGCGCTGTTCTTCGCCCTGGTGCCGCTGGCGCTCTACACGAAGAAGGCCGATCTGCTCTTCGTCGTCCTCGCCTGGATCTTCGTGGCGTCGCGCGCCGTCCATGCGGGCGTCTACGTCACCTCGAACCACGTCCCCTTCCGCTTTCGCGCCTATACGCTCGGGGCGCTGGTGTTGCTGGCGATGTGGATCGTCTTCGCGGTGCGCATCTTTCTCGCGCCGATCGGACTATAAACGCACGCCTGGAAAATTGCCTCCCTCGTCCGATAAAGAGGGACGCTCAGCGAGGTTTAGGATCGTCCCATGCGCGTGCTCGTCGTCGGCGCCGGTGCCACTGGTGGATATTTCGGGGCGCGTCTCATGGAGGCCGGGCGGGACGTCACCTTCCTCGTGCGTCCGGCGCGGGCGGAGACGCTCGCCGCCTCGGGGCTTCGGGTGAAGAGCCCGGCCGGCGACATCCATATCGCGGAGCCCGCGACCCTCACCGCCGCCGATCTCGCGGCGGGCCAGGGCGGACGCTTCGATCTCGTCCTCCTCAGCTGCAAGGCCTACGACCTCGAAGGAGCCATCGCGGACGTGGCCCCGGCCATCGGCCCCGAGACACTGGTTCTGCCCGTGCTCAACGGCCTGCGCCATCTCGACGCCCTCGACGCCGCCTTCGGGCCGGAGAATGTCCTCGGCGGCTCTTGCGCCATCGTGGCGACGGTGCGGGGCGACGGTGAGATCCGCATGATGAGCCCGCTCCATTCCCTCACCTATGGCGAACGGGCAGGGGGGCGCTCGGAGCGGGTGGAGCGGATCGAGGCGCTGATGCAGGGCGTCGCGTTCCAGGCGCGCCTCAGCGAGACGATGGTGCTCGAGATGTGGGAGAAGTGGTCGTTCCTGGCTACACTCGCCGGGGCGACGTGCCTGATGCGCGCCACCATCGGTGACATCGTCGCCGCGCCGGGCGGCCTCGCCCTCATCGAGGCCCTGACCGAGGAATGCCGACGGATCGCCGAAGATGCCGGCTACGCACCGCGGGAGAAGGTGATGCAGAACACACGCACAAGTCTCACCGCGGAAGGCTCGGCCTTCACCGCCTCGATGCTGCGCGACATCGAGAACAAGGCGCGGATCGAGGCCGATCACATCATCGGCGATCTCATCGTCCGCAGCCGCGACGGGGCACACCCAATGCTCGACCGGGTCTACACCCATCTCAAGGCCTACGAGAACCGCCGCGCCCGCGAGGCCGCCTGAACGGCGGCCCCGGACTGGCGGACGCTCAGTAGCGCGGAGCCGGAGCCGGGGGCGGCGGCGGCGGATTGCCGTATTCGAGCTGCGTCTTGGCATCGTAGGGGCGCTGCGGCGGCGGCGTCAGGTCGACGGCGGGCGCGGTGGAGCAGGCGGCGACGCTGAGCAGGACGAGGCCCGCGAGAGTGAGTTGGACGATGGGGTACATGACGATTGCGAGGCTCCGGACGTTGACGCAGCGGGCTCGGGCGCAGCAAGGGCACGAGACGAGTCTGGCGCCCTGCCTGTCTGACGGCCGATCGCGCCGGAAGCTCGGCTGTATTGTGTCGGACACCCGCTGAAAGCGTGACCGTATCGCGGCGACGGCGGCGGCCGGTCACGCTTCCCTAACCCTGAGGATTTCGTCCTGACCCCTCCCGCTCGTCTCTCCGCCGCCATCGAAGTGCTCACCGACATCGCCGGTCGGCGCCGACCGGCCGCGGACGCCCTCAAGGATTGGGGCCTCGCCCACCGCTTCGCCGGCTCCGGCGACCGCGCCGCCATCGCGAGCCTCGTCTACGACGCCCTGCGCCGGCGCGCTTCCGCCGCCTGGATCATGGGGGACGAGACCCCGCGCGCCATCCTGATCGGCATGCTGCGGCTGCAGCACGGCCTCGCGGCGCCCACCATCGCCGAGCTGTTCTCGGGCGAGCGCTTCGCGCCCGATCCCCTGACCGATGCCGAACGCACGGCCATCGCCGAGGGCTCGCTCGCCGACGCACCGCCCCACGTGGCCGGCGACGTCCCGGACTGGATCCTGCCCTCCCTCGGCCACCTGTTCGGCGATACCCTGGTCGAGGAGCTGCGCGCGCTCGCCCGCCGCGCACCCCTCGACATCCGCATCAACACCCTCAAGCGCGACCGCGAGACGGCCCTGGCCGGGCTCGCGCATCTGACGCCGGTGGTGACGCCCCATGCGCCGAACGGCCTGCGCATTCCGCTGGGCGAGGACGGGCGCGGCCCCGCTTTGCACGTGGAGCCGGAATTCCTCGACGGCTGGTACGAGATCCAAGACGAGGGCTCCCAGATCGCCGGCGCCCTGAGCGGCGCGCGCGCCGGCGAGACCGTGGTCGATCTCTGCGCGGGTGGCGGCGGTAAGACCCTCGCCCTCGCGGCCATGATGCGGAACGAGGGACGGCTCATCGCCACCGACGACGATCCGCGCCGGCTCGCGCCGATCCACGACCGGCTGCGCCGCTCCGGTGCCGAGGCCGAGATCCGCACCCCGCGCGCCGGGCGCGCACGAGCCGACGTGCTCGGTGACCTCGACGGCACCGTGGACCGGGTGGTGGTCGACGCGCCCTGCACCGGTTCAGGGACATGGCGGCGCAATCCCGACGCCAAATGGCGCCTGCGCCCCGGCTCCCTCAGCGCCCGCGTCACGGACCAGGCCGAGGTGCTCGACCGGGCCGCCCGCCTGGTGCGGCCGGGAGGGCGGATCACCTACATCACCTGCTCCCTGCTGCGGGAGGAGAACGACGCGGCCATCGACGGCATCCTCGCACGGGCGAATGGCGGACTGACGGTCCTGCCGGCCGAGAAGATCGCCGCCGACCATGCGCCCGGCCTCGCCGGGGTGGTGCGGTTCACCGAGCACGGCCTTCAGATGAGCCCGGCCCACACCGGCACGGATGGCTTCTATGTCGCCACCCTGGAACGACGCGGCTGATGCGCCTGGACCGCCGGATATTGGTCGCCGCAGCCGCGGCGATGCTGTCCGGCGGTGCGCAGGCCCGCGCGGAGACGGTTCCGGCTCCGGGCACGAATCTCGACGTGATCGACCTGTGGCCCGGCCTGCCCCCCGGCGGCGGCGGTCCCATCGCGGCGGATGGGCGGTTCGACGAGAGCCGCGACGGGGTGATCAGCAACGTGGCCCGGCCCTGCCTCCTCGTCATGCGCGCACCGAAGCCCAACGGGGCGGCCCTGGTCGTCGCGGCGGGCGGGGGCTATCGCCGCATCGACATCGGCAACGAGGGCATCCCGGTGGCGCGGTGGCTCGCCACCGTGGGCATCACCGCCTTCGTGCTGATCTACCGCCTCCCCGGCGAGGGCTGGATGGCCGGCGCCGACGCGCCGCTGCAGGACGTGCAGCGGGCGCTCCGCCTCGTCCGGGCGGGGGCCGTGACCTACGGCATCGACCCCGAGCGGGTCGGCGTGCTCGGCTTTTCCGCCGGCGGGCACCTGATGGGGGAGGCGGCCATGCGTGCCTCGGCGGAGACCTATGCTGGGCTCGACGCCAGCGACGCGCTCTCGGCCCGGCCCGAACTCGCGGGGTTGATCTACCCCGTCATCACCCTGCTACCGCCCTTCGACCGGACCTCCACGAGGCGCATCCTCGCAGGCGACCCGCCCGACCCGGTGAAGGCCGCGGCCTATTCGGTGGAGACGCATGTGCGCGAGAAGGCGCCGCCGACCTTCCTCGCCCAGGCCGCCGACGACCCCATCGCCGTGGTGGACAACAGCTTGCTGATGTATTCCGCCCTGCGGGGCGCCCTGGTGCCGACGGAACTGCACCTGTTCGAGCGCGGCGGTCATGGTTTCGGCCTCGGCGTGCCGGGCTCTCCGGCGGCAGCGTGGTCGGGCTTGTTCCTCACCTGGATGCGGCGGCGCGGCTTCCTCCGCCCGTGAGCTAACGGCCTCGAACGGGCGATGGGCGCACCCGATGCATGTGGGCGGCGCGCGCCCTGCGGAACCTGCGCGTTGCACGGCGGCGGGGGCTCGTCTAACTCCGATCCATGAATACCGACCACGACAAGATCCTCATCGTCGATTTCGGCTCCCAGGTGACCCAGCTCATCGCGCGGCGGGTGCGCGAGGAGGGGGTCTATTGCGAGATCGTCCCCTTCACCAAGGCGGCGGAGGCCTTCGCCGAGTCGAAGCCCAAGGGCGTGATCCTGTCCGGCGGCCCCGAATCGGTGACGACCGAGGCCTCGCCCCGCACACCCCAGGTGGTGTTCGATTCGGGCGTGCCGGTCTTCGGCATCTGCTACGGCCAGCAGACCATGGCGGCTCAGCTCGGCGGCGAGGTCGAGGGCGGGCACCATGCCGAGTTCGGCCGCGCCGAGATCGAGATCATTTCGGACTGTCCCCTGTTCAAGGGCGTATGGCATGTGGGCGAGCATTATCCGGTCTGGATGAGCCACGGTGACCGGGTGACCAAGCTCCCCGACGGGTTCACCACCGTCGCCCTGTCGAAGAACGCGCCCTTCGCGGCGGTGGCCGACGAGTCGCGCAACTACTACGCGGTCCAGTTCCACCCGGAGGTGGCCCATACCCCGCACGGCGCCCTGCTGATCCGCAACTTCGTGCGCGACATCGCCGGCTGCACCGGCGACTGGACCATGGGCGCCTATCGCGAGGAGGCCATCGCCAAGATCCGCGCCCAGGTCGGCAAGGAGCGGGTGATCTGCGGCCTGTCGGGGGGCGTCGATTCCTCGGTGGCGGCGGTGCTGATCCACGAGGCCATCGGCGACCAGCTGACCTGCGTCTTCGTCGATCACGGCCTGCTCCGCATGGGCGAGGCCGACGAGGTCGTGCGGCTGTTCCGCGACCATTACAACATCCCCCTGGTCCATGTTCAGGCGCAGGAGCTGTTCCTCGGTGAGTTGGAGGGCGTCAGCGACCCGGAGATCAAGCGCAAGACCATCGGCCGCCTGTTCATCGACGTGTTCGACGAAGAGGCGAAGAAGATCGGCGGTGCGGCGTTCCTTGCCCAGGGGACGCTCTACCCGGACGTGATCGAGAGCGTCTCCTTTACCGGCGGCCCCTCGGTGACGATCAAGAGCCACCACAATGTCGGCGGCCTGCCCGAGCGCATGAACATGCAACTCGTGGAGCCCCTGCGCGAGCTGTTCAAGGACGAGGTCCGGGTGCTCGGCAAGGAACTCGGCCTGCCGGAGGCCTTCGTCGGCCGCCATCCGTTCCCCGGCCCCGGCCTCGCCATCCGCTGCCCCGGCACGATCACCGCCGAGAAGCTGGAGGCTTTGCGGAAAGCCGATGCGATCTATCTCGACGAGATTCGCAAGGCCGGTCTCTACGACACGATCTGGCAGGCCTTCGCAGTGATCCTGCCGGTAAAGACAGTGGGCGTGATGGGCGACGGCCGCACCTACGACCACGTCTGCGCCCTTCGCGCCGTCACCTCGGTCGACGGCATGACAGCGGATTTCTACCCCTTCGACATGGCCTTCCTCGGCCGCGTCGCCACCCGCATCATCAACGAGGTCAAGGGCATCAACCGGGTCACCTACGACATCACCTCGAAGCCGCCCGGCACGATCGAGTGGGAATGATTCAAGCACGGCAGTGGCTTGAATTCTGGGCGCCATATCGGCGGGAACGCCAGACGTGGCGGGCGATGCAAGCCTGCTTTGCGCCTCAGGCCGGTTCATGAACGCGAGCAGCTGGCATGCGCGTTTTCAATCTGCTCGAGAGCCTGAATGCTGGTCATCTCGCTGTTCCACGACACGGATTGATGACTTCAATGTCGGGTAAATCCTTTTGATGATCGGTCACGACGGTGCAACCGTGAGCCTCGGCCACGGCGGCGATGATCGTGTCGAGCGCGGTGCGCGGTCGTCCCTATTCTTTGCCGGCCGCCATGAGCCGAGCCTAGATCAGACCGGCTTTCACGTCGACGGGCAGCACGTGGCCAGTGAACAGTGCCTGAGGGCCCTCTGGACCGGCGAACCAAGCCTCAAGCTGATCGCGGCATTTGCTGGTCGGCGTCTCTAGAAGTCCTCGACGGATTTCGGCGACGGTCAGCAAGGCGATATTCCACCCTCCTTCGGCGGCTCGCCGCCGATGGTTTGAGTGATTGCCGCACGGAGCCGCTGGGCCTCTGGGCCGGCCTCCGCAAGGTGACGGGCCAAAGACCGTATAAGGTCGCGGTCCGCATCTCTGGCCGGCACTTCAAAGCGCGCCAGACCGCGCTCACTCGCACGAGACCGCTAGTTTTGAACGGCGCGTTTCTGTGAGCGGCCCATATCGGCCTCTCGGATATTTCCAGTGATACATCCGCTTTGGAAGGCCTGACCAGACTGCCCGGCACGTCCTTACGATGAAGGCAAATCCAGCCCTTCACCCACCTCGTCTTGCAAGCGTACCGATAACAATTCCACGTCGAGTGGGAGTGAGGGGCAGGCGGCGGTGATATCGTGGGTAGCGTAGCGCGCGATGGAGCTTTTCTCACCCCATCAATTGCGTCGATACGCCGAGCGGCGGACCGGCTCGAGCCAGCTGCCGGTCGAGCGTGTGCACCGTGGCGCCATGCGCGAACGCGGTCGCCAGATGCAGCGCATCACCGGCGCGAAGCCCGAGTGCATGCTGATCCACGAACGTCGCCGCCGTCCGGAAATGCGCGACCGTCACCGGGAGCACGGCGAAGCTTTCGGCCACCAGCTTGTTGAAGAGGGCGAGTGCCGCAGCGCGCTGCTCGAGTCCGATCTGCCCGGTCCTCAACTTGATCGCCAGAGCAGAGGACGTCTCCGTGATGGTCCAGTCACTGATCACGAGCAGCGCCGGATCCTGCTTCGCCAACCAAGCCTGAACGTGCGGCGTCATCGCTTCGTTGGACAGCGCCCCGACGATCACGGACGTGTCGAGATACAGCATCAGTAACGATCGCCATCCCGCATGGACCGTACCAGAGCGGCGGCGGCCTCAAGCTGCGGCGGCATGGTCGCCGTCAGGGCCTGGAGCAGGGCGGCATCGACCCTTTTGCGCTGCCTGGCCACGGAGGTGAGCCGAGCCACGGACTTGCCGCGCCGGGTGATGTCGATGGACTCGCCCGCCTCCACCCGGTCGACGAGCGCGCTCAGATGTGCCTTCGCATTTGCCAGACTCACGGCATCCATATCACGCTCCTGACTATGTAGATGGTCAGATAGCCGATCGGGTTTGGGACTTCCAGCGAATGATCCTCCTGGTGTTTTGGCGAAGAGCGGTGCTCGATGGCCCAATCATCGATCATCGATCATCGATCATCAGAGAGCTTCGATCCCCGCCGCCCCGCCGGCGGCATAGCGGGCGCCCGCCACAGCTGCCGGTGCAAAAAGGGTGTCGAGCTCCGCGATCTCCGCCGTCGATAAAGCCAGGTCCATGGCCGCCGCATTCTCCGCGAGCCGCGTCGCACGACGGGCGCCGGGGATCGGCACCACGTTGGGCGCCTTGGCCACCAGCCAGGCCAAGGCAACCTGTGCCGCGGTGACACCGCGCGTCGCGGCGAAGGCGCCGAGTGCCTCGGCGAGGCGCCGGTTCTGCGCCAGGGCCTCCCCCTGGAAGCGCGGATTGCCCTTGCGAAAATCACCCTCGCTCAGGGTCTTCGGATCGATGGCGCCCGTGAGGAAACCGCGCCCCAGGGGCGAATAGGCCACGAAGGTCACGCCAAGTTCGGCGCAGGCCGCCAGCATCCCGTCCTCCGGCGTGCGGCTCCACAGCGAATACTCGCTCTGGACCGCGGCAATGGGATGGATGGCATGGGCGGCCCGCAAGGTCGCCGGGGACACTTCCGACAGGCCGAGCGCCCGGACCTTGCCCGTCTCGACGAGCTTCGCCATGGCGCCGATGGTCTCCTCCAGCGGTGTCTCTGGATTGCGGCGGTGGCAGTAGTAGAGATCGATCGTCTCGACGCGCAAGCGCTTCAGCGAAGCGTCGCAAGCCGCCGCGATATAGGCGGGTGTGTTGTCGATCCGGCGAGACCCGGCCGCATCGCGCACGATGCCGAACTTGGTGGCGAGCGCCACCCGGTCGCGGCGCTGTTCGAGGAAGCGGCCGAGCAATTCCTCGTTGTGGCCGAGCCCGTAGGTGTCGGCGGTGTCGAGGAAGTCGTAGCCGATATCGAGCGCAGCGTTCAGTGTCTCCAGGGACTCGGCCTCATCCGCGGGGCCGTAGAATTCGGACATGCCCATGCAGCCGAGACCGGGGGCGGAGAGGGTGAGGCCTGTGCTGCCGAGAGGACGCTTCTGCATGGGACATTTCCTGTTCGAGGTCGAAGCGAAACCTGACAGGGCCGGGTTCATCCGATAAGCCGGACAATCCCGTATGAGCTGCTGAGCGAGTTTCACCAATGCAGCGCGCCGACCTGTCGGATCTCGCCGCCTTCGCGTCCGTGGCGAGCCATCGCAGCTTTCGCAAAGCCGCCACGGAGCTTGGCGTTTCGCCCTCGGCCCTGAGCCACGCTCTGCGTGGCCTCGAGGCGCGGATGGGGGTGCGCCTGCTCCATCGCACCACGCGCAGCGTCGCCGTGACGGAAGCGGGCGCGATTCTCCTGGCGCGACTGGGTCCGGCTCTCGCCGAGATCGGCGAGGCGGTGGATGCAGCGCGACTGCTCAGTGCCGAGGTCAGCGGCAGCCTCAGAATCAATGCGCCTCACGCGGCTTGCCGCCTCATTCTCATGCCGCTGGTGACGCGCCTCCTCGCGCGCCATCCGAAGATCGCCGTTGAAATCATCGGCGACAACGCCATGACCGACGTGGTGGCGGACGGTTTCGATGCGGGGATCCGGATGGGCGATCGCGTGGCGAAGGACATGATCGCCCTACCAATCGGCGGACCGCAGCGTTTCGCCGTCATCGGCTCGCCCTCCTATCTCGACGGGCGTGGGATACCGCGCCGCCCGCAGGATCTCGCCGGCCATGCCTGCATCCGTCAGCGATTTCCCGATGGCCGCCTGTTCAAATGGGAGTTTGAGCGAGACGGCTCCGCCTGCGACATCGAGGTGGAGGGACCGCTGACCTTTGGTGACCAGGAACTCATGGTCGAGGCGGCGGTCCAAGGTGTCGGCCTCGCCTTCGTCTTCGAGGGCTATGCAGCAGAGGCCCTCGCGCAGGGCCGGGTGAGGCGGCTGATGGAGGAATGGTGCCCGCCCTTTCCAGGTTTCCATCTCTACTTTTCCGGGCGTCGGCACGTGCCTTCAACCCTGCGGGCCTTCATCGCGGTGATGCGGGAGGCACCCTCGGGCGAAGCGTGAATGACGGACGCGCGCCCACGCGTTTCGCCCTTCGCCATCAGCCGCCTTATGGCGTCTTCCCCGGTGGCCTGCCGGCATGCCCGCCTTTTTCCGACGACCCTCAAGGCCGTCCATCGGACATCCGTCCGACTCGACACCGGGCGCCGGCGTGTCATCTCTTGCCGCCCCCTGAGGGCCCGCCTTCCCGAGAGTCCGTCGACGATGGCCCGGTCTGTCGGCGCCGTCATCGTGCCGGAGTGGATGATGAGAGCATTGAAGCTGGTCTGGATTCTGTTGGCGCTCACCTATGCCGCGAGCGAGAGCAGGGCCGAGCCGGTCGCAGGTCCATCGTCTCCCGGGGGTGGGACCATACCGGGCGCCGTGGCGCACGACGACATCCCCGTCTCGACCGTGCTCCTCGGCGGCTTTCCCTATTTCGCGCTGCCCGCCGGCTACCAGGCGGTGAACCCGCCCGAGACGCGCGAATTCGGGCATTTTCCGTTCTGGACGGGCACCGCGCTCCACGACGTCGATGGCAAGGTCTTCCTGTCCCTCATCGGTGCCAAGGACGGCAAGACCTACTCGTCCTATGAGTTGAAGAAGAACATCGAGGGCGTGCTGACCCAGGCCGGTGCTCGAAAGCTCACCGACAGCCAGATGCCCGCGTCAGTGATCGATACCCTGCCGGAGGAGGTCAAGATGGGCATGTATGAAGGCCTCGGCAACGTCTACTCCGAACGGACGCAAACCTGGGTGATCCGCCGCCCGGACCAGCAGATCTGGGTGCATTTCGTGCCCGGCAGCAACAGCGCCAGCTGGACCATCCTCGAGACGAAGCCGTTCGCCCAGACCGCCTCCCTGCTGCCCACCGAGCAGCTGAAGCAGGACATCGACAAGACCGGGCGGGCGGTGATCCATGTCAACTTCGCCACCGACAAGACCGAGATCCTGCCGGATTCCGCGTCGCAGATCGAAGCGGTGACGAGCCTGCTGAAGACGAATCCCGGCCTCAAATTGGCGATCAACGGCTACACCGACGAGACCGGCTCCGCCGGGCACAACCAGTCGCTCTCCGACGGCCGTGCCAAGGCGGTGATGGCCAGGCTCATCGCGTCGGGCGTCGCGAAGGAGAGGCTGAGAGCCAAGGGCTTCGGGGCCGCCAGCCCGGTCGCATCCAATGGCAGCGAGGAGGGCAGGGCGAAGAACCGGCGCGTGGAGCTGGTGAAGTTCTGACACTGAGACCTGCGATGCCGCCGGGCCGGCGGATTCGTCTCCACCGGCACCGTCTCGGTGACGAAGTCCGCCTCACGCCGGATAGGGACGTCCGTGATGACGATCCGCTTCCGCCTTACGGCCAGACCTTGAGCGCCAATGGTCTGCGGACGAGGTCGCGGTCCGAGGTCACCTGGCAGCCCTCCCGGCGCAGCGTCACGTAGGTGAGGAGGGCGGTGTCGCCCACATTGTCGAAGTTGCGGCCGGTCGCCTGCGGATCGAGAATCGACGGATAGGCGATGAGGTCGCCCTTGGCCGTGCAGGGATTGTCGTAGAGCGTGGCGCCGGCGAGCAGCAGGCGCGGTTGATCCCAGGTGAGGAGATCCCGCGACGTCGTCCAGTAGAAGCCGGATTGCGGAACCTCGGCGCCGGCCGCGGCCATGTAGACGGCGATCCAGGCCCCCGTGCCGCGGTGGCGCACCACCGCGCCCACGGGCAGGCCGAACGGCTCCAACGGCTTGCACGGTTCGGTGAGCAGGGTCGGCTTGGCGTAGGGATCGGGGAAGGCGGCGGTGAAGCCGAGCCCGGTCCAGGCCCGCCAGCGCGTCGGATCGGAGGGCGTGTCGGTACGGAACAGGCAGGCTCCGGCGGATTGCTCGCTGCCGCTGGAAGACCAGCCCGTGGTGGCGATCAGCACGTAGCGCCAGCGCCCGTCCGCCACGATGTTCGATGGATTGAAGAAGCCCCGCTGCCGGCCCTGGCCGACCTCCTGACGGAACGGCGCCCCGGCCACCACCGCAGGGAGCCTGGCGCGGGTGAAGCTGCGCCCGCCATCGCCGGAGGAGGCGGCGACGATCGTGTTGTACCAGCACTCGATATAGACCTTCGAGCGGCAGCGGCCCTCGTGCTCGTTGGCCTGGTACTCGTGGTGGAGGAGGGCCGAGACCGCCTTGCCGTCCTCCGTCCATGTGGCGGTGATCCAGGAGCGGTCGTCATAGGCCGCCGGATCGGCCTTCTCGCCGGAGTCGAGCACCACGGCGCAGTCGAGCTTCAACTGGTCGAGGCTCGGACCGCGCAGGGCCCGGTTGCGGTAATGCATTCCGAACAGGGCGACGCTGCCCGATGCGTCGCGGAAGGCGCGGGCGGAGGCGTCCGGCACATCCGCCCCGTCGCAGGCATCGCGCCCGGC
Organism: Methylobacterium sp. Leaf93; assembly: GCF_001422345.1. NCBI lineage: Bacteria > Pseudomonadati > Pseudomonadota > Alphaproteobacteria > Hyphomicrobiales > Methylobacteriaceae > Methylobacterium > Methylobacterium sp. Leaf93. Next base: position 16,918 of record NZ_LMMS01000023.1, on the reverse strand, counting down.
CTTGAAGACCGTCGTCGGCGGACCGACGAGGGTGAGGGCGGAAAGCGGCGGTTCGGACCGCGCCGCGACGCCGTGCGGGAGCAGGACGAGCAGGAGGAGGGCGAGGAGCCGCGTCATCGGGTGAGCCTGGACATCCGCGCCGGTTTAGGTTTTGAACCATTACAGTCTGCTTCACCCGGCCTGGCGCGGCTCCCGCGATCCACAGGCGCGATTCGAAGGCATCCCATGCTCATCCTCATCCTCGGCCTCGTGCTGTTTCTCGGCACGCATGCCTTCTCCATGTTGAGGACGAAGCGCGCGGGCGTCATCGACGAGGTGGGCGAGAGCCGGTTCAAGCTCGGCTATACCGTGCTGTCGATCGTCGGCATCGTGCTCATCGCCTATGGTTTCGGGCAATACCGCGCGAGCGGCTATATCGAGGTGTGGAGCCCGCCGACATGGACACGCCATCTCGCGCTGCTACTGACGCTCCTCGCCTTCATCGCCCTGGCCTCGGCCTACCTGCCCGGCCATATCCGGGCGCGGGCCAAGCACCCGATGCTGCTGGCGGTGAAGATCTGGGCGACGGCCCATCTCCTCGCCAATGGCGACCTCGGCTCGATCCTGCTGTTCGGCAGCTTCCTCGCCTGGGCGGTGATCGCCCGGATCAGCGCCAAGCGCCGCGCCCTGTCGGCTGGCGCGGTGGCCGCCCAGCACGGCGCCGTCGCGGCTCCGGCCGGTTGGCGCAACGACGCGATCGCGGTCGTGGTCGGCTTCGTCGTCTGGTTCGTCTTCGCCAAATACCTGCATCAATGGGTGATCGGCGTCTCGGCCTGGCCGGTCGCGGCCTGAGGCATCGCCGAACGGCCAGTCGCCAAGCCGGCCGGGCTGTGCTAGGCGCCGGGCTTGGATTTTCCTCAAGGCCGTCGATCGTATCGCGGTCGGCGTGAGACGACATGGCCGAGAACAACGAGTTTATCCGCGAGGTCAACGAAGACTATCGCCGCGATCAGGTCGCACAGATCTGGAAGCGCTATAGCGGTCTCATCGTCGCCGTGGCGATTCTCGTCGTGGCCGGCGTCGGCGGCTATCGCTATTGGCAGCACGACCAGCGGGTCCGCGCGGAAGCCGCGTCCGAGAAGTTCGAGGCCGCCAACCGCCTCGCCAAGGACGGCAAGGGCGCCGAGGCCGACAAGGCCTTCGAGACGCTGGAAGCCGAGGCTCCCGGCGGCTATCGCATGCTGGCCCGCTTCCGCTCCGCCACCGAGACCGCCAAGCGCGATGCCGCCGCCGGTGCTGCCGAATACGATGCGCTGGCAGCCGACACCAAGCTCGGCGACGGCCTGCGCGACTTGGCGCGCCTCCGCGCTGCCCTGATCCGCCTCGATCAGCCGAACCCCGACCCGGCCCTCGCCAGCCTTCAAGGGCTCGCCGCCCCGGCCGGCGCGTTCCGCCACACCGCCCGCGAAATGCTCGGACTCGTGGCGCTGAAGCGCGGCGAATACGATGCCGCCGGGCGCTGGTTCGACCAGATCATTTCCGATCCTCAGACGCCGGCCAATCTCCGCCAGCGCATCGAGGTCTATGCCGCCCTCGTGGCCGGCGGCCCGGTCACCGTGACCGCGGCCCCTGCGCCTGAGCCGGCCGCACCCCCGCCCGTGACGCGCTGAGCCGGTTCCGGCACGCCGCCTGCACGACGAATTTCTTCTGTACGACGACTGAATCGAGACCACCATGGACATGCCGACCGTCGCTATCGTCGGACGGCCGAATGTCGGCAAGTCGACCCTCTTCAACCGGCTGGTGGGCAAGAAGCTCGCCCTCGTGGACGATCGCCCCGGCGTGACCCGCGACCGGCGCGAGGGCGATGTCAACTTCGGCGGATTGGTGTTTCGCGTCATCGACACGGCGGGGCTCGAACAGGCCGATGCCGATTCGCTGCTCGGCCGCATGCGCGCGCAGACCGAGGCCGCGATCCTCGAAGCCGACGTCGTGCTGTTCGTGATCGATGCCCGCGCCGGCATCCTGCCGGCCGACCAGCCCTTCGCCGAACTGGTGCGACGCGCCGGCTGCCCGGTGGTGCTCGTCGCCAACAAGGCCGAGGGCGGCACCGGCCTGTCCGGCGCCTACGAAGCGTTCTCCCTCGGCCTCGGCGACCCGATCCCGTTCTCGGCCGAGCACGGCGAGGGTATCGGCGAGTTGCACGACGCGCTGACCGAGGCCCTGCCCAAGCTCGACGACGAGGACGAGGAATACGACGACGACCCGTCGAACCGTTCGCTCAAGGTCGCCATCGTCGGCCGCCCCAACGCCGGCAAGTCGACCCTGATCAACCGGATGCTCGGCGAAGAGCGCCTGCTCGTCGGCCCCGAGGCGGGCATCACCCGTGATTCGATCTCCCTCGACTGGGAATGGCGCGGCCGCCGCATCAAGCTCCACGACACCGCCGGCATGCGCCGCAAGGCCCGTATCGACGACAAGCTCGAAAAGCTCGCGGTGTCGGACGGCCTGCGCGCCGTGCGCTTCGCCGAGGTGGTGGTTGTGCTCCTCGACGCGACGATCCCGTTCGAGAAGCAGGACCTGACCATCATCGATCTCATTGAGAGCGAGGGCAGGGCCGTGGTCATCGGCCTCAACAAATGGGATCTCGTGGCGGACCAGCCCGGCCTGCTGAAGAAGCTGCGGGAGGATTGCACCCGCCTGCTGCCGCAGGTGCGCGGTGTCTCCGTGGTTCCGTTGTCGGGGTTGGCCGGCGACGGCATCGACGCGCTGATGAAGGCCGTGACCGATACGTTCGAGGTCTGGAACCGCCGCGTCTCCACGTCCAAGATCAATGATTGGCTCAGCGCGGCCACCCAGCGCAACCCGCCGCCGGCGGTGGCCGGCCGCCGCATCAAGATCCGCTACGCCACCCAGGTGAAGAGCCGTCCGCCGCACTTCGCCCTGTTCGGCAATCAGCTCGACGGCCTACCGAAATCCTACACCCGCTACCTCGTCAACAACCTGCGCGAAGCCTTCGACCTGCCCGGCGTGCCGATCCGGCTGTCCCTGCGCACCTCGAAGAACCCGTTCGACAAGGACAACAAGGGCTGAGCCTCACGACCCGCAGGTCGTTTCGCTCAGCCAGTCCACGACGTCGTCCAGTCCCTGACGGTTGGTGCGGCCCGTCTCGCGCGCGGCTTCGAACACCGCGATCTGCCGGTCGGCGCTGGTGCCCTGCGCCACGATGGTTCTCGCCCGTTCCACCTCTGCGCCGCAGCCGAGCGCGTCGGCATCCGCGTCGATGAGGGTCAGAACCTTGTCGAGGGCGGCGGCGAAGGGGAGGGCGTCTTCGCTGGCCTCGTCGATAATCTCGGCCTCTGTGCCGCTGCGCTGGGCGCGCCACAAGTTCTCTTCAGCCAGAGCGCGGGAGACGCCGTCGAGATCGGCGTTGAGGTCGGGCCGGCGCACGACGCAGCGCACGAGGCAGCGGAAGAGTGCCGCCACCGTGAGCGCGTCCTCCAGCCGTGTGCAGGAATCCGCCACCCGCAATTCGAGGGTCGGGAACTTGATCGACGGGCGCAGGGACCACCACAGGAAGCTCGCATCCTGGATCGAGCCGGCTCGCGTCATGATACGGACGTAGCGCTCATAGGCGTCGGGGTCCGAGAAAAGCTGCGGCAGGCCGGTGCGCGGCAGCTCGCCGAAAGCGCTGAGCCGGTAGGCGGTGAGACCCGTCGGCTTGCCCTGCCAGAAGGGGGACGAGGCCGAGAGCGCGAATAGCAGCGGCTGGAACGGCAGCAGCCGGTTCATCAGGTCCACCCGCGCCTGCGGGTCGGGCACCTCCACATGCACATGCATGCCGCAGATCAGGCTCCGCCGTCCCGCCATCCCCACATCCCGCAGGATGCCGCGATAGCGCTCGCCCTTCGTCGGCAATTGCCGCGCCCAATCGGATACCGGATGGGTGCCGGCGGCGAAGAGCAGAAGCTCGTGCTCCTTCGCCAGACGACCGAGGGCGTCGCGCCGGCGTCCCAGGATCTCACGCGCCTCGCTGAACTCCGTGGAGGGCGGGGTGCAGACCTCCACCTGACACTGAAGCATCTCCCGCCCGATTTCGGGCAGACGCTCGCTCGCTTCCGCATGGAACGGTTTCACCGACCGCCGCGGCGTCCCTCGCGTCTCGGCATCGGCCAGGAAATATTCCTCCTCGATGCCGAAACAGTAGCTGTGCGCGGTCATGGAGGTTTCCTGCGGTGGATTAGCATCAACTCGCAGGAGGCGTCGTCGTTGCCGTCAGGTCCGCAGCGCCCCGCCCACCAACCACGCCGGGTCGAACCAGCGGTCGGCCTCGCCGTCATAGGGCAGGCGGGTGATGTCCCAGTTCTGGATGTACTTGGCGTAGACGTTCCAGACCGTGATGCCGCCACCGACGAAGATGCGCCGGCCCGGATAGCGCTTGAGCACCTCTTCCGGGTCCTCGTGGCTGCGGATGACGTCGATGGTGCGGTCCTTGAAGGCGAATTCCGGAACGGAGGCCACGGTCTTCGGCCCGGCGATCAGCACGTGCCCCATGGTCAGCGCGAAGAAGCGCGTCACGTCCTCGACGAAGAGCGGATCGGTGTTGCCCTCCCAGGGCAGGTGCCCGTTGAGGCCCAACTGGCCGCGCAGGCCGATGGCGCAGATGCAGCGAACGTCGATCATGATCGGAGGCCCTCAGAAACTCGACACGATTCCACCCCGCGACCTCATCCTGAGGTGCCGGAGCGAAGCGCAGGCCTCGAAGGAGGGCTCCAGAACTCACAGAGCGATCTGGAGCCCTCCTTCGAGGCCGCTTCGCGGCACCTCAGGATGAGGTAGGCCGGGTGGGACTCATTAAACCGCTCTAAGCCGCCATCTGCGGCGTCAGCACCCGGTCGCTGGGGAAATCGTAGATCTTGCCCGATTGATCCCAGACCGGGCTCGCGAGCCGCACGAAATGCGGAGCGAGGTCGTCCGGAGTCTTCAGTGTGGTCTCGTCCTCGCCCGGCATCGCCGCCTTGCGCATGGAGGTGCGCAGCGGGCCGGGGTTGAGGAGCATCGCCTTGATTGGCGTGGTCTCGGTCTCCGCCGCATAGGTGCGCACCAGGGCGTCGAGAGCGGCCTTCGAGACAGAATACGGTCCCCAATAGGCCTTGCATTTCTGCGACGCGCCGGAGGTGACGAAGATGGCACGGCCCGCATCCGACATTCGCAGCAGCGGGTCGACGGAGCGCAGCAAGCGCCAGTTGGCGGTGACGTTGATGTCCATCACCTGCGCCCAGGTCTTGGGCGTCACGTGGCCGAGGGGCGTGAGATTGCCGAGGATGCCGGCATTGCCCACGACCACGTCGAGCTTCCGCCAGCGCTCGTGGATGCTGAGACCCAGCCGGTCGATCGCGTCGAAATCGGTGAGGTCGAGAGGCACGAGCGTCGCGCTCGATCCCGCCTGTCGGATCGCGTCGTCGAGCTCCTCTAGTGCCCCTTGCGTCCTGGCGACGGCCACGATGTGCGCGCCCGCCTCGGCGAGGGCCAGGGCCGCCGCCCGGCCGATGCCGCGCGAGCAGCCGGTGACGAGGGCGATGCGGCCGTCGAGGGGCTTCGTCATGGGTCGGATCAATCCGCTTCGGCGAGCATCGCGAGACGCTTCGGCCCGGCGATGGCGAGGTCGGTCAGGCCGGTCGGGTAGTCGCCCGTGAAGCAGTGATCGGTGTATTGCGGGCAGGATTCATTGCGACTCTCCTCGCCCATGGCCTTGTACAGCCCCTCGATGGAGAGGAAGGCCAGGGAATCCGCTCCAATATAGCGGCGCATGCCTTCGAGGTCGTGGGTGGCGGCCAGCAGCTTCTCGCGCTCGGGCGTGTCGATCCCGTAGAAATCCGGATAGGTGATCGGCGGCGAGGCGATGCGGAAATGTACCTCGCGCGCGCCGGCCTCGCGCATCATCCGCACGATCTTCACCGAGGTGGTGCCGCGCACGAGACTGTCGTCCACGAGGACGATGCGCTTGCCTTCCACCACAGCGCGGTTGGCCGAATGCTTCATCCGCACGCCGAGTTCGCGCACGGACTGCGTGGGCTGGATGAAGGTGCGCCCGACATAGTGGTTGCGGATGATGCCCATCTCGAAGGGCAGGCCGGTCTCCTGCGCGAAGCCAAGCGCCGCCGGCACGCCGGAATCCGGCACCGGGATCACCACGTCGGCGGCGGTGGCGGATTCGCGGGCCAGTTCGTGGCCGATATTCTTGCGGACGGAATAGACGCTCTTGCCGTTCACCACGGAATCCGGCCGGGCGAAGTAGATGTATTCGAAGATACAGGGGCGCATGGGCTGCGCTGGCGCGAACCGGATCGATTCGATGCCCTCCTCCGAGATAACGACGATCTCGCCGTTCTCCACGTCGCGGATGAACTTCGCGCCGATGATGTCCAGTGCACAGGTCTCGGAGGCGAGGATGTAGCGCCCGTCGAGTTCGCCGATGACCAGGGGGCGGATGCCGAGGGGATCGCGAGCGCCGATGAGCTTCTTGTTGGTGAGCGCCACGATGGCGTAGGCACCCTGGACCTGGCGCAGTGCCTCGGTGAAGCGCTCGACGATGAGGGGCGCGCGGCTGCGGGCGGCGAGGTGCAGGATCACTTCCGTGTCGGAGGTCGACTGCGTAATCGCGCCGTCACGGACGAGGTCGCGACGGATGGAGAGGGCGTTGGTGAGGTTGCCGTTATGGGCCACCGCGAGACCGCCGCTGGCGAGTTCGGCGAAGAGCGGCTGGACGTTGCGGAGGATCGTGCCGCCGGTCGTCGAGTAGCGCACGTGGCCGATGGCGGCCCAGCCTTCGAGATGCTCGATGGTGGAGCGGTCGGAGAACGAATCACCGACGAGGCCGGGCCGGCGTTCGGAATGGAAGATGTGCCCGTCGAAGGAGACGATGCCCGCTGCCTCCTGGCCCCGGTGTTGGAGGGCGTGGAGGCCCAGTGCCACGATGGCCGAGGCGTCCGGATGGCCGAAGATGCCGAAGACGCCGCACTCCTCGCGCAGCGTATCCCCGTCCCGGTCCAGCCCATCCACCACGTCGACCGAATGGCGGGCGCTCGCGCTGCGTGCTGACATCTGGTTCTGCGATCCTAAGGTGGCCCGCCGCTGCCGAGTTCGGCACCGTCCACGGACCGGCTTGCATCCTGCGACCGTTTTATGACGACGGCCGCTTCCTGCAAGAAGCCGTCATTTAGTCGGCCTTCGCCCAGCAACCAAGCGGCATGCCACGCAGATCAGACGCGCTGCGTGAGAAGGTCAGCGCCGGGCCGGCGACTCGGTGCGGCGTTGGGCAGGTGCCGCATCGCCGTCGGCCGCCGGTTCGGCGGGATCCGCCGCATCGCCCTTCGACTTCTTGAACTGCTTTAGGAAGCCTTCCGGATTCTCGGGCAACTGCGCCACAAGGGCGTCCCCCGATTTCTCGAGCATCGGACGGCTGCGGGCCTGCGCCGCCCAATCGGGCATCTTGCCCTGGACCAGCCAGGCCAGGAACACCCAGCCGATCACACAGATCAGAAAGCCGCGTCCCGCGCCGAAGACGAGGCCGAGGGACCGGTCGATCGCGCCGATGCGCGAATCGAGGATCATGTCGGAGACCTTCACCGTGATGATCGAGACGATGATGAGCGTCGCGAGGAAGATCGTCGCGATGGAGGCGACCAGCGCCACGGTGGCGTTGGAGACATGCTGGCTCACGGTGGGCAACAGCAGGGGATAGAGCTTCCAGGCGACCGCCGCGGCGGCGACCCAGGCGACGATGGCCAGCACCTCGCGTGTCGCCCCGCGCACTGCGGCCAGCAGGGCCGAGATGACGACGATGCCGAGAACGGCCAGATCGAGAACGGAAAACGGCATTGAATGGTATGGTCGCACGGGGCAGAGGGGCTGACGATGGCCTGCTCGTGCGGCTCCCCCTCGCCGCCGCGCCTGTATATCGTGCGGAAACTCGGCCGTCACCCTCCGCCACGTCCTCCCTTTGCCGGCCTCACTCGTCGTCCTCGTATTCGTACCGCGCCGGGTTGCGCTCGGGCCGGCCGCGCTTGGGCGCGCCGCTGGCGATGCCAGCTACCAAGTCGGCGATGTGGCGCAGGGCTTCGGTGGGCAGGGCGCCGTCGCCGGTCTCGTTGCGGCCCTGCGGGGTGACGGCCTTGGCGAAGCCGAGCTTCAACGCTTCCTTCAGCCGCGACGGCGCCTGGGCCACGGGGCGGATGGCGCCCGACAGTCCGATCTCGCCGAAATAGACGGTCTCGCCCGGCAGGGCCGCGCCCGACAGCGACGAGACCAGGGCGGCCGCCACCGCAAGGTCCGCCGCCGGTTCGGTGATGCGCAGGCCTCCTGCGACGTTGAGATAGACGTCGTGGGTGCCGAGCCGGATGCCGCCATGGGCCTCCAGCACCGCGAGCACCATGGACAGGCGGTTGGGATCCCATCCCACCACGGCGCGGCGGGGCGTGCCGAGGGAGGAGGGCGCCACCAGGGCCTGGATTTCCACCAGCAGGGGCCGCGTGCCCTCCATGCCGGCGAAGACCGCCGTGCCCGGCGCCGCGTGGTCGCGTCCCGCGAGGAAGAGCGCCGAGGGGTTCGGCACCTCGGCGAGGCCGCGATCGGTCATCTCGAACACGCCGATCTCGTCGGTGGGGCCGAAGCGGTTCTTCACTGCGCGCAGGATGCGGAAATGGTGGCCCTGGTCGCCCTCGAACGAGGCCACCGCATCGACCATGTGCTCCACCACGCGGGGGCCTGCGATCTGACCGTCCTTCGTCACGTGGCCGACGAGGATCACTGCCGTGCCCGTGGTCTTGGCGAAGCGGATCAGCGATTGGGCGGAGGACCGGACCTGGGTCACCGTGCCGGGGGCCGATTCCACCGTCTCCGTCCACATGGTCTGGATCGAGTCGATGATGGCGAGCGCGGGCGGCCGGCCCTGGCTCAGGGTCTCGACGATGTCCTCGACATTGGTCTCAGCGGCGAGGTCCACCGCCGCGCTCGACAGGCCGAGACGCTCGGCCCGCAGGCGCACCTGCGCCACCGCCTCCTCGCCGGAGATGTAGACCACGCGCTCGCCGGTGCGCGCCATGGCGGCGGTGGCCTGCATCAGCAGGGTCGACTTGCCGATTCCGGGATCGCCGCCGAGCAGGATCACCGAGCCGCGCACGAAGCCGCCGCCGGTCACCCGGTCGAGTTCGCCGATGCCGGAGGGAATGCGCGGAGCCTCGCGGGCCTCGCCGGTGAGCCCTTCCAGAGGAAACACCCGCCCCCGCGCCCGGCTCGGCCGCGTCTTGACCGGACCGGCCTGCGGGCCGCTCGCCCCCGTCTCCTCGACGATCGTGTTCCAGCCGTTGCAGGCCTCGCAGCGGCCGCGCCAGCGATTGTAAACGGCGCCGCAGGATTGGCAGACGAAGGTCTGGTGGATCTTGGCCATGATCGCCTTTTGAGGAAGCAGGACGGCAGGCTACGGCCATCCAACCCGCCGCCTCATCCTGAGGTGCCCGCGCCAGCGGGCCTCGAAGGAGGCGTCCAAGGCCCGCGGCGCTATCTGGAGCCCTCCTTCGAGGCCGACGCTTTGCGTCGGCACCTCAGGATGAGGCGGGGGATTTGGAATCACCGGATCCGTCGATGCACCCTACATAGCGACGAACATATCGTGAACCAAGGCCGGTCAGGATTTCGTAGCCGATGGTGCCGGCGGCGTGGCCGACACTGTCCACGTCGAGGGAATCGCCGATGAGGGTCGCGGGTTCGCCGCGGCGGGCGGCGGGCGCGTCGGTGACGTCGAGGATGATGAGGTCCATTGAGATCAGGCCGACGATGGGGCAGGGCACCCCGCCGACGAGGGCATGGCCTCGCCCGCTCGCCGAGCGGGGATAGCCGTCGGCATACCCCACCGACAGGGTGGCGAGCCGGCGCGGGCCGGGGGCGATCCAGCGCGCATTGTAGCCCGCGCCGTCTCCGGCAGCGATCTCGCGGACCTGAGCGATCGACGCTTCGAGGCGGACGACCGGCTGCATCGGGTTCGGCCGTCCCGGGGTCGGGTTGCCGCCGAAGAGGGCGTAGCCCGGACGGAGCAGGTCGTTGGCGACGCCCTCGCCGAGGTAACAGCCGGAGGAATTGGCGAGCGAACCCGGAATGCCGGGATAGGCGCGCAGGACGTCCCCGAACGCCTCGCATTGGCGCCGGTTGATCGCCTCGTCCGGCCGTTCGGCGCTGACGAGATGGCTCATCAGCAGGTCGATCCCGGCGGCTGGGACGATCGGGTCGCCGGCGAGCGCCAGGGCTTCGGGGACGGTGAGGCCGAGGCGGTTCATGCCTGTATCGACGTGAAGGGCCGCCGGAAGCGGCCGGCCCATCTCCGCCCCCAGAGCCGCCCATTCGTCGAGTTCCTCGCGCGATCCGAGGACCGGGCGCAGGGCGTGCGCGGCGAGGACGGGGCTGCTGCCGGGCGTAAGGCCGTTGAGGACATAGATCGCCGCTTCCGGTAGGAGCGACCGCGCTGTGACCGCCTCGCTCGCATGGGCGACGAAGAACGTCCGGCAGCCGGCCCGCCACAGGACCGGGGCGACCGCGGCCAGACCGCAGCCATAGGCATCGGCCTTCACCACTGCGGCACAGGGGATATGCGGGGCCTGCGCGCCGAGCCGGCGCCAGTTCTCGGCGATGGCCGCGAGGTCGATGGTGAGGCGGGCACCGTGAATGGCGGCCTCCGGATGAGCGATCGACATGGCGGGATCTCGTTCGAGCGCGGTGATCGGGCAGTCTCCGCTGCCTGCAAATCTCATGTGAGGAGTGCGAGTCTACCGTCTCTCGCAGGGTGAGCCATAGAGACGACGCTCTTTGTAGCGCCCCTCCCACCCCCTTGCGGGGCTCACGGATTCTCAACCGCTCTTTCAAGCAGGCCGCGTCCCTCTTCCTTGCGGGGAGAGGTTAGGAGTGGGGGGCCCCTCGATCGGCTGAGGCTTGCGGAACCACCCCCACCTCCAACTCCTCCCCACAAGGGGGAGGAGGGCCCCCCTCACTCGGCGGGGATGGTCCGATCACATGCGCTCCGGCATCCGGTCTTCGCTGGCCAGATCCGAGAACCGCGTGATGTTGGCGTCGAACTGCAGCTCCACCGTGCCGGTGGGGCCGTGGCGCTGCTTGCCGAGGATGACTTCGGCCTTGCCGTGGACGCGGTTCATCTCGGCTTCCCAGGCGAAGAATTCCTCGGTGCCTTCGCGGGGCTTCTTGTTGTTGACGTAGTATTCCTCGCGGAACACGAACATCACCACGTCGGCGTCCTGCTCAATGGAGCCCGATTCACGAAGGTCAGAGAGCTGCGGGCGCTTGTCGTCGCGGTTCTCCACCTGACGCGAGAGCTGCGACAGACCGATGATTGGCACCGCCAGTTCCTTGGCCAGCGCCTTCATGCCGGTGGTGATCTCGGTCATCTCCTGCACGCGGTTGTCGCTGCGCTTACCCGAACCAGAGAGCAGCTGCAGGTAGTCGATGATGAGGAGGTCGAGGCCCTTCTGGCGCTTCAGGCGGCGGGCGCGGGCGGCGAGCTGCGCGATGGAGATGCCGCCGGTCTGGTCGATATAGAACGGGATCGTCTGCATGTCCCGGGCGGCATCGGTGATCTTGTAGAAGTCCTCCGGTCGGATGTCGCCGCGGCGGATCTTGTAGGACGGCACGCCGGATTGCTCGGCGATGATACGGGTGGCCAGCTGCTCGGCCGACATTTCGAGGGAGAAGAACCCGACGATGCCGCCGTTCTTGGTCTCGATCCGCCCGTCGGGCTGTTTCTCGCCCCGGTAGGCCTTGGCGACGTTGAAGGCGATGTTGGTCACCAGCGAGGTCTTGCCCATGGCGGGGCGGCCGGCGAGGATGATCAAGTCGGAGGATTGCAGGCCACCCATCTTGGCGTCGAGGTCCGACAGGCCGGTGGCGATGCCAGAGAGCTTACCGTCGCGCTGGTAGGCCTTGGCGGCCATGTCCACGGCGGCAGTCAGCGCATCGGAAAATTTCTGGAAGCCGCCATCGTACTTGCCCGATTCGGCGAGCTCGTAGAGCCGTCGCTCCGTGCCTTCGATCTGGTCGCGGGGCGAGGATTCCACCGGCGCCTCATAAGCGCCGTTGACGAGATCCTCGCCGATGGTGATCAGCCGGCGGCGAATGGCGAGATCATAAATGGTGCGGCCGTAATCGCCCGCGTTGATGACCGTGGTGGCCTCGGCCGCGAGGCGGGCGAGATACTGCATCACCGTCTGGCCGCCGAGATCGGCGTCACCGAGATAGGTCTTGAGCGTGATCGGGGTCGCGAGCTTGCCGACCTTGATCAGCGAGGCGGCGACCTCGAAGATCTTGCGGTGAACATCCTCCATGAAATGCTCGGGCAGGAGGAAGTCCGAGATCCGATAATAGGCGTCGTTGTTGACCAGGATGGCGCCGAGCAGCGCCTGTTCCGCGTCGATGTTGTGGGGCGCGACGCGGAACTCCTGCGTGACGCTCTGGAGGTTTGCCGTCAGGGCGTTGGGCAGGGCCATGGGCTGACTCGAGGCTCCGACTTCTTCGACACCGCGCGGCGATTCCATCACCACGCCATTCCGCTACCGCACGACCATGGCCCAGGCATGGTTAGCCGAACCTTAGCCGATTCGCGCGACGCGCCTTTCGCGCCACCCTCTCATCTCATCCTGAGGTGGCCGGGTGGGATGGAGAGTGCCCTCACGGCAACACGAAAAACGCCTGCCACCCCTTTCGGAATGACAGGCGCTATGCTGGAACAAATCGGGAACCAGTCAACCCCTTCGGGCGATGATCCCCGTTCTCCACCGGTTGTGGACGAGGCTTACTCGCGGTCGTCGCCGGCCTCGGCGAGAGCGGCGCCGACTTCGAGGCCGAGGTCGTCGAGGTTAAACGCCTCACGCTCGGTGGTCGATTCGCCGCGGGCCTGACGCTCGGCCTCTTCCGGCGAGCGGGCGACGTTGACGGTGACGGTCACCTCGACCTCGGGGTGCAGCACCACCGGCACATTGTGCAGGCCGAGCGTCTTGATCGGCTGGTTGAGGGCGAACTGGTCGCGGCCGACGGTGAAGCCCTCGGCAGTGACGACTTCGGCGAGATCGCGGGTGGAGACCGAACCGTAGAGCACGCCGGTCTCGCCCGACTGGCGGATCAACACGAAGCTCTTGCCCTCGAGGGTCTCGGCGACGGACTGCGCCTCGGTCTTGCGCTCCAGGTTGCGGGCTTCGAGCTGCGCGCGCTGGGTCTCGAAGTGCTTCTTGTTGCCGGCGGTGGCGCGCAGGGCCTTGCCGCGGGCGAGGAGGAAGTTGCGGGCGTAGCCCGGCTTCACGTTCACGGTCTCGCCCATCTGGCCGAGCTTGGCGACGCGCTCGAGGAGGATGACTTCCATGGTTTTGGTCCTTGCTGGGGTGGGGTGTCTGGAGAGAGATCCGGCCGCGTGATGCGGGAGACGGGCCTCAGGTTCGTCCGGCGTCCTCCTTGGGACGGCGCCGGTTGAAGGCGGTGTCGGCGAGGCCGAACAGCGTCAGGGCGAACAGCGCGACGCCGTTGGTGGCCAAGAGGACGAAGTAAAGTCCGAATAGGAGTGCTGGCCGAGCTGGCAGAAACCGACTTCTATCATGGAAGGCCGCAAGCCCTTGAAGTTGGAAAGCAGCAGCTAAAGCACCGAGCAATGCGATGCCAAGGGCTCCAATGGAGCCTGATGCACTTGCCAATATAATCCCTGCTGCAAGCAAGCCAAGAATTGTGCGGGGCATTTTCGTTGAGGGGATATCTGGCCAAGGTCGTGGCAACCTCCCAGAAACCCGAACAATGCGTGCGGATACCCAAAGATAGAGGGTAAGCAGTGTCGTCAGCGCATGGGTAGCAAAAGCAGGAGCTATCGCGACGAATGATTCAACAAGTTTTACTTGAAGCTCTGAAGGCGATTCGACGTTTGAGCTTTGGTCTTTCGGAAGCTTTTCCGCGACTGTATCACTTGCCGAAGGCAATTGGCTTTGGCTCTCTTTGGAAGGTGTCTGCGGAACAATCCGATCTTGAGACTGAAGCTTGACGGCCTCAAGGACGGTAGCCCTTAATCTAATCTGTAGTTCGCTATAGTTCGGCGCTGCAATGACGGTCACCGCCACGAAAGCCGTGCCGGCGGTCCAGGCGAGAAGACGCCCGGTCGGGTACCATTCCATGGTGCCGTCGGCATTCGGACGACCGAGAAGGGCGAGATAGGCCAGCCACCAGGCCGGCAGCGCCAGATAGGCGAGGAAGCCGAGGCCGAGGAAGGGTTGTAGGAAGGCAAGCGCGACGGCGCCTGTGATCGCAGCGACGAGGGCGGCCTTGTGGCTCCAGCCGAGGCCCACGATCAGGATCGGGAGCGGGGCGAGCAGGTAGAGAACGATGGACAGCAGCGTGCCCTTCAGCAGGACGCCGAAGAGGAGTGCGGAGACGAGGCCCGCGCCGATGCCGATACCGAGAAACTGTGTCATCGATCCCGCTGTCCCGCTGTCCCGAAAGGGGCAGGGTTAGAGGCGTTTCATTTCGCCCCAACGACGTCCGGCAGCGTGCTTGCGGCCGGCGTAGACTTCCCTCCCCCTTGTGGGGAGGGATCGAGGGTGGGGGCGGCGCCGCCAGCCTTCACAGGCCGAGGGCCGCCCCCACCCCCAACTCCTCCCCACGAGGGGGAGGAGGGGACCTCGTGGAGAGGTCGAGGCTTACTTGATCACGTAGGGGAGGAAGCCGAGGAAGCGGGCGCGCTTGATCGCCTGGGCGAGCTCACGCTGCTTCTTGGCCGACACCGCCGTGATGCGCGACGGCACGATCTTGCCGCGCTCGGAGACGTAGCGCGACAGGAGCTTGACGTCCTTGTAGTCGATCTTGGGAGCGTTCGCGCCCGAGAACGGGCAGGTCTTGCGACGACGGAAGAAGGGACGACGTCCGCCGCCCGCACCACCACCACCAGCGGCAGGAGCCGCACCAGGTCCAGCACCGAAACCCATGGCTTAGTTCTCCCCGCCGAAGCTGCGCTCGGGACGGTCGCCGCGATCACCGCGGTCGCCACGATCCCGGTCGCCACCGAATCCACCACCACCGAAGCCTTCGTCGTCACGACGACGGCCGCGCTCGCGATCCTTGCGGTCGTCGCGGTCGCGCTTCTGCATCATCGCCGACGGCTCGGACTCGAGCTCTTCGACGCGGACGGTCATGAAGCGCAGGACGTCCTCGGAGATCTGCATCTGGCGCTCCATCTCGGCCAGAGCCGCCGGGGGGGCGTCGACGTTGAGGAGCGTGAAATGCGCCTTGCGGTTCTTCTTGATGCGGTAGGCGAGGGACTTCACGCCCCACATCTCGATCTTCTCGACCTTGCCGCCATTGGCTTCGATGACGCCCTTGTAGGTCTCGACCATGGTCTCGACCTGCTGGGCCGTCACGTCCTGGCGCGCCAGGAAGACGTGTTCATAAAGAGGCATAACGGGCCCTTCATAGCAAAAGGGGCCCGACGGCACGGATGTGCGGGTGTCGATCGTCGGGCCGGTTCAACGCGTTTCGCCCGGCGCCAAGCCCTTCGAGCCGTTTGAAGGCCCGAGCGGTTGATCGAAGGCGGAGACACGGGACGATGGAGCGAACTCCGCATGCCGGACAAGCCGACACCGTCCGTTCAGCCCCCAGCCGGAGCGAACACGAGTTGCGGCGCATAGACGAGTTCGTGCGGGATGGCAAGGATGACGGTACACATGATCGCCCCGATCCCAGCGGCAAGGAAGCCCGCGAATCGATCCGCATCCGGTGATAGAGGAGCGTCGGGAACGCGCACGCCGCGTTGGAGGATCGCCGATGCAGGGCCGAAACCGAGCCGCCGCCCTTCTGTTCTGTCTCTCCACATTCGGCCCGGCCATCGCCGACGAGCCCGTGCTGCAGACGGTCGATTACGCCAACACGCGCTATTCGAAGCTCGACCAGATCAACGCCGGCAACGTGAAGCAGCTGCAGGTGGCCTGGACGTTCTCGACCGGCGTTCTGCGCGGTCACGAGGGTTCGCCCCTCGTCATCGGCAACATGATGTACGTCCACACCCCCTTCCCGAACATCGTCTACGCCCTGGACCTCGACAAGGACGGCGTGATCGTCTGGAAGTACGAGCCCAGGCAGGATCCGAGCGTCATCCCGGTGATGTGCTGTGACACGGTCAACCGTGGCCTGGCCTATGCCGACGGCGCCATCATCCTGCACCAGGCCGACACCACCCTGGTTTCCCTCGATGCCAGGACCGGCCGGGTAAACTGGTCCGTGAAGAACGGCGATCCGGCGGTCGGCGAGACCAACACCGCCACCGTGATGCCGGTGAAGGACAAGATCATCGTCGGCATCTCTGGCGCCGAGTACGGCGCGCGCGGCCATATCACCGCCTAAGATGCCAAGACCGGGACACGGCTCTGGCGCGGTTACTCGACGGGGCCGGACTCGGACATGATCGTCGATCCGCAGAAGACCACATCCCTCGGCCGGCCCATCGGGGAGAATTCGTCCCTCGCGAGTTGGGAGGGCGACCAGTGGAAGACCGGCGGAGGGGCGACCTGGGGCTGGTACTCCTACGACCCCGACCTCGACCTCATCTATTACGGCACCCCCAACCCCTCGACCTGGAATCCGACGCAGCGTCCCGGCGACAACAAGTGGACGACGGCGATCGTCGCTCGCAACCCGGATACCGGCATGATGCGATGGGTCTACCAGATGACGCCCCACGACGAGTGGGACTACGACGGCGTCAACGAGATGATTCTTACGGATCAAACGATCGACGGCCGGACGCGTCCGCTTCTCACCGAGGCTGTGTGAGAACGCTTTTGCGGATTTGACGGACCTGACAGCGCAAGGCCCAAAGGGACCGGGCTTTCAGCCTCGGATGGCGGCGATGAGCGGG
>NZ_LMMS01000022.1:2271-5624 GCF_001422345.1 Methylobacterium sp. Leaf93 | reverse complement strand
CCGAGCGGCGTGCCGCGCGCGTCGGTGACGAGGTGGCGCTTCGTGCCCGGCTTGCCCCGGTCCGTCGGGTTCGGGCCGGTGGCAGCCCCCCTTTTTTAGGCGATTATATACTTGACGCACCACGCCCCAAAATGTAGGGTTTTGACATCGGAGCTCTTTGCCCATGTCCGTCCTGTCCAAGCCCTACTTTCACTGCGAAGAAGCAGCCTTCGCCCATCTTGAAGCGGCTCTCTGGCCGCAGGGTCCGGTGTGCCCTCACTGCGGCTCCATGGGTAAGCACTACGATCTCCGCAAAACCCGCCTTGGCCTCCGCAAGTGCGCTGAGAAGGCGTGCCGCAAGCAGTTCACGGTGAAGGTCGGCACCGTCTTCGAGAGCGCCCATATCCCGCTCGCGAAGATGCTCCAGGCCACCTACCTCATGTGCTCGTCCAAGAAGGGCGTGAGCAGCCACCAGATCCACCGCCTCCTCGGCATCACCTACAAGAGCGCGTGGTTCCTGACCCACCGCATCCGTGAGGCCATGCGCGACGGCTCCCTGGCCCCCATGGGCGGCGGCGGTGGCATTGTCGAGATCGACGAGACCTTCATCGGCAACGACCGCACCAAGAAGCCCAAGGGCGAGAAGAAGGGCCGTGGCTACGCTCACAAGCACAAGGTGCTGAGCCTCGTCGACCGGGACACGGGCCAGAAGCGCTCCATGGTCGTCGATGATCTCAGCGCCAAGACCTTGCTCCCGATCCTCAAGGAGAACATCGCCAAGGAAGCCCGTGTGATGACCGACGAGGCGGGCCAGTACGGAAAGCTCTCTGCGACCTTCACCGGCGGCCACGGCTTCACCCGGCACGGCCAGGGCGAGTACGTCGACCTCGTGGACCGCACCATCCACACCAACACGATTGAGGGCGCGTTCTCCGTCTTCAAGCGCGGCATGAAGGGCGTCTACCAGCACTGCGGCAAGCAGCACCTTCATCGCTACCTCGCCGAGTTCGATTTCCGGTACAACAACCGGGTGAAGCTCGGTTGCGGCGACACGGAGCGGACAGAGCGAGCCATGCGTGGTATCGTCGGAAAGCGGCTTACCTACCGTGGCTCACGGGTGGCCGCGTGAGCCGGCCATCTCGGGATAAGGCGTGAAACAGGCCCTTACCATCACGGTTTATCCAGCCTCACTGTCAGGCGACTACCTGTCGGTGTCTGACGCAATGCGTCAGATGCTCGACTTGGTAGACGCCTTGGCTAGCTTTGAGTCTGTTGAAGGTTCTTCACGCAAGATCGTGTGGCGCCTAGTCGACGCACACACAAACTCCCCTCCCTTCACGATCACCGCTCAAGCGTATCCGGTCGATCCTGTGGTTTCCGTATCTTTCGAAGCACAGCGAACAGTTCAAGATTTTACTGCTGCAATGCAGACTCTGATACAAGGCGTCATGCCAAGTTGGATTGACGATGACTCTATAGCGCCAATTAAGCGTATTTTGAGCCGCAACCAAAATGCAGTCGGGCGAACAGAAATAATAATCGACGATGAAATTATTTCAATAGTTCCATCAACGGCTAAACTAGCATCGATAGCCATAGCTAAATCAGAAATTGTCTTAGAAGCAGAGGCACTAGACCTTAGGCACACTGAATACGGCTCAGTAGAGTGCATTGTTTATGGTATTACAAGATGGAATAACAAACCTGCCCTCTCGGTTCTGGAGAGGCTTTCTGGCGACAAGCTAACCTGCGTTCTTAATGAAGATGTTGCCGAAAAGCTCGGAAACTCACGTAAATGGGAAGAAGTTTGGCAAGGTAGGCGTCTGCTTGCGACTGGCGCCTTGCACTACGGTCAAGATGGCTCTCTCAAAAGGATTGACGCAGAAGACGCGGATGATCTCCCGTTCACAATCGTGGATCTGCATGAACTGCAATCCTTAGATATTTTACAGGGTCGCTCCGTAAGCGAGCACCTTCAGCTACTCAGGGAGGAGTAGCTTGGGAAAGCCGCTCAAAATTTACTGGGATACGTGCGCTTGGCTTGGGCTCCTAAATGGAGAACCGGATAAGAAGCGCGAACTTGAGATTGTCTATGATGCCGCCCGTAAGGGTAGGTACCAGTTATGGACATCCGCCCTCGCTATCGTTGAAGCACGGCGCCTTAATGTTGAGAAGAACGATCCAAAACCTTTAAGTGCAGAGAACGAAGAAAAGATCGCTAAAATATTTAAGCAAGAATTTGTTATGACAACTCCTCTTGATCTCGATGTAGCGAACAAAGCGCGGGCCTTGTGGCGATCAACGGTGGGATTAGGCAAGTTTCAAGACGCCGTACATATCGCATCGGCGCAAAAATGGAATATCTCGTTAATGCATACCTACGACAACGATGACATCTTGCCTTTAAACGGCAATTTGTTTTGTCGAAATGGTGATGCCCTTGTAATCTGCTATCCAGACGAGACGACAGATGGCCCGCTCTTCAAAAAAGAAGTTGGATGATCCGGACGCGGCGCAGTCAATGCCCAAGGGCAAGCTCGTCGCCGAGAAGCTGACGCCGGACATCCAGCGCGCAAAGGCTGTCGTAGCTGACGCGCAGGCAGCCGTGGCATCGGCCAAGCTCGTCACACGCACGGCGCAAAATCGCGCCGACAAGGCTGCTGAGGATGTGGTGAAGGCCCAAGCGAAGCTGGCTAAAGCCACCAGCAAGCTTGGGGCCGAGAAAATGACTCCCGAGGAGCAGATGCGCCGCTTCGAGGAGTTGGCCCGCGAACTCGAATGCGACGAGTCCGAGGAGAACTTCGGTGCTGCGCTACGGGTGATCGCGAAGCAGAAGCCGAAGGAACCGGATATCAAGCGGTAGGCTTGGACAAAAAACTACGGGCATCATCAGCCACGGCAGGCGAGTCGGTTACTTGGAAATCTAGGCGAAACAGGATCAAACCTGAGGCATTTGTAACTTCCATTCGCCATTCTGGGCCAAGATTGTCCTTCGAGGCGCCACCTTCGAGTATCGATCCGGCGTAGCGAATGGCCTCTCTGCGGGCGTATTTGCTGTCGGGCAACTCGACACCGACTTTGTCTAGCATTTCTATGCCGTCGTACACGTTGAAATGGTAGCGAGGCATGCATTGCTCCGGCCGAAAAAGGCGGGAGCGCTATTCTCTCTCAGCCGTCAGCGCCCGATTATCGTGGCCGACGATCTTCAGCATGTAGGGCTTGCCCCTAGGACGACCAGAGCGACATTTATGTCGTGGTGCGGGAAGTATATAATCACCCTTTTTTAGCCGGGACAGACGCGCTGTCCAGGCAAGCCCGGTTCCAGTCGATCTCACCCGCTGCGTGCAGGCGCTCCAGCAGCACGTGATGCAGGC
>NZ_LMMS01000022.1:0-2216 GCF_001422345.1 Methylobacterium sp. Leaf93 | reverse complement strand
GCGGAGCGATCTCATCCCAGAGATCATCGGGGAGAAGCGGTCTGGCCATGCCAAACCAACGCTCAACATCCGACTCGGTGCCGTTCTGTTAGGCGCTCTTAGTCGATGACGCAGCCCGGCAGGGATGAAGACAAAATCATCCCTGCCAAGAATCAGCCCATCGACCCAATGTCCCCGTGACCTTTCCACGCAAACTGCGGGAGAACCGCAAAACCGGGGGAGGATCAGCCTACGACATCAGCGAGCGTCGTCGGGCCCGTCAGACCACCGGCTTCGGGCGTTCGTCCCAGCCCCACAGGAAGCGCTCCGGCCCGGAGATCGCGCTGCGGATGCGGTTGAAGGAGCTTGCCGCCGCACGGGTCCGCTACGGCTACCGGCGGCTGCACATCCTGTTGCGACGGGAGGGCTTGACGGCCCTAGCCTTCGCCGACCAATCTGTCACAGCCTAAGAACTTGCATAGGCCTCGAACCACAAACGGAGTCACCTCCAAACCGACGATGCACTAAATTCGAACCTATGCCACCGAATGGGGGCAGGCCAACAAGGAATGGTCAGTCAAGAATTTTACTAATCAGGCCGTTTCGACCACAAGAGATCACTCAATTTGATCCTGACGCCCGATACTCAGTGTATTTATCTATCACTTGCGACGCTGTTATTTTTTTGCTTCAATTTCACAGAATACACGAGCGAGCTCCGCCAGCAAGTATCTGGCGCGGGGATCCTTGATTTTATCAAATGCGTCCTTAAAATAGAAATCTTCTAATGGCACCGCGGCGTCGTTAAGTTTCTGCACGACAGCAGTAGAACTGCTTTCAGGTTGCATATCATAAAAGTAGCTGACGTCGACCCCCAAAGTCTGAGCTATCCGCTGAAGTTTGTCGGCGGCAATCTTACTCTGACCGCTCTCGTATTTTTGCACCTGCTGAAAGGTTACGCCCAAAGCGTTTCCTAGACTTGCTTGGCTCAGGCCGGCCGAACGCCGCAAGGACTTGATGCGAACGCCAATTGCACCCGCGCTTCCATCTTTGTTATCGTCCGGCATAGATTCCTACGTAGTCTAACTTTGAGTCGCGTTGACACCAAACTCGGGTAGAAAATGTGGTGTACTGCATCCCGCATCGTTCCAAAAGGCCCCACCGCTGCAAGGGTGATAAGATGCCCTATCCGAACTAATAGCGACCATAGGAATCACTTATGCCCTTGACACAGCAAATTGGTCCACTGTGAGCGGGGGCTTATTGAGCTACCCATGTTAGGTGTGTGTTTCAAATGTAATGCATGTTAGGCTTAGGAATTAACCCTGTTTGTGGTCTTAGGATCTATGCAAGTTCTTCAACTACGACGGCTTGATTGGCGAAGACTTTGGGCGTCAAGCCGCCCAGAGCCATAGGACGCCGGACTTCGTTGTAGGGGCACCTCCATTCCTCAATGCGGTCACGCGCATCCGCCAGCGACAGGAACCACCAAGCGTTCAGGCACTCCGTCCGTACACGGTCGTTAAACGACTCGATTGTTGCCGCTGTCGGTCGGCTTCCTCGGTAGGGAGAGGGAGAGGGAGAGGCAGAGGCAGGCGCAGAGCGACCCATTCGATCGCGACCCCATTCAGGTCGGCCCACTGGTCGAGCATGCGACCGGCGAACTCAGGTCCGTTGTCCACCCGCAGGCTTTTGGGCCGCCCCCGCAGCCTGAGCAAGGCGTCGGGCACCTCAGTGAGAGGCGCTGAAGTCGCCTCTCGGTGTGAGTGAGAGCGTCTCGCGCGCGTGGCAATCGACCACGGTCAAGATCCGGACGAACCGTCCGTTCAGCCGTCGTATATCGAGGCGGCGACCGTCTCGCGCCGGAAGGGATCGGCGATGCTGTTCCCGGCCCACGCAGGTCTTCAAGCACCACGCGAATCTTCTCCTCCAACGAGAGCTACCGCCGTGTTGTCCGGCGAGTCTCCTTGTTCAGTGCGTCTGCGCTAGGCCCGATTTTTCGTGGAAGGCCATCGCCCCAGGGATGAATCCATCCACTCCCGTTGATGGCGAATGAGACAACTAATATGAGAATAATTCATCTATTCGGAACTTTTATGCGCCATCCGTTGATCGCGCTGTGATCAACCGGCGCTGCCGTTTGGAGAAAACAATGGCCACCGTATCGATCCTGACCAATGCTGGTTTCGACGTTCGCGATTTCTTCGTTCCCAATCTGGGTGGTGCCGATCTCACAT
>NZ_LMMS01000021.1:0-5770 GCF_001422345.1 Methylobacterium sp. Leaf93 | reverse complement strand
GTCTACGTCGTGGATTCCACGGGCGATCAGGTCATCGAGGCCGCCGGCGAAGGCAATGATACCGTCCGCTCGTCGGTGACCTACAGCCTCGGCGCCAATGTGGAGAACGTCATCCTCACAGGTTCCGCCGCCATCAACGCCACCGGAGGCAACGGCGCCGACGGCCTCACCGGCAATAGCGGCGCCAACCGTCTCGACGGGGGCGCCGGCGACGATACGCTCTCCGGTCTCGGGGGCAACGACACTCTCCTTGGGGGTACCGGTGCGGACACAATGCGCGGGGGCACCGGCAGCGACACCTACGTGGTCGACAATGCCGGCGATCGGGTCATCGAGTTGACCCAGGAGGGCAACGATACCGTGCGCTCCTCGATCGACTACACCCTCGGGGACAATGTCGAGCGCCTCGTCCTGACCGGAACCGGAGATCTCGACGGGACCGGCAACGCCCTGAACAACGCCATCTTCGGCACCGGCGGGGACAACGTTCTCCATGGCGAGGGCGGCAACGACATCCTGTTCGGCAACGGCGGAGCCGACGTTCTCGATGGCGGCACCGGCAACGACACCCTGTATGGCGGTCTCGGTGACGACACCTACTTCGTCGACAGGGTCGGCGATAAGATCGTGGAACTCCCGGGCCAGGGCCACGACACGGTCTATGCCTCGGTGAGCTACGGCCTCTCCGCCAATGTCGAGGACCTCATCCTGACGGGAACGCGCGGCTTCAGCGGTACCGGCAACGACCTCGACAACGCCATCACTGGCAATGACGGCAGCAACCGTCTGAGCGGCGGCGCCGGCAACGACGTCATGACGGGTAACGGCGGCAACGACACCCTGCTGGGCGGCAGCGGAGCCGACACCATGCGGGGAGGCACCGGCAACGACACCTACGTCGTCGACAATGCCGGGGATCGCGCCATCGAACAGTCGGGCGAGGGCTACGACACGATCCGCTCGACCGTCAGCCACACGATGGAGGCCAACATTGAGAAGATGGTTCTCAATGGCACCGCGGATCTCACCGCCAACGGCAATGCCGGCGCCAACCAGATCTACGGCAATGCCGGCGACAACACGATCTATGGCGGCGACGGCCGTGATCTGCTCTACGGCCGCGCCGGTGCCGACACCTTCGTGTTCAAGGCCGCCACCGACAGCGACGTCTCCATCGGCGGACGCGACATCGTCAAGGACTTCGATTTTGCCCAAGGCGATCGTCTCGACTTCGGCGCGATCGATGCGAATTCCGGGCTGGCCGGAGACCAGGGCTTCCAGTTCGTCGGAACCGAGGCTTTCTCGGGCGAGGCCGGGGAGCTGCGAGTGAAGTTCGGGGGCGGCAACACCCTCCTGCAGGGTGACACCAACGGCGACGGAGCCGCCGATTTCGCCGTCCTCCTCCAGGGCCACCATGTCCTCGACAGTGGGTCGTTCATCGTTTGACGCTATTCAACGTCATGAAGGGGGCGCCGTTAGGCGGCCCCTTCTTTCTGGAAGTAAAAGAACAGATTTGATTGTGGCGGCGGGCAAATTCTTCTGCAGTATCTGTAAGCTAAGCAACCGATTGCGCCTACAAAATTTTTTCGACCTTTGACGAGTAGCGTGAGTTAACCCGGTCGTAAGAACGACCATCAGTGATGGAACAACCATGCCGCCGCTTCCGCCAAATGAGGGCGAGCGCCTCGCGGCACTGCGCGATCTGCGCATCCTCGATACGGCGCCTGAGGCCCACTTCGATGCCGTGTGCAGCACGGCCGCTGCGTTGTTTAACGTGCCTGTCGCACTCATCACGCTCATTGACAGCGAGCGACAATGGTTCAAGGCCAAGTGTGGGATCGCTGTCGATGGAACGTCACGTGAAATTTCGTTCTGTGCCTATGCCATTCTATCAGACGACGTTCTCGTTGTAGAAAATGCAACAATGGACCCACGTTTTGCCTACAGCCCCTTGGTCATGGGTAAGAATGCCATCCGCTTCTACGCCGGCGCTCCCCTTGTTCTTCGATCAGGCATTCGACTTGGCACATTGTGCCTCGTCGACACCAAGCCGCGAAGGTTTTCCAAGTTGCAGGGAACCCAACTTGAAAGCCTCGCTCAGATTGTCGTCGCTCACATCGAACTTCATCGCGCGCGAATCGCCGCCGAGGCCACGTTGGACGAGCGTATACGATCGGAGATGCTGACGAGAGCGAGTGAAGAGCGCTATCGGACTGCCCATGAGAAACTCGAGCAGACAGCCGATCTTCTCCGGCTTGCCCAGGAAGCCGCCGGAGCAGGAATTTGGCAGTGGAGCTTCGATGAAGATGTCGTGCAGAACTCTCCTGAGAGTGCCCTCATGCTTGGGTTCCATGGCGAGTCGAGCTCAACAAACTGGATCGACATCAGCATCGCGGAATGGGCCGCACGGGTACACCCGGAGGATCTTCCCCTCGTCCAGGCAGCGCACACAGCGGCACTTCGTGACGGGACGACCTACAAGGTCGAATATCGGGTTAGGCGCCCCGAGGGCAGTGCCGGGTACCGCTGGCTCATGAGCTTTGGTCGCATCATTCGCCATGAGGTAACGGGCAAGGCGCTGCGCATCGTCGGTCTCGATCTCGATGTCACTGAACGACGCACGACCCAGGACGCTCTCATTCAAAGCGAGAAGCGCCTACGCATGAGCAAGGAGCGTCTTGCCCTTGCCCTCGACAGTGGCAGCGATGGCTTATGGGATTGGAACGTCACCACGGGGCAGGTTTGGTACTCTGACCGCTGGTACACCATGTTTGGCTATGAGCCAGGAGAGCTCGAAGCGCATATCGACACATCCCTGGGGCTCACCCACCCTGACGACCTGAAGCAGACACTGGCACTTATCGCAGAGCATTTCGAGGGGCGGAGCGCCGTGTACGCCTCCGAGCGTCGTATACGAACCAAGTCAGGTGACTACACATGGGTTCTGTCACGGGGCAGAGTGGTCTCGCGAGACGAGCAAGGCGTCCCGCTGCGCATGGTAGGCACGAATATTGATATCTCTGAGCGTAAAGCGTCCGAGCACCACATCTCCTACATGGCTCGCCACGATGCGCTCACGGGCCTGCCCAACCGAACTGTTTTTTACGAGCACTTGGAGCAACGGCTGCTCGACGTTCGCCGCGGCAGAGGCCAGGCCGCACTGCTGTGCCTTGGCCTCGATCGGTTCAAGTCCGTAAACGATACGCTCGGCCACCCTGCGGGGGACCAACTGCTTTGCGAGATCGCCACGCGCTTAAGCGCAAACATTTGCGACGGCGATGTCGTGGCACGGCTTGGCGGCGACGAGTTTGCTCTCATTATCTCGCATGTAGACCACGTGCACCACGTCAGCTCTCTCGCACAAAGTTTGATCGATGCGGTAGGCCAACCGCTCGACCTAGGCGGGGTCCTTGTGACTGTCGGCGTCAGCATCGGGATCGCGCTGGCCCCGGCAGATGGCGACATGCCAGAGATCCTGTACAAGAACGCGGATCTCGCGCTTTTTCGCGCCAAGGCAGCAGTGCGCACCAGCTATCGTTTCTACGAAGCCGGTATGGATGCGGCGATCGAGACCCGCATGCAGCTTGAGTTGGAGATGCGTGAGGCCATCCTATGCGGCAGCTTTGCCATGCATTATCAGCCCGTGCTGCGTCTGTCTGACCACAGGATCGTCGGTTTCGAGGCGCTGATGCGTTGGCCTCACCCAACACGTGGAATGATTGCACCCGGCGCGTTCATTCCGTTAGCCGAGGAAACCGGACTCATCGTGTCGCTCGGCTCCTGGGCGCTCCATGAGGCATGCCGAGAAGCCGCGTCCTGGCCCGGTCATCTACGGATTGCCGTCAACGTTTCCGCCGTTCAGTTCCAGCAGCCAGGGCTTGAAGACAATGTCATATCGGCTTTGACGACCTCAGGTCTCCCGCCTCATCGTCTCGTCCTGGAAATCACCGAGAGCGTTCTCGTCCAAGACGCAGAGGCGGTGATCGCCTGCCTGCGTCGTTTGAAAAGCCTCGGCGTTCGCATTGCGCTCGACGACTTTGGCACCGGCTACTCGTCGCTCAGCTATCTGCGCCGCTTCCCGTTCGACAGTATCAAGATTGACCGATCCTTCGTCAACGAGATCGACGACCCGGCTGCCGCGGCGATTGTCCGGGCCGTCGTGGGGATTGCGTCGCAATTTGGAGCAACTGTGACCGCGGAAGGCGTCGAGACCCGTCATCAGTTTGAGCAGGTCGGTTTAGACGGCTGTACGGACATACAGGGTTATCTGGTCAGTCGACCACTGCCAGCCGATGAAACAACAGATTTATTAGAAGAAGTATCATTAAATGACTTCGTATCGAAATTCCAGAAACGCATCGGGTTGATACAAGTATAAATTGCAACATGTAATTTCGGAGCATGCCCATGGGCCACTCGCGTTCCACGGTGCGTCTGGAGATGTGAAAAATATTTATAGCATTCATTCGATATCAAGCGTGCTGAACCTTGCTGCGAACTTCTTACGAAGGTAATATTGATACCGTTGATCACCATTTTATTCGGGTATTCAGCGGAAGCGAATGAGCGACAGGGCTTTATAAATAGTCATACTTGCCGGCAGGGCGAATGACCTTGATAAGGTGCTTGCGCTTGTTTGGGTCAAAGACGCGCACGAAAGCCTCAATAACATCCAGGCAATTTTGGCGCATTGCCAAATCGACTCTCCGCTCGTCACAGCTGACATTCTGCGTATCGCGTAGGCCTGCTACGGAAAGACACAGTGTCTCTGCAGTCCAGGATTTCAGTCGAGCGCTCAACGATCTCGAGACTTTGAGCTTAACAACAGGAACGCGCGAGCCTTCCATGAGCAACGGATCGGCTTCACTGAGGCGCAGCTTACGGCCCCTATCGCCTCCATAATAACAACCTAAAATTGAATAATAATTTCCCCTGCCTTACCCCGTGTGGTAGTAAATTTCTACCGGTATCGCTTTTATAATTTTCTGGGCTTATCGTACTCTCAGGTTGCATGGAAGCGGATCTGTGGGGCACGAGTGGGTACAATCATATCTCGCGAGGCCCAGGTTTCGCAGGTTCTGCTGCAGCAGGCGCTCGACGCGTCCGACGTGATCGGGCGATGGGACTACGATGTTCCGAATGATCGCGTTTATGCTGACGCCCTGGTGGCACTCGTGTTCAATCTTGACCCCGCTGAAGCAGCGGACGGCACCTCACTCAATGCCTTTCGCGCCGGCGTTCACCCGGACGATCGTGAGCGCTTTACCCGCGAGATCAAGCAAAGTACGGAGACAGGCCTGTGCTGCACGTTTGAATACCGGGTTTGCTCGGCTGATGGTGTCGTCCGCTGGGTCCTCGATCGGGGGCGTATTGCTCTAGACAAGGCAGGACGACCTCAGCGTGGAAGCGGCGTGTTGATTGATATTACTCAATCGCGTCTTGGCAACCAAGATGAGAGTTCTCGTCTGACGTGTCAGGCCCAGCACCCGTTAGAACGCGCTGCCGAGCATTGCCTTGCAGCCAGAAAAGCCATCCATGAGCTTCCTGAACCCCTCCTCCATAGGATGAGCGATATGCTATTATTGGAGGTTGGGCGGGCCCTCGCGAAGCTGTCGGATCGCAGGCGATACAGCGAGATGAACTAGAAGCCCGTTCTAGGGTCTGGACTCAATCAGCACCAGAAGGCGATGACAGCGGCGAGTGCGACGGCGGAGGCATAGTTGCGGGCCAGCTTGTCGTATCGGGTGGCGATACGACGGAAGTCTTTGAG
>NZ_LMMS01000020.1:0-7428 GCF_001422345.1 Methylobacterium sp. Leaf93 | reverse complement strand
GAGGCCCTGTCGCGGGAGAGCTTCGCGCTCATCGGCCGGGCGCTCGATCCGACGCTGCTGATCAACGGCTACGGCCCCACCGAGACGGTGATCTCGCCCCTCGTCTGGCGGGCTCGTGCGGGCGACGCGGTGGAGGGGGCCTACGCCCCGATCGGCCGGGCGGTGGGGGATCGCCGGGCCTACATCCTCGACGCGGCGTTGCAGCCGGTGCCTGTGGGCGTCACCGGGGAGTTGCATCTGGGCGGCGACGGTCTGGCGCGGGGCTATCTCGGCCGGGCCGGGCAGACGGCGGACCGGTTCATCCCCGACCCGTTCCCGGACCTGTCGGGTCGGGANCTGGGCGGCGACGGTCTGGCGCGGGGCTATCTCGGCCGGGCCGGGCAGACGGCGGACCGGTTCATCCCCGACCCGTTCCCGGACCTGTCGGGTCGGGAAGGGGGCCGGCTCTACCGCACCGGGGATCTGGCGCGCTGGCGGGCGGACGGGACGGTGGAGTATCTCGGCCGGGCGGACGCGCAGGTGAAGCTGCGCGGGTTCCGGATCGAACTCGGCGAGGTCGAGGCGGCTTTGCTGGCGCAGGAGACCATAGCGGGCGCGGCGGTGGCTCTCCGCCAGGGTCCGACGGGGCCGCTGCTGGTGGCCTATGCGGTGGCGGCGCCGGGGGCGGTCCTCGACGCGAGCGCACTCCGGGCGGATCTCGCCCGGCGTCTGCCCGACTACATGGTGCCGAGCCGGATCGTGGCGCTGGATCGGTTGCCGCTGACGCCCAACGGCAAGCTCGACCGCGCGGCGCTGCCGGAACCCGCGCCGCTGGCGGAGGAGCCGAGCGGCCCCTCGCGCCCGCTCACCCCCACCGAGACGGTGGTGGCCGACATCTGGGCCAAGGCTCTCGGCCTCCCCGCCATCCCGCCGGACCAGAACTTCTTCGAGGCGGGCGGCGATTCCATCCTCAGCCTGCAGATCGTCGCCCGCCTGCGCGAGGCGGGCTTTGCCGCGACGCCGCGCCAGATCTTCGAGCATCAGACCGTTGCCGCCCTGGCCCGCGTCATCGCCCGGCCCGATGGGGTGGAGGCGATGGTATCCGTGCCGGAAGGACCCGCGCCCCTCACGCCCATCCAGCACTGGTTCTTCGAACAGCCGATGGCACGCCGGGACCATTGGAACCAGTCCCTCGAACTCGATGCCCGCGTGAGGCTCGACGCCGATCGCCTCGGCCACGCGCTGGCGGCCCTGGTGGCCCATCACGAAGCGTTGCGCTACGCCTTCGGCCGCGATGCGACCGGAGCCTGGATCCAGGAGCCGGTCTCGCCCGCGATGCTCGCCGAGCCCCTGACCATCGTCGATGTGGAGAGCGACGACGAGGCACGGGTGTGCTTCCTCGCCGCCGAGCGCAGCCTCAACCTCGCCGATGGCCGCGTCTTCGCCGCCATCCTGGCGAACCTCCCCGGCGGGGGGCAGCGCCTGCTGCTCACGGCCCATCACCTCGTGGTGGATGCCGTGTCGTGGCGCATCCTCGTCTCCGACCTCGACCTGCTCTACCGGGGCGATGCGCCGGCGCCTGCCGCCGCGACGCCCTTCCGGGCCTGGGCCCATCGTCTGCGAGATCACGCGGCGGAGATCGCCGGTCGCAGCGAGGTTTGGGCTCCCGCGTCTTGGGCCGCCCGCCTTCCCGTCGACCGACCCGACGGCGCCCGCGACCAGCATCACGCCGCGACGAGGACCCTCGTTCTCGACCCGTCCCTCATGGCGGGGCTCGACCGCCTGCGCGCGTCCTACGGGATGCGCCTCGACGAGGTGATCCTCGCCGGCCTGTCCCGCGCCGTCGCCGCCTGGTCGGGGCACTCGACGCTGGGCGTCACCCTCGAGCGCCACGGGCGCGACGGAGACGCCGCGAACCTTCCCCTCGATCGGACGGTCGGCTGGTTCACCACACTGGTTCCGATCACCCTGTCGGTATCGTGCGATGTCGGGCGCGATGCGAAGTCGACTAAGGAAACGGTGCGAACCCTCCGCGGGGACGGCTCGGGCTACTCGGTCCTGCGCTACCTCGGCTCGGAATACGAGCGCGCGAAACTCTCGGCCCAGCCCTGGCCGGAGGTGACGTTCAATCACCTCGGCACCGTCGCTGCCATCGATGCCGGTTCCCTGTTCTCCGTCGATGCCGAATCGATGCGCCTGTCTGCGGATCCCGCTGCACCTCTCGGCGCCGAGCTGATCGTCGACAGCTTCCTGCGGGACGGTGTGGTTACCCTGCGCCTCGGCTACAGCGCCGACCGTTTCGACGGGGCCACCATCGACCGCCTCGCCGACAGGCTCGGTGCCGCGTTCTCCGCCCTCGCCGAGCACGGCCTCGACCCCATGGCCGGCGGCGCGACACCGTCCGATTTCCCGCTGGCCGCCCTGACGCAGGACCGGATCGACGGCCTCGATCTGCGGGACGTGACGGACATCTATCCGCTGACCCCGACGCAGGGCGGCATCCTGTTCCACGCGCTGGCCGCGCCGGAAGCGGGTCTCTACGTCAACCAGCTCGGCGTCACGATCCGCAACCTCGACCCCGCCCGTTTTGCGGCCGCTTGGCGCGCGAGCGTCGCCCGTCATCCGATCCTGCGCACGAGCTTCCTCTGGACCGGCGACCTCGCCGCTCCGCTCCAGCTCGTGCATGCCACCGCCGAACTACCGATCACCCGGCTCGACCCGAGCGACCGCGCCGACGCCGATCTCGATGAACTGGCGCAGGCCGAGCGCGCCCGCGGCTTCGACCTCGCGCAGGCACCGCTCATGCGCCTCCTTTTGGTCGATCTCGGCCAAAACCGGCACAGGCTGATCTGGACCTGCCATCATCTTCTCCTCGATGGCTGGAGCAATGCGCGCCTGATCTCCGAGGTGCTGCGCCACTATGCCGGAGAGGGGGTCGAGGCACCGACCCGCCTGTTCCGCGAACACCTGACCCGGCTGTCGCAAAGCGACCGCGGCGCCGACGAGGCGTTCTGGCGTGAGGCCCTGGCCCGGCTGGACGAGCCGAGCCTCCTCGCCCCGGCTCTGTCCGGCGAGACGGGGGCAAGCGGGCACATCGCCATCGACACCGCCCTCGGCGAGGCGCGGACCGACCGCCTCCAGGCTTTCGCCCGGCGCGAGAAGGTGACGCTGAACACATTGTTCGAGGCGGCCTGGGCGCTGACCCTGAGCCGCTTCACCGGGCGCTCCACCGTGGCCTTCGGCACGACCGGGTCGGGCCGCCCGCCGGACGACGGCGGAATGCATGGCGTGCTCGGCCTGTTCATCAACACGGTGCCACGCTGTATCGGCTTGCCCGGACATCTGAAGGTCGGGGACTGGCTGCGTCGGCTGCAAGGCGAGGCGGCGGCCCTGCGCGAGCACGACCTCGCATCGCTGGCCGACATTCAGGCCTGGGTCGGGCGCGGCGGGCAGCCGCTGTTCGACAGCCTCCTCGTCGTCGAGAACTACCCCCTCGACGCCGTGGTCCGCGAGCGCAGCCTCGGCGGGCTGGAATTCGGCCCGGTGGCGACCCTCGAAGCGACCGACGTTCCCCTCACCCTGTCGCTTCTCCTCGACGGTACGCCGCGCCTGAACTGGAGCATCGACCAGGCCCGCATCTCCTCCGCCGAGGTCCGGCTCCTGAACGCGCAGCTGCAGCACATCCTCGATGCCCTGATGGATGCGGCCGACGCGCCCCTCGATGCCCTCTCCCTCGTCCCGCCCGACGAGATCGAGGCGGCACGGCATCGGGCCGCCGCCCTCCGGCCCTCGCCGGCCGAGCCCGCGATCCATCTCAGGATCGCCCGGCAGGCGGGTCTGCGCCCGCAGGCCGTGGCCGTCACTTGCGAGGGTGAACAGGCGACCTATGCCGAACTTGAGGCCAGGGCGGCGCGCCTCGCGCGGCATCTCGTCCGCGAAGGCGTGCGGCCGGGCGATCTCGTCGGCCTCTGCGCCGAGCGCTCGATCTCCCTCGTCGTCGGCATCCTGGCGATCCTGAAGAGCGGAGCCGGCTATGTTCCCCTCGATCCGGCCTATCCGGCAGACCGGCTCGCCTTCATGCTCGCCGATTGCGGGGCCGGGCACGTGCTCGCCACGGCCGGCCTCGTCGATAGCCTGCCCGAGGGCGGCCCCAGGCCGATCCTGATGGACGGGCCGGCGGTGGCGGGGTCCGAGGATGAAGCCACGCCGCTGCCTCCGGCACCCCACCCGGGACAGCCGGCCTACGTGATCTATACGTCGGGCTCCACCGGCCGGCCGAAGGGCGTCGTGGTCACCCATGCCAACGCGGCGCGACTGCTGACCACCACGCAGGACGATTTCGCCTTCGCCGAAGAAGACGTCTGGACGCTGTTCCACTCCTACGGGTTCGATTTCTCGGTCTGGGAGATCTTCGGCGCGCTCTGTCACGGCGGGCGGCTCGTGGTGGTGCCGCGCGAGGTGGCGCGGGCGGCGGACGCGTTCCTCGACCTTCTCGTCCGCGAGGGCGTGACGGTGCTGAACCAAACCCCGTCCGCCTTCCGTCCGCTGATGCAGGCCGCCCTCGCGCGGCCTCGGGGGCTGGCGCTGCGCCACGTCGTATTCGGTGGGGAAGCCCTCGACGTGTCCGCCCTGCGGCCGTGGTTCGAGCGTTTCGGCGCTGCCTCGCCTCGCCTCGTCAACATGTACGGCATCACCGAGACCACGGTTCACGTGACCTATCGTCCGCTCGTGGCCGACGACGTGAATCGGGCCGACAGCCCCATCGGCGAGGCCCTGCCGGATCTCACCCTGCACCTCCTCGACTCCAACCTCGACCCCGTGCCGGATGGAGTGGCGGGCGAGCTGCATGTGGGCGGCGCCGGTCTGGCGCAGGGTTATCTCGGGCGGTGCGCGCTCACCGCCGAGCGCTTCGTGCCGGACCCGTTCGGGCCACCGGGCGCGCGCCTCTATCGCAGCGGTGATCTCGCCCTGCGGCGGCCCGACGGCACGCTGGCCTATCTCGGACGGGCCGACGGGCAGGTGAAGCTGCGCGGGTTTCGGATCGAGACGGGGGAGATCGCAGCGGCCCTGCGGGCGGAACCCGGCGTCATCGACGCCGCCGTCATCCTGCGCGACTCCGCCGGGGACAGGCACCTCGTCGCCTATGTGGTCGGCGACGGGGTCGACGCGGATACCCTCCGCGAGGGGATCGTTCGCCGGCTACCGGTGCATATGGTGCCGGCTCATATCCTGGTCGTCGTTTCCCTGCCGCTGACCCCGAACGGCAAGCTCGATCTGCGCGCCCTGCCGGTGCCCCTCGCGACCTCGCGAGGGTCGGACGCGCCCGAAGGGGCCATGGAGATCGCCCTGGCCGAGATCTGGCGCGAGGTGCTGGACGTCGAGAATGTGGGCCGGGACGACGACTTCTTCGCCCTCGGCGGCCATTCCCTCACCGCCGCGCAACTCGCCATGCGGGTGAAGCAACGTCTCGGTCTCACCGTGCCGATCCGTGCCCTGTTCGAGGGGCCGACCCTCCGCGGCTACGCCCTGGCCGCGACGTCGAGCGAGGTCGCGGGCGACGGACGGGACGATGCCGCCGACCTGTCCGACATGGACGCCCTCCTCGCCGATCTGGAAGCCTGAATGACTGGCCAAGCCGCCGATCTCAGCCGCCGCTTCGCCCGGCTTGCCCCCGACAAGCGCAGGGTCTTCCTCGACGCCCTGGCCGCACGCGGCATCGACTTCTCGCGCCTGCCCATCGTGGCGGGGGACGAAGATGCCGGTGGCGAGAGGGTCGCTCCCCTGTCCTACGCGCAGGAGCGGCTGTGGCTGATCGGGCGGATGGGAGGCGACGCGGCCCTGCTCCATATCGCCGGGGGGCTCGCTCTTTCCGGGCCGCTCGACCGGGATGCGCTGGCGCGGGCCCTCGACGCCCTCGTGGCGCGGCACCCGGCCCTGAGGACGGGGTTCCGGGCCGGCGAGACCGACGAGGTCGAGGCGGTCACTGCAGCCTCCGTCGCTGCGAGCCTGCGGGAGGTCTCGCTGGAGGCCGAGGACCGGGCCTTCGCCGAGGAACGCCTCGCTGCCCTGTCCCGCGAGGAGGCACGACGGCCCTTCGATCTGGCGGCACCGCCCTTGTTCAGGGCCGTGCTGGTGCGGATGGAGGCCGAGCGCCACGTCCTCCTCCTCACCATCCATCACCTCGTCTCCGACGGCCGCTCGGTGGATATCCTGCTCGCCGACCTGATGCGCCTCTATGCGGCGGGCGAGGATGCGGCTCTGCCGCCGCTGCCGATCGCCTATGCCGATTACGCGCGCTGGCAGCGCGACTGGCTGGAGGCCGGCGAACTCGAGCGCCAGCTCGCCTGGTGGCGGGACCGCCTCGGGGCGGCGGAGACCGTGATCCCCCTGCCGGCCGACCGCCCGCGCCCGGCGGTCCAGAGTTTTCGCGGAGCGGCCGTCGATTTCGCGGTCGATGCCGATGTCGCGACGCGTCTCGAAACCCTGGCGCGGCAGGCCGGCGCCACGACGGCGATCGTCCTGCTCGCCATCCTGGCCTTGGTGCTCCGGCGCTATACCGGCGAGGCGGATCTGCGCATCGGCGTGCCGGTGGCCAACCGCAACCGGCCGGAGACGGAAGGGCTGGTGGGCCTGTTCGTCAACACTCTGGCGATCCGGGTCGTCGTCGATCCGGGTGCCAGCGTCCTCGACCATGTGAGGGCCGTGCGCGACGCCATGGTGGATGCTCAAGGACACCAGGACCTGCCCTTCGAGCGACTGGTGGAGGCGCTCCAGACCCGCCGGACCGTGAGCCATACCCCCGTCGTCCAGGTCATGCACAGCCACCGGGTCGAGGGGCCGTCCCGGTTCAATGTGGGCGATCTCGTCGTGTCGCCCTTCGGGCGGGGAACCGGCAACGTCCAGTTCGATCTCGTTCTGGAGACGGTGGCGGAGGCCGGCGGAGCCTTGCGCGGCGCGTTCGGCTATGCCCGCGACCTGTTCCAGCGGGACACCATGGAGCGGATGCGCGACGGTTTCCTCACCCTGCTGCGCGGTGCCGTGGAGGAGACCGGCCGCCGCGTCGATACCCTGCCGCTGGTCCCTGCCTCCTCTCTCGCGGATCTGTCCTCGCCCTACGCGGACGGGCTGCCGCTGTCGGATTCGCTGGTGCCGGAACTGATCGGCGAAGCGGCCTTGGCCAATCCCAAGGCGCCGGCGGTGATCTGCGGTCCGCGCATCACCACGTTCGGCGAGCTCGACCGGGCCGCCAACCGCCTCGCCCACCGGTTGATCCGCGACGGCGTCGGCCCCGAGACGATCGTCGCCGTGGCCCTGCCGCGCGGGCCGGACCAGATCGCCGCCTTCCTCGCCATCCTGCGGGCCGGGGGCGCCTTTCTGCCCCTCGACCCGACCCAGCCGAGGGCGCGTCTTGCCGCGCTCCTGCGCGATGCCGGCGCCCGCCTGTTGCTG
>NZ_LMMS01000019.1:0-7390 GCF_001422345.1 Methylobacterium sp. Leaf93 | reverse complement strand
GGTCACAGGTTCAAATCCTGTCCCCGCAACCAAACACACCAGAACACAACACGCAAAAGCCCGCAGCGTAAAACGCCGCGGGCTTTGTCATGTCAAATGCCTGAGAGAGAAACCAAACGCTGTCGCTGTCGAACTGCTCAGGATCGGGAACAGCCGGCCCGCAAACCGCAGACTTGGCAGCGCAGTCATTCGGTCCGACCGACCAGGACTCGAAATAGTTCCTCCGCTTGACGCAGCCCCTCGTCGGTCAGCACGACCGACTTCGCCTTACTCGCCGGGTCGGAGATCATCCCCTTCCGGTGAAGGCGTTCCATCGCGTTCCAGTCGAAGCCCTTCCAGGCACGACGCTCATCGTGAAGCGTCAACCGCAGGAGCGCTAGAACAGGAACAGCGGCGTCGATTTTCTCCTCGTCGATGTCCATCTTCACAAACCTCTTATGCAAAGCCCGAAAGCGCTGTGGTCTTCACCGGATGCATAGGATGAGCCTTATCGAAAGAGCAGGTAAACGCCCTCTTTTCGAAATCCGCCAAGGCTGATCATACCCCAAACAGCTATGAGCGCGAGGTCACGGCCGCCTTGTGCGGATAAGTCCGATCACGGATCTCATCACCGAAACCAATCGCCCATACTCTGCTGGATGGCAGCACCATGGATTTGGCGGTCTACTCGCCAAAAATACTTTCACTCTCCCCAACGGTCGTTCCGAACGGAGGCGGTCATCGAATTCTCCGGTTCACATGCCAACCTGCAGGAACTCGACGGCTGGGCCGGCTTCAGGAGTGAACACGGCTGCGGTGAGGAGGCATCCAAAGACACAGGCCGTGTCGACGTTCGTTCGGAAGGGATGAACGTCCGGCTTGCCGGTCTTTTGCGGGGTGTGGCCGTGGACGACGTGCTTGCCGAAATCGAAATCCTCGGTGAGGAACGGCTTTCGGATCCAGAGTCTGGCCTCCACGTCCGGGTCGATACCGGGCCTTCCGGGGCGAAACCCGGCATGGACGAAATAGCGCCGCTCATCCTCATGGACCGTGTCGAGGCCCGACATCCAGTTGAGCGCATCGCGCGGCAGCTCCTCCGGATCGCGGATGCCGAATGACGCCAGCGTGCTTCGACCGCCATTCTCCAGCCAGGCGGTGACGCCGAAGGGCTTTTCGTAGGCATCGAGCAACATCCGCTCGTGATTGCCCATGAGAAACGTGGCTTTCTCGCCTCCCGTCCGATCGAGATCCTGAAGGATTCGCAGGACGCCGGCACTGTCCGGTCCGCGATCGATGTAGTCGCCGAGAAAGACGAGGCGGTAGTCGCGACCACCGCAATGACGAGCGATCTCCGCCAGAAGTCGCTCGAGGGCATCGGCGCATCCGTGGATGTCGCCGATGGCGTAAGTCAGACGAGTCATCGCACTCCCGGCCGCGACCGCCGACGTTCGGCCTTGCGCGTTGCCGTCTCTCTTAGATGTTTCTCGATGACGGCGTTGGCCCGGCCGCGCATGGCACGGATCTGTTCGTCGTCGTCGAAGGTTTCGGGGAAGCGGCGCGACAGCCAGAGATAAGCGCTCGCCAGCCGCACCGTCCGTTCCTGATAATCGAGTTCCCCGCTGAGATTGGCACGCAACGCCGGAACGGTCGTGCGCGTGGCCCGAGCTTGCGCCCAGCGTTCCAGCATGGCGATGGCGATCTCATCGCGACGATTGACCGGGCAGACCGAGAAGGCGAACTTTTCCTCGATCGGCAAGGCAGCGCGGTCGATGACCTTCGCGACATCGAGGATTTCGTCGAGGGCCGAGGGCTGGAACGGCGACCCGGCATAGAAGGTGGACCGCGCGAAATGCGTCATGACCTCTCGCAGGCTCGCCGTGCGCATCTCCTCCGCGACGGAGCGGATCGCGATCAGATCGGGCCGTACGAAGAATCGCGTATCGGCGGCCGGTGCCGTCGGCGCTCCGGCGAGCGCGGCGCGGATCGGTTCGATGCCGACGGCATCGGTGGCGGCGACGTAACCGACATCCTGATGGCCGAAACGCCCGGCGCGCCCGGCGATCTGACGAATCTCGGAATTCGTCAAGGCACGCTCGCCGACCCCATCCCATTTGCGGGTCGCGGAGAAGACGATGCGCTTCAGAGGCCCGAGGTTGAGACCCATGCCGATCGCATCCGTGGTGACCAGGACGGTGGCCTCGCCGGTGCGGAACCGTGCGGCTTCCGCGCGTCGCACTTCCGGAGACAGGGCACCGTAGATCGTCGCCACGCTGTGTCCGGCGGCGACCAGGATCTCCCGATTCTCATGCACCGCGCGCCGCGAGAAGGCGACGACCGCGTCCCCCGGCTCGACGTCCTCGAGGGGGACGGGTTTGTCCAGAAGGACGAGGGGCGTCTTGCGAACGAAGGTGATGACCTCGAGCGATTCGTTGGCCGCCTCCGCCGCGCGCCGGACGGCGGCGAGCGCATCGTCGGACCCGCAGACGACGACGGTCTTGGCCGGAATACCGAAGAGAGCGTTTGTCCACGCCCAGCCTCGGTCCGGGTCGGAGAGCATCTGGATTTCATCGATCACCGCCACGTCGACGGGCCGGATCAGATCCGCGGTCTCGATGGTCCGCGATGTGTGGGTCGGCCTATCTTCGCCAAGGACTTCCTCGCCGGTCACCATCCCGGCCTTGAGGCCCCGCTCGGCGAGCCCTTCGTAATTCTCGAGGGCGAGGAGCCGCAGCGGCGCGAGATAAGTCCCTGTCGGGGCCGCTGCGAGTAACTGCAGGGCCGCGTAGGTCTTGCCCGAATTGGTCGGCCCCATATGGAAGATGATGCGACGGCCGAGGCGCCGGGCGACCGTGAATTTCTCGATGTAAGCACCGAACCCGACCTGATCGCGCAGGCGGCGCAGGCGGGAATCCTCTCGCGCGACGACCTTGGCGCGCTTGCGCACCGGGGCCAGGGTATCGCTCATGGAACGGCCGAGGTTCGGCCCGGCATGGAACACCCGTGAGCGGAGGGAGCGGTCCATGTGATCGATATAGGTGACGGCGTCGGCGCCGACCTCGCGCAGATCTCCGGTGATCGCATCCCTGAGGCGTTCGATGGAGGCGTGGAGCGTCTGTCCGGTCCGTGCGGTGATCTCGGCCACGGCGGGTCGCAACGTCTCGATGCGCCAGGTCGGGTCGTTGCGCTCCGCCATGCCGGCGACGATCTCGGCCGCGACGCCCTCCAGGGGAACCTCGACCCGCACATCCAGACGGTCGCCATCGAGAAGCGGCAGCAGCACGCGCACCCGCCAGACAAGGGTATCGTTCTCGGCGACCGTGACCTTGAGTCCGGGCACGCTCTTGCTCACCGCCGCGGCGCCCGTCCTGGCGAACGCGCTCTGTGCCTTCATGCGCCGCAGCGCCTTGCCGACACGCGCATCCTCGACATAGCCACCGAATTCCGGAAGATCGAGGTGAAGCCGCAGCGCCTCGATGTCCACCGACCGTGGCGGAAGCCCGAGACGGGCGACGACGTCCCTCAGGATATCGTTGGTGGGCTGAGCGCGCTTTCGCGCCATGGGCATCGATCCTGGACAATCGTTCGTGGAACCGCATCGTCTCGTTTATCTACACGAGGCGAATGCGGAGCCATGGCGACGCTGCCCGATCTCAGGCCCGCCGCCTATCCCGGAGATGTGGATAAGGGCGCATTTTTATGCGGCAGATCGAGCATCGCGACCGGAATGCACGATTCGGCCGCGTGGAGTTGAACCGGCCCAAGGTTTCGCTGGTTGTCGAGACGACTCACTGCTTCCTCGATGACCGAAGGCAAGAACCTGCGCGCGTCTATTCTCTTTTTCGATCGATCGATTCTGATCTTTTCGTACCGGAACTCGGATCCCGCCACGTGCGACGAGGAGGAAGCGGACAAACGACGGATGTTCGCGTTGGGGTGTCGTACGATCAAGTGCAGGCTGAAATCTGTCCGGCCTCCTAATCCCATGTCATGAATGGTCGGTATCGAGGCGCGACGGCCGCACGGAGAGGATGAACAGCGTGGACCAGCCGATACGGGTCGCCCACAGCATTGTCGATGCCGCGAGGATGGTCGCACGGGCCGCCGCCGCGCGGGCGGCAGAACATGACCATGATGGCGGGTTCCCGGCCGCGGATATCGAGCATCTGCGTACGCTCGGCCTGCTCGCCGCGCCGATACCGCGGGACGAGCAAGGCGCCGGCCTCGGCGAGGAGCCGGGCGCCTCGGATCTCTGCGATGTGCTGCGTATCATCGGGAGCGGAAGCCTGGCGCTCGGTCGACTCTACGAGGGCCATGTCAACGCCCTTCAGCTGATTGCCCGATATGGCGACGCCTCCCAGCGCACCCGTCTTTTCGCCGATGCGCGAGGGGGGCATCTCTTCGGTGTCTGGAACACCGAGCCCGCGGATGACGGGTTGAAGCTCGTCGAGCAGCCCGGTGGCTATCGTCTGAGGGCAGGCAAGATCCTCGCATCCGGCGCGGGCTTCGTCACCCGCCCCCTGGTCACCGCCCGCACGATCCCCTGCGACCGCGCCTTCATGGTGGTGGCGGAGCTCGCATCCGGCACGCGGGCCGATCTCTCCGCTTGGCGGGCCCACGGAATGCGCGCCTCGGCGACGGGAAAGGTGGATCTCACCGGGCTCGAGATCGCACAGGACGGTCTGCTCGGCGAGGCGGATTCCTATTCCAGGCAGCCGCATTTCTTCGGCGGTGCCTGGCGTTTCGCCGCCGTCC
Source organism: Methylobacterium sp. Leaf93 (assembly GCF_001422345.1). NCBI lineage: Bacteria > Pseudomonadati > Pseudomonadota > Alphaproteobacteria > Hyphomicrobiales > Methylobacteriaceae > Methylobacterium > Methylobacterium sp. Leaf93. The sequence continues at coordinate 2,659 of NZ_LMMS01000019.1, read as the reverse complement.
AGCTCGGGGGGATCGAGGCCGTGCTCGATATCTGGCGCGACCATCTGCGCCGGACCGGGCGAGGTCACGATCCGCACCAATCGGCCCGGTTGGGGGAGGGGCTCGTCGCCACCGAGAGCGCCCGCCTCTGGGTGGAGCGCGCCGCGCGGATCGTCTTCGAGGACGATCTCCACCCTGAGCGGATCGTGGCCTATGTTCATCTGGCGCGAACCGCCGTCGAGGCCGCAGGGCTGTCGGTGCTGCAACTCGCACAGCGTTCCGTGGGGTTACAGGGCTTCCTGCGCGATCACCCCCTCGAACGGGCCTCACGCGATCTCGCTACCTATTTGCGACAGCCGGCGCCGGATTTCGCGCTGACATCCGCCGCGCATTATGTCCTTGGTGAGACCGGGTCCGCCGGTGATCTCTGGCGCGACTCCGGAGATGTGCCATGATGCGTCACTCGCAGACGATGCCGCCGGATTATTTCGAGAATCGCTACGCCGACGATCCCGATCCCTGGCAGTTCACCACCAGCACATATGAGGCCGCCAAATACGCGGCGACCTTGGACGCATTGCCGAAGCCGCGTTTCGCATCGGCGCTGGAAATAGGCTGCTCCATCGGCGTGTTCACCAAGGCTTTGGCATCTCGATGTGATGCTCTCATCGGCCTCGACACGGCGGAAAAGGCCCTCGAACAAGCGCGTGGACGCTGCGAATCGCTCGCGCATGTACGGTTCGAACGTCTGCACGTTCCCGGCAAATGGCCGGTGGGCAGGTTCGACCTGATCCTGATCTCGGAGGTGCTCTACTTCCTCGACGCCGACGATATGTCGGATCTGGCCAAGCGCATTCTCGAGGCCCTCGACCCCGGAGGGATCGTCGTCCTCGTCCACTGGACCGGGCTCACCCATTATCCGCAGACGGGGGATGAAGCCTCGGACATGCTGATCGGCCTCCTCGATGGGGCCATCCGCGTCGACCGTCATAGTCGCACCGACCGGTACCGACTCGATGTCCTCACCCGCATCACCTGAACTCGTTCCGGTGGAACCGGGCGCCGGGGCGAAGAACGGTCCGAGCGTGTTCCGGCATCCGGCTTGGCTGAGAGTGACCCATTGGGTGAATGCCGCGGCTTTCCTCGTCCTGCTGGTCAGTGGAATCGCCATCCTTCTCGCCCTGCCGCGCCTGTTCTGGGGAGAGACGGGTGCCAACGACGCGCCGGCATGGATCGAACTGCCGTTGCCGGTGAACCTGGAACAGACCGGCTGGGGGCGGAACCTCCACTTCCTCGCCGCCTGGATCCTCGTCATCAACGGGCTTGCCTATCTGCTGCTCATCCTGGCGAGCGGACATCTCCGCAGGAGCCTGGTGCCGGATTGGGATCAAGTGTCCCCCCGGCATCTCGCGCGGGAAATCGGCGATCATCTCAGACTGGAGAAGGCGCGCGGCAAGGAGGCGCTCCGCTACAACGCCTTGCAGAAATTCGCCTATCTCGGCGTGGTCCTGATCCTGTTTCCCGTGATGGTGCTGAGCGGGCTCACCATGTCTCCGGGGTTCACCACCGCCTTCCCGGAGCTCTTCGCCGTGTTCGGCGGTCGTCAATCCGCACGGACGATCCATTTTCTGGTGGCCAGCCTGCTCGTCCTCTTCCTGATCGTCCACGTGATGCAGGTCTTCGTCGGCGGCGCCGGTAATCTCCTGCGCTCGATGGTCACCGGGCGTTTCACCATTCTCCCGGAGAAGGAACGATGACCGATTTCTCCCGACGGCGCCTTCTGACGGGGTCGGCCGGTCTCATCGGAGCGGGTATCCTCGGCGGCTGCGACGCGCCGGCGCTGAGCCACCTGGCGACGCCCTACGATTGGAGCAACGGGCTGACCTTCGCCGTGCAGCGCTGGCTTCTCAGACGACAGCCCCTCGTCCGGGAATTCGGGCCCGAAGCGATCTCAGCCGTTTTTCCGACCATCAACACGACCAATCCGGACGATCCTGGCTACAGGACATCGAAAGCCGTCGGTTTCACCGATTGGAAGCTGCCGGTGACGGGACTCGTCGAAAGGCCGGGGGCTTTCTCACTCTCCGACCTCAAGGCGATGCCGGCCAGGACACAGATCACGTTGCATAGCTGCGAACAGGGGTGGTCGGCCATTGCGGGTTGGACGGGCGTCCCCCTGGCCCATCTCCTCGCGCATGTCGGGTTGAAGCCTGAAGCCCGTTTTATCGTCATGCGAAGCGTCGATGGCTGGTGGGATAGCTACGACCTGTTCGATGCGCTGCACCCACAGACAATCCTCGCCTACGGTATGAACGGAATGGACCTGCCCATCGCCCATGGTGCGCCTCTGCGCCTGCGGGTCGAGCGCCAGCTCGGCTACAAGAGTCTCAAATACCTGACCCAGATCGAGGCCGTCGAGCGCGTCGATGGCTTTGGGAAGGGGAGGGGGAGCATGGTCGCCGAGCTGGGCTTCCCCTGGTACGCGGGGATCTGAGCGTCTCGGGGGCGGGGGGCGCGCGTCGGGTTTCAGCGGCCTTTGTCATCGACGTGTCGTTTTAGGTGTTGACGCGTCGGGTTGGTCTCCGTATATCCCTGTTCATCGGCGGCGGCCAGCGGGGACTTCGGTTCGGCGGGCGGTTGTTGTGTCTTCTGGATGATGATCGGATGGATGATCCGGCTG
>NZ_LMMS01000018.1:0-14288 GCF_001422345.1 Methylobacterium sp. Leaf93 | reverse complement strand
CGATCACGGAGCCGACCCCCGGCGCCGCGACGCATACCTTCTCGGCATCCGACTTCGGCTACGCGGATAYCGACSTCGATCAGACCGTGTTGGCCGGTGTCCGGATCGACACGCTGCCCACGGGCGGCAGCCTGAYGCTGGACGGTGTCGCCGTGACGACCGGGCAGCTRATCACSGCCGCCAACCTGACGAAGCTGGTGTTCACGGCTACGGACGACGACGCCAATGCCTCGGTGAGCTTCACCTTCTCGGTGCAGGATGCCGGCGGYGCCTTCGACGCCACGCCCAAYACCTTCACGATCAACACGACCGCCGTGAACGACGCGCCCGTCGGGRCGGACAAGACGATCSCGATCTCSGAGAACGCCGGTGGCGTGGGCGTTGCCAGCCACACGTTCGTTGCCGCCGATTTCGGCTTCACGGATGCGGATGCCAGCAACAGCTTCACGGCGGTTCGGATCGACNGACACGGTGCCGACAGGCGGCGTGCTGAAGCTGGACGGTGTCACCGTAACGGCGGCGCAGGTGATCGCAGTCGGTGATCTGACCAAGCTGGWGTTCACYGCCGCGGACAMTGCCGGCGTCGCCAGCGTCRGCTTCACCTTCTCGGTCCGGGACGAGAACGGCCTGTCCTCTGCTGCTCCGTCCACCCTGACCTTCACCGTCACCGGCACCAACGAYGCGCCCACGGGAGCGGATAAAGCCGTCACGATCACGGAGCCGACCCCCGGCGCCGCGACGCATACCTTCTCGGCATCCGACTTCGGCTACGCGGATAYCGACSTCGATCAGACCGTGTTGGCCGGTGTCCGGATCGACACGCTGCCCACGGGCGGCAGCCTGAYGCTGGACGGTGTCGCCGTGACGACCGGGCAGCTGATCACGGCCGCCAACCTGACGAAGCTGGTGTTCACGGCTACGGACGACGACGCCAATGCCTCGGTGAGCTTCACCTTCTCGGTGCAGGATGCCGGCGGTTGCCAGCCACACGTTCGTTGCCGCCGATTTCGGCTTCACGGATGCGGATGCCAGCAACAGCTTCACGGCGGTTCGGATCGACACGGTGCCGACAGGCGGCGTGCTGGCCCTGAACGGCGTCACCGTGGCGGCGCCGCAGACGATCGCGCTCGCCGATTTGTCCAATCTGGTGTTCACGGCCACGGACAATTCCGGCGCCGCCAGCCCCAGCCCCAGCTTCACCTTCTCGGTTCAGGACGAGAATGGCCTGTTCTCGACAGCTCCGTCCACCCTCACCTTCACCGTCACCGGCACCAACGACGCGCCGACGGGAACGGACAAAACCGTCGCGATCACGGAGCCGGGCGCCGGCGCCGCGACGCACGCCTTCGCTGCGTCCGACTTCGGNCGGCACCAACGACGCGCCGACGGGAACGGACAAAACCGTCGCGATCACGGAGCCGGGCGCCGGCGCCGCGACGCACGCCTTCGCTGCGTCCGACTTCGGCTACGCCGATGCCGACCTTGATCAGACCGTGTTGGCCGGTGTCCGGATCGACACGCTGCCCACGGGTGGCAGCCTGAAGCTGGACGGTGTCGCCGTGACGACCGGTCAGGTGATCCTGGCTGCCGACCTGACGAAGCTGGTGTTCACGGCTACCGACGACGACGCCAACGCCTCGGTGAGCTTCACCTTCTCGGTGCAGGATGCCGGCGGCGACTTCGCCGCCACGCCCAACACCTTCACGATCAACACGACCGCCGTGAACGACATTCCCGTCGGGGCGGACAAGACGATCGCGATCTCCGAGGGCGCCAACGGCGCGGGCGTTGCCAGCCACACGTTCGTTGCCGCCGATTTCGGCTTCACGGATGCGGATGCCAGCAACAGCTTCAAGGCGGTTCTGATCAACTCGGTGCCGACAGGCGGCGTGCTGGCCCTGAACGGCGTCGCCGTGAGGGCGGCGGATGTGATCGCGCTCGCCGATCTGTCCAAGCTGGTGTTCACCGCCACGGACAATGCCGGCGACACCACCGCCAGCTTCACCTTCTCGGTTCAGGACGAGAACAACGCGTTTTCGACCGCTCCGGCCACCATCAGCCTCACCATCGACGGCACCAACGACGCGCCGGCCTTCACCTCAGCAGGGACGGCATCGTTCGTTGAGAACGGCTCGACGCCAGCGTACGAGGCTGTCGCGACGGATGCGGACCGCGATCAGACCGTCTCCTACTCCTTCGGGGTAGAAGGCGTGGACAACGATCTCTTTACCATCGATACCACCACGGGTGCCGTGTCCTTCAAGGCCGCACCAGACTTCGAGAATCCCGCAGATAACGGCAAAAACAACGTCTACGACGTCGTCATCCAGGCGACGTCTGGCGGTGAGACGATCAGCAAGTCGGTGGCCATCACCGTCACCGACCAGACGACCTTCACCATCGACGCCAATGGCGGTACCTTCAACGGCACCGGCGTGATCGACGAAGTGAAGGGTCGGGGCGGTGACGACATCATCAACGGAGCGGGCGGCGACGACGACCTCTTCGGCGGTGCCGGTGACGACGTCATCAATGGCGGCTCGGGCAGCGACCAGGTCTTCGGTGAGGACGGTGACGACACCCTGAACGGTAGCTCGGGCAATGACATCCTGACCGGAGGTGGTGGCAACGACATCATCGATGGCGGAAGCCAGGATACGGGTGGGGCCGACGTCGCTGTCTTTAGCGGCAACCTGCGGGATTATACGATCGTCTTGAGCGGTCCCGATTTCCTCATTACGGACAACCGACTCAACAGTCCCGACGGGACCGACACCGTGCGCGGCGTCGAGCAGTTCCGGTTCGCCGACGGCACGATCTCGGCGGTCCAGCTCGTCAACGACGCGCCGGTGGCCGTCGCCGACACCCTGAGCGCCACGGAAGACACGGTCGTCACGTTCACCGCGACTCAACTGCTCGGCAATGACACCGATGCGGATTCCGACGCCCTCGTCATCCAGTCCGTCACGGAAGGTACCGGCGGCACCGTCGCGATCGTGAACGGAGCGGTGGTCTTCACACCGACGGCCAACTTCAACGGTCCGGCCACCTTCACCTACACGGCGTCGGACGGCCGCGGAGGCGTCAGCGCTCCGGCGACCGTGACCGTGAATGTCGCCGCAGTGAACGACGTGCCGGTGAACACGGTGCCGAGCGCGCAGACCTTGGCTGAGGATGCCTCGCTCGCGATCACGGGCGTGTCGGTGTCCGACGTGGACGGCGGCACGCTGACGACGACGCTGAGCGTCACCAGCGGTGTATTGACGGTCACGGCCACGGGTTCGGCCACGATCACGAACAATGCAAGCGGCACGGTGACGGTGTCGGGCACGGCGTCCGAGATCAACGCGGTCCTGTCGAGCCTGAACTATAAGGGCGCTGCGGACTTCAACGGCGCCGATGAGCTGAAGGTCGTGACGACGGACGGCACGCTGAGCGACACCGACACGGTGGCGATCACGGTGACGGCGGCGAACGACGCGCCTGTGAACCTGGTGCCAGGCGCGCAGACCGTGGCTGAGGACGCGTCGCTCGCGATCACGGGCGTGTCGGTGTCCGACGTGGACGGCGGCACGCTGACGACGACGCTGAGCGTCGCAAGCGGTGTGTTGACGGTCACGGCCACGGGTTCGGCCACGATCACGAACAATGCGAGCGGCACGGTGACGGTGTCGGGCACGGCGTCCGAGATCAACGCGGTCCTGTCGAGCCTGAACTACAAGGGCACTGCGGACTTCAACGGCTCCGATGAGCTGAAGGTCGTGACGACGGACGGCACGATGAGCGACAGCGACACGGTGGCGATCACGGTGTCGGCTGTGAACGACGCGCCTGTTTTGACGGGTAGCCTGTCGGCCACGGTCGCTGAGGGGGGCCGTTACGTTCTCACGGCCACCGAGCTCGGTTACACCGATGCCGATGTCGGGGACGACGTGACCTTCACGGTCACGAACCCAACCAACGGCACTGTTCAGGTCGGCGGCCAAGCGGTCGCGACGTTCACGGGGGCACAGCTCACCGCCGGTCTGGTCAGCTTCGTCCATGGCGGCGGCGAGAACCTTACGGCCAGCTTCTCCGTCTCGGTCGAGGACGGCAACGAAGATGGCTCGGCCGCCGTCGCCCAGCCCTTCACCGTCACGGTGACGCCTGTGAACGACGCACCGGTGAACACGGTGCCGGTGGCACAGACGGTGGCGGAGGATGCGTCGCTCGCGATCACGGGCGTGTCGGTTGCCGACGTGGACAGCACCACGCTGACGACGACGCTGAGCGTCGCCAGCGGTGTATTGACGGTTACGGCCACGGGGGCGGCCACGATCACGGGCAATGCGAGCGGCACGGTGACGGTGTCGGGCACGGCGTCCGAGATCAACGCGGTCCTGTCGAGCCTGAACTACAAGGGCGCTTTGAACTTCAACGGCGCCGACGAGCTGAAGGTCGTGACGACGGACGACACGGGGAACGGTTCGCAGAGCGACACCGACACGGTGGTCATCACGGTGACGGGTGTGAACGATGCGCCGGTGGCGGTCGCCGACACCAACGCCGGCGCCGAGGACACCTTGATCATCGGTTCGGTGGCGACCAACGACAGCGATACCCGCGACGTCACGGTCGGCTACACCGTGACGGACGGCAACGGCGGGACCAAGGCGGCTCAGCTGGTCATCACGGTGACGGGTGTGAACGATGCGCCGGTGGCGGTCGCCGACACCAACGCCGGCGCCGAGGACACCTTGATCATCGGTTCGGTGGCGACCAACGACAGCGATGTCGACGGCGATACGCTGACCTACACGGTCTCGGGCACCGTGCCTCCGGGCTTCGTCCTGGAAGGCGACGGCAGCTACGTCCTCGACACGACCGACACGGCCTACCAGGATCTCGGGGTCGGYGAGACCCGCGACGTCACGGTCGGCTACACCGTGACGGACGGCAACGGCGGGACCAAGGCGGCTCAGCTGGTCATCACGGTGACGGGTGTGAACGATGCGCCGGTGGCGGTCGCCCCCGCGACGTCACGGTCGGCTACACCGTGACGGACGGCAACGGCGGGACCAAGGCGGCTCAGCTGGTCATCACGGTGACGGGTGTGAACGATGCGCCGGTGGCGGTGAACGACACGAGCACCGTGACCCAGCGGCTCTCGGTTTCCGAGAACGTTCTCAGCAACGACACCGATGCGGATATTGGAGACACCAGAACGGTGTCGACAATCGCCCTCGCTGGCGGAGGTCTGGTCGCCTTGGTGAACGGAACTGCGTCGATCGCCGGTGCATATGGCTCGCTGACGATCAACGCGGATGGCAGCTACACCTACGCCGCGGATAGCGAAGGCCTCTTGAAGGTCGGTGAGACCCGAAATGAAACCTTCAGCTACACGATGCGGGATGGAGCCGGCTTGACGAGTTCGGCCGAACTCAAGGTGGCGGTGACCGGGTCGTCGCTCGGAACGGAGGGGGCCAACATTTTCCTCCTCACCGGCAGCGGCACGTCGGCCAGCGGTCTCGGTGGTAGCGATACCTACGTCGTCGACGATGCCAGCGATCGGGTAATCGAAGCGAAGGACGGTGACGGAATCGATGTCGTACAGTCCTCGGCTTCCTACTCCCTCGGTGGGACCTATGTCGAAGAACTGACCCTCACTGGCTCCGCCAATCTCGACGGAACCGGCAACTCTCTCAACAACATCATCCGCGGTAACGGGGGGGACAACATCCTGGATGGCGGGCGCGGTGCCGATACGATGATCGGCGGCGTGGGCTCCGACACCTTCATCGTCGACAACGCTGGCGATCGTCTCGTCGAGTTGAAGGGCGATGCAGGAACGGACGTGGCGCAGGCTTCGGTTTCGTACTCGCTGGCCGGTCTCTATGTGGAGAATCTGACCCTCACCGGCACCGGCAACATCAACGGCATCGGCAACTCGCTCGCGAACGTCATCACGGGTAACGATGGCGCCAACATCCTCAACGGCGGCACCGGGGCCGACAGGCTGATCGGTGGTGTCGGGTCGGATACCTATGTCATCGACAATGCCGGTGACCGGGTAATCGAGCTGAAGGATGACGCGGGCATAGATCTAGTCCAGTCGACTGTGTCCTTCTCCCTCGGGGGAACGTATGCCGAGAACCTGACCCTGACGGGCTCCAGCGCCATCAACGCACTGGGCAACTCGCTGGATAACGCCCTCATCGGTAATGCGGCGAACAACCGGATCGATGGCTTGGCCGGTCAGGACATTCTGACCGGAGGTGCCGGGCGCGACACCTTCGTCTTCAGCACCGCATTGCGGGCCAGCAACGTCGATCACATCACGGACTTCATCGCCTTGTCGCCGACCACATCGGCAACGCACGACACCATCGCGCTTTCTCAGGCGGTCTTCGCCGCTCTGACGGCGGGAACATTGGCTGACGCTGCGTTCAAGGATATCTCGGCGACATCCGGTGGAATCGTCGATAGGACTGACCGGATCCTTTACGATCGCGACTCGGGCGCATTGTTCTACGATGCGGACGGAAGCGGGAAGACCAAGGCAGTTCAGTTCGCGACCGTGGACAACAAGATCGTCCTCACCCATGACGACTTCTCGATCATCGGTTAAATAGAAAAGAGGCGGGTCGTCATTCGATCCGCCTCTTGAATTCGACACAGTATCGACGGGACGAGTTGGCCTGTAGGCCGGGTCTCCTCTCGTTTTGATCGGCATATCGGGCTCGGCGAATCGAAGGATTCGTCGGGCCCGAAGTCGTATCTGGGCGATGTTGGCGGCCGTCTCCGAGAGAAACGGCGCGGATGCGTTCATCGCCGCGTGGTCGGAAGTGCCGAGGAGTTACTTGTCGATGGCGGTGGCGGCCAGGGCTCGGCCATCCCGGCGCAAACAGGCCGGACGACCCATGAAGATTCAGACCGAGCCCGCCAGCTCGCGCGCCAGATCACCCACCCGTTTCAGGTCGGCGACGAAGGCCGCGTAGGCGTCTTCCTTGGCCTCGTCCGGCAGGCGCAGGAGATAGGAGGGGTGCACGGTGATAAAGCCCTCATAGGCCTTGCCGAAGGAGGCCGGGCCGCGGGCGCGGGTGATCGGGATCGCCTTGCCCGTCAGCGCCAGGACGGCGGTGGCGCCCAGGGCCACGACGAGTTTGGGGGCCACGAAATCCAGCTCCCGGTCGAGCCACCAGCGGTAATGGCTCACTTCCCCGGCGGTGGGTTTCTGGTGGATGCGGCGCTTGCCGCGCTCCTCGAACTTGAAATGCTTGACCGCATTGGTGAGGTAGGCATCCCCCCGCACGATCCCCGCATCCGCCATGGCGCGGGACAGGAGCTGCCCGGCCGGTCCCACGAAGGGTCGCCCCTGCCGGTCTTCTTGGTCGCCCGGCTGCTCGCCGACGAAGGCGATGGCGGCATGGGCGGGGCCTTCGCCGAGGACGGCCTGGGTCGCGCCCGGCACCAGTGGCTCCGAGCGCCGAATGATGGCGTTGAGCTCCTCCAGGGAGGTGGGGTCCTGGTCGGACATGGCGGCGACGGCCTTGGCGGGGTTGCGCTTGGTCGGCATCTGCGGCTCCCGTTCGATCATGGCTTCCGTGCGGGCTGAGGCGGCGCGGACGAGGCCGGGGATGGCCGCGGTCTCGGGCATGTTGCGCCAATACTTCTTCGGCATTTCCGCCCGCATGGCGGCGAGGTTGGTGCGGGCAGGGTTGAACGTACTCTCGTAGTAATCGCGCCAGCCGGCCTCGAACCCGTCGGCTTCGGGCGCATCCTCGCGACGTCCCGGCGGGCCGAAGGTCAGGGTCTCCCCGTCCCAATGGGCCGAGCCGTCCGGCGTGAGGATCGACCAGTTCAGGGATCGGAAGCGCGAGACGAAGAACGTGCTCGCCGCCTCCAGGATGTGATGGTCCGGCTCGAACCAGGCGACGAAGCGCTCGACGCCATCTACTTCCGTCCGGCGGAACCGCAGGAAGGCGTGCATCTTGTGCAGGTCGCGGGCGATGGCCTTGCGCATCCGGTCGAGGCGATGGACCAGCGGATCGCTTCCCACCTCCAGCAGGCCGCGTTCGCCGTGAGTGATGCGCCAGATCAGGGTGTAGAGGAGGGCGTAGCGCTCGGGGTCGCGGTGCGGGACGACCATGCGGCTCAAGTCGGCCACCGCGCGGGGCAGGCTCAACGGGATATCGGGTCCGAGTTCGGGCGAGGCGGCCTCTCCGAAAAGGCCGGGCGTCTGCCCGATCGACCAGACCACCGCGTCGGGCGGGACCGATAACGCTGCAAGCCGGCGCACGGCGGCACGGAACCCATCGAGATCGGCGCCCTCGTGGAGGGTGATCGTTTGGAGTGATCCACCCGACCTTGCCCCCTCTGCGGGGGAGGGTGGCCCTCGCGTGAGCGAGGGTCGGGAGAGGCGAGCGCCATCTCCGGAGAGGTCGCCCTCTCTCCCGTCTGCTCCGCAGGCATCCTCCCCCGCAGAGGGGGGAGGGTGGTGCTCACCATCACGGTCCATCAAAACAGGCTCAGCTGCCGCGCCGGCTCGATGAGCTTGGCGCGCAGGTCCAGCCGGTCGGTGCCGCCGGGTCCCGGGTGATAATCGGCGGCGATCAGGAACGGGCGGGCGCGCTTGAGGCCGGAGGTGAGACGGGCGACGTCGTCCAGGCGCAGCCGCGTGTGACGCCGCGCCTTCACGATCTTGTCGACGGCCCGCGCACCGAGGCCCGGCACCCGCAGCAGCATCTCCCGGTCGGCGGCGTTCACGTCCACGGGGAAACGCCCCCGATGCTTCAAGGCCCAGGCCAGTTTCGGGTCGATGTCGAGGGAGAACATGCCGTCCTCGGCGGCATCCGCCACGTCGTCGGCGGAGAAGTCGTAATACCGGATCAGCCAATCGGCCTGATAGAGTCGGTGCTCGCGCTGGAGCGGCGGGGATTTCAGCGGCAGAATGGCGGAGCCGTCGGGGATCGGGCTGAAGGCCGAGTAATACACCCGCTTCAGGTTGAACGATCCGTACAGGAGGGCGCTCTTGCGGATCAGCGCCTCGTCGGTGGTGGTGTCTGCGCCGACGATGACCTGGGTCGACTGGCCGGCGGGCGAGAACCGGCGCTTTTCGGCCTTCGCCTCGGTGATCCGGGCGCCGATCTGCTTCATCGCGTTCTGGATGACCGGGCCGTTCTTCTCCGGCGCCAGCCGGTGCAGGCTGGCATCGGTGGGGAGTTCGAGGTTGATCGAGAGCCGATCGGCATAGAGCCCCGCCTCTTCCACCAGCCACGGGCTCGCCTCTGGGATCGACTTGAGGTGGATATAGCCGCGAAAGCCGTGGTCGCGCCGCAGGGACTTCGCCACCCGCGTCAGCAGTTCCATCGTGTGGTCGGGCGACTTGATGATGCCCGAGGAAAGAAACAGCCCCTCGATGTAGTTGCGCTTGTAGAACTCCACCGTGAGGGTCACGACCTCCTCGACCGTGAACTTGGCGCGGGCGACGTTGGAGGAGCGCCGGTTCACGCAATAGGCGCAGTCGAACAGGCAGTAATTGGTCAGCAGGATCTTCAGGAGCGAGATGCAGCGCCCGTCCGGCGTATAGGCGTGGCAGATGCCGGCGCCGGTGGTGGAGCCGAGTTCGCCCTTGCCGGCCACGCGTTTCGGCGCCCCCGACGAGGAGCAGGACGCATCGTATTTCGCGGCATCGGCCAGGATGCGCAGCTTCTTGGCGAGGGTCTCGTCCATGACAGGGACATGCGCGTCGTTCGTGTTTCGTTCAAGTTTTCGTCGGGCGCGGCCGAAAATGTCGCAGCGCGCTTTCCCCCTCTCCCCGCCGGGCGGGGAGAGGGCCGCATGGACCTCGTCGTCCATGCGGCGAGCGCAGGCGACAGCACTCCACGGCTCACGGGGAGGCGTCCATCACCGGTCGAGCCCGTCCTCCGCATCCACCTCCTCGTCGACGACCGCCTTCGCCAATCCATAGGAGAACCCGGCCCGCGCCATCGAGGCGAGATCCTTGTCGCGGTGGGTGGCGCGGAGGTCGGGGCGGCGGAACGGGCCGAGACGGCGGCGCTTGGCATAAGCGCGGGCCGCCACCTCCTCAGCATTGGTGCCCTCTTCCTCGCCCCGGTCGCGTTCGGTCTCCAGGGTTTCGGCGATCAGCGTCCGGTCGACCCCCTTGGCGGCGAGTTTGGCCGAGAGGCCGCGGGCGGAGGCCCCGCGCCGGCGCAGGGTCGCCGCCCGCGCGGCGGTGAACCGGGCGTCGTCCACGAGGCCGGAAGAACGGGCGCGCTCCACGATGGCGGCGACGGTCTCGGCGAAGGCGGCGGGGTCTTCGTCCCGGAGCCGGCACCTCTTGGCGACCCGGCGCTCCAAGGTCTGGCGCAGCATCGCCACGGAGGCGCTGTAGCGCTCCAGATACTGTAGGGTGACGCGCTCCAGATACGCGGCCGTGACCGGCGGCGTGGGTTTTGCCTCGTGAGAGGATGCAGTCGGTCGCCCTGCAACGTTTCGAGCGCTCATCGGTTCATCACGCTTCGGACAGGTTTCAGGATCATGAGGCGCCTCGTCTCGACTGTGAACCGGTTATCTGTCTTACCCCGAGAGGACGCATGCATGTCATGCCGGCATTCCTCCTGAAGCGCGAGTGGCTCCTGGTCGCGCTCGGCCTCGGCTTCGCCGTCCTTGCGGCCGCCGTGGTCTATCTGTCGCGCCCGACGGTGCTCACCGTGGCGGTCGGTCCGCGCGACGGGGCCGAGGCGCAATTGCTCGAAACCTATGCCCAGGCTCTCAAGCGGGCGCGGGAGGACGTGCGCCTCAACGTGCGGACCTATGACGACGTGCGCGACAGCGCCGCCGCGCTGCAGGCCGGGAACGCCGATCTCGCCGTGGTCCGGCCCGACGTCTTCCTGCCCGATAACGGGCTGACGCTGGCGCTCCTGCACGAGGAGACCCTGCTCATCGCCACCCCCGAGGCCAGCGCGATCGAGAGCTTCCCCGACCTCGCGACCAAGCGCCTCGGCATCGTCGAGCGCCACGCCGCCGACCGGCCCTTCGTCACCAACCTCCTCGGCTTCTACGATTTCACCGCCGTACCGACGCCCGAGCCCGGCCATGCCCTCGCCGCCGGCCATATCGCCCTGGTGCCGCTCAAGCCCGGCGAGGTGACCGCGGCGCTGCTGGCCGGCACCGTGGACGCCGTCGCCGTCATCGCGGCGCCGACCTCGAAGGCCGCGATCTCCACGGTCCGGGCGGTGGAGATGGCCTCCCACGAGAAGAAGATCACCATCGTCTCCGTCCCCGACGGCGACGCCATCGTGCAGCGGATGCCCGAACTGCAATCGGCGACGATCCCCGCCGGTACGTTCGGCGGCCGGCCCAAGCGCCCCGACGAGGACGTGAAGACGGTGGGCGCCTCCTACCGGCTGATGGCGCGGGGCGGGGTGAGCCGCTACTCGGTGGCCTCCGTCACCCAGCACCTGTTCGAATGGCGCTCTAAGCTGGCGCCCGGCGCCCCCATCGCCAACCTGATGAAGGCCCCGGATTTCGAGACCTCGGTGGCCGCCACCAGCGCCCGCCTGCCCAACCATCCGGGGGCGGTCGATTATTTCGAGCGCGAGCAGCAGACCCTGTTCGAGCGCTACGAGGATTACGTCTATCTCCTCGCCTTCTTCGGCGGCACGATCGGCTCCGGCATCGCCTGGCTCGGCCAGCGCCTCGCCCGCCAGCGCCGCGAGCGGGTGGACGTGGTCCTCGACCGGCTGCTCGACATCCTCAGGGACATCCGCTCGGCCACCACGAGGGAGCAGCTCGACGGCCTCGTTCGCGAGACCGACGATCTCGTCACCGACGTCGTGCAGCACGCCCGCGAGCGCAATGTCGACACCCGCGCGATGAACGCCCTGATCCTGGCCATCGACGCCGTGCACGGCGCCATCGCCGATGCCCGCCGTTCCCTCGTCACCGGCGCCGAGCCCGAGCGCCGCCCCCTGCGGACGCGGTCCGCGCGGCTCCTCAGGCTGGATCGCCCTGCGGCGGAATAGGGGCGCCTTCTCCCTTATCGCCTCATCTCGTCGAGCATGGCCTCGACGACGTTGCTGAAATCGTCGCTCCAGGGACGGCGGCCCATGTCGGGCACGACCCGCGTCCACTCGCCCGGTTCGGCGAGGGTCCCGAGATGGGCCTCGTCGCGGGCGATGGCGACGACGATGGAAGCCTGACGGAAACGCGGTCCGTCAATGCTGTCCATCAGGCGCCCGTCGCGGACGAAGGTGACGAGGCCCTTGTCGGCTGCCGCGCGGGCGAGGATGTGGCGCAGTTCGAGGTGCCGGTTCGAGATGTGGACGACGAGGGCGCCGTCGGGCGCGAGCTTCGCGGCGTAGAGCGCCAGTGCTTCCCGCGTCATGAGATGGCTCGGGATCGAGTCGGAGGAGAAGGCGTCGACCACGATCAGGCTCTTCCCGCCGGGCTCGTCGGCCAGGGTCAGGCGCGCATCGCCGAGGACGATCCGGGCATCGGGGGCGCAGGCGCCGAGGAAGCGGAACAGGGCGGGATTCCGCGCGATGCGGACCACTTCCGGGTCGATCTCCAGGAAGGTCCAAGCCTCGCCGGCCTGGGCATGGCAGGCGAGGCTGCCGGCACCGAGCCCGACCACGGCCACCGTGTCGAGGCGTCCGCCTTGGCGTGACCGGACGGCGGCGATCGCGCGGCCGATGCCGCCCTCCATGGTGAAGTAGGTCACCGGCTCGGGCCGCCCGGTGAACGGCGTACCGTCCTCGTTGGTGATCCGCATCGCGCCGTGCAGGGTGGTGCCGTGGCTGAGGGTGCGGAAATGTCCGTCCGTCGAGGTGGCGATCTTGTGCACCCCGAAGAACGAGCGCACCGACGCGCCCGAGGTCAGGGCTCCGCTGACCGTGGCCGAGAACAGGGCGAGGCCCATCGCAAGAAGCGCCACGTTCTGCGGCTTGCGCCAGAATGCGATCATCGCCCCCATCAGGCAAAGGGCGCCGACGATGAGCCAGGAGCGTGGCAGGATCGTCAGGTTGATCAGGAGGGCCAGCACGATCAGCCCGGCCAGGATGGCGAGCGAGCGCCGGTTCTCGCGCCAGGACGCGGCGGACAGGATGGACAGGTCCGGCCGGCACAGAAGGGCGGCCACGAGCAGGATCGGGTATTCGAGGACGGTGGAGAAGATGCGCGGCGCGAGGAGCCCACAGAAGATGCCCCCGAGCATGCCTCCGAAGGACAGGCAGAGATAGAACTCGGTGAGCCGCGCCGCATCCGGGCGGCGCGTGTAGAGCGCCCCGTGGCAGATCATGGCGTTGACGAAGAAAAGGCCGAGATGGAGCGCCAATCCGATGCCGAGCGGGAACGCCGCCGTCATGGGCAGGAGCGCCATCGCGGTGCCGAAGACCTGGATACAGGCGAGGACGGTCTGGGACGGGACCATCCGCTCGCGGAAGGCGAGGACGAAGGTGAGGAGGAACAGCGCCAGGGGCGCGACCCAGAGCAGGGGCGCAGCCGCCACATCGGTGGAGATGTGCGCCGTCACCGAGACGAGGAGGCCCTAGGGCACCAGGGAGAGGGCGATCCAGCCGAACCGCTGGCGCCAGATCTGACGCCGGGGGGCGGAGGCCGCCGCGACGCCGGCCGCGATCCGGGACGGGGCCGAGGCGTTGCGCGCGGCTGCGGCGGCGCAGATCGCGATCAGTCCGGCGAGAACCGCGAATCCCAGCATCCAGACCCGGCTCTGGTCGCGCAGGGTGAAGAGCGGCTCGATGGCGAGGGGATAAGCGATCAGGGCCGCGAAAGAGCCGATGTTCGACGCCCCGTAGAGGAAGTACGGGTCGCGCGCATGGGGGTGGTTCGAGCGCGAGAACCAGGCCTGCAGCAGCGGCCCGTTCGCCGACAGGGCGAAGAACGGCAGGCCCACCGAGAGGAGGAACAGCCCGAGCAGCCAGACGGCTTCCCCATCGGCGGGCGCCTTGCCCCAGCCCGCGGCCAGTTCGATCGGCAGCGCCGCCAGGGCGCAGCCCATCACGGCGAGGTGGAGCGGGGCGGCGACGCGCAGCGGCAGGTAGCGGGCCAGGGCATGGGCATAGGCGTAGCCGGCCAGAAGCAGGGACTGGAACACCACCATCGCCACGGACCAGACTGAGGGCGAGCCGCCGAGGACCGGCAGCACCATCTTGGTGAACATCGGCTGGACGCCGAAGAGCAGGAGGGCCTAGGGTCTGAACCGAACCAAGATATTGCTGACGCTGCAGTTTTATGATTCACGTTCGCGGTTTTCAGCATGGAGGCGATGATGGCAGACCTGTTCT
>NZ_LMMS01000017.1:0-16213 GCF_001422345.1 Methylobacterium sp. Leaf93 | reverse complement strand
GTCTGTGGTCCCCCCTCCATGCCAGAGATGTCATGAATCTATTTGGCTATGCAATCAGTCTGTGACAGGTAGTTTATAAATACAATTTTTAATTTATACTTGAAAAAACTTCTAATTGTATCGTTTGGTACTATGAGTTTTCGGCCAACATTATTTAGTTTTCCAATTTATTTGTATATCGTTGACAGTTAACTTATTCCCTGCGACGCTGAAATTCCCAAGGTATCTTGTTTTATACATGCTTTGTGGAATGAGTAGTGGAGGCAGTCATGAAAAACATTATGTTCATTAGCTTAGTGATATCAATAAGTAGTGCATGTGCATCGTACGCTGGTGAATCACCAAAATCGGAGACAAAATCTTTAGATCTTAAAAGTACAGGCCCTAATTCATCAATTGTCGGATATGGTACGACAATGACGACTCAACCAAATACTACTGGTGGAAATACACAACAAGGAACGGATCGTGGTAGTTCCTCAAACTCAGGCGTAGGAGTTGGTTATAAATATGAGTTTAGATAGTTTGATGAAAATATACCAGAAAACTAAAACTCTTCCCAAGGTAGATTGAAGCGTTAATGATGCTATAATTACTACCTTGGGAGTCATAACAAAATGCCCGTTCCCGGGTATCGTGTCATAGAACCTGACCGACAGTCACAGGTCGGAGGCGCAACGTCCGCTTCGCCGCGAAAGGTCAGGGACCGGTTGCCACCCTCTGCAGACGTTTGGTGCGGGCAACAATTGTCAGATTTCAACCACTAGATTAGTTGCCGGGTCCATCCCCGACGCCACTCCTGTAGGCAGCGTCTTCGACGCTTAAGGCTCGGATAAGGCCAGACGTCGAGATTGCGGCAGGCGTTGGGTGATTGTGCTGCTGCCTTGCCAATCAGTGCGGCGAAGACGAAGCATGCGATCCGAGACGTGCCCATAGGCGGTCCCTCTCCTGTTTACGGCGTCTGAGCCCCCATGCGTTTGCTTCTGAGGCAGTCCAGCCGAGCACCACGGTCAAGGCTGGCGCAATCACAAAGGCCAAAGTCCAGCTTACAGTCGGCGTATCCATCCCAGCAGCCCCGTTTTAGCTACGTCAATGCGTAAGTGCGTCAGTCCTCGGGTGCGTCAAGGTGGGCCATCAAAGCTGCTTCTAGGACATCTTGATGGGAGAGGTTTCGCTCGAACGCGAAGCGGCGCAGCCGTTGGTATTGCGGCTCCGAGAGGCGCAGTGTCAGCGACTTCGCACGAGGCTCCGTGACAGTGGGAGCCACCGTCTTCGGCAGGGCAGCCGTGGAAGCTGTTGCCGCTCCACGTTGGGGCATGGTGTCCGGCCGAGCAGCGCCTTTCGCTTGTATCAGGCCGTCCAGGGAGGGGGATTTTGCGTTCATACCTCGGTTTCCTTCCGTGCGCCCTTACGGAGCTGCGCAATGACGTACTCAAGCACTTCCGTGACCTCTCGTGCTGACGTGGTCTCGGTCTCGGCCTCTGTGACGGTCCGGCCAGCTATCGCCGCCGTTGGAAAGTCCGTCCGGTCATGGATGACGGTTGGGGCGACTTTGCCGTGTTTGGCGAGGGCCAGCACAGCTTGCATCTGAAGTCGGGTTCTTGGCTTGGCCTGCGTAAGGACGAAAACGAACGGACACCCTGCCGTCTCAACCAGGGCCAACGTATCTCCTACCGCGTCGAGATCATCCGGTGACGGTCGCACAGGCACGATCACCAGATCAGCATGCCCTAGCAGCACTGCCATTTCCGGATGCACCGAAGGCGGCGTGTCGACAAACAGGAACTCTATGCCAGCTGCCTCCAGCTTGGATGCTCCAGCCTCGAACTCGGACACGTCGAACTTCACCAAGACAGGTTCTTGGGCCTCTCGGCGGTTCCACCAAGACGTCAGGCTGCCTTGAGGGTCTGTATCGAGGATGGCCGTAGCGCCGAATGTTCGCTGGGTGGCAACGGCGAGGCTGCGCACGAGGGTGGTTTTCCCAGCCCCCCCCTTTTGGCTCGCAGCGACGATGATATGCATGAAAGGCAAGCCCTTACGTACTGACGTAGCCGCATCATTCAGCATGTGCGGCAGTAGGTAGTGCGCCACGAACGGTTAACACCACGCTTCTACGCTACCTCTGCTGGGAACAGAGGTGCAACAAGTTGCACGCCCGAAGAAGTAGGAAACATGCTTCAACGTCCTGATAGCTATGAGTTTTTCGCGTAAAGCGGCGAGGGTTTCACCGTTAACGGCCTTGCCGGCTTCACGGTTTGCCGCCAAGGTGCGCAGCTCGGGACAGACCCCGACTCGGAGAGTACCGCCGCGACTTAGACCCACAAAAGCCAACGGCCCCCCGTCGCCAAACGGAGAGCCGTCGAAAAATTGAGAGACCATCGGCCCCAACCCAGTGCCGAAGGTCTCACGACACCCTTTGGGCGTCAAGCCGGAACGCCAATTCCGGTGACGATTTCGGCTTGCCTGGACCTCTGGAACGCGGCCCATTGAGAAGGGCCGGAGATGTTTGCCGAAGAGATCAGGCGGGCCGTAGAGGCAGCGCCGCGCGTGAAGTTGCCGGACGTGGCCGCTGTGATGTGGCGCGCCTATGGGGCAGGGCAGATCGGGGAGGCTCAAGCCGAGGCCCTATCCGCCCTGATCGAGGCGAGGAAAGCCCTGCCAGTCACACCAGCGGCTCCCAGGCGATTCACAGGCTCGCGACCACGCTCAGATGCCAGCATGGAGCGCCGCCGCCGATGGGCCGCTTCCGGACGCCTTCCACCCGGCATCGCCGCCCGCTTCACGCTGGCCGAGACCGCCGTCCTCGCCGTCGTGTCGGCCGAGACTGCGCGTAGAGGGGATTGCCGCATGTACGTAGAGCACATCGCAGCCGTGGCAGGCGTTTCCCGGTCCACCGTGAAAGCCGCCATCCGGCAAGCCAGGACGCTCGGCCTCATCACCGTCGAGGAGCGACCGCAGACCGCCTTCCGCAATCTGTCGAACGTCGTTCGGATCGTCTCGAAGGAGTGGACCGCTTGGCTACGTCTCGCCCGCACCCTCCCGACCAGAGGGGGAGGGGTCAAATCCTCGACTGGCACGAATACTCATGGTCTAGAGCTAGGAGGAAAACGAGGGACGAGACCGGCTCAAAGGCTGCCGAAAACCGGCGGTTGGCCTCATCCCGACAGACCCAAGCAGGATCCGCGCGTCCGGCAGAATGCATGAGGTCATACAACGACAAAATGGAGCTGTTCGCTACCCGCATCCCGGTCGCGAGTAGCACTCAAAATCGAGTGCTTTGCCTTACGATGGCGTATGATGGAATTTAGAGTTATGGGGCGTGGAGCAACGCGGTGAAGATTGAAATACAACGTAAAGCATTTAAGCGCACGAACGCATACCTTCATCCGATCGAAATCATAACCTTCGACGGGTTGTTGCGAACTGCTAAGCGAGTTCTGGATAATCTCAGTGGTCGGAAAGAAACTGTGTAATGAAATACGTCATCAAGCGTCTGCGTCGATCTGATCTTACATTTTTTGAGTATCAGTTTCGAATTCAAAATGCTGGAAATCAAAAATCTTTAAATCTAAGCAGACGTGTATTTATCGATCTTATATTTCCTAGCGCTCCGGAAATTGCTGCCAACAATGGCGATGGCGGAATTCCTGCACCGTTTCATCTTCCTCTTACGATCTATGGTCCAGGTGAGCGCCGGACACCTCATATCTTGCCCCGTAGTATACTTCCTAAGACACAAAGCCAGAAGAACTGGCGTCTAAACGGTGAGTTTGTTCGGGATCCTGACGAGGATCCGAACCGTTATCATGCATTGGAAGCAGATGATGTAGGTGTCCTAGCTTTTGAAGGCGAAGCATTCCCGACCTCCGTCACGCTTGTTTTACTAAGCCAGTCTGAACCCGTTGATTTGGATTTGCGCGCGGGCGTGCTGGACGCAATTAGCAATAAAGCCATGGGCCAGATCTCCCGGGAGCGACTTGCTGGAATCATCGACCGCTCTGCTTCGCCTACCCATCCTATTCGGGAGCTTCTCGATAGTGACTTAGACGCCGTAGTCGAGGATGCAGCTCTCGGCTCAGCGTCGGCCGTTCGAAAGTTGAGAAGGTCTGGCTCAGCTCGTCGGATGTCTGCGAAGGCGTTGCAGAAGGCGAGACGGAACGCTGAGATCATTGGGCGAAATGGGGAGCTGTTGCTCAATGATTGGCTCCAAATGGAGGTCGAGACCGGGCGTCTGAGATCAGCGGTCTGGACGGCAGAGGTAAATGCAATCAGTCCCTGGGACTTCGTTGTGGAGGAGAACGACGGGACCGAGATTCGCATTGAGGTTAAGTCTACAGCAGGGCCGTTCGAACGAGATTTCCATATTTCGCAGGCAGAAATTGAGTGGGCAGCAGAGCCTGGGGCTCCTCGGACAGATCTATACCGACTGTTTCAGTTACAAGATGGGACTGCTTCACTCAGGATCTGCCAAGATATTCGTAGATTTGCTATAAAAATAATTGAGTCTATAGTAAATCTTGATGTTGGCATCGTGCCTGATAGCTACACAGTTAGCCCAGTGCACTCCTGGACTTGGTCAGAGATATTGTCTATTGATGTACCAGATGATGAAGACGAGGAATAATATCTACTCAGCCGCGACTGGTACACGTACCATTGCTGTCCGGTTACACGCACGAAGCAAACTATCTCTGATAGTCTCGGCGAGGCGCTTCGCCATCAGCGGTGGAACAGCGTTACCGATCTGTCGGTAGGCGGGATTCATGGTGCCGCAAAAGGTGAATCCGTCTGGGAAGCTCTGGAGCCGGGCAGCCTCACGGACGCTGATCACGCGAGCCTGCATGCTATCAAAATGGATATGCGAATAGGTATCCTTGCCGATGTGCGCCATTAGGGTCCGGACTGGGAAATCCGATCGGAGCTTCCACCAGCGGTTTGGAAAACTGCCTATTGGATAGGGCGGCACCATTGCCCGGAAGATTGTCGTCTTCTCGCTCTCCGTCAGGCGTGCTTTGCCTCGCTGCTCAAGATCCCGGATGCGCTCCTCATACAAACGGACAGCCGTCGCGTGAGCAGCAGGGTACTCGGCACCGTTAGGCATGGCACGGAAGATCTCTGTGTCCCGTGGCAGGAAACGAATGACGTGATCACGAGGTCCGTCTGTGGGTGCCTCGAATCCCGTCCAGGTCCTCATGAGCTTGGCGTAGGTAGGAAGTGTACCTTGTCGCTTCGGATAAGCGACAGGGACATCAAAGCGCTGTGCCGCCTTCTTTGCCTTGCCTTCCAAATGTAGGGTGATTGGGCTGAGATCACCTATTGCCTCCGCAGCCGTGACAGGGCCGGGTAAATCAGGCGTTCCGTGATCGGCTTCTTCAAATGCGCCGCCTTCAAACATGTCCACGAGGCGCAGGGCGACAGACCGTGTCCCACCATAGCCGGATGGCAGTATCATGTGATGCGTGGCGCGCGGAAATTTTATCTCTTGATCCACTTCCTCATGTACGGCAAGCAGGTACACTCGGTCACGCATCTGCGGGACGCCATGAAATGCTGAGTTTATTAGGCTGTAGCGAGCTCTATAACCGAGGTCTTTCTCAAGAACCTCAGCAATCTCGCCCATGACGTTGTGGCCACCATAGTTAAGTACGTCAGGGACGTTCTCAATTAGTATGGCAAGCGGCTTCGTTACACGGATGTAATGCAGGTACCGAAGATAAAGGTTCCCACGTGGATCGATCTTGTATGCGGATGGATGATCGGCTACCTCGCGCAGCTTGGCTCGACCGACGCGAGCATACGCCTGACAGGGTGGCCCGCCTACAAGGACATCGAAGGCTCGTTCAGGATCACCGAGGCCCAGATCTGCAGTTACCTCTGCGGGCTCAACGTTGGTAATGTCGCGACCGCGCGCATGTTGCGCGAGGACTTCAGGTGCCTCATGGCCATGAAAGTTCAACGCATGGGTCTGCGCCGCGATTGGGTCGAGCTCGACGGCAGCATCAATTCGGAAGCCTGCCGCCCGAAAGCCAAGCGAGATCCCGCCGCAACCGGCAAAGAGGTCGAGCACCCGAGGTGGTTCACCCTGCTGGAGTCTCGTCAGCTTCTCGCGGATAATTCCGCCCTTTACCCGATGCACTGTGCCCCCCGACCTCGATGAATTCGGCGATCCGTTCCTGTAGGCTTGTAACCTGCGCCGTTTCGCACTCCCATACCGTTAAGGTCTGCCAGCCTTGATCGCGCAGCGCACGATCGTTGCGCTTGTCGCGCTCGACATTCGATGCAAACTTCTGCTGCCAAAAATCCTGACGGCTTTTGGGTTCATAGGCAAAACGGCAGCCAGGATGACGGTGCCAGAAACACCCTCTCACCTCGATGATCTTGCGCCTACCACTCATGCTGATGTCAGGTCTTCCTGGTAGATCCTTACGGTGGAGACGGTATCCGACACTCAGTTCGCGCAGGATCCTGCGGACGATAAGTTCAGGCTTGGTATCTTTCCCACGGATGGCACTCATCATCCGACTACGGGTTTGCTGGGTGAACCGATCAACCACTTTTGACTCTCATAATCTGAATTTTTAATGTTGCTGCACGAGCGATTTATTTTAGGAGGTGCGGACAAGAATAGTAATTGGTTTTATTAGAAGTATTAATGTTTATCATAGTAATACAAAATTCTCTAGAAGGGGATATATTATATTGTTTATTTAAAAAATTGGACTTGCAAATGTATTAAAATTTGCGTTCACCCTTAGTATTCGTTTTGAAATTGGAGCAGATATCTTTGGATTTTTTGGATAAACTGTTATAACAGTCCTTGAAAAATAATTATATAATAAACATAACTTAACATATTTGTATAATGCTCTTTTTCTGGAGGTGGCTGGCCGAATTTCAACGGGTACTTTGATTATTACAAAGACCAGTGGGCGTGGATAAGCGGGTTCGAGGCCTCTATCAAAGGCTGTCCGATATCGTGACTCGATCCTAGGTACAATTCGCGCGAGATCATCCTGCGATATGCCTTCTTCGCCGTGGCGCTCTGCGAAGCGCCGCAACGCATGTGTGGACCATTGTTTCATCGAAGCCCGCCCCTCACTGGCGATGATTTCCACCCAACGTGTGATCGTCTCAAGGCTCGTTGCTACCGCCGAAGCGGCAGCAACGTTCTCAACAAATTACCGGTACTGACACGTCAGCTCAGCCCCAAAATCTTGTCCGTCAAGGCCGCCCGCGCTGCGAGAAGCTTCTCCGGGTTGACCTTGCTCGACAGCTCCTCACGGCGCTTACGCCCAAGAAAGAAGGCGATGCGCTCTGCATTGGCGCCGCTTGGGTGAGGGAGGCCAGCCAGGACCTGCCGACGATCGAGGCCACCCTTTGCGGCCACCATTTCAACCGCCTCACCGGCGACAGGCCCGAGCGGAATGAACACGGCGTTCGGGAGCGCCCTCATCTCCTCGGCGAACCACTTCATGAGGTGGGTGTACAGCAGCGGCGTCATGGTCGGCGAAGGCGCACCAGTGTAATTCGCGCCATTCACGAAGACGGGGTAGCGCAGGATCGAGGTGAAGTGGACGCGATGGGCGTCGCCCGCCCACAGTGATCCTGCCGTCGCGATCCCAAGAGATCGGCTCAACCCGATGCTGTCCAGCATGGCCACTAAGTTCGACCGCATCGGGCCGGAGAAGCTGGCGAAGATCTTGGCGTCCTCCGCAGCCTCGGCTTCGGTCCGGCCGTTCTGAAGACTTCGGCGGGCGGCGATCAGTGCGTTGCCCATCTGCTGCCGGCCGGGCGTGAGCCCAACGATAACGACGTCCGCTCCGGGGTTCACATGGTCGAACGGCGCATAGGCGACCTCAAGCATCTTACCTGGGCTACCACCGGTCTCAATCAGCAGACGCTGGGGCCTAGCGATCTCTGCCTCAAGTTCGATGGTCGTGATGGTGCGCAGAAGAGGTGCGAACGTGGAAAACAGGTTGTTGGCCATGGGGGGTCGATCTCGATCGCTGTGCGTGAGGTGAAGGAGGGACGAAGGGAAGAATGTCAGTGCCGCTGAAGCCGGCGGTCACCATGAGCGACGGTGATGAGACGGCCGCTGTCGCTGACGACAGCGTAGACGTGGAGCCAAGGCTCGATCATGCGCAGACTCCGCTCACCACCGAGATGGCGAGCGACGCGGCGCCGAGCTGCCTTGTCGAAGGTCAAACGTTCGGCTGCGCCGCAGCGAGCAGCTGATCCGAACTGCTCCAATAGCTCGACCACGAGGGGTGGGATCGCTCGCTGCTGCAAGCGTTCTCGAGCGTGACGCGTCGGGTGGATGCTCATGCCCGAGCCCCTTCTGCGTAAGGCGAACGAAGCTGCTCAATCTCGGCGACCTCGCGTCGCTGCCACGTCACCCCAGCGACGATGCCCCAGTTTCCAGCACCGTTCGGCCGGCGCCAGTAGGGTGTCTCCATCCGTGCGAGTTGCGCGAGCGCCTCGCTGTAGTCGTCGACCGGGATCTCGGCGGCCTTGGGTCCGATGGTGTAGCCGCGCTGGTTGCGGCAGCTGACAGGGTCGAACCAGCTTCCATCCTTGGCAACCGGTACGAACACCACCTCCCCAAGGGTACGCTCAAGCTGCGGTGCGGCCTCGGCCACATCTTTGGCCGTTTGCCAGAGCGAGCTACGGAAGCCTGAGCGCCCATTGAGCCAGTGCAAGGCTGCCGATCGCGAGATCTCGCCCTGTACGTCGAGCCTGAGATCGCTGGTGCCGTCCTTAAGGGCGAGTAAGTTCTTGATACTCTTCAGGCTCACACCCGCCAGAGCAGCGAGCTGCTCGGGGGTCACGTTCTGCCCGGTGTCGAGACGGATACGGGCTTCCGCTGCTGCCACCGTAGTCCGGACCTCGTGGAGCGGAGACCAATGAGTTGGTACTGTCTCGAGGATTGCGCGCATCTTCTCGACCATCCGTGTGATGGTCACAGCGAGATCCTCCTCGTCACGGGCCTCCAAAAAGCGACGGTCTGGGCGGAGTCCGTAGAAAGCGAAGGCATGAAGTTCGATCGCGACCGCGAGGATGCGACTGTCCCAGTGACTTTCGACGCCACCCTCCCACAGGTCGCGCCAAGATTGCTCCGGGTGCTGCTCGACCGTCTCCCGGCCACCGTGAATGATTTCAGCATAAATCGCCTTCATTGCGGCGTTGGCTGCCTCGGGCGACCACGTCAGACGCTCGATCCATTCCCCCGTTGCGACGAACAGCGCGTTGATCTCGGCGGGTTCCCCGCCTTCGTAGTTGGCGCCGTACTCAGCAGCCCGGTCTTCGTACATATTGCTCATGTCAATCTCCAGGACAGGATGCTTCCTGCCGTCCCTTGAAATGACATAGCCGCCTCATCGAATATGGTCAAGCGTCGGGATGCGAATCTTCCTGGAATCCCGTGATTTGCCTTTCTAGCATGTGCCCGTTGTCCAGCTGCAAGAAATGGGGTCGCCGCTACACGGGTAACCTCCACGTTAGCTACGGTGTGATTTTCCTAGATCAATCTGGCCAGTGGCTGGGTCAGATGGCTTGTTGACGTGGTGCCTTTAAGTAAAGCCGTAGGATCGTGCAGGGGGTATACTGGAAAAAATCTCTCATACCCTATTGACCCTTTCTATGGCCGTAGGGTACGTGGAACATAACATGAACTTATCCGCGAGTGAACGTGTTTCGCACATGGATTGGTCCTATCGTTTCTATATAACGGAGAAAGAACTTGTCAGTGAAAATCATCAAGGTTCGCGCTTAAACTAACTTTATAGATAAGACCGAAAATATCGTCTAGTTCGAAGCTGTAAATACGCACGGGCGTGTGAATATAGCTTCAATATTCCGCGTAGCTTGTGCGGACTATATCTGAAACCATAGCCCGAGCCGTGCAACAAGTTGCACGCCGGCACACCACTAGGTGCACCCATGTTCCATATTCAGATCACGCGGGCGACGCGCTCGACACCCGCCACCACGCCGGCTGCATCGTTGGCGCAAAAGGCCGACATTGCTCCCGCCACGAGAACTCCAGGCGCCCGGCTCGGCCCACGCGGCCCTCACCTCAACCTCTTCTCTGGAGGCCTCACCACTCAGAAGGCCGCCCCGGTGATGGTCACCACCGACGAGCGCGTGGCGAAGTTTGCGGAGACGCGACGGCTTAAGGCTGACGCTGCTAAAGTCCTTGGCCTTGTCATCGAGCATCATGATCGCACGGGCCAGTCTCTGGAGCTGGATGGCTTCGCCCTCGCCAAGGCGACGGGTCTCGACTTCGACCGCGTTCACGCCATCCGAAGCGAACTGCTTGGTGCGCAGGTGCTCCGGGTCCGTTCGGGCAATATTTGGGGGCGCGAGGGGCTGGTCCCCGGCGACAATTTCCGGTGACCGGCTTCGCCAACTGCGCCGCAGCGGAGCGCGTGGAAGCGAGGTTCGCCCATCTTCCGTCCCTCGCCCTCGTCGAAGCCGCCCGCATCCTTGCAAGAGGGCACGCTGCTCACGCTGCCGGTTTGGCCGCCCGGCATGGTTCGCCGACACTAGGCTCCCCAACGGCCCGGAAGGTTGCTCGCGCGCGAGACCTCGACCGGCTTTGGTCCGGGATCGCGCTCCAAGCGGCCATTCGGGACATCGTTGAGGAGCACCCGGGCACCCTTGGGCGGCCACTCGTCTCGGACGTCATTCGGGCCGCCGAGCGAGAGATGCGAGACCTCGCCGATCCGGAGGGGACAGACGGACGGCAGGTGGCCCTTCGTCTCCTCCTACCACCACGTCAGCATCTTCCCGTCACCCTGCCTCCTGCCCTCACCGCCGTGTTTGGCGCAGACCTCAAACACACACCCCGCTTTCACACAGCCTGATAGGAGTACAAAACATGAACACGAAGAAGCTTCCGCGCCCCGCACACTGGCCCGGCCCCCCGCCTCCCCCGCAATTCGAGGGGGTTGCCCCTATGAGTGACTTCTACGGCCGTGCGATCCTCCGGGACATCCTTGACGGCCGGACAGTTGCGGAGGCCGTCACCGCGTCCGGCCTCCCTGCCTACGAAGCCCTCGTTCACGTCACAAACCTGACGTCGGCGGTCCTTGAACACTTGGACGACGAGCTCGCCCTCACCCCTGCCCCGGAGCCCACTCCGCCACCCCGTCGCCGCCCCGCATAAGGAACAACGTCATGTCCAAGTCACCATTCGCCGACCGCCCCAAGGTCGATGCCTTCGTCCATACGAGCTGTGTAGAGATGATGATCCATCAGGCCCGCTTCCTGGAGGAGTTCACGCAACCGGAAGCCTTGGCCGACGCCATCGCCGCCTGTTCCCCGGCAAACCGGGTCGCCCTTGCGCGTCTCGGTCATGCACTTGTGCGAACTGCCACGCCCACGAGCAACGTGCTGGGCACGATGGTCTGAGCCTGTCCAGGAAATCGAAACAAACCGGGACGGTGTTCCGGAATAACCGAAACAGGAGGCCCCCATGGCCCGACCTTGCACGATCTGTTCGCACCCGGCACGGGAGGAGATCGAGGCGGCTATGGCTTCGGGGGCCTCTCTCAGGGACGTCGTCGCTCGCTTCGATCTACCGTCTGTGTCGTCGCTCCATCGGCACCGCGCACAGCATCTCGGCCGCGAGGTACGCTTTCGCCTTCCACTCTCCGCTTCCCACGTCGCCAACCTGACGAGAACCGCCGCACATGAGGACGCGCGTCCGTCCGAGGGGGTAAACGGGCCGGGCATATTGGACACCGGGGCGGCCTCACCGGAACGCGTCCTGGAAAGCCTGTTTGCCCGCGCGAACGTGGAGACCGGCCGGACAATCCAGGATTACGCGCGTCTTCTGGTGGACGGGCTCGCACATACCTACGCGGCGGCCATCGCCGCTCAGGATCACGGCATCGCCGTTCGGGCCTTGCGCGAACTCCGCGCGCTCCTCCAGTTCCACGCCCTTGTACCACCAGACCGGCTTCGGCAGATGCCGGGGTGGGCCGAGCCGGTGCAGGATCGCGACCCGATATTTGCGCTTGAGCGACTGCTTCTCGCCGGCACCGTCGGCGCCGAACCGGGAGTGAACGAAGCCCTGACCGAGTTGGACGCTAAGTGGCCCGGCTTTGCAGAGAGCTGGACGTCCTCGAACCCGGCGGCTTGAGCCCGGCATGCGTCAGACGCAGGCTCCGGCGTGTCCACTAGGGCATGGTCCAGTGAACTTCAAAAAAGCGCCCAAAAACCTGTCCACTAGGGTTGCTTTTGCCTTGTGGACATAACTTTATGTGGACACGGCTTTTGTGGACATGGAGACACCCCTTGCAGACGATCCTCTACGCCCGTGTGTCCACCAATGAACAGACGGTCGCCCACCAGGAGACGCAGGCGCGGGCCGCCGGCTTCGCCATCGACGTTGTGGTGGCGGATGAGGGCGAGTCCGGGGTCTCGACCGCTCTGAAGGATCGCCTCCAGGGCCGCCGGCTGTTCGACATCTTGCGCCGTGGCGATGTCCTGGTGGTCCGTTGGGTAGACCGGCTTGGCCGCAACTATGCCGACGTGACGGACACGATCCGGGAGTTCATGCGCCGGGGTGTCATCATCCGCACCGTCATCAACGGGATGGTTTTCGACGGCGCCACGTCCGACCCGATGCAACAGGCAGTGCGAGATGCCCTCATTGGGTTCATGGCCGCCACCGCTCAGTCCCAGGCCGAGGCGACGAAGGAAGCGCAGAAGGCGGGCATCGAGCACGCCAAGAGCCTCGACGAAAAGTACCTAGGCAGGAAGCCCAGCTACAACCGCGAGCAGTTCGATGCCGTGGTGGACGCGCTTGGCCGGGGCGAGGCCGTCCAAGCCGTCGCAAAGGCCACCGGCATCTCGCGGGGAACCATCTACCGCATCCGCGACAACCGGGCCGAAGCCGAAGCCGCGCTTGCCCGATGGGCCGCGTGAGCAACCCCAACCCGTGCAACAAGTTTCACGGGGCCTCCGCCGGCCCCATGTGCATTTATAAAAGCGGCACAACTCCATGACCTCCGCGACGCCTACCGCACTGGCCCCAACTGTAAGACAAAGAAAAAGACCCCAGCACGAGACGTCGCGAAGCGGCGGCTCAGGATGCTTCGTGGGGGCAGAGCACCACGGCACGTCGCCGAGAGCGCCCAAAGATCAAACCGGAACCAGTCGGGCGACGTCGCGAAGCGGCGGCGCGGGATACTTCGCGGGCGTAGCGCAGAGCGCATCCGGACAAGAGCCGACCCGTCTTTCCCTCGATAACCAGCACCAACGGCAGGGGCAGGCTCCAGCCATCCGCACACGCACGCGGCCGATCCTGAAGAGGATGAACCCGGACAGGGGTTTTGAGTACCTGTTCCCGGTCCAGGACGTCCGGCACGACTTCATGGAGGCTCAGTTCTCAGCACGCGTGCGCGGCACGGCCGCCGATCTAGAGACGGTGCTCCGTCGGTTGGGCGGAAGGGGCGATAGAGGGGTGTTTCGCCTCCGCAAGAAGACTGGTTCGCTCTGGCACATCGACACACGTCCGGACAGCGCGCTGTTCTCTGCGCAGGGAACCATCAGGGTGCCGCAAGGCGGGGGACTCCTAGAGCTGGAGATGAGGGTGCAGCTCAATCCGACGCGATTTCTCGCGCATCAGGCTGACCCGACGCCCGGCGCCATCCATCTGAGACCGCCCCGTGATGCACTGAAGCCCGATCCAGCGGTGGAAGCACGTCTCGCGGCACGGTCACTCGACGGTGGAGATAACTACCTGACCATGCCCGCGCAGGTGCCCGGTTTCAGCGAGCGTGACGCATGGTGGTGGGGCATCCTGCGAAGCTACCTCGGGAAAATCCGGCAGTTTGTCGTGGACCACCTCGTCTCCAGCTTCTCAAGGGCCAAGCTCGAACGCGCGGGCTTCGGACCTATCCGGAAAGCAGAGGTGCAATTCGAGTTCTACCATCCGGACGCAATCACTTGGGCCGGAGAGTTCCGCAATGCGCTCTGCGTAGCAGACGATGCAGCCGAGAGCCGGTCATGGGGGAAGAAACGGCGGGGGGCGGAAGGCAAGCGGAACACGGTCGGGGCCTACCTGGACATCAATAAGGACACCAGACTGAAGGTCTACGCGAAGGATGCCCACAGAATTAGGATTGAGGTAGTCTTCTCGAAGGCACAGAGAATTTCCCAGGTATTGACGAGATCTGGTTTATCGCCAAGCGATGAAATTGTGTCTAGAGTACAGAGCCTCCGAGGTGAGGCAGTGAAGCAGCTCGCCAAGGTGTGGAAGACGGTCATGCAGGTGACGAAAGCGTGTGAGGCAACCGCCGACATTTGCGACTTCATGGCCCGGCTCAATCGGCAGGTTCCCGACGAGAACCAGCGGACCATGCTCTCGCTGCTTGGCAATCACCGCCGCGTTACGGCTACGGTCCCCGCAGGGATCGCGCCGGATACCGTCTGTCGTGCTCTCGTTCGCGAAGGCGTCCTGGTTCCGGCGGGCATCGTCACACGAGGCCCGGCACGGTACGCCCTCGCGCCGACGTGGTCCCGCATGTTCGACCGCCTTTTTGGTCGGAACGACGCGGTAACGACTCTCCACTGATGCTCGGTGCAACTTGTTGCACGGCCCCCCCCCCGCAAAACTTGCACCCCCCGGCAA
The DNA here is from genome assembly GCF_001422345.1 of Methylobacterium sp. Leaf93. Classification (NCBI taxonomy): domain Bacteria; kingdom Pseudomonadati; phylum Pseudomonadota; class Alphaproteobacteria; order Hyphomicrobiales; family Methylobacteriaceae; genus Methylobacterium; species Methylobacterium sp. Leaf93. Next base: position 1,572 of record NZ_LMMS01000017.1, on the reverse strand, counting down.
CCGTTGCCACCCCTCACCGCTACTGAGTGGAGGGGGCACCACTAAGTAGCGGTGAGAAGGACCATGGGTGGTCATTTTGACCACCTCGACCACCAAAATCACGTCCAGGACCGGCACTGAGTGCCAGGGGGCGGTGAAATCGAACGGAGGACGGGCGAAATCCCCCCATTCCTGCGAACCCCGGAAACACAACTCCAGCTTCGAGAGAGCGAGATGCCTGAAGAACTTCACGCCGACACCGTGGACGGAATAGTCGCGGCCGTGGCCGCCCTGCGCTCCACGGGGCTAGGATGCAACGTCGCCCTTGGGCTGGTCTAGGTGGAGAGGATGAGACGCACGGCGGTCCCCATAGCCCCGGATATCGCTCGTGCCCTCGCGATGTCTAAGTCCACGGTGTGGCGGCATGTGGTGACCCTAATGGAAAGGGGCTTCGTGCGGACGTCCTAGCTACCTCGTGTGAAGCTCCACGAGATATGGCTGACACCTTCCAGTGGAGTGGAAGCCGTGCAGGAAGCGCGCGAGATCATCGCTGCATTCACCGGACCAGAAGTTTTGCTTCTAGCGTAGCTACGGGTTGACGTAAGCACGCCAATACGTAACTGAGCAGTTATGATTTACAGCCTATGGTCTGACCCTAAAAAGAAGGTGCCCACGCTATGGGCCCCCATTCGCCACCTGCAATGTGTGAGCCATCCAACAGGACATTCGCATAAAGAGCGATTATGAAGCGCTCCCAGCTTTAGGGCGCTGTTAATTAGCTATTATTATGTAAAAGCTTCTATCCCACTAGAAATCATGCAAAATTTATATTCGTACATGGCCACTAGTGAGATGAACTAATTTGCTTCAAAACTGATATTTTTACTACTAAAAAACAATTTTATCAGCTTGGTGCTAGCAAAGCAGTACAGCGATATTGATATTGAGAGTCGATTCGAAGCTCAGGAATTCTGTATTTCTGGTTTTCACCGACTGATGTTATCGCGTACTTTCGATTTCCATACTTCTGTCGAACTAGCCCAGCGCAAACGTCCGTTGGGTTATTATTTGGTCCCAACCAGCCGGACTCAAAGGAGTCATAGGCGTAGCCGGGAGGCAGGATGTCAGTCGGCGATTGTGCCGCTGCACTACCTATTACACCCAAGGTGATGAGACTGCTAAGTCTGAAAACGGTGAGAGTAGAGGACATTGCGAATCAATCTCCATGTTGGTGCACGAGCACCGATACGAACTTAAACTTCTTATTCTTACTTAGCAATCGCATTATTAAATATCTATGATTTGTAATAATACCATTACGGTTCAATAAATAAAACTTATCTTTAAAATAAATAAATATAAAAATTCGATCTAAAATCGAATTAATTTCCAAATATTTTTAAACTTATATAGCTTGAACAATTTAATTTGCTTCGAATCTAGATTTTTTGCAGCAGTTAAGATTTTTGCACATGCTGTCATTGTCGGTATAATGTCTGTGGTCCCCCCTCCATGCCAGAGATGTCATGAATCTATTTGGCTATGCAATCAGTCTGTGACAGGTAGTTTATAAATACAATTTTTAATTTATAC
>NZ_LMMS01000016.1:0-23688 GCF_001422345.1 Methylobacterium sp. Leaf93 | reverse complement strand
GACGAGCTCGAGGAGCTCCTCGTCGTCGACGAGGTCGACCTTGTTGAGGAACACCACCAGCGCCGGCACGCCGACCTGGCGGGCGAGCAGGATGTGCTCGCGGGTCTGGGGCATCGGGCCGTCGGCGGCCGACACGACCAGGATCGCGCCGTCCATCTGGGCGGCACCCGTGATCATGTTCTTCACGTAATCGGCGTGGCCGGGGCAATCGACGTGGGCGTAGTGACGGTTGGCCGTCTCGTACTCGACGTGAGCCGTCGAGATCGTGATGCCGCGGGCCTTCTCCTCGGGGGCCTTGTCGATCTGGTCGTAGGCCGTGAACGTCGCGCCACCCGACTCCGCCAGGACCTTCGTGATCGCCGCCGTCAGCGACGTCTTGCCGTGGTCGACGTGACCGATCGTGCCGATGTTGCAGTGCGGCTTGGTGCGGGCAAACTTCTCTTTGGCCATCGTAGCCTCCGTAATCTCAGTGTTTCAGGTGATGCTGCTGCGGTCCGGAAAAGGCGGGAAGCCTTAAGCGTACTTCGCGACGACCTTCTCGGCCTCGCCGCGCGGCACCTCTTCGTAATGGTCAAACTGCATCGTGAAGTTCGCGCGGCCCTGGGAGAAGGAGCGCAGCTGGTTCACGTAGCCGAACATGTTGGCGAGCGGCACCATCGCGTTGATGACGTTCGCATTGCCGCGCATGTCCTGGCCCTGGATCTGGCCACGGCGGGAATTCAGATCGCCGATCACCGAACCGGTATATTCTTCCGGCGAGACGACCTCGACCTTCATGACCGGTTCGAGCAGGACCGATCCACCCTTCTGGAGGGCTTCACGGAGCGCCGCACGAGAGGCGATTTCGAAGGCCAGGGCCGAGGAGTCGACGTCGTGGTAGGCGCCGTCGATCAACTCGACCTTGATGTCCACCACCGGGAAGCCGGCTAGGATACCGGCGCCGAGCACCGAGTTGAGACCCTTCTCGACGCCCGGGATGTATTCCTTGGGCACCGTGCCGCCGATGATCTTCGAGGAGAACTCGAAGCCCTTGCCCGGCTCGTTCGGCTCGACCACGAACTTCACCCGAGCGAACTGACCGGTACCGCCGGTCTGCTTCTTGTGGGTGTAGTCGATCTCGGTGCGCTTCGTGAGCTTCTCACGATACGCCACCTGCGGCTGACCGATATTCGCGTCGACCATGTAGGTGCGGCGCAGGATGTCGACCTTGATGTCGAGGTGGAGTTCGCCCATCCCGCGGAGGATGGTCTGGCCCGATTCCTGGTCTGTTGAGACGCGGAAGGACGGATCCTCAGCAGCGAGCTTGGCGAGAGCGATGCCGAGCTTCTCCTGATCGGCCTTGGACTTCGGCTCGACCGCGATCTCGATGACGGGCTCGGGGAACTCCATCTTCTCGAGGATGACGGCGTCCTTCGGATCGCACAGCGTATCGCCAGTACGAGTTTCCTTGAGACCGGCCAGAGCCACGATGTCGCCGGTGAAGGCTTCCTTCACGTCTTCGCGGTTGTTGGCGTGCATGAGAAGCATGCGGCCGACACGCTCTTTCTTGTCGCGCGACGAGTTGATGACGTTGGCGCCCGACTCGACCTTGCCCGAGTAGACACGGCAGAACGTGATCGTGCCGACATGCGGGTCGTCCATGATCTTGAACGCCAGCATCGAGAAGGGATCGCTGTCGGACGGATGACGCACGGTCTCTTCTTCGGTCTTGAAGTCGAGGCCCTTGATCTCGCCGCGATCAGCGGGAGACGGCAGGTAGTCGACAACGGCGTCGAGCAGGGGCTGAACGCCCTTGTTCTTGAAGGCCGAACCGCAGAGCACGGGGTGGAAGGCGCGACGCTGGACGGCGGTGCGCACGAGGCGATGCATCGTCTCGGCATCCGGCTCGACACCGTCGAGATAGGCCGACATGGCATCGTCATCCATCTCGACGCAGGCTTCGACGAGCTTGATCCGGTATTCCGCAGCCTGATCGGCCAGGTCGGCCGGGATCTCGGTCTCCGAGAAATCGGCGCCGAGCTTCTCGGACGTCCAGACGATGGCCTTCATCTTGATCAGGTCGATGACGCCCTTGAAGGTCGTCTCGGCGCCGATCGGAAGCTGCAGGCAAACGGGCTTGCCGGCGACGCGGTCGATGATGTCGGCGACGCATTTGAAGAAGTCGGCGCCGATCTTGTCCATCTTGTTAACGAACACGACGCGCGGAACGTCGTACTTGTCGGCCTGGCGCCAGACGGTCTCGGTCTGTGGCTCGACGCCCTGGTTGCCGTCGAGGACGCAGACGGCGCCGTCGAGGACGCGCAGTGAGCGCTCGACTTCGATGGTGAAGTCCACGTGGCCGGGGGTGTCGATGATGTTCAGGCGCTTGTCGCGCCAGAAGCAGGTGGTCGCGGCGGAGGTGATCGTGATGCCACGCTCCTGCTCCTGCGTCATCCAATCCATCGTCGCGGCGCCGTCATGGACTTCGCCGATCTTATGGGACTTGCCGGTGTAGTAGAGGATCCGCTCAGTGGTCGTGGTTTTGCCAGCATCAATGTGAGCCATGATGCCGAAATTACGGTAGTCCTCGATCGCATGCGTGCGGGGCATCGGATTGCTCCTGAAAGGGTCCGGGGCCGCTTACCAGCGGTAGTGCGAGAAGGCGCGGTTGGCTTCAGCCATCCGGTGCGTGTCTTCCCGCTTCTTGACCGCGTTGCCACGGTTGTTCGCGGCATCGAGGAGTTCGGCCGAGAGGCGCTCGACCATGGTGCGGTCGTTGCGGCCACGGGCGGCCTGGATGAGCCAGCGGATCGCCAGAGCCTGACGACGCTCGGTGCGAACCTCGACGGGGACCTGATAGGTCGCGCCGCCGACGCGACGGGACCGCACTTCGATCGCCGGAGCGACGTTCTCGAGAGCGGCGCGGAACACCTCGATCGGGTTCGCACGAGCGCGGTTCTCAACGATGTCGAACGCGCCGTAGACGATACCTTCGGCAATCGACTTCTTGCCCTCGTACATGATGGAATTCATGAACTTGGTGAGCACGATGTCGCCGTACTTGGCGTCCGGGATGATCTCACGCTTTTCAGCAGAATGGCGGCGGGACATCGCTCGCTCCGTCTATCAATCAAGGTCTTGAAACCACCCCGCGCAGGCCACCTGAACCTCGTCGAGGTCGGCGACATCCTTACGGGATGAGCGAAATTCTTACTTCGGACGCTTGGCGCCGTACTTGGAGCGGCGCTGCTTACGACCCTTGACGCCCTGCGTGTCGAGCACGCCGCGCAAGATGTGGTAGCGAACGCCGGGTAGATCCTTCACGCGGCCGCCGCGGATCATCACCACGGAGTGCTCTTGAAGGTTGTGACCTTCGCCGGGGATGTACCCAATAACTTCGAAACCGTTGGTCAGACGGACCTTGGCGACCTTACGGAGCGCCGAGTTCGGCTTCTTCGGCGTCGTCGTGTAGACGCGGGTGCAAACGCCACGCTTCTGCGGGCAAGCGTCGAGCGCCGGCACCTTGTTGCGGCTCTTCTGCGCTTTACGCGGCTGAGCGATCAGCTGGTTGATCGTCGGCATACTCTGCCCTCTTCATTCGGACCGCTTATGCGCGATCCCATGTTCGGCTTCACGAGGCAGCCCGTTTCCGGGCTGTCGCGGATCTCGATAAGAAGATCCGCAAAACGAATATGCGCCATGGATCGGTGAAGACCCGTGGCGCGTGTTCGGCAGAGGATCACGCCTTTCAGCGCGCTCGTACCTACTGATCTGACAAGGACGTCAGTCGATGTGAGTGCCGGAACCGGATTAGCGATTGTCTTACGGCCCGTGGGTCGCGACTCGCTATGTCCTGCTGTTGTGCCGGAGTGGCGTGCTTCTATGCGGGGGACGGTGGAACGTCAATCCCGAAGTACGATAAAGTTTGGTCTGACCGGCGGTTAACGTCCAATTATCGTCCCGGTCCGGAGCTCGGCGCGGCTCCGAGGTGACCGGTGTTAGGTTCGCCCGTCCGGACCACGGTGCTGGAGTCAATGGTGAGAGGTGCTGCGATGGCGATTCGCTTCGGCTCCCCTTCAAAAAATTGACCCTGTCTCCACTTAGCCTACTCGGTTTCCGGAACGAGAAAGGGCGGCCATCGCTGGCCGCCCTTGGGTTCGTTCAGAACGGTGTCGTGCCTGTCACTCGGCGGCTGGCGGCAGCTCGCTGAGGGGCTGGGCACCGCTCTCGACCGCCTTCTGCTGCAGGATCATGGCGTCGCGACGCCGCGCCACGGCGCGGATGTCGGCTGCCATCGACCCCGTGCCGGCCGGGATGAGCGAGCCGACGATGACGTTCTCCTTCAAGCCTTCGAGATGGTCGACCTTGCCGTTGACGGCCGCCTCGGTGAGGACGCGGGTGGTTTCCTGGAACGAGGCCGCCGAGATGAACGACTTCGTCTGCAGGGACGCCTTGGTGATACCCAGCAATACCGGCACGCCGACCACGGGCTTCTTGTTCTCGGCGAGCAGCTTCTCGTTGATGTCCGCGAGTTCCGTCCGGTCGATCTGGTCGCCTGTCAGGATTTCCGAATCGCCGCCATCGGTGATCTCCACCTTCTGCAGCATCTGACGGACGATCACCTCGATGTGCTTGTCGTTGATGGACACGCCCTGGAGCCGGTAGACCTCCTGGATCTCGTTGACGAGGTAGGCAGCGAGTTCCTCGACGCCCTTGATCGCCAGGATGTCGTGCGGCGCCGGGTTGCCGTCGACGATGTAGTCGCCGAGCTCCACGACGTCGCCGTCCTGGAGGTGGATGTGCTTGCCCTTGGGGATCAGGTACTCGACCGCATCCGAACCGTCATGCGGCGTCAGCGTCAGGCGACGCTTGTTCTTGTAGTCGCGCCCGAACTGAATCGTGCCCGACTTCTCCGCGATGATGGCCGCATCCTTCGGACGACGGGCCTCGAACAGTTCCGCCACCCGCGGCAGACCGCCGGTGATGTCGCGGGTCTTGGCCGAGTCGGTGGAGACACGGGCGAGGATGTCGCCCGCCTTCACCGTACCGCCGGGGTCGTAGCCGATGATGGCGTCGACGGGCAGGAAGTAGCGGGCGTCCGAACCGCGCGGCAGCTTCATCGGCTTGCCGTCCTGGTCGAGGACCAGCATGGCCGGCTTGAGGTCGGCCGTGCGCGCCGTACCACGCCAGTCGATGACGACGCGCTTGGCGATGCCGGTCGACTCGTCGGTGGTCTCGGTGATCGACTGACCGTCGATCAGATCCTCGTAGGCCACGATACCGTCGGTCTCGGTGATGATCGGACGGGTATAGGGGTCCCACTCGGCGATGCGCTGGCCGCGCTTGACGGTGTCGCCTTCGTCCACCCGCAGGCGTGCGCCGTATTGCAGGCGGTGGACCGCACGTTCCGCTCCATCGGTGCCGACGATGACCACCGCCACGTTACGACCGGTGGCGATGAGATCGCCGTCGGTGTTGCGGGCGAGTGCCCGGTTGCGGATCTTGATCGTGCCTTCGAAGCTCGACTCGATGAAGGACGAATCCGCGATCTGCGCCGCACCGCCGATGTGGAAGGTACGCATGGTGAGCTGGGTGCCCGGCTCGCCGATGGACTGCGCCGCGATGACGCCGACCGCCTCGCCCATGTTGACGGGCGTTCCACGGGCGAGATCGCGTCCGTAGCAGGTGGCGCAGACGCCGCTCTTGGTGGCGCACACGAGCACCGAGCGGATCTTCACCTCCTGGATGCCGGCCGCCTGGATGGCAGGCAGGTGCTTCTCCTCGATCGTCTCGTTGGTCTTGACGATGACCGAACCGTCCTGAGCCACGAGATCTTCGGCCGTGGCGCGGCCGAGGATGCGGATCGAGAGCGGAGCCACGACCTGGCCTGCATCGACGATGGCGCGCATCTTGATGCCGTTGGTCGTGCCGCAATCGACCTCGCGAATGACGGCGTCCTGGGCCACGTCGACGAGGCGGCGGGTCAGGTAGCCGGAATTCGCGGTCTTCAAGGCCGTGTCGGCGAGGCCCTTACGGGCTCCGTGCGTTGAGTTGAAGTACTCGAGGACGTCCAGGCCTTCCTTGAAGTTCGAGATGATCGGGGTCTCGATGATCTCGCCCGAGGGCTTGGCCATGAGTCCGCGCATCGCGGCGAGCTGCTTCATCTGCGCCGGCGAACCACGGGCACCGGAGTGGCTCATCATGTAGATCGAGTTGATCTGCTTGTCGGCGCCGTTCTCGTCCTTCTGCACGGTGGAGATGCGCAGCATCATCTCGGCGGCGAGCTTGTCCGAGCACTTGGCCCAGGCATCCACCACCTTGTTGTACTTCTCGCCCTGCGTGATCAGGCCGTCATTGTACTGCTGCTCGTAGTCCTTCACCAGCGCGCGGGTGTCGTCCACGATCGGCCACTTGTTGTCCGGCACCACCATGTCGTCCTTGCCGAACGAGATGCCGGCCTTGAACGCGTGGTTGAAGCCCAGCGCCATGATGCGGTCACAGAAGATCACCGACTCCTTCTGACCGCAGTGGCGGTAGACGGTGTCGATCATCGCGGAGATCTCCTTCTTCGTCATCAGCTTGTTGACGACGTCGTAGGGGACCTTCTTGTGCAGCGGCAGGGCCGTGGACAGGATCACGCGGCCGGGCGTGGTGTCGTAGGTCTGGGTCAGCGGCTCGCCATCGGGGCCGATGCCGTTCCACCGCCAGCGGATCTTCGAGTGCAGCTTCACGGTGTTGGCCGCGAGGGCGTGCTCGAGTTCACCGATGGTGCCGAAGACACCCTGCATCGGGTTCTTCTTGTTGGTCGGGTCGAAGGCGCCGATGGCGCCCTCGGCGACGATCGACAGGTAGTACAGGCCGAGCACGATATCCTGCGACGGCACGATGATCGGCTGACCGTTGGCCGGGTGCAGGATGTTGTTGGTCGACATCATCAGCACGCGCGCTTCCAGCTGGGCTTCCAGCGAGAGCGGGACGTGGACGGCCATCTGGTCGCCGTCGAAGTCGGCGTTGAAGGCCGCGCAGACGAGCGGGTGAAGCTGGATCGCCTTACCTTCGATCAGCTTCGGCTCGAACGCCTGGATGCCGAGGCGGTGGAGCGTCGGCGCGCGGTTGAGCATCACCGGGTGCTCGCGGATGACCTCGTCGAGGATATCCCAGACTTCGGGCTTCTCCTTCTCGACGAGCTTCTTGGCCTGCTTGACGGTGGCTGAGAAACCCTTGGCGTCGAGGCGTGCGTAGATGAAGGGCTTGAACAGCTCCAAGGCCATCTTCTTCGGCAGGCCGCACTGATGCAGCTTCAGCTCCGGGCCCACCACGATCACCGAGCGGCCGGAATAGTCGACGCGCTTGCCGAGCAGGTTCTGGCGGAAGCGGCCCTGCTTGCCCTTGAGCATGTCGGCGAGCGACTTCAACGGACGCTTGTTGGCACCCGTGATGACGCGGCCGCGGCGGCCGTTGTCGAACAGCGCGTCCACCGCTTCCTGAAGCATGCGCTTCTCGTTGCGGATGATGATGTCGGGTGCGCGCAGTTCGATCAGCCGCTTCAGGCGGTTGTTGCGGTTGATGACGCGGCGGTAGAGGTCGTTCAGATCGGACGTGGCGAAGCGGCCGCCGTCCAGGGGGACGAGCGGACGCAGGTCCGGCGGGATCACCGGAACCACGGTGAGGATCATCCATTCGGGCTTGTTGCCCGACATCTGGAAGGCCTCGATGATCTTCAGGCGCTTGAGGAGCTTTTTGGGCTTCAACTCGGAGGTCGTGGTGGCGATCTCCTCGCGGAGCGAGTTCGCGATCCCGTCGAGGTCGAGCTCCTGCAGGATGCGCCGGATGGCCTCGGCGCCGATCATGGCGGTGAAGCTGTCCTCGCCGTACTCCTCCTGGGCGCGCAGGTACTCTTCCTCGGAGAGGAGCTGACGCTCCTTAAGGGGGGTGAGGCCCGGCTCGATGACGCAGTAGGATTCGAAGTAGAGGATGCGCTCGAGGTCCTTGAGCGCCATGTCGAGCAGCAGGCCGATGCGGCTCGGCAGCGACTTCAAGAACCAGATATGGGCGACGGGGGCGGCGAGCTCGATATGCCCCATGCGGTCGCGCCGAACGCGCGCGAGGGTGACCTCGACGCCGCACTTCTCACAGATGACGCCCTTGTACTTCATGCGCTTGTACTTGCCGCACAAGCACTCGTAATCCTTGATCGGGCCAAAGATGCGCGCGCAGAACAGGCCGTCGCGCTCGGGCTTGAACGTGCGGTAGTTGATCGTCTCGGGCTTCTTGATCTCGCCGAAGGACCACGAGAGGATCTTCTCGGGGCTCGAGATCGAAATCTTGATCTGGTCGAAGCTCTGGGGCTGAGCCTGCTGGTTGAAAAGATTCATGACCTCTTGGTTCATGGATCGACTCCTGCTGACGGGGCGCACCCTCCGCCGAGGGGCTACCGCGTGCTGAAAACGTGAGGTCGGCGCAGTGACCGGTCGGGTCGCCGCTGGCCGTCGTCCCGGGAGGCGCTTCCCCTCCCCGCTCGGACCGCGCCGGCGAGGTGCCGGCGCGGGAGCGTGTGGTGTGGTCTTACTCGGCCGCCTCGGCGGGCGGGTCGAGCTGGTCGTTCGCAAGCTTCTTCGAGGAGGTGAGCTCCACGTTGAGGCCGAGCGAGCGCATCTCCTTGACGAGCACGTTGAAGGACTCGGGGATGCCGGCCTCGAACGTGTCGTCGCCGCGGACGATGGCCTCGTAGACCTTGGTGCGGCCCGCGACGTCGTCCGACTTCACCGTGAGCATCTCCTGCAGCGTGTAGGCCGCGCCGTAGGCTTCCAGAGCCCAGACCTCCATCTCGCCGAAGCGCTGGCCGCCGAACTGCGCCTTTCCGCCCAGCGGCTGCTGGGTGACGAGGGAGTACGGACCGATCGACCGTGCGTGGATTTTGTCGTCCACGAGGTGGTGGAGCTTCAGCATGTAGATGTAGCCCATCGTCACCTTGCGGTCGAAAGGCTCGCCGGTGCGCCCGTCGTAGAGCGTCGACTGCGCCGAACGGTCGAGCCCGGCCAACTCCAGCATCGTCTCGATGTCGGCCTCCTTGGCGCCGTTGAACACCGGAGTGGCCATCGGCACGCCGCGGCGGACGTTGTTGGCCGCCTCCGCCATGTCGTCGTCCGAGAGGCCTTCCAGCTCCGACGGCGAGTAGATCGCCTCCATCTCCGCCTTGAGGGGCGCGATGTCGTTGCTGCGGAGATAGGCGTCCACGGCGAGCCCGACCTTGCGGCCGAGACCGGCGGCAGCCCAGCCCAGATGGGTCTCGAGGATCTGACCGACGTTCATGCGCGACGGCACGCCGAGCGGGTTGAGCACGATGTCGGCATGCGTCCCGTCTTCGAGGAACGGCATGTCCTCGATCGGCACGATCCGCGACACGACGCCCTTGTTGCCGTGACGGCCGGCCATCTTGTCGCCCGGCTGGATCTTGCGCTTCACGGCGACGAAGACCTTGACCATCTTCATGACGCCGGGGGGCAACTCGTCGCCGCGCTGCAGCTTCTCGACCTTGTCGAGGAAACGCTGCTCGAGGCGCTTCTTCGACTCGTCGTACTGCTTCTGCATCGCTTCCATCTCGGTCATGAGACGGTCTTCGACGACGGCGAACTGCCACCATTGCGAGCGCGGGTACTCGTTCAGGAGCTCACGGCTGAGCGTGGTCTCCTTCTTGAAACCCTTCGGACCCGCGATCGGCGACTGGCCGATCAGGACGCCGGCGAGACGGGCGTAGGTGTTGCGGTCGAGGATCGCCTGCTCGTCGTCGCGATCCTTGGCGAGACGCTCGATCTCCTCGCGCTCGATGGCCTGGGCGCGCTCGTCCTTGTCGACGCCGTGGCGGTTGAACACCCGGACTTCGACGATGGTGCCGGTGACGCCCGGGGGAACCCGGAGCGAGGTGTCGCGCACGTCCGAGGCCTTCTCACCGAAGATGGCGCGCAGAAGCTTTTCTTCCGGCGTCATCGGGCTCTCGCCCTTCGGGGTGATCTTCCCGCACAGGATGTCGCCCGCGTGGACCTCGGCGCCGATATAGACGATGCCGGCCTCGTCGAGGTTCTTCAGCGCCTCTTCCGAGACGTTGGGGATGTCGCGGGTGATTTCCTCCGGACCGAGCTTGGTGTCTCGGGCCATCACCTCGAATTCCTCGATATGGATCGAGGTGAACACGTCATCCTTCACGATCCGCTCGGAGAGCAGGATCGAGTCCTCGAAGTTGTAGCCGTTCCACGGCATGAACGCGACGAGCACGTTCCGGCCGAGCGCCAGCTCGCCGAACTCCGTCGACGGACCATCGGCGATGATCTCGCCCTTCTTCACCTGCTCACCCACGCGGACCAGCGGCTTCTGCGTGATGCAGGTCGACTGGTTGGAGCGCTGGAACTTCTGCAGGCGGTAGATGTCGACGCCGGGCTTGTTGGCATCGGCCTCTTCGGTGGCGCGGATGACGATACGGGTCGCATCCACCTGGTCGACGATGCCGGAGCGGCGCGCCGCGATGGCGGCACCCGAATCGCGGGCGACCACGGCTTCCATGCCGGTACCGACGAACGGCGCGTCTGCGCGAACCAGCGGCACCGCCTGGCGCTGCATGTTCGAACCCATCAGAGCGCGGTTCGCGTCGTCGTTCTCGAGGAACGGGATGAGGGCCGCGGCCACCGAGACGAGCTGCTTCGGCGACACGTCCATGAGGTCGACGCGGTCGGGCGGCACGACGATGACGTCGCCGGCCCGACGGCAGACCACGAGGTCTTCCGTCAGCTTGAAGCTCTCGTCCATCTGGGCGTTGGCCTGGGCGACGTAGTACTTCGCCTCTTCCATCGCCGAGAGGTAGGAGACCTCCTTCGTCACCACGCCGTCCTTCACGCGACGGAACGGGGTCTCGATGAAGCCGTACTTGTTCACCCGCGCGAAGGTTGCGAGCGAGTTGATGAGACCGATGTTCGGGCCTTCCGGCGTCTCGATCGGGCAGATGCGGCCGTAATGGGTCGGGTGCACGTCGCGCACCTCGAAGCCGGCCCGCTCACGGGTGAGACCGCCAGGGCCAAGCGCCGAGAGGCGACGCTTATGCGTCACTTCCGAGAGCGGATTGGTCTGATCCATGAACTGCGACAGCTGCGACGAGCCGAAGAACTCACGCACCGCGGCCGCGGCGGGCTTCGCGTTGATGAGGTCCTGCGGCATGACCGTGTCGATATCGACCGAGGACATGCGTTCCTTGATGGCGCGCTCCATGCGCAGGAGACCCAGGCGGTACTGGTTCTCCATGAGCTCGCCCACCGAACGCACACGGCGGTTGCCGAGGTGATCGATGTCGTCGATCTCGCCCTTGCCGTCGCGCAGATCCACCAGCGCCTTGACGACCGCGAGCATGTCCTCGCGGCGCAGGGTGCGCACGGTGTCCTCGGCATCGAGGTCGAGGCGCATGTTCATCTTCACGCGGCCGACGGCCGAGAGATCGTAGCGCTCGGAATCGAAGAACAGCGAGTGGAACATCGCCTCGGCGGTGTCGAGCGTCGGCGGCTCGCCGGGACGCATGACGCGGTAGATGTCGAACAGCGCGCCTTCGCGGGACGAGTTCTTGTCCACGGCGAGGGTATTGCGGATGTAGGGACCGACATTGACGTGATCGATGTCGAGAACCGGAAGTTCGGAAACGCCGACCTCTTCCAGGCTCTTGAGGAGCTTGTCGGAGATTTCGTCGCCGGCCTCGGCCCAGATCTCGCCGGTCTTCGCGTTGACCAGATCTTCGGCGATGTACTGGCCGATCAGGTCCTCGTCGGTGGCCTTCAGGAACTGAACGCCGCGCTCGCTGATCTGGCGGGCATTGCGGGCGTTGAGCTTCTTGCCAGCTTCGAGCACGACTTCACCGGAATCGGCATCGACCAAGTCGACGGAGGCCTTGAAGCCCTTCAGGCGGTCGGCATCGAACGGCACGCGCCATTCGGCGCCGTCGCGGTCGTAGACGACGCGGTTGTAGAAGGTGGAGAGGATCTCTTCGCCGTCGAGGCCGAGGGCGAACAGCAGCGACGTCGCCGGAAGCTTGCGCTTACGGTCGATACGCACATGCACGATGTCCTTGGCGTCGAACTCGACGTCGAGCCAGGAGCCGCGATACGGGATGATGCGGGCGGCGAACAGGAGCTTGCCCGACGAGTGGGTCTTGCCCTTGTCGTGGTCGAAGAACACGCCCGGCGAACGGTGCATCTGCGAGACGATGACGCGCTCGGTGCCGTTGACGATGAAGGTGCCGTTCTCCGTCATCAGGGGCATGTCGCCCATGTAGACGTCCTGCTCCTTGATGTCCTTGACGGACTTCGCCCCGGTATCGGGGTCGACATCGAACACGATGAGGCGCAGCGTCACCTTGAGGGGAGCCGCGAAGGTGATGCCGCGCTGGCGACACTCGTCGACATCGTATTTCGGCTGTTCGAACGTGTACTTGACGAATTCGAGGAGCGCGGTCGCCGAAAAATCGGAGATCGGGAAGACCGATTTGAACACGGTCTGCAGGCCTTCGTCGCCCCGTCCGCCTTCCGGCTCGTCCATCATCAGGAATTGGTCGTAGGATGCCTTCTGAACCTCGATGAGGTTCGGCATCTCGGCGACTTCCTTGATCTTGCCGAAGAATTTGCGAATGCGCTTGCGACCGACCAGCGTGTTGGCCATGGGTGACCTCGCTCCTACGTCCCGCGTACCGGGTGCCCGGGGAAGGCTTTATGCCTCCCGCGACCAGGCGATGAACCCGTCCCGCCGGACCAAGCCCACCCGAAATGAAATGCCGCCGGTCCGTTCCAGGACCGCCCGGTCGCTTGAAGCGACCTTAGCCCACGGGTCGGAGACCCGCGGGCGTCGGTGCCGGCCGGCCCCGATGGGACCGACCGGAAGTGACGGGCCTGATTTGGCCCATCGGCAACTTACTTGAGCTCGACCTTGGCGCCGGCCTTCTCGAGCTGAGCCTTGAGCTTCTCGGCCTCTTCCTTGTTGACGGACTCCTTGACAGCCTTCGGAGCGCCCTCGACGAGGTCCTTGGCTTCCTTGAGGCCGAGGCCGGTGATCGCGCGGACCTCCTTGATGACCTCGATCTTCTTGTCGCCGGCGGCGGTCAGGAGAACCGTGAACTCGGTCTGCTCCTCGACGACGGCGGCCGGGCCAGCGGCCGGACCGGCGACGGCGACGGCAGCAGCGGCGGAGACGCCCCACTTCTCTTCGAGGAGCTTGGCGAGGTCGGCGGCTTCGAGAACGGTCAGCGAGGACAGGTCGTCGACGAGCTTGGCAAGATCAGCCATTGTATTCTTCCTTTGGATATCGGTTTGAACGGATGGTTTGTGAAGGACGAGGCGGCGTCAGGCCGCTTCGTCCTGAGCCGCGTCCTTGGTGGCATAGGCTCCGAACACGCGAGCCAGCTTGGCAGCCGGAGCGTTGACGACCTGAGCGATCTTGGTCGCGGGAGCCTGGATAAGGCCCACGATCTTGCCGCGCAGTTCGTCGAGGGACGGGAGCGACGCGAGCGCCTTCACACCGTCCGGGTTCAGAGCGGTCGTTCCCATGGCGCCGCCGAGGATCACGAGCTTGTCGTTACCCTTGGCGAAATCCACCGCAACCTTCGCAGCCGCGACCGGATCGCTCGAATAGGCGAGCAGGGTCGGACCCTTCAGGAGGGGCTTGATGGAGGCGACGTCCGTGCCATCGAGAGCGATGTTGGCGATGCGGTTCTTGGTGACCTTCACGGTGGCACCGGCCAGCTTCATCTGCGCGCGCAGCTTCTGCATCTCGGCGACCGTGAGGCCTTTGTAGTGGGCCACGACGACGACGGACGTGTTCGCAAACACGCCGTTGAGCGTCGAGACGAGATCAGCTTTGGCTGTCCTGTCCACTGGGGCTCTCTCCGGTTGGCGGGTCCCTCTCGGGGAGGGGCCGCCGGTTGCACATGCCGCCCGGAACGGAACTCGGCTCAGCGAGAAGCCGGAACGTCCTGGACGACGCTTCACGGCCCTGTCCCCTGACATCCTCCGGAACGGTGGACGGCACGGGCGAGATGGTTCAAACCGATCCCTGCCTGCGCCGCGAATCGCGGTGCCGAGAGGGTCTTGAATTCGGTCTTCCCCGTCTGTGCAGGCTGGGGAATTAAGCCGGTTGCCCAGCGCCTGCAGTCTCGGACAGGACATGGCCGGACGAGGCTTGAAGGGGCTGTTCGCCCCTCAAAGCCTTCCGGCCATTATCGTCTGGTCACCCAGACGAATTCGCATGTCGGATATCGACCGATTGGTCGAATCCTTTCAAAGTGTGAAAACGTTGAGCGGGGTCTATAGGCCCTAGCAAGCGCCCTGCCAAGTGCCTCGTGCAGGAAATCGACGCCCGACAGTACGATTTTGATTGACGGGATTTCCTCCCGCCTCTTCAGCGGGAGGATCTTCGGGCGCCGAGGTAAGTCTCTACGTCGGCAGGAACTTACGCGCGACTTGCCACCAGGGCGTCCGGGCATTCTCCAGCTTCTGCTCGGCCTTGGCCGCGTAGAAGGAGGCGTTGTGTTCGCCGCGGAGCGCCTCGCGGGTGAAACGGATCAGGTGATGGGCGACGAAGCCCATGTTGAAGACCGCCTCGATCTGCCCGCGCTTCAGGGCATGGCCCGCCGCACGCCAGAACACGCCCCGGTAATCCGACAGGATTCCCACGCGCAGGGCGATGTTGAAACCGAGCACGAGGCCGCGACGGAGATTGGTCCGCGTCAGCTTGCCCCTGGTGGGCGTCTTGATCCGGTGCGGATAGGTCCGCTCCACCTGATAGCGGAAGCGCGCGAACAGGTTCTCCGGCTCGTATGCATGGGCGATGGCCCGGCGCCAGCTCGCCACTACGTCGTCGTGCGGGCGCTTGAACAGGACGTTGGATTCCAGCGCCGCGTCGTGGGTGAGGCGCCCCTCGCGGGTCAGCCTGTCCCAGAGCGGTGTCTTCGGCAGGGCCTGGAGCAGGTTCATCGTCAGCACCGGCACCGCCGACTTGTCGACGAAGTCGATGAGCTTCTGCTCCGAGCCGTCCGTCTCGGTGTCGAGGCCCAGGATAATGCCCGAGGTGACTTCGAGGCCGAAGCTGTTGAGCGTCTCGATCGCCTCGTACATCGGCACGGCGGCGTTGTGCTTCTTGTCGATGCCCGCCAGCGCGTCCTCTTCCGGCGTCTCGATGCCGACGAAGACGGTCATGAAGTTCGCCTGGCGCATCAGCTCCAGGATGTCGGGCTGCTTGGCCATGTTCAGGGTCGCCTCGCAGGCGAACTGAAGCGGGTAATGGTTCTTCTTCTGCCACTCCACGAGGTGGGGCAGCATGTCCTTCGTGGCCTTGCGGTTGCCGATGAAGTTGTCATCGACGAAGTACACGACGGCCGGATGGCCCGGCTGCGAGATGATCGCGTCGAGCTCGCCGAGCATCTGCTCCGGAGTCTTCAGGCGCGGCTGCCGGCCATAGAGCTGCGGGATGTCGCAGAACTCGCAGCGATAGGGGCAGCCGGACGAGAATTGCAGGGAGCCGATGAGGTAGCGCTTGAGGGGGGCGGCCTCGTAGGCGGGGGCCGGAAAGTCCGAGAGCGGAAGGCGCTCCTTGGTCTCCAGGCGAACCTGGCTCGCCGGGATCGACACGTCGCGGTCGAGGATCGACACGAGCTCGTCGGTGGCGTCGCCGATCTCGCCGATATGGAGATAGTCGAATTCCGGATATTGCTCGGGCGATCCGGACACGGACGGACCGCCGAGGGCCGTCACCTTACCGGCCGCATGCGCCCTGGCGTAGATGTCCCGGATCTGGGGGGCCTGGATGTGCATGCCCGACACGAACACCGCATCGGCCCAGGCGAAATCCTCCGGCCCGGCCCGTTTGATGTTCTCGTCGATGAACCGGTATTCCCATTCCTCCGGCATATAGGCCGCGATGAGGAGAAGGCCCTGCGGGGGCATGAAGGCCTTCACCCCGCCCATTAACGGGTAGGCATGGGCGAACGTCCCGAAGGACGGCGTGTATGCGGGAAAGACGCACAGGATGCGTCGGTTCGAGGTGACGGAGAGGGTGCATCGCATGGCGGCATTCCTAGCACAGACAGTTGCGGAGGCGTCACCCTCGCATGTTGATTTCTTGACCCTTTCTGGGATGGATCTCGCCTTGCAGCGTCGCCGGGGGCGATCCTTCGCGCGCGTTTGACGCAGGCGCGAGATGTGCCTCGGGCCCACCGGCCCGTCGTGCGGGTCCCGCCGACGGTGTGGATCTCACTCCACCACGGAATCGTCTTCGTCGAGGGCGAGGCGCTGCAGCGTCTGAAGTGCGGTCTCGAGCCGCTCGAAGGGCGGTGAGCCGAGCGCGAGGCGCACCCCGTTCTCCGGCGTTGCCGGATCGATGGCAAAAGCGCTGGCCGGCGACACCGCCACGCCATTGCGCGCCGCGGCGCCCGCGTAGCGTTCCGCCGTCCAATGGGGAGGAAGCGATAGCCAGAGGTGGAACGCCCTCGGGTCGCCCCGAACGTCGAGGCCGCTCAGCGCTTCTCTGGCCGCGCTCTGGCGCGCTGCCGCATCCGCCCGCTTCGCCATGCCGATCCGGCGCGCCGTTCCGTCGTTCATGAGGTGAAGCGCCACCGCCAGGGGGAGTCCGCTCGCGGTCCAAGCTCCCGTGCGGATCGCGCCCGCGAGTCGCTGCGTGAGGTGGGGCGGCCCGGCGACGAAACCGAGGCCCAGGCCCGGAGCGAGGCGCTTCGACAAACTGTCGATGACGATCACCCTCTCGGGTGCCAGGGCGGCCAGGGGCTCCTCGTCGCAGAGGAACCCGTACACGGCGTCCTCGATGCAGACGAGGTCATGCCTGCCGAGGAGTGATGCGACGGCGCGCCGGCGATCCGCGCTCATGGTCTGGCCGAGGGGGCTTTGCAGGACGGGCTGGAGGTAGAGGGCGCGGAGGGGGGCCTCGCGATGTGCCCGCTCGATGGCGTCCGGGATCACGCCCTCCGCATCCATCGCGAGGGGAACCAGTTCGACGCCGAGCCGGGCCGCGAGGCCCTTGACGATGGGATAGGTCATGGCCTCGACGCCGATCCGATCGCCGGGCTGGGCCAGGGCCGAGATCGCCGCGGCGATGCCCTGGCGTCCGGCCCCGGTGAACAGGACGGTCTCGGGGTCGGCCGACCACCCTCCCCGCGCGAAGAAGGCCGCCGCCCCGGCGCGCGCCGGCTCCTTCGCGCCCGGCCGGACCGGCGAGAACGCAGCTCGGAGCCTGGCCGGTTGGAGCAGGGCGCCGAGGCTGGCGCTCAGCTCCGCCGCCTGATGGGGCAGGATCGAGTAGACGTGCTCGAGATTGATGAGTGCGGTCTCGGCGTCCGGTGATCCCGCCGCGCCGGTGGCCGAGGCCCGAATGAAGGTGCCGCGCCCCACCTCTCCGGTGATCAGTCCGCGCCGCGACAGCTCCGCATAGACACGGCTCGCGGTGGAGACGGCGATCCCGCGCTCGAAGGCGAACTGCCGTTGCGTCGGCATCCGGCTCCCCGGTGCCAGGCGCCCCTGGGCAATGTCCGCGGCGATCCTCTCCGAAATCATCCGATAGTCCGCCACGCGTGCATTGCTCCGAGTACAATAATCCAATTGATTCGATTCAAATTCAGATCAATAGGATTGAGTGACCCGATGGAGGTGACCCGATCATGCCGATATCCGACAATCTATCCACCGATTCGCAGCCTCTTTCGAGGCCGTTCGGCGCTCTCAGCCACCCTAACCAATCCTTTCCCGCGAGAGCAATCTCCCTCCTGTTGATCTGGTACAGCAGAGCGGCCGGACGGCGTACAATTCGCGAATTGACCTCGGAACAAGTGAAGGCGCTCGATCTCGATCCGGTCGCCCTGCGTGCAGAGGCCGCCAAGCCGTTCTGGCGTGCATGAGCACCGACGCGGATGCCCGGGCGGAAAGCCGGGCATCCGCCCGCAGGGCCCGAATGGGTATGGTCCGGGGTCGGATCTGTGACGAAGAACCGTCCCCATCGTCCTCCCTGCCCCGCCTTCTCCGAATCCCGCGCCTTTGGTCTGGGTTCGCGGACGGTTGAAGGCTCAAGATAATCCCTGTCTTTTTGTGATGGCTGCGGCAGTTGTATTCTCTCGACACACCGATATTTGAAATAACATTGTATTGATTTAAGTTCTGAAGATAAACACCATTGTGCGGTCAAATTTCGGAGCGTGACTTGCAGTTGTGCAAGCTCAACCGCGATGCGACGACTCTTCCCTGCCGGAGCGCGCCCGTGTCCTTCAGAACCCTTCTTGCCGCACGTATGGCTCTGGCCGCCCTGGCCTTGCCGATGATCGGGCCGGTGGCGGCTCACGCCACCGAGCAGAAACAGAGCCTGACCAGCCCCCTCGTCTCCACCGAATGGCTCGAGGCCAATCTCGCCTCGCCGAAGCTCCGGATCGTCGAAGTCAGCGTCGAGCCGGGCGTGTACGAGCGCGGGCATGTGCCCGGCGCACAGAACGTCCTCTGGCATACGGATCTCGTGGAGACCGTGAGCCGCGACATTGCCGGGCCGGAGAAGTTCGCGGCGCTCATCCGGCGTCTCGGCATCGATCGCGAAACCAGCGTGATCCTCTATGGCGACAACAACAACTGGTTCGCCGCCTGGGGCGCCTGGGTCTTCGCCCAGTACGGGCTCGTCGACAACGTGAAGCTCCTCGACGGTGGCCGCAAGAAATGGGAGGCCGAGAAGCGGCAGCTCGATACCCGCAGCCCCGACGTGGCCGCCTCGACTTTCCCGGTCACCCCGGTCTCCAACGCCCAGCGCGCGCGCCTTGCGGACGTTCTCGCGGTGGCGCGCAAGGAGCGGAACGAGACGATCCTCGACATCCGCTCGCCGGATGAATTCTCGGGCAAGCTCATCGCGCCGGCAGGAGTTCAGGAACTCGCGATCCGGGCGGGCCACATTCCCGGTTCGGTGAACGTACCCTGGGGCAAGGCCGTGAACCCGGACGGTACCCTGAAATCCGTGGCGGAACTGAAGAAGCTCTATGCGGATGTCGGGATCGACGGCTCGAAGCCGATCATCACCTCCTGCCGCATCGGTGAGCGCTCCAGCCATTCCTGGTTCGTGCTGAGTCGCGTCCTCGGTTACCCCGTGCGGAACTACGATGGCTCCTGGACCGAATACGGCAACGCCGTTGGCGTTCCCGTGGTCAACCTCGCCGGGACGGTGTGGTCGGGCAAGTGACGGCTCCATCGCTATCCGAACACCGCGCGCCCGGTCTTTCGACCGGGCGTTTTTCCGTGATGCTGCGGGTCGCGTCGGCGGCCCTGATCGGGACTGCATTGCTGGCCGCGGCCCTGAAGCTGTCGGGCGATGCCGGCGGCAGCCGGCTCGCGCTGTCCCTGACATTCGGAGCCCTGTTCGGCTTCGTGCTGCAACGCTCGCGCTTCTGCTTCTTTTGCCTGTGGCGCGATCTGATCGATCGGCGTGATCCGCGCGGGGCGCTCGGCATCCTCGCCGCCCTGGCCGCGGGGGCGGTTGGCTACAGTGTGGTCCTCGGAGCGTGGCTGCCTGATCCGAGCGGCGTGCGGTTGCCCCCGGATGCGCATATCGGCCCAGTCGGGCCGGTCCTCGCCCTCGCCGGCGCCGCCTTCGGGGCGGGCATGGCGATCTCGGGTTCCTGTATCGGCGCCCATCTCTACCGGCTCGGCGAGGGCTCGCCCACGGCACCCTTCGCCCTGTTGGGGACGGCCCTCGGCTTCGTTCTCGGCTTCTTCACTTGGAACACGCTCTACCTCGCCAGCATCTCGGAGGCGCCCGTCATCTGGCTGCCCCGTCATCTCGGCTATGCCGGCGGCCTCTTCCTCACGCTCACGGTCCTGGCGGCATTGGCGGTGCCTCTGCTGCGATGGTTGCCTCCCGCCGAAGGACTATCACCGGGCCGCGTCGAACCGCTTCGAGCGGTGTTCGTGCAACGTTGGCCGACTTGGCTGGGAGGGCTCGCCGTCGGGGCGCTGGGCACGCTGGCCTATCTGCGGGTGGGGCCGCTCGGCGTCACGGCGGAGATCGGCGGCCGGGCCAGGCAAGCCGCTGCCGGGCTCGACCTTCTGCCGGCGCGGCTCGAAGGGCTCGACGGGTTTCGCGGCTGCGCCACCGCCATCCGCGATGCGGTCCTGACCCCGAACGGCCTGTTCATCGCCGGTCTCGTCGTGGCGTCCCTCGCCGCCGCCCTGGCGGCGGGCGAGTTCCGCCCCACCCTGCCCAAGCGCGGCCAGATCGGGCGCGGCCTCGTCGGTGGAATTCTGCTCGGCTGGGGGGCGATGACCGGTCTCGGCTGTAGCGTCGGCACGCTGCTGTCCGGGATCATGGCGGGTGCCGCATCGGGCTGGCTCTTCGGCGCGACGATGTTCGCCGGGCTCACCGCGACGCTACTGGCGGGCCGGCGCCTGTCGCTGCTGCCATAGACAGACACAGCGCCCGGACAAAAAGAAAACGCCCGGCCTTGAGGGCCGGGCGTTTTCATATCCTTACGTGAGAAGCGCCGATCAGGCGGTCAGCACGGTCGAGGGCTCGACCCGCACGCCCGGGCCCATCGAGGACGTCACGGCGACGCGCTGGATGTAGGTGCCCTTGGCGCCGGCGGGCTTGGCCTTGGCCACCGCGTCGGCGAACGCCTTGATGTTCTCGACGAGCTTGGCTTCGTCGAACGAGACCTTGCCGATGCCGGCATGGACGATGCCCGCCTTCTCGACGCGGAACTCCACCGAACCGCCCTTGGCGCCGGCGACCGCGGACTTCACGTCCATGGTGACGGTGCCGACCTTCGGGTTCGGCATCAGGCCGCGGGGGCCGAGCACCTTGCCGAGACGGCCGACGAGGGGCATCAGGTCCGGGGTCGCGATGCAGCGGTCGAACTCGATTTTGCCGCTCTGGACGATCTCAAGCAGGTCCTCGGCGCCGACGATGTCGGCACCGGCGGCCCGGGCCTCGTCGGCCTTGGCGCCGCGGGCGAACACCGCCACCCGCACGGTCCGGCCGGAGCCGTTGGGCAGGTTGCAGACGCCACGGACCATCTGGTCGGCGTGACGCGGGTCGACGCCGAGATTCATCGAGACCTCGACGGTCTCGTCGAACTTGGCGCTGGCCTTCTGCTTCACCAAGGCGATCGCCTCGTCGATGGTGTAGAGCTTGAGCGCGTCGATGCCCTCGCGGGCGGCGCGGATGCGCTTGCCTTCGTGTGCCATTGTGCCCTCCCCTTAAGCGACGACGTCGAGGCCCATGGCCCGCGCGGAGCCACGGATCATGGCGACGGCGGCGTCAACCGAGTCGCAGTTCAGGTCGGGCATCTTCTTCTCGGCGATCTCGCGAAGCTGAGCTTCGGTGACCTTGCCCACCGTCGGGCCCTTGCCCGGGGTCTTGGAGCCGGAAGCCGGCTTCTTGCCGATCTTGAGGCCGGCGGCCTTCTTCAGGAAGAAGGTGACCGGCGGCTGCTTCATCTCGAAGGTGAAGGAGCGGTCCTGGTACGCCGTGATGACGACCGGGATCGGGGTGCCCTTCTCGATCTGAGAGGTCTTCGCGTTGAAGGCCTTGCAGAATTCCATGATGTTGAGGCCACGCTGACCGAGCGCGGGGCCGATGGGCGGCGACGGGTTCGCGGCGCCGGCCGGAACCTGAAGCTTCACGTAGCCCGTGATCTTCTTTGCCATAGGGACTGCTCCCAAATGTAGGCTCGCCGCCCGGCTGCCTGGAGCACGGACGGGGCGAGCGGTTGCAGGTCGCGGTGCGGTCCGTGGATCCCGGCGGCAAACCGGGCGGACCTCCCGCGTGTGAAACCGTCCGGGGAGCGACCCCTACGGCCATTTTCACGCTCGGCTTGGCACCGCGCGGAAAAACTATAGACCGGTCAGTCGCGACCGACCTCGAAATTCGAAAAAATCAGATCTTCTCGACCTGGGCGTATTCGAGTTCCACTGGAGTGGCGCGACCGAAGATCGACACGGCGACCTTGAGGCGCGAACGGCTCTCGTCGATTTCCTCGACGGTGCCGTTGAAGGAGGCGAAGGGACCGTCGGCGACGCGGACGGTCTCGCCAATCTCGAAGGAGATCGAGGGCTTGGGCCGATCGACGCCCTCGGCGACCTGACCCTTGATGCGCTCGGCTTCTGAATCGGGAATCGGCACCGGCTTCGACTTGTCGGCGCCGAGAAAGCCGGTGACCTTGGGGGTGTTCTTAATGAGGTGATAGACCTCGTCGGTCAGGTCGCACTTCACCAGCACGTAGCCGGGGAAGAACTTGCGCTCGGCGTCGACCTTACGGCCGCGGCGGACTTCGACGACCTTTTCGGTCGGGACCATGACCTCGTCGAACAGCTCCATCAGCCCGCGCTGAGCCGCCTGATCCTTGATGGACTGCGCGACCTTGTTCTCGAAGTTCGAGTAGGCGTGGACGATGTACCAGCGTTTCGACACGGTTCTCACCAAATCCTGACGTCGGCCTGCCCGGTCGCGACGACGCGCCCAGGGAGACTCAGTTGTTCTAGGCGCCGACCCCGAGGATCAGGGTCACGATGTAGCGCAGGGCCTGGTCCACGACCGTGAAGAAGATGCTCGCCGCCACGACCATGATGAACACCATGATCGTCGTGACGGTGGTCTCCTTGCGGGACGGCCACGTGACCTTGCGGCCCTCGTCGCGCACCTGGGACAGGAACTCGGCCGGGCCGACGCGCTTGGGCGCGGGCCGCACGGGCGGGGTCGCCCGAGGCGGCGTCGGCGTGGCGGAGCCGCGCTGCGGGGTGCGCGCCAGGTCCGCCTTCTTCGTTGCTTCGTTCGATGCCATTGATGCCAACAACAGGGAAAATCGGCTCTGACCGGAAAGCGGGCCGGTGCGGAGGCTCTGGTCGAAGCCCGCACCGAACACAGTCACCGATCTCGGAGTGCGAACGCTCTAGCGCAAGTCCCGGGTATTGTCGACCGTCGCGGACATATCGACAGAGAGCGGGAAAACACGCTCCGGGTCGACACTCCCGACGGGAGGCCGTTCCGGTGTCGCGCTTAAGGAAAACACTGGCAGGAGTGGAGGGACTCGAACCCGCAACCTCCGGTTTTGGAGACCGGCGCTCTGACCAGTTGAGCTACACTCCTACGCGCCCCGCTCCTCTATACAGGAACGAGCCCGTGCACAAGCGCGACATTGCCTATTCCCGAACAACTCTCACCGCGGTGCCATAGGCCAGGACTTCGGTGATGCCGTCCATGATGTCGGTCGCATCGTAGCGCATGCCAACGATCGCATCGGCCCCGGCCGCTGCCGCCTGTTCACACATGTGCTCGAACGCTTCCCGGCGAGCCGTTTCGGCGAGAGCGAGGTAGGCGTCGATCCGACCGCCGAACAGTGCCTGTACCCCGCCGACAACGTTGCCGATCACGCTGCGTGAGCGGACCGTGATGCCACGGACCACCCCGAGATGGGCGACGACGCGATAGCCGGCGATCTCGTTGGTGGTGGAAACCATCATCGTGCGGATGTCCTCATGACCGAAGGCAAAAAAACACCCACGGATCTGCGGCGATCCGTGGGTGACGCGGTGTTGCCGGAAAAGCGCCCCGGCCGGGGCGTACCGAACTTAATCGTTGATGGCGGCGACGACGCCTGCGCCGACGGTGCGGCCGCCTTCACGGATGGCGAAGCGGAGCTTCTCTTCCATGGCGACG
>NZ_LMMS01000015.1:0-27239 GCF_001422345.1 Methylobacterium sp. Leaf93 | reverse complement strand
CCAGGACCATAACAGCCCGGAAGCGATGTACGCCGAGGCCGGCCTCGACGCCGACGGCATCGTCAGGACCGTCCAAGCCGCTCTGCCTGAGCAGAAGGCTCGCAGTGGTGCCAAGCTCGTGAGCATCGGCAACGGCCAGCGCTGACCGGACGACAAACACGAGAACTCGGCATCATGGCTCCGCTATTGTGGCGGCCGTGATGCCGTTCGAGGCATTCGCATCCTCCGGCGGCCCTGCGCCGAGGATGCGATGGCCGGCTACTTGATGACCGAGCAGGCCAGGCGGGCACCCGCCCCGCCGATCGGCTGGCTGGTATGGTCGTCCTCGTTGGCGTGGATGATGAAGGCCGAGCCGTCGGCATCCTTCAACCCGCCCTCGCCCGTGAGCGGCGTCTCGCTCGACACCTCCGCATTCACCGAGCCATCGGCATTGGCGTAGACGTTGGGCAGGTCGCCCTCGTCAGGCCCTTCCGGGTTGAGCAGGCCGTGCTTGCTCTGGTCGTGATTGACGTGAGCCTTCGATTTCTCGAACTTCTCCATGTCCGAGCAATCGGCCACGGCGTGGAAATGGATGCCGTGCCAGCCAGGAGGCAGGCCACCGGGCTGGATCGCCAGACGCAGCACCAGGGCGCTCGCTCCATCGCGGATGGTGACCGTTCCGATCGGTTCGCCCTTCGTGTTGACGACCTTGCTCTCGTAGGTCTGCGGCGCGGTATTTGCCGCCGGGGCAGGCGCCTGCGCGAGGGCGGGCGCGACGCCGCCCAGCAGGGCGAGGACCGACAGGAATCGTCTCATGGCGTTTCTCCTCTCCACGCCGGGGCGATTGTGGAGCTCTGCAAGGAAAATCCCGGCCGCGACCGTGTCCGACGACGATGGCCCGGGCAGGCTGTCGTCGCGGTCGAGTCGGGTGCCATGTGTGTCGGCCGAGCCCGGACGGCAACCGCATCCGGGCGCCGAAGCAGGTCCGGTGCCGGGCATCCCCACGGGGCATCCACCCCAAACGGAATGCCGGTTAACATAGCATCGTGGACGCCATCGTAAGCTTTCGTTAAGCTGACATCTCAGTCCGACAGCGATTGCCGGGCGGCCGTGCGGAGGTGGAACGCCGATATGCGTCCGATCTCTCGGCACCAGCCTGGAGAGAGTCGATGCCAATGCGTCTTCATCGGTTTTCGACCATCGTTTCGGCGCTCGGCCTGTCGGCGCTCTGCGCCATGCCGATGATCGATACCGTTTCCGCTCAGGACGCGCCCTTCGCCAAAGACGCGACGCCCGCTCCCGCCGGCCGTGCGTGGACCGATCCGCCCGACCGGAAGGCCGCACCCTCGCCCGTCGCCGGGCGCGAGGATGGCAAGCAGCAGGATGTCCGGAAGGCCGACGCGACGGCCCGTGCCGGGAAGGCGGCGCGAAACCGCCGTGACGCGGCTGCCAGACCCCGGCCCGCAACGGCCAGCCCGCATGCGAGCACGAAGGCACCCGGCCACAGGATTGCCCGACGCCTGCTCCCCACCGGACGCGAGACCATCCGCCCCGTCGCCGTCAGGGCGCCCACCAGCCGGGCGGCGAGAGACGGAACCTGGACCGTCCGTGCCTTTCAGCCGAATTACGATGACACTCCCGGCTATCGCTACGGCTACCTCCCGGAAGAGGGGCCGGCCTATCGCCGCCGGGATGACGGGGGCAGAGATTATCAGGCAGCTCGCCTGCGGGAGGCCCGCGAGGCGGGATATCTCGTCGTCCGCTCGAATGACCCCCGCATGATGCACGGACGCCCCTTCGAGGCTCTCCGCGGGCCCGAGGATCGGGGCGATCCCGAAGACTGATCGTGCGCGCCGGGCTTTACCGGCGACGTTTTTGACGGCGCTTGCGCATGACTTCGCCCATGCAAGAAACCTCGCTGGCGAGAGCCGGCGAGGCATTCCATGATAGCGAGGGAAGCGAAGACTGCTTTAGCGAAGGCGGCCCGGACGTGCCGGCTCGAAGACGATCCGCCGGTGAAACGCACACCAGCTCTTGCCATCCGGCGCAGGCGCACCGCAACAGACCGCACGATCGTTCGGTTCGCCGATGATGAACTTGCAGACGAAGGCACCCGACTGGGCGAAGGGGACGCGCAGTTCGGCCGACGGTTCGGCAATGGCGTCAGCATCGCCGATCTGTGACAGGCGAACGAGTTGATTCATGTAAAACGTACTCGCAGGATCTGCGTCTCTGGCGGGCGCACGCCCGGTGGGACCGTGGATTGAAATCCGCCGTACGAACGGTCCTTCCGCCACGAGGCACGACGATGCCCCGGCTGCTTCCGATCCGCCCCGTGACTTTGTGGGAAGCCACGATACGACGCTGTCATGATGTCACTGTATCTAGGGATCTTTCGCCCTTAAACAAGTCTCGACGCATTAACGTGCTGCAGCGCACAGATTCTGGCGTCTTTTGGTCTGGTTCGAGGTCGAGTTCGCCTCTTCTAGCGCCGAATCCCTTTCTTTTTTGAGAATGCCAACGCCCGAATCATCCGTCGGCGGTCGACGCCGCGCAGTGATTCGCCGGGTGCGTCGTCCTTCGAGCGCCTCGCGAAACCTTCGCTCACGTCCGAGACGACAAAAAAACCCCATGCGCCGGGCGGCACATGGGGTCTGGTCGTTGTTCGAAACCGTGGTCCGGCCCGCTCGCGGCGAGCGCGGCCCCCGCCAGCTTACTTGAGCAGCTTGACCAGGGCCTTGCCGGCCGGGGTCTTCAGCTCGGCCGCATCGAGGGTGCCGTCGTTGTCCGGATCGGCCGCCTTGAAGCGGGACTCGACCAGGGCGAGGTACTCTTTCTTGTCGATCGTGCCGTCCTTGTCCGGATCGGCTTCCGCGATCACCTTCTTGCCACCGCGACCCTTGAGCTCCTTGGCGTCGAGGGTGCCGTCCTTGTCGCCTTCGAGGGCGTCGAACTTGGCGCTGGCGACGGCCTGGACTTCCTTCAGGTCGATCGTGCCGTCATTGTCGGTGTCGATCATGGAGATGATCTTGTTGCCCTTGGCGGAGGCCGGGGTGGCGACGGCGAAGGGAACGGCCAGGGCGGCGATGGCAAGGAAAAGGGGGAGCTTTGACCGGTTGAGCATGCGTAAACCTCCTAATTGCGTCAGCGTTGTGGAACTATCACAGGCTTTTGCAGATGCGAAGGTGCTCTATTGCAGGGCAGCGGCGTGTTCTTGGGGCGTCTGTGGATGACAGACCCTCCGATACCGGCGGATCGGAGCCCCAAAAAGACACGGGCACACGACACATGCCGCTGATGACGGATTGGTTTTCCCTTCTCCTCCATGAAGGAGCGATGTCATGGGAAGCAACGAAGGACATGATCCATCACTATGTTTCAGCCCGTCATGGAAACCGTCCGTCGTCTCCTGAGGCGCATCTGGCGTTGGACCGTCTTCAGGGGGACGGGATTCAAGTACCGGGATTTCGAATCGGCCTTCGAGCGAGGCGATTGGCCGACGATCCTGACACGGGCCCGTAACGGCGAGCGACTTAAGAAAAGCCCGTCGATGATGGGTATTTTCATCCGCGCCGCCGGCGAGATGCGCGACGTCGAAGCATTGGCCTGGGCCGAAAGCCAGTGCCTGGGCGCGCGATGGTCGACGCGGGATCGGTATGCGGTGAGCCAGAGGTTCCTGATGCTCGGCGAAGCGGCTGCCGCATGGGCGGTCTTCACCGCCGATGCGGCCGTGATGGCCGAGGCGAGATTCGCCCATCAGGCGAAATCGTTCCTCCCCCATACCAAGGATGCCGCCCTCCGGTCGGCGATCAAGGCGGCCATGGCGAAGGCCGTCCCCGTCGGGTCCTCCGCCGCGGCGGGCGTCGTCAAGGCGGCGGCCACGACGATTCGATTTCCGTTCTTCGGCTCCGGGCGGCGGGTTCAGGGCTCCGTCGAGATCTGGTCGAGCGAGCGAACCCCGCCGCGCCATGCCATCAAGGTCACCGCGGATATCGAGAGCTTCCGGAACAAGGTCGCCCGGGCAAAGCCGCCCGAGATCATTGAGCACCGGGAGGTGTTCGTGGACCGGAACGGCCAGATCTGGAAGGAGGACGGCAGCCTCATCGTCTCGAAGGGAACGCCCATTTCCCGCTTGTCGCGCGCGGAAGCGCCCGGCATCGCGACAGGCTTCTTCGCCATCAAGAGCACGCGCGGCATCTATCACTGGCTAGTGGATCGCCTGCCGCTTTTCGCCTGGATGCTGGAGGACGGGGCGCCGGATGCGGCGATCCTCCTCAGCGACCTGGCTCCCTCCTTCGAGAAAGAGACCCTGCGTCTGGCTGGCCTGCCCCAGGCGGTGGTGGATGTCGGTGATGCGGTCTTCGTCCAGCGGCTGCTGATCGCCCGCAGCGGCATGCATGGTTTCAGCTATTGGGACCAAGTGGCACCCGTCATCGAGCGGGTGAAGCGGTCCGCCCGTGCCATCGCTGCGCAGGAAAACGTGAGCGCCGACGATGCGATCTACATCTCACGCCGCGATTCGAGCCGACGGGTCATGAGAAACGAAGCCGAACTCGAGGCGCAGATCACGACGAGGGGCTATGCGGGCGTCGCCCTCGGAACCATGCCCCTGTGGCAGCAGGTCTTCATCGTCTCGTCGGCGAAGCGGATCGTCGCTCCTCACGGGGCCGGGTTGGCACATATCGTCTTCTCGGAACCCGGAACCCACATCACCGAGATCGTGCCGGTCCAGGACGGGACCTACTTCCTGCGCCTGAACTATGCCCGGCTCAGCATCGTGATGGGACATCGCTATCGGGGCTGGCTGGAGCCTCACCACGGCGTGATGGACAGTTGGACCGTGGATGCCCCGGCTTTCCTCGGTTATCTCGATGAGCGGCCCGGCGATGCGGCCGCTCCCGTTCGCGTGGAGGATGCCGGCGACCAGTCCCGGATGGGGTGAAGGAGCCCCTGTCCGGCGGCGGATCACGCGATTGTTGGAGGTGCCCCGACGAATGGACGCCCTCATTCCGGCCATGTCGTTGCAGCAAGGGCTGCTGTCATGAGAGACACCCGGCATCGGGATGGGGGCCGGGCTCGGTCGGCCGGGTCGAAGCGTTCGGCTAAGCCTTTGGCGAGGCGCGATGTATTGATGCGGGCTGTTGCGTCCTCGCGTGACGCGGCGTTAGATTTCGGATTGGGAGATCGGGATTGGGCGCTCGACCGGGAACACGTTCAGTGAGGGGCTGTCCACCGGTCTCCGGGCGAGATGAGTTATGCTGATCCTGGAGAACGTCTGGGTCAGGTCGCTCCAGTCGCGGTCGCATGCGGTTCTGTGCGGCCTCTCCGGGGTCATCCCGACGAACCGTCGCGTCGGTATCCTCTGCGCCTCGAAGATCGAGCGCCGTGCGTTCAGCGACCTCATCGCGGGGGTGCGGCAGCCCGCCGTCGGCAAGATGCGGCGCGAGGCGGACATCTCGAGTCCCGTCGGGCGCATGGCCGGGATTGTCGCGTTCCATACTTTGAGGCGGAACTGCGTGTTCGCCGCCAAGATGCACCGCATCGAGCCGGGGAGCCTGATCAAGTTCGTCGCCTTCGTGGCCAATATCGATGCCTTCATGGACGTGCCGTACAAGCACGTGCCCGCCGATATCGCCTTAGCGTTTCGGTATGCCCTGTCCTACGGGCTGCCCTACGAGACCTACTTCGTCGACGGCGACATTCTTCCGCAGACGGCCGAGTTCACCGACCGTTTCGCCAGCGTGATCAAGCAACGCTCGGCCACGAGCGGCTTCATCGTCATTTCGTCGAACGTCGCCCAGGTGCGGGAGTTTTGCGACGTCGTCGGCGTGGTACAGGCCGACAAGATCGTCCTCTACTCCAATGCTCAGCGGGCCATCCACGAATACATGAGGCTGGTCGACCTCAACAAGCCCGACGTCGATGCCACCGAGACCTTGCTGGCGCGGATCCGTCGCGCCCTGAAGCTGGAGGATTGGCCGATGGTGGCCGCCATCGCCACGTCCGAGATGCAAGACGATCCGGATAGCCCCACGGCGATCTGGCTGTATGGGGAACTCGCCCTGTCGCGGGGGGACCGTCGACGCGGCATCGATCTGATCATTCGCGCCTGCCAGTCCAACCCCTCCTTTGAGGAGCCGTGGAAGGCCCTGGCGCGCGTCGCCGAGGACGAGCAGGACGAGGAGAGGCTCAAGCTCCTGGCCTCCGTGCTGATGACCAACGGTCAATGCCGGATCTTGCGGATGGCCGCCAAGATCATCGAGCAGACCGGCACCGACGCGGCGGCCGTCGACGCTTGGCGTCGGGTCGCCGCCGCGGCCCAGACGGATGTGGGCGTCCTGATCGAGGCCGGCGACCGCCTGCTCCGCGCGGGGGCGGGGGAGGATGCAGCACGGATCTTCGAGGCTGCCTATGCGGCCGATCCGACGAATGGCCGCCTTCTGGTGATGCTCTACCGCAGCGAGCTGCTCTTCTCCGACAACGAGCGCTTGGCCGAATTGACGGCTCTCATCGTGGAGTTCTACCCGGAGGAGGCCGAACGGGCCGTGCGCCTCGCCCAGCGCGCGCGTCGTCCGGAGGTGAAGGCGATCGAGGATGGTAGCGCGCCCACCCCGCTCGATTCCGCCGTCGAGGAAGCCCTTCCGGTTCGGATCCGACGCGCCCTGAAGCAGCAGGATGTCGACACCCTGGCCGAGATCGCCGAGGCCGAGATCCGGCGGGAGGCGGACGGCGCCACCGGCATCTGGCTTCTCGGTGAGATCGCCCTCATCAAAGGAGACCGCGAGCGCGGCGGGGACCTGATCTTGCGCGCGTGCCAGGCGGATGCCGAACTGGAGGATCCTTGGAAGACCCTGGGTCGTCTCGCGGAAGAGGAGAAGAACGAGGAGCGGCTCAGCTCTTTCGTCTCCGCCCTGATGACCAACAGTCAGGGCCGCATTCGCCGCCTGGCCGCCAAGGCGCTCGAGCCCACGGGAGACGAGGAATCCATTCTGGCGGCCTGGCGTGCCGTCGCCCATGTGGCCGGTACGGATCTCGGCCTTGTGCTGGAGGCAGGCGACCGGCTTTTCCGCTATGGCGCCGCCGGCGAGGGAGCCCAGGTGCTGTCACGGGCGCTTCAGGTCGATCCCCGCAACGGACGCGTGCTGATGCTGCTTTACCGCTGCGAACTGACCTTCTCCGACGACGAGCGCCTGATGGCATTGGTCGGCCAGATCAACGAGGTCGCCGCCCCGGCCGAGGTCGACCGCGCGATCCGTCTCGCCGCGAATGCGCGCAAGGTGGATCTCGGCAAGCGGATGAAGGAGCGGTTCAAGCAGCCCGCTCCCAGCGACGCGAGCGCCTGAGCGAAGGCGGCCTCACGCCTCCCGCACACCGGGTTTCTGCCCCGGATCGAAGGTGAAGACGACGCCCGCCTGTTCGAGAACCTGACGCACCGCCTGCACCGTGTCGCGTCGCGGGCGGATGGTCGCCTCTGGATCTTCGATCCGCACGATGGTTGAGACCGATACGCTCGCCCGACGCGCCAACTCGTCCTTCGACAGGCCGGCCATCCCGCGCGCGGCGCGGATCTGTGCGGAGGTGACATCCCCGCTGCTGCGGCCGATATCGGTCGCGGGCCCGCGAGCGTCCGTGCTCGACGAAGCCGCCTGGAAGCGGCTCTGTCCGGGGACGCTCAGGCACACGCCGACCCATTCCTTCACCGAGCCGTCCCGGTTCATGATCGGCACGCCACGGGCGTTGAACCAGCGATAGACCCCATCGACGCAGAGGATTCTGTAGTCGGTGTTGTAGGCCGTGTCGTGGCTGAGGGCGGTGCGCCAGGCGAAATTCGTGCGTTCTCTGTCGTCGGAATGCAGAACGTCGATCCAGCCGAGCCCCTGGAACTGCTCGTGTCGCTGCCCGGTGAGCTCTTCCCAGAGCGGCATGTCGATCGACTTCCCATCGGGGCTGACGATCCAGACCACCGCGGCCGTGGCCGAGAGCAGAGCCTCGAAGCGATCGGGTCCCTGTTTGGTGGAATGCTTCGCATCGTAGCGATCGGTCACGTCCTCAACGACGCCGATCGCCTGGCTCGGGCGGTTGCCGGGGCCGAGCACCACCTCGGCATGGCTGGCGATCCAGCGCAAAGTCTGGTCTGGCCGGATGATGCGGAACTCGCGCCTGAGCGGCTGGCCTTCGCGCAGCAGGGTCAGCATATCCGTATGCGCGGCACGGTCGTCGGGATGCATCATGGCCTCCACGACGCCGAAGCTCAGGGCGACCGAGGGGGGGAGGCCGAGAACGCGATGGAGGCCGATCGACCCGTGGATGTCGAGTTCTTCGAGGTCCGCCGACCAGAAGCCGACATCCGTGGCGTGTTCCACGAGTTTCAGGAGCCGGCGGGAGGGCAACCGGCGCGATGCGCCATCCGACCGTCCGGATGGATCCATCGGCGACCGTGGCGGCATGCGTCTTTCTCCTCGGCCAATGTGCCGCCTGACATGAACGATTTTATGCCAGGATGTTCCGAAACACTATGTCGTTGCGTGTTCTTTTCTTGTCGCACAACCCTTTGGTGGTGGAAGAAGAATGATTTCGGCGGTTGCCTTGTCGGGTTCCGTCATCACTCCCAGGATCGGCGACGTCCTGCACCCTCCCCCACCGCCCCCCATGACGGGACCAGCGCGATCCGCCTTCGTCGATGCGGGCGAACTCGCGTGCCGATGACAAGAACCAGCGAGGGCTTCGCGGGTGTCTCGCGGAGCAACGGCCGGAGCGGCGCGGAGCCGGTTTCGCCCAGCCGACAGGGTGCCTGCTCAGCCGCGCTGAACTGGTGCGTTGGCGAGGGTCAGAAGGGTCTGGAGCAGGACATCGGCGCCGGCGGTGCAATCGCCCTGCGTCGCCGATTCCGCCTCGTTGTGGCTGATCCCGTCGCGGCAGGGCACGAAGATCATGGCCGTCGGGGCGAGGGCCGCGATGTTGCAAGCATCGTGGCCGGCGCCCGAGACCATGCGGCGATGGCTAAAACCCAATCCCCTGGTCGCCGCCTCGACGGCGCCTACCACACCGGCATCGAACGGCACGGGTTCCTTTCGCCAGATCCGGGTCAGATCGATGGCGAGCTTGCGCCGGCCGGCGATGGCGTCGAGTTCGCCCCGCAAATCGCTTTCGACCGCATCGAGGGTCTCGCCTTTCGGGTCGCGCACGTCGAGTGTGAAGCGGATGCGGCCGGGAATGACGTTGCGCGACGGCGCGCCGATCGCCGCCTCGCCGATCGTCGCCACCGCCGTGGGGCCGTGGGCATGGGCGATCCGCTCGACGGCCAGCGCGATCTCGGCGAAGCCGTTGAGGGCGTCGCGACGGCGCGGCATCGGCGTCGTGCCCGCATGGCTCTCGAAACCCGTGACCACGCCGTCGAACCAGGCGATCCCCTGCCCGCCCTCGACCACGCCGATGGTGGTCGCCTCGGCCTCCAGGATCGGCCCCTGCTCGATATGCAGTTCCACGAAGGCGCCGATCCTGCGCTCGCCCACCGGCTCGTCTCCGAGATAGCCGATGGCCTCCAGCGCCTGCTTCACGGCAATACCGGCGGCATCCCGCCGGGAATGGATGTCCTCCACCGTGAACTCGCCCGCATAGGCGGCGGACGCCATCATGGCGGGGGCGTAACGTGAGCCCTCCTCGTTGGTCCAGTTGACCAGGAGCAGGGGCGCCTCGGTCTCGATGCCGGCGTCGTTCAGCGCCCGCATGACCTCCAGGCCCGCCAGGGTGCCGAGGATGCCGTCGAACTTGCCCCCCGTGGGCTGCGTGTCGAGATGCGAGCCGCAGGCGACGGGCAGGCGCGTCATGTCGCGTCCGCGCCGCAGGGCGAACTGAGTGCCCAGCGCATCGACACGCACCTCCAGCCCCGCCGCCTCGCAGGCATCCCGGAACCAGTCCCGGACCTGGCCATCCTCCTGCGACAGGGTCAGCCGGTTGATCCCGCCGGCCGGGGTGGCGCCAAACCGGGCGGTCTCCATGATCGTGGACCACAGGCGCGCGCCGTCGACGCGGAGATTGTGGGTCGTGCTCATAGGCGTGTCCGTTGTCTCGGGTTGGTCTTTTCGGAATGCAGTCGGTTCTTCAGCCTTCGCGACCTGGGGTGCCGCGAAGCGGCCTCGAAGGAGGTCTCCAGGGATCGGAGGGCGAATCGGAGGTCCCCTTCGAGGCCTGAGCTTCGCTCCGGCATCTCAGCGATGAGGTCTTGGATCGGGTAGCTACGCGTCCGCCAGCTCCGCCCGCTGTGCCTGGAAGCTCCGCGCCGCCTCGTCGGTCTTCCAGCAGGCGGCGCGATGGCCCGGTCCGGCCTCGACCACCGGCGGGTCGCCCACGCGGCAGCGTTCCTCGGCAAGGAAGCAGCGCGGTGCGAAGGGGCAGCCAGGCTGGCGGTTGGCGAGGTCGGGCGGGCTTCCCGGTATGGTCTGGAGCCGGGAGCCCTTGGCGAGCGCCCCGTCGGCGCGGCTGCGCAGCAGGCCGATCGTGTAGGGATGATGCGGGTTCAGCACCACCTGCCGGGCCGAGCCCTCCTCCACGATGCGGCCGGCATACATCACCGCGATCCGGTCGGCGACCTCGACGGCGGCACCGAGATCGTGGGTGACGAAGAGGGTGGAGAGCCCGAGCTCCGCCTGCAGATCGCGCAGGAGAAGCAGGATCTGGATCTGCACCGTGGCGTCGAGGGCCGTGGTGGGTTCGTCGGCGAGGAGGACCTTGGGGTTGCAGGCGAGGGCGAGGGCGATCATCGCGCGCTGGCGCATGCCCCCCGACATCTCGTGCGGATAGGCGTCGAGGCGCCGCTCCGGGCTCGGGATGCGCACCCGTTCGAATTGCTGCAGCGCGCGGGCGCGTGCTTCGGCCGCGCCGATCCCCTCGTGCTGGCGGATCGCCTCCATGATCTGGCGGCCCACCGTATAGACAGGATCGAGGGCCAGCAGCGGCTCCTGGAAGATCATCGCCACTTCGCGGCCGCGCAATGCCGTCAGGTCGCGCTTACCCATGGCCATCACGTCGCGGCCGGCAACGAGGATGCGGCCTTCGATCGCCGTCTTGCGCTCGGGGTTGAGGCGCATGATCGCGCGCAGGGTCACGCTCTTGCCCGAGCCCGACTCGCCGATGAGGGCGATGGCCTGGCCTCGGCCGAGGGTGAGATCGACCCCATCGACGGCGCGGACCTTGCCCCCGAAGGTGACCTTCAGGCCCTGGATGGAGACGGCGGGTTCTGTCAGTCCGCCACTCATCGGAAGCCTCCTTGCTGCGTCGAGGGCCGCGACGGGCTCCTGTCCCTCTCCTTGCAGGCTGCGATAGTCACACATGTCGCCGGCAGCACGGGTCCCCTCTCCTGGAAGGAGAGGGACAGGGTGAGGTGTGTGGCCTTTCCGGAGATGGACAACACCTCACCCCAACCCTCTCCTTCCAGGAGAGGGAGCCCGTTGCGCCTCATGACGAACCCTCTTGCGTAGAGGGAGCAGCCGT
This sequence comes from Methylobacterium sp. Leaf93, assembly GCF_001422345.1. Taxonomy (NCBI): domain Bacteria; kingdom Pseudomonadati; phylum Pseudomonadota; class Alphaproteobacteria; order Hyphomicrobiales; family Methylobacteriaceae; genus Methylobacterium; species Methylobacterium sp. Leaf93. Next base: position 15,770 of record NZ_LMMS01000015.1, on the reverse strand, counting down.
CGAGCAAATGTGTGACACCAGTAGCCTCGTACGAGAAGGAGCCCGCGCCGGGGCCAGAAAGGCGGCGGTGGCGAAGAACCGTGCTCATGCGGCCACCGGCAGGGCGGCCGCCGCCGAATGGCCGGAGCCAGGCTGGCGGGCGAGGCAGGCGACGCGGTGGACGGGGTCGACCGGGGCGAGGGGCGGAACATGGCTCCGGCAGACATCCTCCACGAGGCTGCAGCGCGGGTTGAAGCGGCATCCCGGCGGCGGGTCGATGGGGTTGGGCGGGTCTCCGGCCAGCGGGGCCACGGTGGTGCGGTTGTCCGGGTCCATCGACGGCATCGAGGAGAGAAGTGCCTTGGTATAGGGATGGGCGGGATCGGCCAGCACGGTGTCGGCCGGGCCGATCTCCACCACCTGCCCGAGATACATCACCGCCACCCGGTCGCAGATGAAGCGGACGACGTTGAGGTCGTGGCTGATGAACAGGTAGGTGAGGTCGAATTCCTGCTTGAGGTCCATCAGCAGGTTGAGCACCTGCGCCTCCACCGACTTGTCGAGGGCCGAGACCGCCTCGTCGAGGACCACGAGGCGCGGCTCCAGCGCCAGGGCGCGGGCGATGTTCACGCGCTGGCGCTGGCCGCCGGAGAGTTCGTGCGGGTAGCGAGCGGCGAAGCGCGCGGGTTCGAGGCCGACGCGGGCAAGCAGGCTGCGCGCCCGCTCGATGGCTTGGCGTTTGGGCACCCCATGGACCCGTGGCCCGAAGGCGATGGACCCCTCGATGGTCATGCGCGGGTTGAGCGACGAGTAGCTGTCCTGAAACACCATCTGGGCCTGGGCGCGGAACTCGCGCAGGGGCAGGGCCCGGCTGCCGATGCGCTCGCCATCGAACAGCATCTCGCCCTTGTCGTGCTGGGTCAGGCCCATGATGAGGCGTGCGGTGCTGGACTTGCCGCAGCCGGATTCGCCGACGACCCCCAGGGTCTCGCCCTTCCTGATGTCGAAATCGACGCCGTCCACGGCGCGCACGACGGCCTTTTTGCCGCCGATCCCCTTCTTGACCGGGAAATGCTTCACCAGTCCCTCGACGGTGAGGAGCGGCTGGCCCGGGCCGCCCCGGTCGCGAGAGGAGAGCGGGCTCGACGCGATGGGCGTGCTCATGACTTCACTTCCATTGCCGAACGCAGGCCGTCCGAGAACAGGTTGAACGAGATCGAGACGATGAAGATGGCGAGGCCCGGCAGTGCCGCGACCATGGGGTTCACGTAGATCGCGGTGCGCAGGGTGTTGAGCATCAGGCCCCATTCGGGCTCCGGCGGCTTCACGCCGAGGCCGAGGAAGGAGAGGCCCGAGGCCAGGATCATCGACACGCTGATCAGGCTGGTGGAGTAGACGAAGATCGGTCCGAGCACGTTGCCGAGCACCTGCGCGCGCAGGATCGTCAGGGTCGAGGCGCCGGAGAGGCGGGCGGCGTCGACATAGTCGCGTGAGCGGATCTGCGTCGTCACGCTCTCGGCCACGCGGGCGATCTGAGGCGTGAACACGCAGGTCAGCGAGACGATGGAGTTGAACACCCCCGCCCCCAGCGCCCCCGAAAGGGCGATGGCCAGGAGCACCGAGGGGAAGGCGAAGAACACGTCGATGGTGCGCATGAGCACCGTGTTGAGCCAGCCGCCGACATAGCCGGCGAGGATGCCGATGGTGGAACCGAGGAGGAAGGCGAGGATTACCGGCGTGACGCCGATGAACAGGGAGAGGCGCCCGCCCAGCATCAGGCGGCTCAGCATGTCGCGGCCGAGTTCGTCCGAGCCGAGGAGGTAGGTGGCGTCGCCCACGGGCTTGAGCCGCCGCACCATCGAGCCGCGATACGGGTCCATGGGCGTGATCCACGGCGACAGCAACGCGATGACCACGATGGCGAGGATGACGAAGGCGGCTGTCATCGCCACGGGATCGCGCAGGAGCTTGGCCAGCACGTTGCCCCAGAAGCCGCGCGAGGCGACGAAGGCCTCCGGCGTCGAGGTGAGCGGGGGGGCGCCCCCGGCGATGTCGATGGCCGATACGGCCGGACTGGTCCCGAGTGCCATCAGCCCCTCTCGATGCGCGGGTCGAGCGCCGTCTGCACGACGTCGACGATGAGGTTGAGGGCGACGAAGAACATCGCCAGGACGAGGATGGCGCCCTGCAGCAGCGGCAGGTCGCGCTGGAAGATCGCGGCGTTGAGGAGGAAGCCGGTGCCGGGCCAGGCGAACACCGTCTCGATCAGGATCGAGCCTCCGAGCAGGTAGCCGAGCTGCAGACCCATGATCGCCAGAGCGGTGGGAGCGGCGTTCTTCACCACGTGCTTGAACACGCCGAATTCGGAGAGGCCCTTTGCCCTGAGCGCCCCGACGAAATCCTGGGAGAGGATGTCGCCCACCAGCGCCCGGACGGTGCGGGCGATGACGCCCATCGGGATCACCGACATCGTGATGGCGGGCAGGATGATGTAGCGCAGGTGCTCGAGATCCGGCTTCCAGTTGCCCGATCCGTCGGGGCCGGCGCCGGTGGAGGGTAGCCAGCCGAGCTGGGCCGAGAACACGATCACCAGGACCATGCCGAGCCAGTAATGCGGCACGCTCACACCGAAGACCGAGATGGCGGAGGCCGCCCGGTCGAGAATCGAATCGCGGAAATAGCCGGCGACGAAACCGAACAGGCAGCCGAAGGTGAAGCCGATCAGGGTCGCCACGGAGGCGAGGATCAGGCTGTTGACGACGGCGCGACCGACCTCGCTTAAGACCGGCCTGCCGGTGGCGATGGACGTACCGAGATCGCCGTGGAGCACCTTCCACAGCCACAGGGCGTATTGGACCGGCAGCGGCTTGTCGTAGCCGTAGGCGATCCGCATGGCGTCGATCGTCTCCTGGGTGGCGTCCACCGGCAAGATGGAGCTGAGGGGATCGCCGTCCGCCAGATGTACCAGCGAGAAGCAGACGATGCTGACGCCGAGCGCCACCGGGGTGACGGTGAGGAGGCGGCGGAGGATGAAGCTCAGCATGGGAGCATCCGAAGACCTCGATCGAGTGTGGCGGCTGTCCTCCCCCTTGTGGGGAGGAACTGGCGGTGGGGGTGGCAGGGCGACCCTCGTTCTGCGGAGGCTAGCGGAACCACCCCCACCCTCGGTCCCTCCCCACAAGGGGGAGGGAGGATGCGTCTCACTTCCCGACCGTGATGGGCGAGAAGTCCTGGTACCAATTCTGGGCCTGGACGAAGCCCTTCACCTTCGAGCTCATGGCGCGCGGGTTGGTGTCGTGGGCGACCATGAGGAACAGCGCCTCGTCGACGTATTTCTCGTGGACCTTCTGCAGCACCTTGATCTGTTCGGCCGGATCGAACGTCGTGCGGATCTGGTCGAACAGCTTGTCCATCTCGGGGTCGCAGTAATGGCCCCAGTTCGTGCCGTTGGGGGCCGCGAGATTGCACTGCAGGTGACGGATGAAGCCGGTGAAGGGGTCCTGGATGAAGTAGGAGAAGTTCATGCCCGTGGCGCCACGCGACACGTCGGCCTTCGAGCCGGCCCGCCACAGGTTGATGAGCGCGTTCCACTCGACGACTTCGAAATTCACCTTGATTCCGATATCGGCGAGGTTCTGCTGGATGAGCTCGTTCATCGGCAGGGGCTGCATCTGGCCCGAGCCCGAGGGCGCGATCAGGATCTTCGTGACGATGGGCTTGTTGGGGCCGTATCCGGCCTCGGCCAGGAGCTTCTTGGCCGCTTCGGGGTCGTAGGTCGGCTTGAAGGTCGGCGAGCCGAACCAGGCCGAGCCCGGCGGCATGAAGCCCTGTGCCGGGATCATCAGCCCGTTGAGCATCTCCTTCATGCCCTCGCGGTCCACGGCGAGGTTGGCGGCCTTGCGCACGCGGATGTCGTTCCACGGCGAGCCCTCGGCCCGCGACAGGTGCCAGGTCCAGTTATGCGGATAGGCATTGGTGACGATGCCGAACCCCGCCCCCTTGAGGGAGGCGACAGCGTCCGGCGGCGGGGCCTCGATCCAGTCGACCTGGCCCGAGCGAAGGGCCGCCACGCGGGCATTGGCCTCCGGGAGGGGCACCAGCACCAGCTTGTCGAGCTTGGGCACCCGCGCCTTGTCCCAGTATTCGGCGAAGGGGGCCATCTCGGCGCGCTCGCGCGGGGCGAACAGGGTCAGCTTCCACGGGCCGGTTCCCGACGGCGTCTTGGCGAAAGCGTCCCAGCTCTTGCCCAGCTTCTCCCACTGCGCCGGCGAGGACATCATGATCCAGGCGATCTGGTAGGGCAGCGTGGCGTCCGGCGCCTTGGTGGTGATCTCCACCGTCATCGGATCGACCACGCGGTAGCTGGCGACACCGGGGATGCGCGACCGCCCTTGCGCCGATTGGCGCGGATCGAATTGCGGCGCATCGGTCTTGAGGAGCTTGTCGAAGTTCCACACCACCGACTCGGCGGTGAAGGGCGACCCGTCGTGGAAGGTGACACCGGGGCGCAGCTTGAAGATCCACTTGGTCTTGTCGGCGGCATCCACCTCCCAGGAGGTGGCCAGACCGGGGGTGAGGTCGGAGGGCTTGGTCGCGCTCGACAGGTCCCAGTTGATGAGCGCGTCGTAGACCGTATAGCCGGTGAAGCGCATGCCCTCGCCGCCATTGTCGGCCTGCCCCGTGGTGAGCGGGATGTCCGACGCGGTCATGCCGATCCGCAGCGTTCCCTGTGCCCATGCGGACGGCGCCATGCCGCCGGCGGCCAGCGCCGCGGCCACGAGTCCAACGCGAAGATGTTCTGCCAAGCCTCTCATCGTGTTGCGCTTTTCCTCGGTCGATCGATGATCGGCGAAATTGCCGGTGTCCAGACCGCCCATGCAAGGCGCCGGCCAGACTGGACTCTTTCCAACCCCCGCCGGTGAAAATGCATACGAAATCCAGCGCGGCAGGGCGGTTCGCCATGCGCTGGGGACCGGCCCGCCCGGCGGGGGCGACGTCATGGGTTTTGCGCCGCGGCGATCGGCTCTAAACCGCCTCGCACCGGGCATGCCGCCCGGCGGAGCGTCCCGGTTGTCCCTCCCTCCGAACCCCAGGGCCAAGGTGAGCGGTGCCGTCTCCGGCGGCCTCCGGCGCAGGCGCGTGGCCGGCTTCCTCATGGGGCGGGGCTCCCTCTCCACGCCGGGGGCGAACCTCGCGCGTCTGCCGATCGCCCTCGACCCGCGCGGGCTCAGCATCGTCGAAGGCATCCGGGCGGCCTGCGCCTTCGGCACCGTCATCCTGCTCCACGAATTCGTGGCGTGGCCCCCGCTCCTGATCATGGCGCTGGCGGCCAACCTCACCTGCTTTGCCGATATCGGCGGCCCGATGCGCTCCCGCCTCATGGTGCTCGCCGTGTTCTCGGTGCTCGGCAGCCTGATCTGGAGCCTGTTCGGCCTGCTCCAGCCCCATGGCCCGGCACTCGTGGTGCCGCTCGCCACCGTCGTCATCTTCTGCTGCAGCTATGCGCGGGTCTGGGGCGTGCAGGAGCAGACCGCCGGCAACGTCCTCGTCCTCGTCCTGGCCTTCGCCCTTGACCGTCCCCTCACCGGCGGCGAGGCCGTCGTCGCCGGGGCGATGGTGCTGGCCGGCGGCCTGTGGGCGACGGTGCTGGCCCTCGCTCTGTGGCGGCTCAACCCCTACCGCCCGACCCAGAGGGCCGTGGCCGAGGTCTGGCGCCGGCTCGCCCTGCTCAGCGGCGATCTCGAAGATCTCGCGGCCTCGGACGAGGCCGGCGCGGCGGGATTCGACGACCATGCCCGCGCCCATCGCCGCGGCGTGCGCGAGGCGATCGAGCTCGCCCGCGGCCTCATCGTCGACCTCGCCCGCAGCCGCGAGCGCGTCTCCGACCGCACCGCCCAGGCGCTGATCCGGCTGGAGAGCGCCGAGCAGATCTTCGCCGCCCTCATCGCCCTGTCCGACCGGATCGAGGCCGACCGAAACCCCAACCGCCAGGTCCGGACTCGTCGCCTGCTGCGGCGCCTGCGGCCGCTCCTCCTCGTGGTCGCGCGGGCGATCCGCGACGACACCGTCCTCGACCTGCCGCGCATCGAGCGCTCGATCGCGCGGGCGGGACGCGGGTTCGCGTCCGACCCGGCCCTCAAGTCCCTGGCCGAGCGCATCCTCGACCGCGTCCGCATCGGGGCCAAGCTCTCGACGCCGGAAGGGTATCGCCCCGGCGGCACGCTGCTGGGGAGCGCCAGCCTGCCCCTGCGTCAGAGGATGCTCGGCCCGTTGAAGGCGAACTTCACCCTGGCCTCGCCGAACCTGCGGCACGCGATCCGCGCCAGCACCGTCACCGCGCCTGTCCTCGGCCTAACCCTGCTCTGGCCGGGGCCGTTCACGCATTGGCTCACCATCACGGTGGTGCTGACCATGCAGCCCTTCTACGCCGCTACCTGGCAGCGGGCGCTGGAGCGGATCGGCGGTACGGTGCTCGGCGGACTGTTCGGCGCCCTCCTCGCCAGCCTCGCCACGACGACCCTGGCGCTCTCGGCCTTGATCTTCCCCTTGAGCATCATCGGTTTCGCCGCCCGGCAGGTGAGCTATGCCTTCTTCATCGCCTGCCTGACGCCCCTGGTGGTGCTGCTGGTGGAGGTGATGGAGCCCGGCCATGCCTCCTGGGAAGTCGCGGGCATGCGCGCCCTCTTCACCCTGCTCGGAGGTCTCATCGCGGTGGCGAGCAGCCTGCTGCTCTGGCCGGTCTGGGAGCCGGATCAGGTCCGTCTCGAACTGAGGAAGGCCGTCAAGGCCCATGCTGATTTCGCGCGCACCGTGCTCTCGAATCGGGCGGAGGCCGAGCGGAGCGGGGCGGCGGAGGCCGCGGCGCGGGCCAGCGGCCTCGCCCTCAACACCCTGGAGGCCGCCCTCTCCCGCGCCCTCCAGCAGCCCCGCGCCGGGCGCCACCCCCAGGTCGAGACCGCCATGGTCGCCGACGCGACCCTGCGCCGGATCGGTGCGCGCCTCTCGGCCCTGCGTCATGCCGCCGACCCCAAGCCCGATCTCGCCGAAGAGCTTGCAGGCGATGCCGGGGACGAGGCGGAGGCGTGCCGCGCCTGGACCTTGTGGATCACCACCACCCTGGCCCGCCTCGCCGAGGATGGCGGCGCCCTGCCCGTCCATCCCGACCTGCCCCGCGCCGAGTCTCTCGTCCGCCTCGTGACGCAGGTGGAACTGCTGGCCGAGACCCTGCGCCCACAGCGGTCGCGCGAGGAGGCGGCCCTCGTCCAGGCCGTCCCCGGGGCGGGCGGCCGCTAGGTCTTTCCACCCGCCCGGGGCTAAAGGGGGCGTGTGTCGCGATCCCCTTCTCAGGCTGGGCTGATTCTTGGAAGACCTCCTCCACCGATGGCTGCAGGCGACCGGGTCGATCCGGGCCGACGTCCTCGCTCTCCTCGGCATCGTGCTGGCGCTTCTCGTCACGGTTCATGCCTTGCTGCGCAAGCGCGAGATCGGCACCGCCATCGGCTGGATCGGCCTCGCCTGGCTGTCGCCGATCTTCGGGACGGCCCTCTACGCGATCTTCGGCGTGAACCGGGTCTCGCGCCGGGCGCGCCAGTTGCGGGTGAGGCCGTCGCAGCAGGCGGGCTCCCCCGTCATTCCCGACGCCAGCGTACCCGAGGACCTGCGGCCCCTCGACCGCGCCGTCCGCCGGATCACGCGGCTCGTCCTCCTGGGCGGCAACGACTTTTCCATCCTGCGCAACGGCGACGCAGCCTATCCGGCGATGCTGGAGGCGATCGGGGGAGCGACGCGCAGCGTCGCCCTGTCGAGCTACATCTTCCGCAACGACGGCGCTGGGTCGCGGTTCTTCGACGCGCTGGTGGCCGCACGCGCGCGCGGCGTCGAGGTCCGGGCCCTCATCGACGGAATCGGCAGCGGCTACTTCTTCCCCGCCATGGCGCGGCGCCTGCGCCGGGCCGGGGTGCCGGTGGGCCTGTTCATGCATTCCGCCCTGCCCTGGCGCATGCCGTTCCTGAACCTGCGCACCCACAAGAAGATCCTCATCGTCGACGGGCGCATCGCCTTCACCGGCGGCATCAACATCGCCGACGAGAACCTCGTCGCCACCTCCCCTCCGGACCCGGTGCGCGACACCCATTTCCGCATCGAGGGGCCGGTGGTGGAGCAGCTGTCGCAGGCGTTTTCCGCCGACTGGGCCTTCGTCATGGGCGAGGAGCTCGACGGTCCGCGCTGGTTCCCCCCGCTCGGCGCGGCGGGCGAGATCGAGGCCCGTGTCGTCACCTCGGGGCCGGATGCGGATATCGAGAAGATCGAGTTCGCGGTGATGTCGGCGATCACCTGCGCGCAGCACAGCATCCGTCTCGTCACCCCCTATTTCCTGCCGAGCGAGATCCTGTCCACGACCCTGGCGCTCGCCGCGACGCGGGGCGTGCGCGTGGACGTCATCATCCCGCGGGCGAGCAATCACAGCTACGTGGACTGGGCGACGCGGGCGCATGTGGCGCCGCTGCTCGAGGCCGGCGTGCGGATCTGGCTCGACGAGCCGCCCTTCGACCATTCGAAGCTCCTCGTCGTGGACGGGGAATGGAGCTTCGTCGGCAGCGCGAACTGGGACATGCGCAGCTTCCGCCTGAACTTCGAGCTCAACGTCGAGGTCTACGACCGCGCCTTCGCCGACCGCCTCGACGCGTTCATGCGGACGAAGATGGACGCCCGCCTGACGGCCGACGAGCTCGCGCGGCGGCCCTTGCCCGTGCGGTTGCGCGACGCAGCCGTACGACTAATGCTGCCATACCTCTGACGGTCCGCTCGCCCGCCTGGGCCGGCGCGGGGCCGAGATGCACCACGATTGGCCGGTGGTCGGAGGCGCCGCGCGGCAGCACCGTGCGGCCGAGGCAGGCGAGCCCGCGCACGAGGCAGCGGTCGATGCGCAGGGGCACGAGATCCACCATGGCATGGGTCGGGATGCGCGGCCCGGCATCGCGGAACCCCGGCAGCAGGGCGGGGCCCACGAGGTTGTAGTCGCCGATCACCGCGGCGCGGGCCGGAAGGCTCTGCTCGATCCGCCGCAGCTGCCGCCGGTTGAGCACCTGCCCATGGGAGAGATGGACGTTGGCGACACCGAACTCCCCGAGATCGAGGATCTGGCAGACACGGTCGACGACGGCGCCCGACGGCAGGGCGACGATGACGGGCGGGGAGGCCCAGGGATGGGGGCTCCACATGGCGAGCCCATGGATGCGGCCGGGCAGCGGCGCCCAGGCATAGACACCGCCGAGCCGCTCCTCGATCACCGCGATGTCCTTGGTCGCCTCCTGCATCAGCAGCAGGTCCGGCCGCTCGCGCTCCACGAGGGCGACGATGGCATCGACCTTGGCTCCTGTGCGCCGCAGCAGGTTCCAGCTCACGATCTTGCGAAAGTGGCTGCGGTCCAGCGCATCGAGGGAGTGCAGGTCCGGGAATCGGGCGGGATCCTGGGACGCGTAGCGGCGGTCGTTGAGCGGGCCGCGCCACGGCAGCGAAAAGTGTCTCTTGTCCGCCACCTGCCCGCCCCCGCCTCGTCCAGCTCGATGCTGCCTGCCTCTAACGCTTCTTGCCCAGTTCGGCTGCGATGTCCTTGATCATATGTCCGACCTTACGGTGGGCGCTCGTCAGCTGGTCGCGGGTGACGCCCCAGCGCTTCATCCAATGCTCGACGGCCTGCCGCTCGGACAGGTCGAGCCTGTCCTTGTCGATGAAGCCGCGCTTGTCCTTCAGACCTGCCATCCGTCCCGTCTACCTCTATCCGCTTCCCTGGCGATGCGCGCCTGCGCACGGCTCTTAACCCATCTGCCGGTGAGGAGCCGAATACGAAAAAGACCTCCCCGCCATCGCCGGCGGGGAGGTCTTTCGGGTTCGGAAAGCCCGGTCACGCCGGGCTCTTCCCTAGTTCTGCGCCGCCGCTTCGCGGGTGACGCCCGGGCGCGGCCGGTTGACGGCGACGGTGTCGCCGGTGCGGCTGATCTCGATGGCGTCGGCGCTGCCGCCGAGTTCCTGCGGGGTCGAGAGGGTCACGCTCTGGCCGTTGGCCAGGACCGTCTCGACTCGCACTGCGCGGCTGGTCCCGGTGCGGGCCAGGGTGACGACCACACGGTAGCCCTTGGGCTCGGCAGTGTAGTAGGCGACGCCCGAGAGCTCGCCTAGGGAGACGCTGCCACCGTCGAGGGGCTTGATCGTCTCGGCGGAGGCCGGGAGGGTGGCGGTGCCCACGGTGACGGTGACGGTGGCAAGGGCGGCGGCGGTGATGAGGCTACGGAGTGTCATGGTGACGGGTCTCGCTGTCTTGGCAGGGGCGGTGCGCCCTTGCCGGTGACGCGAAGATGATGTGCGGTGCATCATGGATCAAACAGATCGGATCGATAATGACTATTGACCATGTCGATCTATCCCGCATCGACCTCAATCTGCTGGTTGCCCTCGACGCCCTGCTCGCCGAGCGCAGCGTCACCCGCGCCGCAGCCCGCATCGGCATCGGCCAGTCGGCCATGAGCAGCAGCCTCGCGCGCCTGCGCACCACTTTCGGCGACGAACTTCTCACCCGTGCCCCCGAGGGGATGCGCGCCACCCCCCGCGCGCTCGCGCTCGCCGCGCCCGTGCGCACGCTCCTGCGCCAGATCCAGTCCCTGGTGCGCCGCGACGAGGCGTTCGATCCGCGCAGCGTCACGCGGACCTTCACCATCGGCCTGCCCGATTCCACCGAGGTGCTGCTCGGGCCGCGCCTTCTGGCCTACCTGCGCGAACACGCGCCGGGGATCAGCCTGCTCCTGCGCTCCATCGACCGCATCCGCATCCTGCAGGAACTCGACGCGGACCGCGTCGATCTCGGCATCGGCACGTTCACCCACGGCCAGACTCACCACAAGCAGCGGCTGCTCTACCGGGACCGCTACGTCTGCCTGTTCAATGCCGAGCTCGTCGGGCTCGCGCCCCCGATCTCCCTGGACGACTACCTGCGCTTTCCCCACGTGCTCACCAGCCTGAAGGAAACGGCGCATGGGGTGGTGGACGATGCTCTCGCCCTCCTCGGCCTGCGCCGCGACCTCGCTGTGACGACGCCGCGCTTCCTCGCCGTGCCCTTCCTGGTACGCAGCGCGCCCGTCCTCACCACCATGCAGGAGCGCCTCGCCACCCTCTTTGCCGGAACCCTCGGCCTCACCGTCAGTCCCGCGCCGGTGGCCCTCGACGAGGTGGCGATCTCCATGCTGTGGCACGCCTCCTACGACGACGATCCAGCCCATCGCTGGCTGCGCCAGACGTTGCTGGCCCTTGCCGACGACGCGGCGCAGGTCGGTTGAGGCGCTTCGATTCGCGGCCCGGCACCAACGCCGGTCCGGATCTCCTGCCCCCGGCGCCCCGAAACTTGCCAATGCGCGCAGGCGCGTGCTTTGGGAGGGCCGGCATCGGCTGCTCCGCAGCAGCAGGGTTCCGGGAAAGAGGCCGCATGGGTTTGGTAGCAGGAGGGGTCGCCGACGTCGTCGGAGGCTTCGGCGCGTGGCGCATGTGGTGGATGCTGGCCAAGAACGACGTGATTCGTCGGTATCGCCGCTCGCGCGTCGGCCAACTGTGGCTGACACTCAGCATGGCCGTGATGATCTTCGGCATGGGCGGGATCTACGCCTCGCTGTTCGGCACCTCCATGGCCGATTACCTGCCCCATCTCGGCACGGGCCTCGTGCTCTGGGGATTGATGTCGCAGACCATCAACGAAAGCTGCTCGAGCTTTACCGACAACGACAGCATCATCCGGCAGGTCGCGCTGCCGCGGTTCACCTACCTGCTGCGGACGATCGCCCGGAACCTCTTCATCTTCGCCCACAACCTGATCATTCTGCCGGTCCTGTTCCTCGTCACCGGCACGGTGATCGACTGGCACATCCTGCTGTTCGTTCCCGGCCTGCTGCTCGTGCTCGCCAACCTGGCCTGGATCGGCTACCTCCTGGCTATCCTGTCGGCGCGGTTCCGCGACATTCCGCAGATCGTCGCGAGCATCGTCCAGGTCGCCTTCTTCGTCTCGCCGGTCGTCTTCAAACCCTCGCAATTGCGGGTCGACCATCCCGTTCTCATCCTGAACCCCTTCGCCAGCATGCTGGACGTGATGCGCGAGCCTCTGCTCGGCCACCTGCCGAGCGCGACGTCCTATCTCATCCTGCTCGGCCTGCTGGTCGTCGGGTGGCTCGTCGCCCTGGCCTTCTCGGGGAAATATTCGCACCGCGTCGTGTACTGGCTCTGAGGGCAGGATGGCTCATATCGTCCTCGACAAGGCGAGCGTCGAACTCGCCGTCTACAATTCCCGCGGCCGTGCCCTGAAGAGCGAGATCCTACGGCGCACGGTGGGGGGCGGCCTGCAGAACGACCGCGACAGCAGCGTCCAGGTGATCAAGGCGCTGAACGCGGTCAGCTTCGAGGCGCGTGACGGCGACCGGATCGGTCTCGTCGGCGGCAACGGCGCCGGCAAGACGACGCTCCTGCGGGTGCTCAGCCGGGTCTATCCGCCGACCTCGGGCACCGCCACCATCGAGGGGCGCATCTCATCCCTGATCGACCTGTCCATGGGCATGGATACGGATGCCACGGGCTACGACAATATCGAGATGCGCAGCATCATGCTGGGTCTCAGCCACAAGCAGGCCCAGGCGATCGTGCCCGACGTGGAGGAGTTCAGCCAGCTCGGCGAGTTCCTGTCCCTTCCGATCCGCACCTATTCCAGCGGCATGATGCTGAGGCTCGCCTTCGCGGTCAGCACGGCGGTCCATCCCGACATCCTGATCCTCGACGAAGTGATCGGCGTCGGCGACGCCGCCTTCGCGGAACGCGCCGAGAGACGCCTGCACGGCATGATCCAGAAGGCCAGTATCATGTTCCTCGCCTCCCACGACAACGCCTCGATCAAACGCTTCTGCAACCGCACACTCTGGATGAAGGGCGGCACGCTGATGATGGATGGAGTACCGGAGGAGGTGTTGGCGGCTTATGCGGGGGATGGGGCGGGCTGACGGGGGAGGCCTGCTCGGGACATTGCGTGCAAGCTAAGGTCGGCGACGGCTGAAGCGGTGCACCCTGCCGGTAACTTCGCGCTCATCCCGAAACTTATGGTCTTGCTCATCGCGCGCGCCAGCGGCCCAAGCGGGCCAGAACCGCCGTTGGAAACCAATCTCCCAGAACGAAGCCCTTTACCACGGTCAGCACGCCTCCAGACAGAATCATTGTCGAGATCTAAGTGTCTGTTCGGCAACATATTGAGTGATGTGAGCATGTTGTGATTCAAGCTGGGGCGAGATGGAGCCTTTGCTGATGTGGACGACCGAGAACCGGGCTCGCTATGACCGAAGCGGTCTGCGCTACGCTGTCCGTCGTCAGATGATTTGGGACATTCAGCGGTGTTCAGGAGCGGAGGCTCTGGTCCATCTGGGGTTTGAGGTTAGGCGGCCTGCGCGTGGTGGCGCAAGCGGCGATCCATGAGGGTCTGGCGCTTGATGCGTTCCCGCTCGGCCAGGATCCCTTCGCCGCGTCCGAAGTAGACGTCAGCGGGCGTGAGGTTGCTCAGGCTCTCATGGGCTCGGGCATGGTTGTAGTGTTCGACGAAGTCGGCAACCTGCGTCTCCAGTTCGCCGGGCAAGTAGGCGTGTTCGAGCAGGATGCGGTTCTTGAGCGTCTGATGCCAACGCTCGATCTTGCCCTGCGTTTGAGGATGGCATGGCGCACCGCGGATGTGGGTCATGCCCCGGCTGCCGAGCCAGTCAGCCAGGTCGCTGGCGACGTAACTCGGCCCATTGTCGCTCAGCAGGCGTGGCCGATGCATCACCCGCGCCTGATCGAGCCCAGCCGCACCCAGCGCCAGGTCGAGCGTGGCGGTGACGTCGCTGGCCTGCATCGTCGTGCACAGCTTCCAGGCCACGATGTAGCGTGAGAAGTCGTCCAGCACCGTCGACAGGTAGTACCAGCCCCAGCCAACGACCTTCAGGTAGGTGAAGTCCGTCTGCCAAAGCTGGTTGGGCGCGGTGGTCTTATCGCGGAACTCGTCGGCGGCCTTGATGACGATATAGGCCGGGCTGGTGATCAGGTCCTGAGACTTGAGCAACCGGTAGACGGCCGCTTCCGAGACGAAGTAGCGACGCTCGTCTGTGAAGCGCACCGCCAGCTCATGCGGACTGAGTTCAGGCTGCTCCAGAGCCAGGGCAACGATCTGCTCGCGGATCTCCGCAGGTAGACGGTTCCAGACCCGGCTCGGCTGCGAAGGATGGTCCTTCAACGCCTCGGGGCCGCCGCGCTGGTAGGCATCGTACCACCGGTAGAACGTCGAGCGCGTGATGCCGAGCTTGTCCAGGGTGGTACGTACCGGCAGGTGGGATTGCTCGACGAGCCGGATGATCTCCAGCTTCTCGGGGGCCGGGCACCTCATGCTTCGTCGCCCCCAGCCCCGCTCATGCTTTTTTTAAGCAGACGGTTCTCCAGGACGAGATCAGCTACGACCTCCTTCAGCGCCCCCGTCTCGCGGCGCAGATCCCGCACCTCGTCCGTCGTTGCCGCACGCGCCGTGTCGCCGGACAGGCGCTTCTTGCCAGCCTCCAGGAACTCCTTGGACCAGCCGTAGTACATCGAGGCGGCGATTCCCTCGCGTCGGCACAACTCGGCGATGCTGTCCTCGCCACGCAAGCCTTCCAGCACCACACGGATCTTCTCCTCGGACGAAAACTGTCGACGTGTGGCCCGACGGATGTCCTTGATCACTGCTTCTGCCGGCTTCTTGGCCGGTCCGGATGTCTGCTTCATCTTCGCTCCTCAGGGGCTACGATGAACCAGCCATCCTCCGTTCGTGAAGACCCTCAATCTGTCCCACAGGTGCTGACGTCGGACAGGCTCAAGGCTGCCTTGAGGCGGGTAACAGACATCGTGCGCACGGAAGGTACACGCGGGTTATTGCGTCGATTCCAGAGAACGGTGCGGCAGGAGATGAGATACGAGGATTGGATCGAACGCTTCGACGACAAGCCCGAAACGGACCGCGAAACGTTCGAACGCAAACTGCAGACCCTTCGCACACGCCCGATGTTTTCGATTGTCATGCCCGCCTACGAGACGCCAGCAGAGTTATTGGAGGCTGCGATCTCCTCCGTTCGTGGTCAAATTTACACTAATTGGGAGCTCTGCATCTGCGATGATGGTTCGAGCGGTCTGCATATCATCGATATTCTTGAGCGGATCAGCAGGGAGGAACCGCGACTCAGGTGGACACGCCTGCCGACGAACATGAATATTTCAGCGGCTTCTAATGCGGCGTTCGCACTCGCGACCGGTGATTGGATTGTGCCATTTGACCATGACGACCTGCTGAGACCCCACGCACTTCTCGAAGTCGCTCTCGCAATTAGCAATGCCACGACCGCCCGCTTTGTCTATTCAGACGAAGACAAGATTGATACGTTGGGACTCAAGCGTTTCGAACCGCATTTTAAGCCTGATTGGTCGCCGGACCTGCTTCGGTCCTTCAACTATCTCAATCATCTGTCGGCGATGAGAAGCGATGACGTTCGCGCGATCGGCGGCTGGACGCTCGGCCTGGAAGGCGTCCAAGATCACGACCTTTACCTGAAAGTCACCGAAGTTTTGCGGCGCGACGAGATCGTCCATATTCCCAAGATCCTCTACCACTGGCGGGTCCTAGGGTCTGGCCTCAATCAGCACCAGAAGGCGATGACAGCGGCGAGTGCGACGGCGGAGGCATAGTTGCGGGCCAGCTTGTCGTATCGGGTGGCGAT
>NZ_LMMS01000014.1:0-41630 GCF_001422345.1 Methylobacterium sp. Leaf93 | reverse complement strand
CTCAAAGACTTCCGTCGTATCGCCACCCGATACGACAAGCTGGCCCGCAACTATGCCTCCGCCGTCGCACTCGCCGCTGTCATCGCCTTCTGGTGCTGATTGAGTCCAGACCCTAGAGGAAGATCGTGGCGACGAACAGCGCGAGAAACGCCGTCGCTTGGGACCATCCGCTCAAACCGGCATGCCGGGCTCCGTCCGCTGCCATGGTCATTGGTCGAGCCCACTCCGTTTCCGCCTGCCGATTAACGGAAGAGGCCATTAAATTGTGGTTGCTCCGGTAAAGGCGGATCGCTCGCGGACGTCATGATTCGTCATGGACGGTACTCGTCCGACCGGCATGGACGACCGGGGGACAAGCGATTTGGTCGAAGCGTGCGGCCGATCCTTTGCGGAAACCTCGCCCGCGACGTCGAGGTGGATGCCGGTTCGGCGAAAAAGAGCGCGGCACAGCAAAGGCCGGGAGACGTGCCCCGACCCAACGTGGTCGGGCGCAGCTCTCGCCGGACGCACGCTCCGCGCGATTGATCTCAAATGGCCGATACCGCCGTTCGAGGGTGCGCGGAGGCCGGCTCGTGCCAGGACCATTTGCGCCCATATGCGCTGATTGGCGCCTCCACGAGACGCGTCAGAAGCCAGCCTACGGCAACGCAGACCGGCAGGGCCGCGACGGTGACCCCCCATTGCGCCGCCGTTCCGACATCAGGTTTTGTGCCGAGAACAAGCCCGTGCATCAGGCCCAGAACCGGCATGTGCGTCAGGTAGACGGCGTAGGAGGTGGTGCCGAAGAAGCACAGGATCGGCGAACGGAAGCGTATCGCTTCGGGTGCGCCGCGCACGAGGGTCAGTAGAAAGGCAGTGCATCCCAGTGAAACGGCGAGCGGCCCGAAGACTTGGAAAACGATGCCTTGTTCGCTGTCCATCAGCTTCAACAGGCAAGTGACGAGGAGAAGCAGCGGCGCGGCCAGCCGCAGCGGCAATTCCAGGCGTGCGCCCAAGGTTTGCGGCGAAGCTATCGCCAGTGCGCCGAGCACGCCGCAGATGAGTACGTCGGCCCGGGTGGGCAGGAAGACGAGTGTCGCCATCCGCCAGTCCGGCACCAGGAGAAGAATGCCTGCCCGAGCGCACACCGCCGCGAGGATGATGATGCAGAGCACTGCAGCGAGGCGGCGACGCGGCACGAGCAGGCACAAGAGTGGCAGCGCAAGGTAGAAGTGCTCTTCGAGGCCCATCGTCCAGGTCGGACCGAGCCACTCATGTCCAACGTCGTTGCGGGCCGCCATGAACACGTTTTGGCTGAAGGTGAGGTAGGACCAGAGCGGGAAGGTCGTGTCGGCGTGTGCCCAGGGCCGATCGACCAAGCTAACGAGACCGAAGATCGCGAGAACGCACAACATGTAGATCGGCAGCGTGCGGCAGGCCCGACGCACGTAGAAGACGGTCAGAAAGTTCCGCGCGTGGCTCTTGTCGAGGATCAGCTTGCCGACGAGGTAGCCGCTCAGCACAAAGAACATGTCCACCGCAAGCCAGCCCACCATGAAGACGGAAAGGCCCCCCGGCACTTCCCCGAAGTAATGCGAGATCACAACGAAGATCGTCATGAGACCTCGAAGACCGTCGAGAGCGACCACACGTCGATCAGGGCTGAAAGGGCTGGCAGGATCGCGGCGGCTCATCGTGACAGTCGCCATCAGTTCAGTTGGCTGCATGAAGACTGCCTCGGTGATGAGCTATTCTACCGCGGAAGCGTCAACGCAGTCTAAAGGCACTCATTGATGGGCGGGAGCCGGCCGGAGCGTGTCCGGGGGGCTTCAATAATGCGGCGGGGGCGGCTCCGGAGCGCCGGTGCCGGTGCGGGCGCCGGCCTCCTCGACCTGCTCCACGAGCTTGGCCAGATGCCGCGTCAGGGCATCGATCTGGCGCCATTGCGCGGTGATCGTCGCGTTGAGGTCGTCGATGACCACGTCCTGTTCGGTCAACCGCATCTCCAGGGCATCGATGCGGGCGGACAGCGTGTCGTCGTCGGTCATGGCTGGTCCCGCCTCATCGCAACGTTTCGGGATCGTGGTCCGGCCGCTCGACGAGGCCGGGTCCGAGCGCGATGCGGTGGTCGAAGACGAAGCAGTCGCCGCGCCAGCGGCTCTCCGCCTCGGGGATCGTCTCGAGATAGCGCAGGATGCCGCCCTCGAGATGGTGGACGGTTGCGAACCCCTTGGCGCGCATGTAGGCCCCTGCCTTCTCGCAGCGGATGCCGCCGGTGCAGAACATCGCCACCGCCGGATGCGCGGCGGGGTCGAGGCCGTCGACATAGGCCTGGAAATCCGAGAACCGCGACAGGTGTGGGTCGGTCGCCCCCTCGAACGTGCCGAGATTCACCTCGAAGGCGTTGCGGGTGTCGAGGAGGAGCAGGCCCGGCGTATCGAGCAGCGCGTTCCACGCCTCGGGCGGCACGGGAATCCCCGCCTCGCCCGCATCGGTGGCACCGTCGTCGAAGGTCACGATCTCTCGCTTCACCCGGACCTTGAGGTGGCCGAACGGCGCTGCCTCCGCGCTCGAAAGCTTCACGTCGAGATTGTCCAAGCGCCCGCCGAAGAGCGGGCCGTCCCGCATCTCCGACAGGAGCGTGGCCATGCCGGCCTCGCTGCCCGCGATGGTGCCGTTGATCCCCTCCCGCGCCAGGAGGAGCGTGCCGAGGATGCCGAGTTCCGTGCAACGCCGCTCCAACGCGTCGCGCAGGTCTGCGGCGTCGGGCAGGGGGACGAAGCGGTAGAGGGCGGCGACGGTGTAGGGCATCGGCGGCAGGGCCTATCAGGCGTGGTCGTCAGGGGGAACCGCTGGGCGCCCCGGCCTCGATCCGGCGCAGGACGAAGGTGGTGCCGACCTCGGGCTCGCGCCGCCAATGGTTCTCCCCCGCCGGCACCAGCCCCACCACATGGCCGCGCCGTGCCACCAGGGTGAGCCGGCCGGGAGCCGCCAGCCAAGCGGCCGGATCGAAGGTCGTCAGACCGCTGTCGCGGCAACCGTCGAGGACGCGGACCGGGGCGGTCCCGCCACCCTCCGCCGGTTTCAGTTCGAGGCGGCAGACGTCCTGCTCGCGGTAGCGGTCGAGGGCGTAGATGCCGGCCGTCGGCCGCGGGCCGGCAGGCGTCGCTCCGCTCGTCTGCGCACCGGTATTCTGGCCCCCTGCCACCGTGGGATCGTCTCGCTCGAGCTTGAACCCGGCGCCGCCATCCGGCGCCGGCGCGGGAGGGGGTGCCATCGCCACGATCTGGAGCGGGACGAGGCTGTAGACCTCGCCTCCCTCGGTTTTGGCCATGAGGCTGCGCCGGTCGTCCCGCGCCTTGAAGATCAGGACCGGCCGGACGTTCTTGTCCACGAGGCGGACGACGCCGTCCACGAACAGCCAGGCGGCGACCTCGTTCAGGATCGGCAGGGCACGGCGGCACCCGGCGGGAAATGACAGGCGCCGCCCGCTCTCGAAGCTCTGCGACGCGAGAGTCATGACGCAGCGCCGCGTGCTGCCGTCCCGCGACAGGTCCCAGGTGCCGGGAACCCCTTCGATGGTGGGCGGCAGGGTCTCCACGAATCCGGGTGGCGGGCTCGCCGCGACGGGCGTCTCCGAGGGGCCTGGGGCAGCGGGGGGCTCCGTCGGTGTCGGGGCGGCCGGGGCAGGGGGCGCGGCCGGGGCGGGCGTCGCCTGGGGTGCGCCCTGTGCCATCCCTTGTGTCCTGTCCTGGCTCACCCCCTGGGCCTGCGCCGGACCGGCCAGGGCCGCGATAGTCAACAGACCGGCGAGAAGGCCGCCACGGGACCGTGCGAGACAAATCATCGGGCCGCTCCGGTGCCGCGCGCGTTCGCCGGCGTTTCCGGCACCGGCGTCAGCGGGCCCTCGCCGGAGAACCAGGAGAGCAGGTTGTCGACCACGAGCCGGCCCATGGCCTCGCGGGTCTGGACGGAGCCGGAGCCCACATGCGGCAGCAGGACGACCCGTTCCAGGCCGAGGAAGGCCTCCGGCACCTCCGGCTCGGCGGCGAAGACATCGAGCCCCGCGCCGTGGATCGTGCCCGATCGTAGGGCCTCGATCAACGCCGGCTCGTCAATGAGGCTGCCGCGGGCGACGTTGACGACGATCCCGTCGGGGCCGAGGGCATCCAGGATCTCGGCATCGACGATCCCGTTCGTCTCCGGGCCGCCGGGCGCCACGATCATGAGGACGTCCACCGCCCGCGCCATGTCCAGCAGGGTAGGGTGGAAGGCATAGGCCACGTCCTCCTGCCGGCGGCGGCCGTGATAGGACAGGGTCACGCCGAAACCTTCGAGGCGGCGCGCGATGGCCCGCCCGATCCGGCCGAGGCCGAGGATGCCCACATGCCGGCCGCGCAGGGTCGCGGTGAGCGGGTAGGTCCGTGTCGGCCAGTGCCCGGCGCGCAGGTGGCGGTCCGCCTGCGGGATCTCCCGCACGGTCGCGAGCAACAGCCCGAGGGCGAGGTCGGCCACCTCGTCGGAGAGCACGTCGGGCGTGTTGGTCACGACGATGCCCCGCTCCGCCGCAGCGCCCACATCGATCGTATCGTAGCCGACGCCGTAACTCGCCACGATCTCGAGATGGGGCAGCCGCTCGAAGAGGGCGCGGTCGACGGGGGCCTGCGCCCCGATCGCCATGGCGCGGATGCGCGGCCCGATCTCGCGATAGAACGCGTCGGGATCGGGGGCGGTGTCGGCGCGGTGGAGGGTGAAGGCGCCGGCCAGCGCCTCCATCACGCTGGGCTGCATCGGCTTCAGGAGCAACAGGTCGGCAGGCTGCATGTCGCGCTCGTCATCCGTCCCCGGAACCGGCCACGAAGAGGAGTGGGCCTGGGAGGATACGGCTGTAATCCGCCGTCCGGGCAGGGTCCAGCCATCGCGGCGGGCCTGGACCCGCCAAGGTCGCCATGCGGCGCGTGGGCGGCAGTCATGAGCCCAATGCGCCGTGTGCGCCGGCCTACTTCCAAGCGGGCCTTTCGAACATTACTAAAGAGGTCGAGAGTCACGCGTTCGCCCGTGATCCGATCAACGATGAAAACCGAAACAGCCACGCCATGACTGCCCCGCGCACCCTCTACGACAAGATCTGGGACGACCACGTGGTCGATGTCGAGCCGGACGGCACCAGCCTCCTCTACATCGACCGCCATCTCGTCCATGAGGTGACGAGCCCTCAGGCCTTCGAGGGGCTGCGCGTGGCCGGACGGCGCGTGCGCCACCCGGAGAAGACCCTGGCCGTGGTGGACCACAACGTCCAGACCTCGGACCGCCGCTTCGGCATCGAGGATCCCGAGAGCCGCCTCCAGCTGGAGACCCTGGCCGAGAATGTGCGCGACTTCGGCATCGAGTTCTACGATGCCCTCGACCGCCGCCAAGGCATCGTCCACGTCATCGGCCCCGAACAGGGCTTCACCCTGCCGGGCCAGACCATCGTCTGCGGCGACAGCCACACCTCGACCCATGGCGCCTTCGGCGCGCTGGCGCATGGCATCGGCACCTCGGAGGTGGAGCACGTGCTCGCCACCCAGACGCTGCTGCAGCGCAAGGCCAAGAACATGCGCGTCACCGTGGACGGCACCCTGCCGCCCGGCGTCACCGCCAAGGACATCATCCTCGCCATCATCGGCGAGATCGGCACCGCCGGCGGCACCGGCTACGTCATCGAATACGCTGGCGAGGCGATCCGCGCCCTCTCGATGGAGGGGCGCATGACGATCTGCAACATGTCGATCGAGGGCGGCGCCCGCGCCGGCCTGGTGGCGCCGGACGCCATCACCTACGCCTATGTCAAGGACCGCCCCAAGGCCCCCAAGGGCGAGGCGTTCGAGCGGGCCCGCGCCTATTGGGACAGCCTCGCCACCGACGAGGGCGCCTTCTTCGACCGCGAGGTCCGCCTCGACGCGGCGAGCCTGCCGCCCCTGGTGAGCTGGGGCACCAGCCCCGAGGACGTGGTCTCGATCTCCGGCTTCGTGCCCGACCCGGCCGTCATCGCCGACGAGAACAAGCGCCAGTCGAAGGCGAAGGCCCTCGATTACATGGGCCTCACGCCGGGCACGAAGATCACCGACATCACCCTCGACCGCGTCTTCATCGGTTCCTGCACCAACGGCCGCATCGAGGATCTGCGCGCCGTGGCCAAGATGGTGGAGGGCCGCAAGGTCCATCCGTCGGTCTCGGCCATGGTGGTGCCGGGCTCCGGCGTGGTGAAGGCCCAGGCGGAAGCGGAAGGCATCGACCTCATCCTCAAGGAGGCCGGGTTCGACTGGCGCGAGCCGGGCTGCTCCATGTGCCTCGGCATGAACGCCGACCGCCTGAGCCCCAACGAGCGCTGCGCCTCCACCTCCAACCGCAACTTCGAAGGCCGCCAGGGCCATCGCGGGCGCACCCACCTCGTCTCCCCCGCCATGGCGGCCGCCGCCGCCGTGGCCGGCCGGTTCGTCGACATCCGCGAGTGGCGCGGCGAGGCCTGAGCGCCGAGCCTGAGCGGAATCCGCGAAACGGGCCGGAATCGCGATTGACGCGGCCGGCCCGTCCGCCTAAACGAACCTCCGCGTCGGCAAACATCTGCCGACCGGCCCAGGTGGCGGAATTGGTAGACGCGCTGGTTTCAGGTACCAGTCTTGCAAGAGGTGAAGGTTCGAGTCCTTTCCTGGGCACCAAGCGACTTTAAGTCGTTGCTCCGTTGATATTATTGGATTTTCTGGGTCAGACCGGTACACAAAACCGGGTCACACTCCTACATGATCCTCACGATGAAACGGCGCTCTACCCGAGCGGATTCGGGTCACATCCAGTTTAAGCTTCGTGTTCCAGCCGACGTGGCCCAACGGGTTCGCGGTCGCATCTGACTATTGAGCTCCCAGCTTCAGGGCGGATCCGACTTGTGCCGTCAGCTTCTGTCTCGGCGAGTTCGCCAAGGTGTCGCTTCGGAGATGCGATGCCGCAATGGCCACTTGCGACCCTTGCGACCGTGTCAAAGCTCTATAGTGCGGTTTGAGCAAGGCCGGTGCCGCTCCGTCAGCGTTAGGTCACGGCCCTCGCCGGGGAATGCCGGCGTCCAGGCCATGTGGCGGCTCTCGAATCTCGAGGGTAGTTCGAGCTTGTACGGTTTGCAGCCGAGATTACTAACATGCCCGTTCCATCCGACGTAGAGGCAATCGCCGGTGTCATGCGGATCCCGACGCTGATGCTATATCGAAATTAAGAAATTTCAGTGTTCCGGGCTGTCTCCACTAAATGAATGGCCAAATAACTAAAACGACTTTCCTTGAGGCTTAATAGAAATATATGGACTTCCAAGAGAGTTGATATTTATACTCAATAGAAATCTCTGCTGTTTACCATTATCGAGGTGGACGACATAACGGCAAGCCGCAGTAAAAAACTCTCCCTGTAGGGCAAAAGAATCTGTTTGGGCGGAGCTCAAATCAATCGCCAAAGGAAGGTCATTTTTTTCCGCAGCGCGATTGAATTCTTCAATGATCAGCTTTCGCACCGGAAGCCTTTCACATCCAGTAGCGGTTCCTGCGGAGGGTGTGTGTCGTACAGGGGGAGGTTGTATTGAGGCAGGGGGGTTAGTAGGTTCTGCTATGGCCTGGTTTTCGTCAGCGACCGTCAACGACGTTTCTTGCTGCTGGCGCTGCGCCTCCATGGCGGCCTTGCTCTGAGCGAGGCGCTGTTCTGCAGCTTGACGGCGCAAGCGAGATGCCTCGGTGGCCTTTTTTATCTCTGAAAGCGCACTTTCTTCAGCTGCAGCTTGGCGCTCTATTTCCAGGGCAACCTCTTCGTCATGTTTTGCGCGTTCCCTCGCAGCACTTATGCGTGCTGAACGCAATTTCTCGGCCGCCTCATTATCTTTCCGCAGATCGCTTTGTCGTTGCCGGTTCGCTTCCGTCTGAGCCGCAAGAGATGCTTCTTCTTCGGCGCGGTTGCGCGCGATTCTTTCTGCCGTTGCCGCTTCGGCCTCAAGTGCTTGTCGTTTCTGCGCCTTTGTAGCTGCATCCTGAGCAAGTATTGCCGAGCGCACTGTTCCAATTGCTAACTGCAGCTCACTGACACGTTTTTCAGTGAACATAAGAACGTTAGGATTTCGGGGATTCGGGGTAATGCCGAATGGTGTATTTGCAATAGCATAACATTCCGCGTAGATGGCCCGAAATTCATTAATATCTCTATCAGACCAGTCTTGAAAACGCTTGCCGAGGAACTCATCACGATTCTGGCGGCCAAAACTTATCGATTGCATCTCAGAAAGAGCAGCCCTGCATCCGCCCTGAGCATCAACCCAATTCTTAACATACGCAACATCTCCTGCGGCTGCACTTGTGGCACAAAGTAAGCTCAGGAAGATTGCTCGGAAATGCATCGAACGTTCTCGTGTCGGTGGTAGGCACAACCATTACAGATGTAGTAAGGCCAAGCTATGCATCTTTGCCACCATAATTTTTCGCTAGGTG
Source organism: Methylobacterium sp. Leaf93 (assembly GCF_001422345.1). Lineage (NCBI taxonomy): Bacteria > Pseudomonadati > Pseudomonadota > Alphaproteobacteria > Hyphomicrobiales > Methylobacteriaceae > Methylobacterium > Methylobacterium sp. Leaf93. Next base: position 33,153 of record NZ_LMMS01000014.1, on the reverse strand, counting down.
CGAGAAAAGACGTTCGTTGAGCATCGATGCGTCTGATCCCGCAATGTGGTGGTACGATTGACCACCATGCGGGGAGGGATGCGCTATGGGATAAATTCTCCATGGCGGCACCCACAGGCTGCCGACGGTCTGTCGCGCACGACAACTACGTCAAGAGAGCGTGAGGGCGGCGACCAAACGCGTCGGCGGCGGAGCATGGTGGCGGCGGGTGAACGCCCGAAGCCGCAGGCCATTGGTGGCCGTCATTCTCCGGCTTCCTCGCCTGGGGCGCGCCGGATCCACACCGTCGCAAAGGGTTCGCCCGGTCGAAGCGCGGTCTCGAGGGCGCCTTTCCGGTGGAGGCCCTCGAGGGCAGGCCCGATCGGCAGGCCCGCCTTTGCGGCGATACGCTCGCTGAAGGCCACCCGTTCGACCCATTCGGCCGGCACGTGTTCGAGCACGGTGCGTTCCTCGTCGGTGAAGACGGGCGGCACGTTGAGCGCATCGATCGCCGCCTCGAGGCTGGCGACCGGCATTCCGTCCACGCACCAGACCCGCTCGAAAGGCAGTCCGGCCGCCTGCCGCGCCGCGCCCGCATAGCCCCGGTCGATGCAGGTCAGCCGCGGGATGGCGCTGTGCTGCATCAGCCAGCCGGAGCCGTTCGGCCCATAATTCATGTGGCCGTCGTCACGGAGTTTGCCGGCCTTCACGTCGTCGAGGGTGATCGTCATGCTGCGGCTCCAAGGTCGAGCGCGTTGGAGCGTGCCGTGCGTGCGAGGCCCGACCGTGACATCCGCCTCGGCCTCTTCGGGCGGGATTCCGGGCCAGCGTTCCCGCCGGGCCAGCGCGGTCCCGGTGCACTCTCCAAGCGCCCCATCGCCGGCCAGGATATCCCGGTGCCCTCGGCAGGCAAGTCGCAGGGCAGCTTTACCGCCCCTTCGCTGGGACACAGGCCCTCGCGCGCCGGGCCGATTCGGACGGTTCACGCACGGCTCCCGGTGACTTGACGCTCCGAGCGTCCGCCGGCCAAGCTCTCGCGGCTTCCGAGCAGGCGTCGGGGCAAGCCCCGCCGACGCCGATGTCCCACTCTCGAGAGACGCTTCCAGAATGGTTCTTTCCCGTTTCCGCCGGGCCACCGGCCGCCTCCTCGCCCTCCTCGGCCTCGTCTCCCCGCTCCTCTCCGTCCCGCTCCTGCCGGCCCTCGCCGCCGAGGCGGTCTTCCCGCCCGCCGGCGGGATCGGTCTGGTTCCGCCCGCCGGGATGACACCCGCCAAGAGCTTCGCCGGTTTCGAGCATCCCTCCGGCGCCTCGATCGTCATCGTCGCGATGCCGGCCGAGGCGTATGGGCAGCTCGCCGAAAAGTTCACCCCCGATGCCCTGCGCGCGACGGGCTTTGCCGCCGTGGGAGCGGCCGAGGCGCTGCCGGTCGCCGGCGGCGAGGGCCGTGTCCTGCGCGGCAGCCAGTCGGCCAGGGGGATCGCCTATACCAAGTGGGTCGCGGTGGTGCGGGGCGGGGACGGCACCGGCCTCGTCACCGTGCAGGTTCCGGAAGCGGCCCGTGCACAGGTGCCGAACCAGGCGGTGGAAGCCGCGCTCGGCACCATCGCCTTCCGCTCCCCCGGCAGCGTCGCCGATCAGATCGCGGCCATGCCCTATGCGGTGGGGGACTTGGCCGGGTTCCGCCCGGTGCGGACGCTGATGGGGAATACCCTCCTGCTCACCGATGGCCCCAAGGACGTCGATCCCGAAGGCACCCAGCCGCTCGTCATCGTGGCGCCCTCCCTGGGCAAGGCCCCGGTCGCGACCGGCCAGCAGAGCGCCTTCGCCCGCAAGGCGCTGGGCACCATCCGGGAGGTGAAGGACATCGCGGTCACCGACGAGAGCCGCACCAGCGAGGGCGGCGCGGTCCTCATCCGCCTGCGCGCCACCGGCAAGGACGTGCGGTCCGGCCGAAAGGTCGGGGTGACCCAGACGATCCGCTTCGAGGGCAAGAGCTACCTGCGCGTCATCGGTCTCGCCGGCGCGGACCAGCCGGACGCCCTCGCACGGGCCGAGCGCGTCGCCGCCTCGGTGGGTCCGCGCTGAGTAGGCGTGGCCTGGTGGAGGGCCGTCCGTCGGCCTTCGCGAAGGTGGAGCATGCCATGAACGCCACGATCCGCTGCGTCTGCGCCCTCGCGGCCCTCGTTCCCATCGCGGCCCCGGCCCAGGATGTCGGAGCGAGCATCCTGCAGGGGCTTCAGCAGCAACAGTTCCAGAGCCTCGACGCGGCCATCGGCGCCGAGTCGGTGGGCGAAACGGCGCGGCAGTCCCGGACGGAGGCCGGCCCGCCGCGGAGGGCGGGCGACCTGTCCTTCACCGCGAGCGCGGAGCTGCGCGCCACGACGGTCGCCCGGTACGTTCGGGAGCTGAGCGCCACCGATCCCGTCGCGGCGCAGGAGGTCGCGCGGGAGATGGCCCGGCACGATTAAGACACGCTCTTTCGCGGCCTCCTCACCAAGACCGACCTGCGCGCGGACGATGCGGGCGACGTGCTCACCACCTTCATCGTTCTCCAATGGATGGTGGCCAACGATACGAACGTCGAGCCGAGCGCCGCCGCCCTCCGGGCCATCCGCCGCCGGATGGTGGAGCCCCTGGCGGGCAAGCCGCCCCTGTCGCGGGCCGCCACGCGCGCCGCCTTCGCCGAACGGGTGAAGCTGCGCGCCGTGCTGCACCATGCCAGCTGGCAGGCCGCCCGGCGCCTCGGGACGGTGCCGGCTTTCGTTGCCGGGCTCTCCAAGGATCTCATTCCCCCCACGGCGCTCCGGGATGTCATGCTCACGAACGACGGGCTGGTTGCGAAGGATCGTCGGAACGGCCCCGGGGCGGGGGGTGGCACGGCGGCAAGGTAGGCGCGTCGGGAGCCGAACCCGCCGCCGGCGCCCCTGCCTCGGCTCGATCCCATCCCGGTGGAGGCGGAGCAGCCACCGCCAAGCGTGCCTGGGCCAAGCGGTCCGCCCTCCATCGGCCGGCGCCCCGAACCGCCTCTCGGATTGCAGCCCCACGGCGATGTCGGAGAGGACACGCCGTTCAAGCCCTGGAGGGTGGCGCCCGGCGCGTTCGTCCCATTCCAGGCCGGCGTTGTCGTGCAGCCGGTCCTCGGATTGCTCGTGTTCGCCAAGGCGCCCTTGATCGCGATCCGGCGCCGGCTCCGTTGCCGACGCGGGAGAGACGGATTCCGGCCGACCTTCGACAGGCGCTCATGGGATTCCTGTCGCCGCCGGTGGGCCGACCTCCGCATGGGTCGGATGATTGGCAAACCCGAGCGATGAGGCATCTCCATCGCAGATGGGGCGGCGCTCACGGCACGTCTTGCAATTATAAATTATGACTATAATTTATAGGCCGAAGCGATCCCCTGAGGGGTGCATCGTGGGAGAGCGTCATGGGCAAGACTGACATCAAGACGGCCATCGTCACCGGAGCGGCGTCCGGCATCGGAAAGGCCACGGCCAAAGCCCTGAAAGCGGCGGGCTACCGCGTCTACGGCACGAGCCGCAGACCCACTCAGGGGCGGGACGGGGACATCACGATGCTGGCCTGCGACGTGACCGACGACGCCTCCGTCGAGGCCCTGGTGAGGACGGTCCACGGCGAGACCGGGCGGATCGATCTGCTCGTCAACAATGCCGGTTTCGGCATCAGCGGCGCGGCCGAGGAATCCACCGTCGAGCAGGCGCAATCGCTTTTCGACGTCAACCTGTTCGGTGTCATTCGCACGATTCGGGCGGTCCTCCCGCTGATGCGGGCGCAGCGGAGCGGGCGCATCGTCAACATCAGCTCCATTCAGGGGCTCATCCCGGCGCCGTACATGGCGCTCTATTCGGCGAGCAAGCACGCGGTGGAAGGCTATTCGGAATCCCTGGACCACGAGGTTCGCGGCCAGGGCATCCGCGTCGTGCTGGTCGAGCCCGCCTATACGCGCACAGCCTTCGACGCGAACCTGGTCTCCCCCGATGCGCCCTTGAGTCTCTACGATTCCGATCGCGCGGGCAGGGCGCGCTTCCTGCGTGAGGTCATGGCCACGGCCGACACGCCCGACATCGTCGCCAAGGTCGTGGTGACGGCAGCGACCGTTGCGGCGCCCCATCTCCGCTACACGGCTGGCTCGATGGCGCGGCAGGCCGGCTTCCTGCGCCGTTTCGTGCCGGCGAAGCAGTTCGACAAGAGCTTCCGCAAGCAGATGCACCTTCCCCCGGTCTCCTGACCTCCGCGCTTCGAGCACCCGGGGGTAGGGCGCGTTCCGCCCGGCTCTCAGCCACGACCGGGATTGACCATCGGGTCGGCCTGGAGCCTTGCCGCCGCCAGATCGATGAAGGCGCGCACCTTGGCCGGCGCGCGCCTTCCCTCCAGGCTCACGATATGGACCGGGAGCGGCACTGCGTCCGGATCGTCGAGGACCAGCCTGAGCCGGCCTTCGGCGACCGACGGCGCCACCTGATAGGACAGCAGGGGTGCGATCCCTTGGCCCGCGATGGCAGCCGCCAGGACCGCGTCGATGGTGTTGCAGATCAACCGACATCGCGTGGCGCCACGCGTCGGCCCTTCGGCCGGGGAATGGCGCTCGAAGGGCAGTCGCGTTCCCATCAGCTCGATGGTCGCGTGGCGGTGCAAATCCCCCATCGATTCCGGTGTCCCGTGCCGGTCGAGATAGTCCGGCGAGGCACACAGAACCCTGCGAACCGTGCCGACCCGGACCGCGACGAGCCCGGAATCGGCGAGGTGCCCGATGCGGATTCCCACATCGGCGCCCTCCTCGATCAGGTTGACCACCCGGTCGAGGAACAGCGCCCGCACGCCGACGGCCGGGTAACGCGCAAGAAATTCGGTGACGGCAGGCAAGACATAAAGCCGGCCGAACTGCACCGGAGCGGTGATCGTCAAGGTTCCGGAAGGTGTCGCGTATGCGCCGGCCGCGAGTGCTTCCGCCTCTTCCATGTCCGATAGGATGCGGCGGCAATCCTCCAGATAGCGTCCGCCCGCCTCGGTGAGCATCAGCGAGCGCGTGGTGCGCGTCAGCAGCCGGGTTCCGATGCGGTTCTCCAGGGCGGCCACCGCGCGGGTCACGGCGGGCGGGCTCATGTTGAGTTGGCGCGCCGCAGCGGCGAAACCGCCGCTTTCCGCCACCCGCACGAAGACCCGCATCGCCTGCCACCGATCCATGCCGGCCTCCCTTGTGCCCGCGGATTATTCCATCAAACGGAATAGTCGATTGTGGAGAATGCCGGTTCACGCGCTCTAGGCAAGGGTCTCTGATGTGCCCGTGGCCGGCGCCTTCGCCCGGTCGTCGCGGAGACACGTCATGAAGCTGTTTCACATGGCCCTGTCCGGGCATGCGCATCGGGCGCGCCTATTCTTGTCGCTGGTGGGCGCGGATTGCGAGATCATCGAGGTCGATCTCGCCGCTGGCGCGCACAGGACACCGGACTTCCTCGCCCTGAACCCGTTCGGACAGGTGCCGGTGCTCGTTGACGGCGACGTGGTGGTTCCGGATTCCAGCGCCATCCTGGTCTACGTGGCGAAAAAGCTCGGGCGCACGGATTGGCTGCCCGAGGATGCTCTCGCGGCGGCGCGGGTACAGCGCTGGCTCTCGGTGGCGGCCGGCCCTATCGCCTTCGGACCCGCCGCCGCCCGGCTGATCACCGTCTTCGGCGCTCGCTTTGACACGGCCGAAGTGATTGCCCGCGCTCATCAAATCCTAGGCCGCATCGAGGCGGAGCTCGCCGGTCGCGCCTGGATCGCCGCCGACCACCCGACCATCGCGGACGTGGCCCTCTACAGCTACGTCGCCGCAGCCCCCGAGGGGAATGTCGACCTCGCCTCCTATGCCGAGATCCGAGCCTGGCTCGGCCGCATCGAAGCGCTGCCCGGCTTCGTGGCCTTTCCGACGACGGCGGCCGGCCTGCGCGCGGCCTGAGACGAAATCCTGCCACGGGAGATCCCCCATGTCCTCATCCGACCCTCACCCCGCCTCGCCCTGGCACCCGGGCGAGATCGCGATCCAGGATCATGCCGGCGTCGCCGAGCGCATGACAGAGATCGGCCCCCGCGTGATCCGCGACCGGATGATCGAGCAGCATCGCGACTTCTTCCGGCACCTGCCCTTCGTGGCGCTCGGGGCGGTGGACCCGGAGGGCGACGTCTGGGCGACGATCCGGACGGGCGAACCGGGATTCCTCGACGCGCCGGATCCCTTCCGGCTGCGCGTGCGGGCAGCCGCCGAACCCGGTGATCCCGCCGAGGCGGGCCTGACGGAGGGAGCGGCGGTGGGGCTGCTCGGGATCGATCTCGCGACGCGGCGGAGGAACCGCCTGAACGGAATCGTGCAGCGCAGGGAGGGCGACGGTTTCGAGGTCCGGGTGCAGCAGAGCTTCGGCAATTGCCCGCAATACATCCACGTCCGGCAGGGGGCGGAGCGCCCGCAAAATCTTGTCGCGGCGGCCCCGGAGACCGGCCATGGCCTCGACGAGAGCGCCCGTGCGCTCATCGCCGGGGCCGATACGGTCTTCGTCGCCACCTATGCGGAGGGGCGGGACGGGGACCGGCAGGTCGACGTCTCCCATCGCGGCGGCCCCAAAGGCTTCGTGCGGATCGGCGAGGACGACGTGCTCACGGTCCCGGATTATTCCGGCAACCGCTTCTTCAACACATTGGGAAACATCCGCGCCAATCCCCGCGCCGGGCTCGCAATCATCGATTTCACCACCGGCGACCTGCTGCAGATGACGGGGCGGGCGGAGGTGCTCCTCGATTCCCCCGAGATCGCGCGCTTCCCGGGCGCCGAGCGGCTCTGGCGCTTCGCACCCCGGACCTTCGTCCGGCGCGCGGGGGCCGTGCCGCTCTGGTGACGGAGAGACCGGCGCCCGTGCCGGGGCCGCCTCAGCGACGGCGGCCCTGGCTTTGGCTCTGGCTCGCGCGGAGCGCCTTGCGGGCCCGGGCCTCGTGGATCGCGGCCACCTTCATCAGGAGGTGGCGGACGACATCCGAAGGCGCGCTCGCGGCACAGTCCCGCAGGGCGATCGCCGTTCGCACATGCATCAGCGCCTGGCCCAGCATCCGATCCCCGCTCTCCGCCCCATCCTTTCCCGGTCTAGCGGCGCGGTGCTTAAGGCATCATCAAGCCGAAGGCGTAAAAGGCCGGTTCGGCGCCGGGGAGGCCGTACGGGGGCCGCCGATCCGCTGCGAGAGTTGACGCCGGCCGTCGGGGCTGCCAACCCGGCCGCATTGCGGGTGCGGCCGATCCCTCGGTCCGCAGGAGTACCGAATCTTCATGTCCGATCTGCTTGAGACGATCCGCAGAACCCTCGTGCCGATCCACAAGGAGGGCTACCCCTTCATCCTGATCGGCATCGTGCTCACCGTGCTGTTCGGCTATTTCGCCCAGTTCGCCGGCTGGATCTTCCTGATCCTCACCCTCTGGGTCTGCTACTTCTTCCGCGATCCCGAGCGTGTGACCCCGGTGGCGGACGGCCTCGTGGTCTCGCCGGCCGACGGCCGGGTGAACCTGATCTCCACCGTGCTGCCGCCGCCCGAGCTCGACCTGCCGCAGGAGCCGATGACACGGATCTCGGTCTTCATGAACGTGTTCGATTGCCACGTGAACCGCGTCCCCGTCACCGGCAAGATCGGCCAGATCGTCTACACGCCCGGCCTGTTCCTCAATGCGGAACTCGACAAGGCCAGCGACGACAACGAGCGCAACGGCCTCGTCATCGAGACCACGCATCGCGGCAGCCCCCTGCGCATCGGCGTCGTGCAGATCGCCGGCTTGGTGGCCCGCCGCATCGTCGGCTGGGTGCAGGCGAACGATACCTTGAACGTGGGCGAGCGCTTCGGCCTGATCCGCTTCGGCTCGCGCGTCGACGTCTACCTGCCGGTCGGCACACGCGTGCTGGTCGGCCTCGGCCAGAAGGCGGTGGCGGGCGAGACCGTGCTCGCCGATCTCGGCGGCGGTCCCGAGCGCAGCTTCCGCCGCATCTGATCTCGCCCGGTCCCGCCCCGGCGGGGTCGCGATCCTTCGCGGACGGTGCCCCATAGGCCCGTTCGCCCGTCTTTCTGAAAAGGCGCGTCATGGACGATCTCTTTCCGCCCTTCGAGCCGGATGCCGACGAGCCGAAGCCGCGCCGCTTCAAGGCGGTGCCGTTCCGGATGATCGCGCCCAACATGATCACCCTGATGGCGGTCTGCCTCGGGCTGACCGCGATCCGTCTCGCGTTCGAGGGCAAGTTCGAGCCCGCCGTCATCGCCATCGTCGCGGCTGCCTTCCTCGACGGGATCGACGGGCGCGTCGCCCGCATGCTCAAGGGGACGTCGCGTTTCGGGGCCGAGCTCGATTCGCTGGCCGATTTCGTCAATTTCGGCTGCGCCCCGGCGCTCATCCTCTACGGCTTCGCCCTGAAGGAGTTGCGCTCGCTCGGCTGGATCGTCGCCCTGATCTTCGCCATCGCCATGGCACTGCGTCTCGCCCGCTTCAACGCGATGCTCGACGATCCCAACCGGCCCGCCTGGAAGAAGGACTTCTTCGTCGGCATGCCGGCGCCGGCCGGAGCGCTGACCGCGATGCTGCCGCTTTATCTCCACTTCCTCGGCCTGCCGTTCGAGCGCTGGGCCGCGCCGGTGGTGCTCGGCTACACGCTCTGCATCGCCCTCCTCGTGGTCTCCACCGTGCCCACCTTCTCCGGCAAGACCATGGGAAAGCGCGTGCCGCGCGAATGGGTACTGCCGATCTTCCTCGTCGTGGTCGCGGCCTTCGGCCTGTTCATCAGCTATCCGTTCGAGGCCATGGTGGTGATGGCGGGCGGCTACCTCGTCACCCTGCCGATCGGGGCCGCGCAGTACCGGCGCCGGGCGAAGATCGAGGAGCGTCTCGACGCAACCGGCCGTGGACAGATCGAGCCGGCGCCTGTCGAAAGCTGATCGGCTCACCTAACGTCTTTGCGGGAAGCCCGTTGGGCTCACGCTTTGGAGGCGACGGTGCTGGAAGAATTCAAGAAATTCGCGCTGCGCGGCAACGTCGTCGACTTGGCGGTGGGCGTGATCATCGGCGCCGCCTTCGGCTCCATCGTCACGTCGGCTGTCCAGGACGTGTTCATGCCGATCATCGGGGCGATCACGGGCGGCCTCGATTTCTCGAACTATTACATCCCGCTCTCGTCGAGCGTGCAGAAGGGCGCCGCCTATGCCGATGCCAAGAAGCAGGGCGCGGTGATCGGCTACGGCCAGTTCATCACCGTAGCGCTCAATTTCATGATCGTCGCCTTCGTGCTGTTCCTCGTCATCCGGGCCATGAACAAGCTTCAGACCCAGGAGGAGGCAAAGCCCCTTCCCGAAACCCCGGCGGACGTGAAGCTGCTGGGCGAGATCCGCGATATCCTCGCGGCCAAACCCAAGGTCTAGGGTCCCGAGGTCCGAGTTCAGATCGTCGTCGCAGGCGGTGCCTTCAGGTCGTCGAGGAGGCCATCCAGAGCCTGCTCGACCGCGCCTGTGCCTTCCTCATGGGTCTTCAGCCGAGTCTCGAGGCGACGCAATTGCGGCGCGAATTCCTCCGGCACGGCAGGTTCGCCGAGGAATTTCGGCGCATCGTCCTGCGTGGTGAAGACGGAGCGCAACTGTTGGCCGAGATGGTCCCGCACCGGCTCGGGCAGAGACGGATCGACATCCGCGGCGCCGGACTGTGCGGAAGCCGATTGATCAATGCGGAGAATCGGATCGTTTGCCATATCGGGTGTCTCCTTCAGTCAAGAGCAATAACCGGCCGGGGCGGAGAGTGTTGCGCGTGCCGACTCACAAATGTTGAGGGTACCCGATTCGACGCCAGTATTTCCGGTGTTTCTCCTGCGAGTCCTGACGATTCGCCCATCCACGAAAAAGCCCCCGGTGCCATGGCACCGGGGGCTCTTGCCGGATGATCAGCGTCGGTCGACGTCGACGATCAGTCGATGACCTCGACGATGCGGCGGCTGCGGTCCACCAGCACCGGGCGATCGTTGACGATGGTGTAGCGCGCGCCACGGGCGTTGTACTCGGAGGGCACGTCGTAATAGGTCACGCCGGTGCCGGGCAGGGTTGCGCCGACGCGGACATCGCCGTCATAGGCGTAGGAGCTGTGACGCTCGCGGGTGACGTACTGGCGGAAACGGGGGCGGTCGTCGACACCCAGAATGCCACCGACGGTTCCGGTCGCAGCGCCGACGGCACCGCCGACGATGGCGCCCAGCGGGCCGGCCGCGTCAGCACCGTCCTGTGCGCCACGCTCGGCGCCGCGCACGAGGCCCTGGGCCTGGGCGGCGAGGGGGAGGGAAAGGGCGATCGCCGAAGCGGCGAGAAGGGTCTTGATGTTCATGATCGAGATCTCCGTATCCGATGACCCGCGAACGGTGACGCTCAGCGGGGTTCGGGGCAGTAACGCCCGATCTCCGGAAAGGGATGCCTCGAAAATCGATTTTGCCGGATTGTCCCAACCATGCCCCCGAACGGGGGACGACGTTCCTTATGCGCCCAGTGTCGCAATACAACCTCGCTCGGTGAGAGCGAAGGAACGCCGATCCCGACTGGTCGGTGGCCGGAATCAGGCGTCCTTCGGCATGGCCGATTGGATCAGCCGGTCCGAGCTCAGGTCTTCCTCGTCGTAGCCGAGCAATTCGGCGAGGCGCCCGCGGGCGCGGCTGACACGGCTCTTCACCGTGCCGACCTTGCAGCCCATGATCGTGGCCGCCTCCTCGTAGGACACGCCCTCGGCGCCCACGAGGACGAGGGCTTCGCGCTGGTCGGGCGGCAGTTTGGCGAGAGCCGTCTGCAGATCCTCCACATCGAGGCGGTCGCCCTGGTGCGGTGCCGTCGCAAGACGCGCCGCGTAGGAGCCGTCCTGGTCCTCCACTTCGCGCACGCGCTTGCGGTGGTCCGAGTAGAAGATGTTGCGCAGGATGGTGAAGAGCCAGGCATTCAGGTTCGTGCCCGGCTGGAACCGAGCGCGATGCTGCCAGCCCTTGAGCAGGGTGTCCTGCACCAAATCGTCCGAGCGGGCCGGATTGCTGGTCAGCGAGAGCGCGAAGGCCCGTAGCGACGGCACCGCCGCGAGCAGACCGTTGCGGAACTCGGGCTCCACCTGCTCGCCGCGCGCTTTGAGGGCAGCTTCCAGCTTCTCGATGAGCTCGGCGAAACGCGTGGATGGCTCGTCCGTGCCGAGGCGATCGTAGACCGTGCGGAGCTGGTCTCCGAGATGGGAGCGAATGGTCGCCGTCAGGCTCGGCCGCCCGTCGCCGTTCGTGTCGCTCAAGCGGTCGGGGCTGGTATCAAGGACGTCGCGTGTCATGGCTCGTCGTATTCTGATCGTTTGGCAGGAAATCGTCCGGTTCGGGCCGGCCGTATCGGATCGGTCCGCCTGACGTCGATGGCGAGCCCGTAGCATGTCACGGGGTTGTAGCGCATCCCACCCGGTCACGCATCCCGCCAAGCTGCGCATATGGCGAAGTACGCCCTTCGCGTCCACATGCGGCGGATGGTGCCGGAGGCAGCGACATCTTTGTCATGTCCCAAAGCGCAGCGGCCTCTGCTGGCGTCGTCGGTGGTCTATATGATCCGGTCATGGCCATCGGGAGGGCATGGCCATCGGGAGGGATCGTCCATGGATCGTCGCGCCTTCACCGCGAGCCTGACCGCGGCTGTCCTGTCTGGTGCGGGTGAGGCCGCTCGCGCGGCGGCGCCCGAGCGGCCGCCCATGCGGATCGCCATGCTGATGTTCCCCGGCATGACGGCGCTCGACCTCGTGGGCCCGCAGGCGATCCTGGCCGGGTTGGTGGGCGATCGGCTCCATCTCGTCTCCCGCCGAGCCGGACCCGTTTCAAGCGATACGGGCCTGACCCTCATTGCCGACACCTCCTTCGAGACCTGCCCCCGCGATATCGACGTGCTCTTCGTGCCGGGCGGTGACGCGACCCCCGCCCAGATGCGCGACGAGGCGACCCTGGCCTTCCTGCGTGACCGGGCGACCAGGGCGTCCTGGATCACAAGCGTCTGCACCGGCTCGCTCATCCTCGGCGCGGCGGGGCTGCTCGACGGCTACCGCGCCACCTCACATTGGTCCGTGCGCGAAACCGTGCTGCCCCACCTCGGCGCCATTCCGGTGAACCAGCGCGTGGTGGTCGATCGCAGCCGGATCACGGCCGCGGGCATTTCCGCAGGCCTCGACTTCGCCCTCGTCCTAGCGGCCCGCCTGCGTGGCGACGACTATGCCAGGACGAGCCAGCTCGTTGCCGAATATGCGCCGGAACCGCCCTTCTCCGCCGGTACGCCCGAGACGGCCGGGCCGGACATCTCCGCCCGCGCCGGAGCGATCCTCAAGGACCTGGCGGATGGCTGTCTCGCGGCAGCCACCCGGTAGACGCTACGCTGCGGGCCGGGGCTTGCCGCCTCGGGCGGCCTCCGCAACCCGCCAGACGGCACGTCATTTTGCCGGAACCTCGTTGAATGGCCAAGGTTTAGCCCTTGGCGGGAAAGCTGCATGGTCGCCATGCGCTGGACGCCGGACCTCCGCGCTCCGACCATGAAGGGCATCGATCCATGGCATCAGGCCTCGCAGGCGATCTCACCCGGACGAAATCCCTCGAGCGACTGAATGCCGACGCCGAAGGGGGTGAGCACAAGCTCGAACGTACCCTCGGCCCCTGGAGCCTCGTCGCCCTCGGCATCGGCGCGGTGATCGGAGCCGGCCTGTTCTCCCTCACCGGCATTGCGGCGGCCGAGCATGCCGGCCCCGCCGTGGTGATCTCCTTCGCCATCGCGTCGATCGCCTGCGCCTTCGCCGGCATGTGCTACAGCGAGCTCGCCGGCATGATCCCCGTGGCGGGTTCGGCCTATACCTACGCCTACGCCACCATGGGCGAGTTCGTGGCCTGGATCATCGGCTGGGATCTCGTCCTCGAATACGCTGTCGGCGCGGCGACCGTTTCGGTGAGCTGGTCGAGCTACGTCACCCGGTTCCTGCGGGACACGCTCGGCATCAACCTGCCGCCCAGCCTCGTCAATTCCCCCTTCGAGACCTACACGGTCGATGGGGTGACGGCGCATGGCATCGTCAATCTGCCGGCCATCCTCATCATCGTCGCCGTCTCGGCCCTGTTGATGATCGGCATCCGCGAATCCGCCCGCGTCAACGCCGTCGTCGTGGCGATCAAGCTCGCGGTGGTGGCGGTCGTGGTGGGCGTCGGCCTGTTCTACATCAAGGCGCAGAACTACGTGCCGTTCATCCCGGAGAACACCGGCACGTTCGGCGAGTACGGCTGGAGCGGCATCATGCGCGGCGCCGGCGTCGTGTTCTTCGCCTATATCGGGTTCGACGCGGTCTCGACGGCGGCGCAGGAGGCCAAGAATCCCCAGCGCAACATGATGATCGGCATCCTCGGCTCGCTGGCCATCTGCACGGTGATCTACATCGCCTTCGCCGGCGTGCTCACCGGCCTCGTCCATTACGACGCCATGAAGGGCGATGCCGCGCCGGTGAATACGGCCATCGCCCAGACCCCGTTCCCCTGGCTGAAGAGCCTCGTGACCCTCGGCGTCATCGCCGGCTTCTCCACCGTGATCCTGGTCCTGCTGCTGGGCCAGAGCCGGGTGTTCTATTCCATGAGCCAGGACCGGCTGCTGCCGGGCTTCTTCTCGAAGATCCACCCGACCTGGAAGACGCCCTACCGCTCGAACCTGTTCTTCATGGTGTTCACCAGCGCGCTCGGCGGGTTCCTGCCGATCAGCCAGCTCGGCCACATGACCAGCATCGGCACCCTGCTCGCCTTCATTCTGGTCTGTGCGGGGGTCATCATCCTGCGCCGGACTCAGCCCGATGCGCGCCGGGACTACCGGACGCCGCTGGTGCCGCTGGTGCCGATCCTCGGCATCGTCAGCTGCCTCGCCATGATGGTGTCCCTCGACGGACAGACCTGGCTGCGATTGCTTGCCTGGCTCGCGGTAGGACTTGTGATCTACTTCGCCTGGAGCCGGCGCAACAGCCGCCTCGGCCGCGACGAGGCCGTCAGGCCGTCTTGATCAGGGACAGGTGCCGGCCGTCGCGGGCCGGCTCCGTCACCTCGCCGACGGCGACCATCTGACGTTCGCGCGCGATGAACGCGGTCGGCATCACGGCCTGCATCTCGGCCTCCACGCTGCGCAACTGCGCATCGCCATGCGACGGATGAAGATGAATGATAGCCAAAGCCTTCGCCCCAGCCGCCCGCGCCAGCTCGACGCCCTTTTCCCAGGTGGAGTGCCCCCAGCCGCAGCAGCGGGGATACTCGGTCTCCGTGAACATGCCGTCGTAGACGAGCAGATCGGCCCCCTCCACGAAACGACGAAGGGCTTCGTCGGGCCAGGGGTCGGAATGCTCGATGTCGCTGATGATGCAAAGGCGCTTGCCCGCATGGTCGAAGCGATAGCCCACAGACCCTTGTGGATGATTGAGCAGGATGGTGTCGACCCGCGCGCCGTCGGCGAAACTCAGCGACTCGCCCGCCTTGAAGCCGTGATGGGAGAATGTGCACGGGATGACATCGAGCGTCACCGGAAACAGCGGCGGCGAGAACAGCCGGTCCAGAGTCGCCTTGGCGCTGTCCCCGTCGAGGTTCCCGCAATAGGTGTTGATCGTTCGCTCTGGGTTGAAGATCACCGGCTTGAAGAACGGCAGCCCAGCGGTGTGGTCGAGATGGAGATGGCTGAACAGGAGATCGATTTCCTTGGGTAGCGCCTCGCGATGATGGAGACCGCAGGCGTTAAGGCCGGACCCGGCATCGACCACGAAGAGGCGCGTGCCGCAGCGGACCTCCATGCAAGGCGTATTGCCCCCGAACTCGGCATAATCCGGCCCGCTGACAGGCGTGGAACCTCGGACGCCCCAGAAGCGTAGGAAGAGGCCGTCCTCAGCCGAGGTCGTGTGCGTCATGGTCATCGTTCGACTACCGATTGCCCGATCCATCTGAGATCCGGTGCCTTTCGGCGCACCGATGCGATCCGTTCCTCGCGAGAGCGGCCACGAGCAGGTTGCCAGGATCGAAGTGGGGTTGACCATGAGGTAGTCAGCCCGTTTCGACATCGATGTGCGGCCACGCACACAGCTTAGAAGACCGCATTCTGCGAAAAGCCGGCTTCGGCTTGACTGTTTTCCTGTCGGGCGACAGCGCCTCGGGCTCATGTTGACGGGCGCTAGATGGCGCGACCCGCACGTCGGGATTGCGCATCGAAACGCCCTTGAGAGGGCGTGCGGGAAGAGAGCTCCACGGCCCTGAGGCGGGTGGTGCTAGGACCGGAAACCGGCCTCGCCGTTCACGTGTTCAATCGGACGGGGAAGGGAAACGCTGCCCGGAGGGCCTTCGTATCGATCGGCGACGGCGGCAGGACACACTTGCGCACTTCGAGCCACTTCAGGTCGGTGAAATGCGGCGGGACGCCGAGGGCGGGATCATCGAGACCGACAGACAGTTTGTAATCCCGCATTTTGAATGAGTCTGCCGCGCCATCCAAGTCGCTCGTCACGCGAAGGGATTGGCAGGGAATGCCGTAGGCATGTGACACAATGAGGCCGTGCAGAGAGGTGGAAACGATCTCCTCGCAGCTCAGGATGTCTCTGATCACAGCTTCGATTTCGTTGAAGGTCACCGATAGTAGAGAGATAACCTTGATGTGATCTACACCAAGCTTCTCGATGGCGGCCCGGAACATCCCTTCCTGCAGCACGTGTGGAATGATGCCGATCTTGTGGGTCTTGGGCACAGTCGGCGCATATACTTCCGGCAGCAGGACAGCGGCGTCACCGTAGATCTCGGGGCATTCTCCACCGTTGGCGAGGATCGCCGAACGCGAGAGCGGACCGCGAACGGCGCTGTAGATGGCGCTCGGGCAGAGTGGGTCGCTGCCACGTGGCATGCCGGTTCCCCACACGCGGGTGCCGTGGCGGGCGAATTTGGCGATGCTCCCGATGCAGAGACCTTCCGCCTTGCTGGAGGCCACCCAGCGCGGCATCACACCAAAGGCGTGCCAGAGGATGTACGGGGTGAGGATGTCGCCAAAATTCCCGGGATAGGGGCTGCGCATCCACCAGACCTTGGGACGGTACTTCTCGTCGAGGCTGGCTTCGGCCGCCAACTCGTCGAACGTGCGCAGGGTGCGGAACGCCGTGACGAAGGCCCCCCATTTCTGCTCAGACTCGGCGAGGAGTTCATTCTCCAGCTTGATGAACGCGTCCATGTTGCCTTTCCGAAGATGGGCGTGGAACGCTTTCGCTGCCGCTTTCTCGGCCTGATTCTCCTGACCTTCGAGCTCTTCCTGGTCCGACACTCGATCTCTCCAAACTTGATCGTCAGCGCAATGCGACAGAGCTTATCGTCTCGGAGACAGTCAGAGTCGAGGCCGTTATCGGAGAACGGCATAAGGGAAAGGCCGATCTGCCGGAACTACCGATTCCTGTTGGGGACGGGCGTATGGGCGGCTTCGCTCAAGACGTCGGCTTACGATGCCTTCAGCTGCTCGGAGACGTCAAGGAAGCAGGTGCAGCGGACTGATAAACTGGAATAGATATAAATCAAATCTGATTGTCTGATGAGTTATGTAAGATTTATACTCTTTCCAACATTCATAAATACGCTTGATTGATCGCGCGGCTTGCTTCTTTATACCCGCTATCGGGGCATTGCGGGATGTGGAGATCGGCCGAAATGGAACGGATGCTGGAACTAATCCGCGGTTATGCACGGCTGGCATGGTGGGATGGTTGCGCCATCGACATGCGTCTGCACCGCATCGCCGATTTCGTCGATTTCCTGACTGCCGCAAAGGAGCCGGGCTTGATGCACAAGCCGGTCCCGATCGCAAAAGGAGAGATCGCGTGAGCGTTGTCCGTTCTTCCCGGCCCTGTACCGAGCCTCCCAAGGAGGGAGGCGAACTGGACGAGGCACTGCGGCGCGCGTTCTGGACCAGTCTGCACCGCCAACCTCTTCCGGCGCTCCAGGCACTGGCGGTGGCGGCGCGTACCATCGGAGCGCTGTATCGACAGATCGCCGAGGCCCATGAAGGTCCAGGCGGCTGCAATTGCGGGTGGGAGCCCGATCCTGATAGCGATCTCATCGTGCTCGAGGCCAATCTGGCGGCAGCCCTGCTCAAGCCGCCGGAAGCCGACCTTGCCCATATGACAATGCTCGGAAGAGCGTGACGGCTTGGCGTGCCAACCTCAGTTGAACGATGGATCGCGATGATCCGGGGGCTCGGCCTTCACTTGCGGCGCCTTTCCGCGAAGTAACACGTGAGGGATTGGTTAACCCACTCCCGCTCATGATCCACTCGACCCTACAGGGTGGAGATGGGAATGGACGTGATCTACCGTGGCATCGAAACCTCGCTTCTCGGCTTGACCCTCGTCCTCGGCATCGCAGCCCTGGCCCTCCCCTCCCTGACGCCCCGGATCCTCGGCGTCCCGGAACTTGCCGTGACCCTGCCGTTGCTCAGTGTCACCGCTGCGCATTGAAGCCACCCCACGGGATTTCGGGCGCGCCGTCGGCGGCGGCAGAGAGGCTTCTCGACGCCCAATCACGATCGTGACGGTGTGATGTCACACAAGCAGTGTGGCAAACCCAACTATTCGCGTGTGGCGCTTCATTGCGCTGCAACCGTTTCGCCCTCCCGCGATTTACAAACCAAGCGCTGCGGTAAGTGCAATGGCTTGGGTCTGGATGGTGCTTCGTAAAACGGAGCGCGGGCAGGGTTGCGATGACGAAACGGTTCAGGCTTTTCAGTGCGATGGGCATTGCGCTCGTCGTCGGCGTGTCCTCTTTTTCCGCTGAGGCAATGCCTGGCACTGAGGGATCCTCGACCGGCACTCCTCACCGGGATGCGGAGCTTGGCAAGGTAGCCCTGACGGTCGAGGCCGAGGACGATACTCTCGCTTGCACCAAATCGCGCAAGCGCTTGTTCGTCGATGGCGAGGGCTGGATCGTCCGCCGTGTCACCACTTGCCGCTGAGGCAATGCCTCCGCTTTCGGATGACGGCATGTGGGCGTCGACTTCGATGCCTTGCAGCTACTTAGGGACTGCCGCACCTCACCCCTCGCCCCTACTATCAGACTTCATCTTGGCACGATCATTCTCGTCGTGCCGGTCTATCGAGGTCCGTCTCGATACAACGAGGTTCGTATGTCGGCCACGCTGAGATGGATGACGCCGGGATGCACCCTGGCGCTTGCCCTCGTGGTGGCGCCAGTTGCTGATGCACAGGACGTCACAGCTTCGGGCTACGGCCATCCCGATACGTTTCGACCGCGGTTCGATGAGAGCTACGCCGGGCCTTATGTCGTTGCAGCCTCTCGTACTGGGTTGTTGCTGCCAATACCCCGCCCAACCGAACTCGTCCCGAGCGCTTGGGGATATGGAACATACGATGTTCCCACCGCCACCGGCATCCGCCCCGCGCCCGTCGGAACGCCCACCTTGTACGTGATCGAAACGCCCACCGAGGCGAGACGCAAGGCCCGAAGCCAAGGTCCGAGGATACTGTCTCGGGGAAGACGGAATCCAGTTTCAACATCCATCAATCCGCCGATGCAGGCCGGAGCGAGGATTGTGACGGTGGCTATCGGGCGACACGCCTCCCGCTGAGAGGGCGGTGTCAGTATTGCGCGCGCATGATCGATTCGGAGACGAGCTTGATGGGTTTTCCGCGCCCCATCATGATCGCCGCTCGTGATTGCTCCGGATCGGATTCGAACCGCGTCCGCAGCCATGAAACGAGGAACTTCAGGTATTCCGAGCCGATGAGCCTCGCCGTTCCGGGGTGCCGCCACCAGCGATCGGCGTCGAAGCCTTCCGCGATCACGGGGTGGGGCAGAACCCGGTCCTTGCCCATCAACGCATGATCGAGCTCCACCAAGGTCCGGGGCATGTGGTAGTTCGAGGTGACCACCGCGACGGTATTGAACCGGTGCTGGCGCATCCAGCGACGGGTTTCGATGGCGTTGCCGATCGTGTTGCGAGCCCGGTAATCGAGATCGACGCAGCACTCGATCCAGTGGCGCTGGGTCGGATTCAGGCGGGCGATCTCGTCGCGGCTCGTCCGCTCGTTGACGCCGGTGATCAGCAGGCGCCGGCCATAACCGCCGGCGAGAAGATCGATTGCGTCGCCGATCCGTTGTGCGCCGCCCGTTAGGACCACGATCCCGTCCGCCCGGCCGTCGAGCGTGCGCTCGTCACGGGCGATGGATTCGGCGAAGATCAGGAACCCGGCAACCAGCGCCAGGGTGGCGATGGCACCGAGGCCGAGAGTGACATAGCCGATACGCTGCAGTGTTGGAGACATCACCCTTGCGATCCGTGCGGGAGGCGCCGACGATTCCGCCCGACCGCGTGGCCAGACCCAACCGAACGCCTCCAGCGGGCGAGTGGTGCCGAGTCCTGACATCCGCGTGGCCATTCTCCGAAGGTAGTGCCGAATGCGGCATCCGCGAGGCGATACTTCCGCCCCTAAGGGTTTACGAATAGTTAACGCGGTTCCGGGAACTCGGAACCCTGTGCGATGTCATGCAGCAAGGGGGCGAAGAGCCCTGTCCCGCAGTCGAAAACCCAGCTTCAGCGCAGGAATCGTCTGACCGTGAGCCGCGAAACGATACCGGTCACCACGGAGGCGATCACGCCGATGAGCAGGACGGCGGCGTAGCCACGCCAACCGATATGGAAGGCGCCGAACAGCGCCTCGATCTCGTCTCCAGCCGGCCCCGATCGCCAGAGCCGGGCGAGCAGTCCCGCTAGCGCGAAGACCGCAAGTGCCAGGCACGAGCCGATGACGCCTCCGCGTAGACCGAGGCCGAAGAAGCGGCGCTGGAAGGCGCGGGCAATGAAATCGTCGTTCGCGCCGACGAAGTGCAGCACCTCCACGACTTCCCGGTTGCCGGCCATGGCGCCGCGCGTGGCGAACACGACCGCGAGCCCGGTGGCGATGAGGACGAGGGCGACGATGCCGACGCCGACACCGACGAAGGTGTTGGCCATGGTCGAGAGCCGCTGAAGCCATAGGGCATGGTCGTCGAGGCTCGCCACCCCCGGCATGGCTTCTCCGAGCGCGCTCCGGAGTCCTTTCAGATCCGGGGCGGGGGAATCCGCGAGTTTCAGAGTCACGAGCCGCGGAACCGGCAGATCGGAGAGATCGAGGCCGCTGCCGAGCCAGGGCTCGAGAAGGCGTTCGGCTTCCGCCTTCGAAAAGATCCGCGTCGTGGCGATTCCAGGCGTCGCCTTTGCCAGCGCATCGGCCTTGGCCACGTCGGCATCGATATCGCGACCGGCGCTCGGCCTCACCTGGATCGTCACCTCCTGCGCAACGCTGCCCTGCCACTGATCGGCGCTTGAGGCGACGATCTCGGCCGCCCCGGCGCAAAGAGCCGCCAGGAAAGTCAGGATCGCGATAACGGCCGCGAGCGCCCGGCTCGCGGCCGAGTCGGTGGGGACGAGGGGAGCGTTGCGTCGCAGGGTCGCCGGAAGCGCTTCTTGGTCGGTAGCGACGGGCATCGAGGGATGCGGCGGTGGGCTTGCCTGACGACCCATCACTTTTCGATCTGCAGCCGGCCCTGACCCAGGACGAGCCGGGGGGCGTCGACGAGGTCCATCAGGGCGAAGTCGTGGGTGGCGATCAGGACGGAGGTTCCGAGCCGATTGAGTTCGATGAATAACCGCAGCAGCCGCCGGCCGAGACCGGGATCGACGTTGCCGGTCGGTTCATCGGCGAGGAGAAGGTCCGGCCGCGCGATGAGCGCCCGGGCGATCGCCGCGCGCTGCTTTTCGCCGCCCGACAGAAGCGGCGGCAGGACGTGCATGCGCTCGCCGAGACCGACCCAGCGCAGGAGTTCGACCACCTCGGCACGGTAGCTCGTCTCCGACCTGCCTTGGACGCGCAACGGCAGTGCGACGTTCTCGTAAGTAGTGAGGTGGTCGAGCAGCCGGAAATCCTGGAATACGATGCCCATCCGCCGGCGCAAACCGGTGAGCGCCTCGTTGGAGATGTCGCTGACTTCCTCTCCGAACACCGAGACCAGCCCGCGCGTGGGCCGGACCGAGAGAAGGATCAGGCGCAGCAGAGTGGTCTTTCCCGCGCCGGAGGGGCCGGTGAGAAACTGGAACGAGCGCGGGGCGATCTGGAAGCTCACGTCGCTCAGCACTTCCGGCCCGAGGCCGTAGCGCATGCCGACGTTTTCGAACTGGACCACGGGCTCCTCGACGCCCGACAGGAGGCTGTCAGCGGTCACGCGAGATGCCCGGATCCGTTGATGCCTGATTCTGCTGACAAGCCTGTGCTCCCATTCTGCCGCTTCACGGAGGATTAACCGCTCTTGGCGATGATGGTGTGAGTCTTTTTCACCGAACCGGCAACCGCCGATCGAGAATTCGAGGCGTCGATTCGCCATGCTGATCGTCTGCCCGTCCTGCGCAAGCGAATACGACATCGCCACCGACAGGGTCGGCGTCGAAGGCCGCTCGGTGCGCTGCGCCGCCTGTCGCGAGACCTGGTTCATCTCACCCGACGAGGTCGCCGCCGCCCTCGCGGAGGAGATGGCCGAGATTCAGGCGGCGATGGGCTCGGTGGAGGGGCGCGGCGAAGCGCAGGCCGATCTCGATGCATGGGAAGCGGCGCTGGCCGAGGAGGCCCAAGCCGCAGCGGTGGATCCGATGCCGGAGGAGAAGCCGGTCCGTAAGCCCCGCGGACGCACGCCCCCTCCAAAACGATGGGGCGCTCCGTCGCCGGTCGCCGCCTTCGGGCTCGCCCTGCTGGCAGGCGTACCGCTGGCGCTACTTGCGCGCAGTACCGTGGTGCGGGCCATGCCCCAGAGCGCCGCGCTCTATGCTCGGATCGGCATGCCGGTGAACCTGCGCGGCATCGAGATCCGCGATCTTTCAGCCTATCAGACCCAGGGCGAGGGCGCCGCGTCTCAACTCGTTGTCGAGGGCGACGTGGTCGGCGTGGCGGGCACCCCCGTCCCGGTGCCGCCGATCGAGGTCGAGGTGCGCGATGCGCAGGACCAGACCATCTACCGCTGGACCGTGGCGCCGCCGCGCTCCAGCCTCGAGGATCGCGAGACGGCCCGGTTCAGGGCGAGCTTGTCGGCGCCTCCGATGCAGGGGCGCACAATCAAGGTCGGCTTCGCACCGGAGCGCGGTGTGCCGGACACGGATCTCGGTCATTGACACCAGACATTGCCTCTCGCGCAGGGCAAAAAACGGTGCCACCCGCGCCCGCTCGTGGTAAAGAGATCGTATGACCAGCCCGACCCGACGCGTGCGCGTCCTCTTCGACGAAACCGCCATCGCGAACCGCAACGAGGAGTTGGCCGCGGCCATCGTCGCCGCCAAGCCCGAGAACCTCCTCGTCGTGGCGGTTCTCAAGGGAAGCTTCATGTTCGCAGCCGACCTGCTGAGGGCGCTGCACCGGTCCGGCCTGTCTCCGCAGGTCGAGTTCGTCCACCTGTCGAGCTATCGCAGCGGCACGGTTTCCTCAGGGCAGGTAGAGATCCTGCGCGACGTCGAGAGTGAGGTTCGCGGCCGCGACGTCCTCCTGGTGGACGACATCTTGGAATCCGGACGTACCGTCGTCTTCGCCAAGGACCTGCTCATGGCGCGTGGCGCCAAGCGGGTCCTGACCGCCGTCCTGCTCGAGAAGCCGGGCAAGCGGGCGGTGACCATCGATGCCGATTTCGTCGGATTCACCTGCCCGGATGTCTTCGTGGTCGGCTACGGCATGGATGTCGCCCACGAATATCGTCAACTCCCCTTCGTCGGCCTAGTCGACCACGTGAGCAGCGAGCCAGACCTGTTCGGCGGCACCTGAGCCCGTCCTGCAGGCACGCGAAGCTGACGATCAGGCACACCCGTGGCTTTAGGGCGACAATTGCGCGCGGTCGGGTCAAGTAGAACATTTGCATATCATTTGATGCAAAGCGGCCCTTGACATCGAAGCTGAGTAAAAGCGCAGTCTGGGCGATCCAGCAGAGACAAAGAGTTGATGGCACGAATCCTCCTCGTTGACGATGAAGAGCCCGTGCGCGGCTTCCTGAAACGGGGCCTGGAAATCGACGGGCATTCCGTCGTGACGGCGTCGGATGGAAGCGACGGGCTCGATCGGCTGATCGAAGCGGATGGCGGGTTCGATCTGATGCTCACCGATATCCGCATGCCGCTGATGGACGGGATCGCCCTCGCTCTCGCAGCCAAGCGCGATTTTCCCGACCTGACCATCCTTCTGATGACGGGGTTCGCAGACCAGCGCGAGCGGGCCCGTGGCCTCGACGCCATCGTCACCGATGTGTTGACGAAGCCCTTCTCCCTGGCCGACCTGCGCTCGACGGTGAAACGCGCGCTCGCCGCCTGAACGGGCCGCACGTCCGCGAAATTTCGATGAAGCTTGGCCGCCGGTCACTGCGTTGCCGAAGGGAGCGATTCCTCCCTTCCTCGCGACGAGTGCCCTATGATGTCATCGACGACGACCCGCGCCGCCCTGGCCGTAGCGCTCCTTTCCGGCACGATCGTATCCGGGGCCGCCGCGGCTGAAGCCCTGATCAGTCCTGCCGCCGGCACACTCACCAAGGTCGCCAGCTTCGAGCATCAGGTCACCGGCGTCACCGTCTCCAAGGATGGCCGCGTCTTCGTGAACTTTCCGCGCTGGACCGAGGACAGCGCCGTCTCCGTCGCCGAGGTGAAGGACGGCCGGATCACCCCTTTCCCCGATGCCGAGTGGAATTCCTGGCGCAACGCGCGCAAGGACGAGGTTTCGGCGGGTGACCATTGGATCTGCGTCCAGAGCGTGGTGGCGAGCCCGGACGGCAATCTCTGGGTGCTCGATCCGGCCGCGCCCGCCATGGCGGCGGTGGTGAAGAATGGGCCGAAGCTCGTGGAGATCGACCTCAAGACCAACAGGCCCGCCCGCACCATCGCCTTCGACGAGGCCGTGGCACCGCAGGGTTCCTACCTCAACGACGTCCGCTTCTCGCCGGATGGACAGACCGCCTACCTCACCGATTCGGGCGCAAGTGGCGCCCTCGTCGTGGTCGATCTCGCCAGCGGCAAGGCCCGCCGCCTCCTCGACGGCGATCCGACGACCCAGCCAGACAAGACGGTGACCGTGACCTACGAGGGTAAGCCCCTGCGGCGCCCCGATGGGCGCGGCGTGGAATTCGCCGCCGACG
The DNA here is from genome assembly GCF_001422345.1 of Methylobacterium sp. Leaf93. Lineage (NCBI taxonomy): Bacteria > Pseudomonadati > Pseudomonadota > Alphaproteobacteria > Hyphomicrobiales > Methylobacteriaceae > Methylobacterium > Methylobacterium sp. Leaf93. The sequence goes on along the minus strand of NZ_LMMS01000014.1, from coordinate 8,944 downwards.
GCATCGCCCTCTCGCCCGATGGGGGCACCCTCTACTGGCAGGCGATCAAGGGGCGGACCCTCTATAGCCTGCCGACCTCCGCGCTCACTGGCTGGATGACGTCGGCGCTCGTGCCGGAGGCACTTAGCGACAGGAGCCTGTCGGGCAAGGTGGAGACGGTGGGCGAGAACGGCCCTGCGGACGGCCTCATCATCTCGCGCAAGGATGGGCGGATGTACGTCACCTCGCCCCAGGATGACTCGATCAAGGTCCGCGACCTGTCCGCCAAGGGCTCCGCCCTCACCACCCTGATCCAGGACAAACGCCTGCGCTGGCCCGACACTTTCGCCGAGGGACCGGACGGCACCCTCTACGTGACGACCTCTCGCATCCAGGATTCGGCCTTCTACAAGCCCGACGCACCGGCGGCCCTGCCCACCGACCTGTGGAGCATCAAGCCCTCGGCGGGCGACGCCACCGGCTCGACGGCGAGCCCATCCGCCCGCTGAGACCGAAGGCCCGATCGGTCGGCGAGACCGGCCGGGCATTCCCGCCCTCCCCTGCGAGCTTTCCCATGCGCCGACGCGACATCCTCTGCGGCCTCGCCGCATCCGGTCTCTGGAGCGGGCACGCTTCGGCGGCTCCGATCCTCCGGTCAGACGATCCCCGGTTCGCCGAACTGGTCGATCCGTCCGCCCGGCCGGTGACCCTCTACCGCGAGGGTCGGTGGTGCGAAGGCCTGTGCTGGGCACCGCATCTCGGGGGGCTCATCGTCAGCGACGTGCGGTCGAACCGCATGCTGGTCATCGGCGAGGATGGCGGAGTGAAGCCGTTTCGCGATCCCTCGAACAACGCCAACGGCAACATTCTCGATTCGAAGGGGCGCCTCGTCACCTGCGAGCACCGGACCCGTCGCGTCGTCCGCCGCGAACCCGACGGGACGATGACCGTGCTGGCGGATTTTTACGGCGGCAAGCCCCTGAACTCGCCCAACGACGCGGCGCTCGCGCCGGACGGAGCGATCTGGTTCACCGACCCCGTCTTCGGCATCACCGTGCCGGATGAAGGCATTCAGGCGGTGCCGGCCCAATCCGCGAGGCGGGTCTACCGGATCGATCCGGCCGGTGAGGTCCAAGGTATGACAGACGCCGTCGGCCAGCCCAACGGCATCGCCTTCGCGCCGGACGGCCACACGCTCTACGTCACCGAGACCAGCGCCGCCCTCGACAATGCGGAGGGCGCGCGCGCCATCCTCGCCTTCCCGGTGAAGGACCGGCGCCTTGGCGAGCCACGGGTGGTCGCCGCGCTCAATGCCGGCGCCCCGGACGGTCTCGCCATCGACGAAGCCGGACGGATCTATGCGGCCTGTGCCGACGGCGTGCGCATCTACCTACCCGACGGGACGCTGCTCGGCCGGATCGCCACGGCGACGCCGGCCTCCAACGTCGAGTTCGGTGGGGCGGACGGGCATCGCCTCTTCATCTCGGCCGGCTCCGTGGTGGCCGCCATCGATCTCAAGGTCCGGGGCGCGGCGAAAGCCAGCTGACCAACGTCATTTCTTTCAGGATTGCAGCATCAATGACTTTCGCACGACGTGACATGCTGGCGGCCGGCCTCGCCGGATTTGCCTGCCTGAGCAGCCAGGCCTCTGCAGCTAAGGGAGGCTCCCCCCCTACGGCATCCGGCAAGACGGTCGCCAGCGATCCAGGGGTGCCGGGACTTGAACTCGCCATGGCGGCGGATGCGCCCTCGAACCCCACTGGCCTCACTCTGTCGCGGAGCGGCCGCATCTTCGTGATGATGCCGCGCTTCAACGCGAAGGTGCCCTTCACCCTCGGCGAAGTCATGCCGGATGGGAGCGTGACGCCCTATCCCGACGAGACCACCAACCAGCCCGATGCCAAACACGCCCAGACCCGCCTGCTGCATGTCCCCAACGGGGTGATGGACCGGGACGACAAGCTCTGGGTTCTCGATGCCGGGCTGCCGGACGGCGCTGGGCCGCCCATGCCGGGAGGGGCCAAGCTCGTTCAGTTCGATCTGGCGACCAACCGGATCGTTAGAATGGTCCCGCTGGAGGCCGGCGTCACCGCGACCTCCTCGCTCAACGACCTGCGGGTCGATATCCGCGACGGCCGGGCGGTGGCCTTCATCACCGACCAGGGCCAGGACGGGCACGGCGCGATCCTGGCGGTGGATCTCGCCAGCGGCCGCGTCGTCCGGCGCCTCGCCGAGCATGCCAGCACCGAATCCCAGAAGGGCATCGTCAAGATCGTCGAGAACCGCCAGATCCTCCAGCGCAAGGCCGAGGGGCCGCCCCGCCCGGTGCAGGGTGGCGCCAACGGCATCGCCCTCAGCCCCGACGGTCGCCGTCTCTACTATGCGCCGCTCATGGGCCGGCGCCTCTACGCGGTGGAGACCGCACTTCTCCTCGACCCGGCGGTGTCCGATGCAGAGGTCGCCGCCGCCGTCGAGGATCTCGGCGAGAAGGGCATGACCGGCGGCCTCATCGCGGATTCGAAGGACCGCGTGTATCTCGCCCTGCAGGAGCACAATGCGGTCGGCCGGCGCGAAACGGACGGCACCGTCACCATCCTCGCCACCGATCCCCGGCTGATCTGGGCCGACACGTTCTGGATCACCCCCGACCGCTGGCTCTACATCACCGCCGCGCAGGTCAATCGGAGCCCGGACTACAACAACGGCCGCGACATGCGGCAGCCGCCCTACGCCATCCTCCGAATGCGTATCGACGCCGACCCGGCCTGATGTCGCGTCCCCGCCCGGTCGTATGATCAGGCGAGCATGTGCGTGAGGAGGGCGCGCAGCTGCGCCGGCTTGATCGGTTTGTGCATCAATTCGGCGCCGATCATCGCCACGTCCGCCTCGATCCCGGGCGAATGGTCCGCGGTGGTCACGATGACCGGCAGGGCCGAACGGGTTACGCCGCGCAGGTAGCTCGCGACATCGAGGCCGCAGGCGCCGTGATCGAGGTGAAAATCCAGGATCAGTACGTCCGGCGGGGTCTGCCCGGCGGCGACGCGCTCCGCCACACCCGCAAGGTCGCGATGGACACTGACCTCCGCGTCCCAGTTCTGCAGCAGACGCCTCAGCGCATCGGCGGTGGCCGGGTCGTTCTCGACAATGAGGACGCGTGCCCCGGTCAACCGCGTGGCGATGGGCGCGGGGCCGGCCATGGTCTCGGTCGGGGAGGCGCCGATGGGGACGGACAGGCTGACCCGGGTGCCGTGGCGGAGCCGCGAATCGAGGACGAGGGCATGGTCGAGGGCCGTGGCCATGCGCTGGACGATGGAGAGTCCGAGGCCAAGTCCCGGCTCGCCCTCGTCACCCGCTCCGCCGCCCCGGTAGAATTCCTCGAAGACGAGATGGCGCTCGCTCTCCGCGATGCCGCAGCCGGTATCGATCACCTCAATGCGGCACAGCCGACCACGCCGGCGCGCGGCGATCAGTACGCCGCCCCGGCCAGTATATCGGATCGCGTTGGAAACGAGGTTCTGCAGGATGCGCCGAAGGAGGACCGGGTCGCTGTCCACCCGGATCTCCGGGCAGCGGACCGCGAGGCGCAGGCCCTTGCGCTCGGCCATCGGCATGAAGCTCGCCGCGATCCCGTCGAGCAGATCGCCGAGAGCCACCGGCCGGATGACCGGGCGGACGATGCCGGCATCGAGCTTGGAGATGTCGAGAAGAGTCTTGATCAGGTCCTCGATGGTCTGCAGCCCCCGTTCGACCTGCGCCGACATCGCCAGGGCTTCCGAGCCGAGTGGCATGTCCGACAGGGCGGAGGCCGAGAGGCGCGCTGCGTTCAGCGGCTGCAGCAGGTCGTGCCCGGCGGCGGCGAGGAAACGGGTCTTCGAGCGGTTGGCGGTCTCGGCCTCCTCCTTGGCCGCGACCAACGCGGCGTTGGAGCGCTCCAGGCTGTGCATCAGGCCAGTGAGTTCCTCGGTGCGGGAGCGGACGCGACCCTCGAGCATGATCGCAGTCTGGAACAGCGAATAGGCGCCCCCCTGCTGGTCCATGGTGCGCTCCACATGCGCCATGAGCGCCGCGTTGATACGCTCCAGCTTGGCGATACGGCGGCTGGCCTCTTCGTCGCCGACGCTGGGAGAGCCGGCTGTCATGAAGCGGCCAGCCGGCCGATGGCGATGCCGGTAAAGGTCTGGTTGAGGTGCATCGCCCGGTACTGCTCGCCATAGGTCTCGAACCCCACCACGTCATAGCGGCGATAGAGGTCGCAGATGCCCTGGCGGACCTGCCGGCTCTCAGCATCGAGACGGCGCAGGATGCAATCGAAGCCGATGATGAGATCGATCCCCCCGAGTGCCGCTTCGAGACGGGTCAGTTCGCTCCGGGTGGTCTCCACGATGTCGCGCGGCTGGGCCAGTGTGAGGACGACGCCCTCGTCGATGGCGCAGAAGAAGCTCAGGGAGCCATCGGCGTTCATGCGCCGGATCGAGCGGCAGAAGTACTCGCCCCCGACCTTCACCGCGAGGGGATAGGCGGCGAAGCTCATCGGCGTCAGCGCTTCCGGGTCGAGCCCCACCGCCATGGCGTATTCGCGGGCGGCAGGCTCGGCATTCAACTCGTGGACGATGCGCTGCTCGTCGTCGGAGGCCGTGACCACGAACTTCGTGGTCGTCGGCTCGAAATGATCGCTCTTGAAGATCTGGAACGGATAATCCGTCTCCACCAGGACCACCACCGCCGCCCGGCGATGGATCGAGCCTTGGTGGAGCAGCACCGTCTCGCGGAAATTCAGGTCGTCGCCGGCGGATCCGCCGACCAGGGGGATGCCATCGAGCGCCCATGCGATGGCCGAGACCACCGTCTCCTCCGCATTGGCGAGGCCATCGATGAAGGACAGGGCGAAGCGCCGGTTCGGTGCGGCATCGGGGGATTCCGTCTCCAGGATCCGCCGCAGGGCACGGACGAACGAGGCGGTGCGCGCCACGTCGAGATGGTCGATGGCATCGAGGATCGCGGAGACGACGCGAAACCCCTTTTCGGGGAAAGCGACCACCACGAGGCCGCGATCCAGCCCGCCCGCCGGGCAGATGCCGCCCGACATGGTACATCCGGTGATGGGTATGCCGGGGAAAGCGCCCGCGAGGGCGGTGTTCAATTCATCGACGACGTAATCGGGAGAGAAGAAGGCCAGCAGATGCGAGAGACGGGATGAACCGATGCCGGCGGTGACGTCCGTCACTGCCTCGGCCGCCGTCGCGGCGACCGTCCAGGCTGTCCTGATCCCGCACAGATGCCCACGCATCCGCGTGCCCTCCTTCACCGTCCCGTCCCCTCGGCATCGTGCGTCGGCTTTGCGCCTCGACGTCATGTGGGAGGAGTATGTCGGTGCGTCGGGCCGGGCGCAATGGCGGCGCTCGCAAGCGCCGCCCCTTGGGCTCAATCCACCGTCTTAAGGTCTTTCACCGACACGTCGCCCTGGCGGGACGAGAAGGTCGGCGCGGAGCCGTTGCTTTGGGAAACGCCGCTGATCTGGTGATCGCCGGTATCGTAGGTCGTGCGCTTGCCATCCGTGTCGATGACGAGCCGGCGCGCATCGGGGAAGAACGCGTAGCGCATCCCGTTCTGGCCTCCGCTGGTGGAGGGCTGGCCCAGTTCCTGGGGCCACCAGGCCTCGCCACCGGACATGGGTTTCATCGGCTCCATGGGCTTCATGGGTTCCATCGGCTTCATCGGTTCCATCATCGTGGTCCTCGAACGTGGTGATTCAGACACGGCTACGCCCGAGACCGGACAAGGTTGCATGAACCGGGCGCCTGCCCCCGGCGGCTGCATGCCGGACCCGACTTCTACTTGCCGATATTGAATTTCCCCGCCGCAGGGGTCATATCGCGCACCGTTCGATCCCCGGAGGCAAACCCTTGAGCGATACCCTGGAACGGCACGAATTCGGTGCCGAGGTCGGCCGGCTGTTGGACCTCGTGGTCCACGCCCTCTATTCCGACCGCGAAATCTTCTTGCGCGAACTGGTGGCCAACGCCGCCGACGCCATGGACCGGCGCCGCTTCGAGGCGCTGACGCAATCGGTCTCTGCCCCGCCCGCCGACGCGAAGGTCACGATCACCCCCGAGAAGACCGCGCGCACGCTGACGATCTCCGATCCCGGTATCGGCATGACCAAGGCCGAACTGGCGCAGAATCTCGGCACCATCGCCCGCTCCGGCACCCGCGCCTTCAGCCAGTCGCTCGGAGACGCGAAGGCCGAGGACAAACCCAGCCTGATCGGCCAGTTCGGCGTCGGCTTCTACTCCGCCTTCATGGTAGCCGACCGGGTGACCGTCACCTCGCGCCGCGCCGGCTCCGACGAAGCCTGGACCTGGGCCTCGGAGGGCCAGGGCAGCTACACCCTGGAACAGTCGACACGCGACGAGCCCGGCACCGACATCGTTCTCCATCTCAAGGAGGACGCCGACGAGTATCTGGAGAGCTACCGCCTCGATCACGTCGTGCGCAAATGGGCCGACCACATCACCGTCCCGGTGGCCATCGTCTCCGAGGGCAAGACCGAGACTGCGAACCAGGGCACGGCCCTGTGGCGCAAGTCGAAGTCCGAGGTCACTCCGGAGCAGTACACCGAGCTCTACCGTCATGTCGGCATGAACTTCGACGAGCCCTGGGCGACACTGCATTGGCGGGCGGAGGGGGCGCTCGAATTCTCGGCCCTGCTGTTCATCCCCGGCATGAAGCCGTTCCAGGCGGTGGAGGGTGAGCGCGCGAGCAAGGTCCGGCTCCACGTCCGGCGCATGTTCATCACCGATGAGGCCGAATTGCTGCCGACCTGGCTGCGCTTCGTTCAGGGTGTGGTCGACACCGAGGACCTGCCCCTCAACGTGTCCCGCGAGATGCTGCAGGCGACTCCGGTCCTCACCAAAATCCGTCGCGCGGTTACCGGCCGTGTCCTCTCCGAACTCGGCAACCGCGCCAAGGACGCGGAGGGCTACCAGTCCTTCTGGGAGAATTTCGGCCCCGTCCTCAAAGAGGGCATCTACGAGGATTACGAGCGCCGGGGCGAGATCGCTCCGCTCCTGCGCTTCCGCTCCTCGGCGGTGGAAGGCTGGACCTCCCTGCCCGATTACGTCTCGCGCATGAAGGACGGCCAGGAGGCGATCTATTACCTCGTGGCCGACGATGCCGACGCCCTGGCCTTCTCGCCGCAACTTGAGGGGTTCCGCGCCCGCGGCGTCGAGGTGCTGCTGCTCTCCGACCATGTCGACGCGTTCTGGCCGGAGCAGCTCGGCCGGTTCGAGGAGAAGCCCCTGCGGTCGGTGACCCAGGGCGGCCTGGACCTCTCGAAGATCGCCGCCGCGGAAGAGGCCGGCGAAGCGCCGGCCCCGGTCGATGCCCTCGTCGCCGCCCTCAAGACGGCGCTCGCGAAGGACGTCGCCGAAGTGCGAACCACCGACCGGCTGGTGGAGAGCGCCGTGGTGCTCTCGGCCTCCGGTAGTGGACCCGACCTGCAGATGCAGCGCCTTCTGCGCCGGGCCGGGCGTGGAGCCGGCGGATTACCGATCCTCGAGATCAACCCGCGCCACCCGCTGATCGCCTCCCTCGGCGCCAAGGCGGAAGCCGGGGAGGATGTGGCGGAGGCCGCCGGCACCCTCGTCGATCTCGCCCGCATTCAGGACGGCGACACCCCGCGCGACCCCGTGGCCTTCGCCCGCAAGGTCGCCGCGGCCCTGGCCTCCGGCGCCTGAACCCGCGACGTTCGACGGGAGCGCATTCTTTGTGCGCTCCCGACTTGTGATCTCGACCGAACTCGTGTTAACGAGCCTCCGTCTCATCGAGGCGCCCCGCGGAGAGGTGGCAGAGCGGTTGATTGTACCGCACTCGAAATGCGGCATGGGTGCAAGCCCATCGGGGGTTCGAATCCCCCCCTCTCCGCCACTTTCCCTCGATAAGTGATTGGCTTCGCTATGAAATTCCGTTTGGCGCTGGGTCGTCGCCCTCAATTTGCCTCACATTTTGTATCGGCTTGTGTCGGCTAAAGCTGTATCTTGCCGGACTTCGCCGCGCGCGCGAGGCCGAGCGTTTGAGGTGCCTGGCAGCGTTTTGATCAACGCGACTATTTGGCTCGCAAGCGCTGATCCCTACCGAGGCGGATGAGTTCGAATGGTGGCCAACCACTCAAGGCACGCGGCGACGTCGGATTCGGATGGCTACCTTCTTCACTGCTGACACGCACTTCAGAGATGCTCACGTCCTGCGTCAGAGAGGAGAGGTGGCCGGAATCAATCGATGATCACGACGCGGCTTTGATCGAGGGTTGGAACGACGTTGTCAGCGCCGACGATGACGTCTGGCATCTCGGCGATTTCGCCGCCGGAGCGAGCCGGGTGCGCTGCGCGGATCTCTTTGAGGTCCTGAAAGGCCGAAGGCGGCTGATCCGCGGCAATCACGACACCAATCGGGTTCTCGAATTGCCGTGGGTGACACCGCCGCAGGAAAGTGCGGGGATCATCGTTAGCGATGCTGATGGTGGGGAATGGCGGCTAATTTCGCACATTACGCGCATCAGGCCTAGCCCGGCCTCTGGCGCGGGACGCGGCATCTGTATGGCCATACCCATGGATCACTGCCTGATACCCGCTTCTCATGCGATGTCAGCGCCGATGCATGGGGCTACCGACCCGTCGGTGTCGCGCCGAACTCATAACCTGCTAAAATCTCGCTCATGCTTTCCCGGAAGAGCGTCAACAGCAGAATAAGACTCGGACTGCATGTTGAGCGCCGACGCTGACGTCTCGGCACGACAAATCGCATGTCCGCTCCTTACGGACGCACGGCGTTTGTGGATGTGCCAACCGTTGAGGGTTAGGCCATCGGCTAAGAGCGCCTAACAGAACCGTTTGATCTGGTTGAGAGTGATGAGGCTGGTCGCGAGGCTCGTGAAGGCCTCGTAGATGTCTGCACGTCGCTCGTAGCG
>NZ_LMMS01000013.1:0-46134 GCF_001422345.1 Methylobacterium sp. Leaf93 | reverse complement strand
CGCGAGAACACCATGTTCATCGCCTTCGCCATGGAAGGCTTCGGCATCTACATGCTCTACCTCTGGGGCCACGATCCCCTGTGGTTCGTCCTGCTCTCAGGGTTCGTGTTCTTCGCCTGGGGCGAGATCTACTCCCTCTTCCCCTCCACCTGCACCGACACCTTCGGCACCAAGTTCGCCGCCACCAATGCCGGCCTGCTCTACACCGCCAAGGGCACCGCCGCCCTCCTGGTCCCGGTCGCCAACTACCTCCAGCAGGCCACCAACAGCTGGGACGGCGTCTTCCTCGTCGCCGCAGGCGCCAACATCCTGGCCTCGCTGCTGGCCATCGGCGTGCTCAAGCCCTGGCGCAAGCGCGTGGTGGCCCAGGCACTTGCCGTCTCCGACGAGGCGAAGCCCGCCCCCCGCGTGGTCGCCGCCTGATCCCGGGCTGAACCACCGACAATGACAAGGTGCGGGGCCCGGACGCCAAGTCCTGGCCCCCGCACCCGTTTCAGCCCCCCGTGATCGCCTCCGCAGGAGATGTCCGATGCCGCAGACCTGGCACCCGATGCACACGGCTCCGCAGATCGTCGAGCGGATCTGGCTCAACCATCTGACACTCGGCCCGATCCTAGCCGAGGGCCGCCCCGGCCGCTGGTACGCCCCGAGCGCGGCCCGGCAAGTCTGGCGTTGGTACCGTCCGGTCGGACCGGACACTCTTGAACCCTTCGCCGGCTGGCTCCCCTACGCTGCGCTCGCGGCTGAGGAGGAAGACGCAGCCGCCCTGGATGCCACGCCTCACGGCCTCCCAGATTCGCTTCCCGTTGCGGGGCAGCGGGGCCGCACCGCCTCCTTTGGCGGATAGACTGCACGGCTGCCGGACCCGGAATGACGGAGGTCGCCCTCGTTCCGCCCATCGAACGAGCCGACTCCCAACGCCGGTCATGCTAAGGCTGTCCCACCGATGAGCTGGGAGAGAGAGCTTGGCTGCCGACCCGCCGGTTCGCATTCTGCGGCCACGCGATCAGCTCGATTTTTACGACACGCGATCGGTCGTCCTCTCGTCGGCGGTGACACCGCTCCACGCCTGGAACGTCATCTCCTCAGAACCGCGACCGCTCATGGCGTCCGCCTTTCGCGTGAGGAATGCGATCGCGGCGCGCTTCGGTGTGAACGCCATCGGCGGCTTTTCAGGAGAACGACGGCTGCCTGTCCGCGAGGGCGACACGCTGGATTTCTTCCTCGTGGAACACAGCGCGCCGGATATGCTGGTCCTCACCGAGCGGGACCGGCACCTGGACGTCATGATCTGCCTTGCGACGTCCGGTCATCGTCTCACGATCACGTCGTCGGTCGTCGTCCACAATGCCTTCGGTCGGGCCTACATGGTGGCGGTCGCGCCGATCCATCGCCTGATCCTCGCCGCCGACCTGCGGCGCTTGAGGACGTCGTCGTGGCAGGAAGCCTCGCGTTCCGGCCCGTAGATCCTTCACAGGGACGAGGCCAGTCGATCGCCGAGCGCCCTTACGGGCGGCCATGAGGATGGGCCGGGCCGGTCCCCTCCCAAACAAAAACGGCGCGCCTTGCGGTGCGCCGTTCTCCTCGATTTTGCGGCCCGTCCTGGGACGGGCCGCCGCGTATCCGGCTCAGACAGCGTTCGCCTGATGCAGCCGCTCGATCTGCTGCTGGGTGTAGCCGAGGTCGAGCAGAACCTCGTCGGTATGCTCGCCGAGCAGGGGCGAGGACTTGATCTCCACCGGCATGTCCGAGAACTTGATTGGGCTGCCGACGGTCAGGTAGGTGCCGAGCTTCGGGTGCTGGACCTCGACGATGGTGCCGCTGGCGCGCAGTGAGGGATCGACCGAGAGTTCCTTCATCGACAGCACCGGCGAGCACGGGATGTCGAACTTGCGCAGGATGTCGACGGCCTCGAACTTGGTCTTGTCGGCGAGCCATTCCTCGATCGTGCCGAAGATGTCCATGATCTTGTCCTGCCGGGCTCGGGCGGTGTTGTAGGCCGGATCGTCGATCCACTCTTCCTTGCCGATCGCCTTGCAGATCGGGGCCCAGGCATGGCCCTGGATGGTGAAGTAGATGTAGGCGTTGGGGTCGGTCTCCCAGCCCTTGCACTTCAGCACCCAGCCCGGCTGGCCGCCGCCGCCCGCATTGCCGCCGCGCGGCACCACGTCGGTGAACTCGCCATGCGGGTACTGCGGGTACTCTTCAAGATAGCCGAGGGCGTCGAGGCGCTGTTGGTCGCGCAGCTTCACGCGGCAGAGGTTCAGCACCGAATCCTGCATCGACACGGCGACCTTCTGGCCCTTGCCGGTCTTGTTCTTCTGGTGAAGCGCCGTGAGGATGCCGATGGCGAGATGCATGCCGGTGTTGGAATCGCCGAGGGCCGCGGCGCTCACGGTGGGCGGGCCGTCCCAGAAGCCGGTGGTGGACGCCGCACCGCCGGCGCACTGAGCCACGTTCTCGTAGACCTTCAGGTCCTCGTAATGGTGGCCGTCCGAGAAGCCCTTCACCGAGGCGAGGATCATGCCCGGGTTGAGTTCCTGGATGCGAGCCCAGGAGAAGCCCATCCGGTCGAGGGCGCCGGGTCCGAAATTCTCGACCATGACGTCGGATTGCTTGATCAGATTCTCGAGGACTTCCTTGCCCTCGGGGGTCTTGGTGTCCAGCGTCAGCGAACGCTTGTTGGAGTTGAGCATTGTGAAGTAGAGCGCGTCGGCATCCTCCACGTGGCGAAGCTGGTTGCGCGTCACGTCGCCGGAACCGGGACGCTCGACCTTGATCACGTCGGCGCCGAACCAGGCGAGGAGCTGCGTGCAGGCGGGGCCAGCCTGGACGTGCGTGAAATCGATGATCTTGGTGCCTTCAAGCGGCTTGCTCATCTCGACGTTCTCCCTTTCGATCGTCTTGCAACGATAATGGATCGGATAGTTCGACTGTCCGGTTCTAATCCGGAACTCATGTTGGCCCGTAGTCCGGCGAAACCTTGAGATCTGCGCGCCTCCACTCAAGCGGCGGCGCTTTCGAGCTCGCTCAGACGCTTGCGCATCTGGCGTTCGTCGTTCCAGCGCCGGGTCTCATCGCGGATGATGGCGAGGATACCGGTCACCGTGCCGTCGGGACCGTGAAGAAGACCGACGGTGAAGGCGATCGATAGCGATCGGCCGTCCTTGTGAAGCGCCGGTACCCGCAGCACCTCGGTGCCGTAGCGTGTGATGCCGGTTCGCATCGTCTTGGCGTAACCATCCCAGTGACGCTGGCGCTGGCGTTCGGGGGTGATCAGGTCGAGGGATTGGCCGAGCGCCTCGGATGACGAGAACCCAAAGATCCGCTCCGCCGACGCGTTCCAGACGATGATCGCCCCGTCGGGATCGGAGACGACGATGGCATCTCCGGCGGCTTCCACCAGTTGCGAAAAATCGATGCCGGCGGGATTAGCTTGGTCCGACATGGCTTGCTTCGCGTCTTCGATCGAAACTGTGTTCATCGACTTCGCCGGCTGGCCAGGCCGTCAGGCGCGATAGAACGTTTCGCTGCGGCGACGCGGCGCGAAGTCCGAAGACGTCGCAAGACCGGATTTAGCCCAAGACGTGTTGCGGGCGCGAATGCTGCAATGCATCATTGTAATCGCTTCCTCCATTTCGCGGAAAGGTCAAACCCCATCCGAGAGATGTTCCGCGCACTTGCTTTTTCTGTGCGTCTACTGTTGGTATTTGGTATGCCAATGATCGTTGGCTGTCAACACGGGGACAGGAGTGGCGGATGAAATGGAACTTGCCCTCGCTCTCGGGACGTTGCCTTACCGCCGTGCCTCGCATGCGGTGGCCAAGCGAGTCTCGAGGAGACATCCCGTATGGGCAGTGACGGCAGCATCACCATCCGGCAGATCGAGCGTTATCGCTTCGAGATCGATTTCGGGGAGGCCTTCCCGAACCTCGCCGTCGACGAGTCTCCGCCCTATGGCAGCGGGGAGGGGCCTTTCCCCGAGCAGATACTGGTCGCGGGCGTCACCAACTGCCTCTGCGCCAGCCTAGTCTTCGCTCTGGGCAAGTTTAAACAGGATGCCCCCGGGCTTGCCGCACGATCGAGCTTTCGCGTGGAGCGCAACGCGGAGGGCCGCCTGAGGATCAGCGGGATCGAGGTCGGGATCGCGCTTGGCGCTCCCGCAGGCACCATGCCGCGCCTCGATCAGGTTCTCGAACAGTTCGAGCGCTTCTGCACCGTGTCCGAGAGCGTCAAAGCGGGGATTCCCGTCACCGTTGCGGTGCGCGATTCGGACGGAACGCTGTTGAAATAGCCGCTCAAGAGGAAGGAAAAGCCATGGCGCACATGCGCGCGCATTCACCCGAAGACCTCGCCCGTCTCTTCAATGAACGGGCCAATGCCGGCGACGTGGAGGGCTTGGTCAACCTCTACGAACAGGATGCCGTGCTCGCCGCCGGCAAGATCGTGGCGACGGGACAGCAGGAGATCCGCGCTTTCTACACAGACCTTCTCGCCCGGCGCTCCGAATTCCCGGCCGCGGAAGCGCTGCCCAGCATCCGCAACGGGGCGATCGCGATGACCTTCGCGCGCCTGCCGAACGGCACAATCTCGGTCGAGACGGCCCGGCTGCAGGACGATGGTGGCTGGCTGTGGATCATCGACCAGTTGAAGATCAAGCCGTCGGCCGATGCCAAGGCGGAATAGCGCTCACGAAACCGGCCGCCGGGAGATTCACCCCATGCTCGATCCACGCCTTGCCGGGCGGCTCACCTTCACGCATCGCTTTCCGAGCGTGGAACCGCTTCCCCCCGGTCGGCATCGGCTCGGCCTCTTCAACGAGCGCGATGCCATGCTGATCGTGCCGACTGGGATCAAGCCACGCCGTCCGACGCCGCTGGTCGTGCTCTTCCATGGCGGAGGCGGGAGCGCCGAAAAAATCCTGCCCATGCTGGAGGAGCACGCGGTGGCGCGCGGCTTTCTGCTTCTCGCCCCGCAATCCCTGTTCCCGACCTGGGACCTCGTCATCGGCGGTCATGGGCCGGACCGCGAACGGCTCGACCTCGCTTTGACCGACGTGGCGTCGCGCTTCATGCTCGATCCGTTGCACATCGTCTTCGCTGGCCATTCGGATGGGGGCAGTTACGCGCTTTCCACCGGCCTCGCCAATGGCCATGTGGTCACCCACCTCATCGTGTCGTCGGCGGGGTTCCTGTCGGTGCACCTGCAATCCGGGTCGCCGCGCATCTTCCTCTCGCACGGGACACGAGACGAGCAGATCCCCATCGATCGCAGTGCGAGGGCGCATACCGCTCAACTGAGGGAGGCTGGCTATGACGTCACGTCCGTGGAGTATGACGGCCCGCATGCCTACCAGCCGGCCATCGTGGCACGGGCGATGGACTTTGTGTTCCGGCCCGAGAGTGACGGTCCGTAGCGGGCGGTTACCGGCAGGCGTCGATCAGAGCAGCGTCCGGTCCAGACGGATGATCCGGCACGGGTCACCGCGCTTTGCCGCGGGAGCGCCGGGCGGGCGCACGAGGAGCGCCTCGGACTGGCCGAGTACCGAGAGCATTGAGGAATCCTGGCGCGTCTCGGCATGGACCGTGGGAAAGCCGCCCGCATCGGCCTCCACCCTCGCGCGCATGTAATCCTGGCGGACATCGTTGGCCGGCATGTCGGCGCCGAGAATCGCCGGCTCGCTGCGGTCGGCCCCGGCCTTTGGGTCGCCGAGAAGGGCACGGATCGCCGGCACGACGAAGAGCAAGCCGCAGACCACGGCGGAAACCGGATTGCCCGGCAATCCGATGACCATCATGGACCCGAGGCGGCCATGCATTAGCGGCTTGCCGGGGCGCAGGGCGACGCGCCAGAAACCGAGTTCGAGGCCCTCGCGATGCAGGGCAGCTTGGACGAGGTCGTGATCGCCGACCGAGGCGCCGCCGAGAGTCACGAGGAGATCGGCGTTCGCGTCCCGCGCCCGTCCGAGGGCCACTTCGAGGGATGCGAGGCTGTCGCCGGCAATGCCGAGATCGATCGGTTCGGCGCCTGCCTCGCGGGCGAGGCTCGCCACCGCCAACCCATTCGACGCGACGATCTGGTCCCAGCGGGCCGGTTCGCCCGGTGCCACGAGTTCGTCGCCGGTGGCGAGGATCGCCACCCGCGGCCTGCGGCGAACCGACAGGGTCGCGTGGCCGCCGGCCGCCGCGAGGGCGAGGCGGCGGGCATCCAGGCTCTCACCCGCGCGCAGGAGCGGATCGCCGGCCCGGAAATCGAGGCCCGGAACGCGGATGTGGCGCATGGCGGCCACCGTCTCCATCGCCGTGACCACAGTGTCCGAGACGTCGGCATTCTCCTGGATGAGGATGGTGTCGGCCCCCGCCGGAACCGGAGCCCCCGTGAGGATCCGCACCGTCTCGCCGGGGCCGATCGTGCCGGAAAAGCCATGGCCCGCCGCGCTCATGCCGATGAGCCTCAGCGTCGCCGGAACGGTGGCGACATCCTCGGCGCGTACCGCATAGCCGTCCATGGCGGAAGCCGGGAAGGGCGGCTGGGTGCGCAGGGCGGCCACATCCTCGGCCAGTGTCCGGCCGAAAGCCTCAGCCACCGCCACCGTCTCGGCCGATACCGGCTCGGCGGCACTGGCGAGGATGCGCGCGAGCGCCTCCTCCACCGGAATGAGCGTACTCACGAGGCGTCCTCGGCCCGGTACGAGCCGGACTTTCCGCCATCCTTGGCGAGCAGGTGAATGCCTTCGATCCGCATGCCGCGATCGGCGGCCTTCACCATGTCGTAGATCGTCAGGCAGGCGACCGAGACGGCCGTGAGAGCCTCCATCTCGACCCCTGTCGGGCCGATCACCTTGACCTCAGCGGTGACGCGTAGACCGGGCAGGGAATCGTCCGGCTCGCACTCCACCCGGACCTTTGAGATCAGGATCGGATGGCAGAGCGGGATGAGCTCATGCGTGCGCTTCGAGGCCATGATGCCGGCGAGCCGCGCCGTGCCGATCACGTCGCCTTTCTTGGCATCGCCTTCGCGGATCAGGCGCAGGGTCTCGGGCAGCATCACCACCACGCCCTGGGCGCGGGCAGTGCGGGTGGTGGCGGCCTTGTCGGAGACATCGACCATGTTGGCGGCACCGGCCGCATCGAGATGCGTGAGGGTGCTCATTTGCCGGCCTTGCCGAACAGGAGGCGCTTCGTCGCCTTGGTCACGTCCGCCTCCCGCATCAGGCTCTCGCCGACGAGGATCGTGCGGAGCCCGCCTTTCTCCAGGCGGATCACGTCGGCGTGGTCGGTGATTCCGCTCTCGGCAACGGCGATACGATCGGAAGGCACTCCTTTGGCCACACGGATCGCCGTATCGAACGAGACCTCGAAGGTCTTCAGGTTGCGGTTGTTAATGCCCAGAAGCCGGGTGCCCAGCGGAATGGCGCGGGCGAGTTCCTCCTCGTCATGAACCTCGACCAGCACATCCATGCCGAGATCGTGCGCGGTCTCGACGATGGCCAGCGCCTCGTCGTCATCGAGGCACGCCATGATGGCCAGCACGCAATCGGCGCCCCAGGCCCGCGCCTCGAACACTTGGTACGGCTCGAACAGGAAGTCCTTGCGCAGCACCGGCAGCGAACAGGCGTCGCGTGCCTCGGTGAGGTATTCCGGCTTGCCCTGGAAGGAGGGCGTGTCGGTGAGCACCGAGAGACATGTGGCGCCTCCCGCCTCGTAGGCGGCGGCGAGGGTGGCGGGGTCGAAATCCTCGCGGATCAGGCCCTTGGACGGCGAGGCCTTCTTTACCTCGGCGATGAGGGCCGGACGTTTTTCCGCGATATGGGCGGCGATGGCGTCGGCGAAGGGGCGGACGGGCGCGGCCTTCTCGATGCGCTTCTCGAGTTTGGCGAGGGGGACGCGCAGCTTGGCTTCCGCGATCTCACGGCGCTTGTAGGCCTCGATCCGCGAGAGCACGTCTCGCCGGTCGGTGGTGACCGGAGCCGCAACCACGTCCGCCACAGGTTTCGCCTCGCTCATCGGGGCATCTTTCATGTGTTCGAGACCGCCACGAGGCGTGCAAGGGTCGCTCTGGCTGCGCCGTCATCGATGGCGGAAGCGGCACGAGCCACACCTTCCGCCAGAGTCTGAGCGGAGCCGGCGACGACGAGGCCGGCCCCCGCATTGAGAACGGCGATGTCGCGATAGGCGTTGCGCTCGCCTGCGAGGACGGCGTTCAGCGCATGCGCGTTATGGTCGGGATCGCCCCCGCGCAGATCCTCGAGGGTCCAGAGCGGCAGGCCGACGTCGCGCGGATCGATGGTGAAGCGGCCGATCCGCCCGTCCTCCAGGGTGACCACCGGCGTCGGCCCGGTGACGGTGATCTCGTCGAGACCGTCCGACCCGTGCACTGTCCAGACCCGCGTACTGCCGAGTTCACCCAGCACACGCGTCAGGGGTTCGGCCCAGGCCTCGGTGGAGACGCCCAGAAGCTGGCGCTCGACACCGGCCGGATTGGAGAGCGGCCCCAGCAGGTTGAAGATCGTCCGCGTCGGCAGTTCGGAGCGGACCGGTGCCACGTGGCGCATGGCGCCGTGATGGGTCTGGGCGAACATGAAGCAGAGGCCGGCCTGCGCGAGGCAGCGGGCCAGCCCGTCCGGGTCGAGACCGATCCTGACGCCGAGGGAAACGAGAACGTCGGCCGCGCCCGAGCGTGAGGTGGCCGCGCGGTTGCCGTGCTTGGCCACGGGCACGCCGCAGGCGGCGGTGAGGATCGCGGCGAGAGTCGAGACGTTGTAGCTGCCCGAATGATCGCCACCGGTGCCAACGATGTCGATGGCGCCGGGCACCGGGGCCACGCGCATCATCCGCGCCCGCATGGCCTCCACCGCGCCGACGATCTCGTCCTCGGCTTCGCCACGGACCTTCAGGGCGATGAGGAAGGCGCTGGCCTGGACCGGCGTCACCTCGCCCGAGAGCAGGTCGTCGAAGGCGGCGCGCGCCTCCGCCCGGTCGAGACTCGACCCGGCCGCGACTTTCGCGAGGAGCGGCTTGAAGGTGTCCATGGCTTGGAGGCGTCAATCAACGTTGATTGTTGCGTCAATGCACGCCGGACCCGCGCTTGTCACGTGTTGCGTTCCATGCGGCGGCGATGTCGAGGAAGTTACGCAGGATCTGCGAGCCGTGATGCGACAGGATGCTCTCCGGGTGGAACTGCACGCCGTGGACCGGCAGTGTGGCGTGTTCCAGCGCCATGATGAGCCCGTCCGCCTCGGCGGTGACGACGAGATCCTGCGGACACCCGCCACGCTCCACCACGAGCGAGTGATAGCGCGTGGCATCGAAAGGGCCATTCAGTCCGCGAAAGACTCCCGTCGCCCTGTGGGTGATGCTCGAGACCTTGCCATGCATGGGCTTTGGCGCCCGCACCACGTCACCGCCGAAGGCCTGCCCGATCGCCTGGAGGCCGAGGCAGACTCCGAAGATCGGCACCTCGCCGGAGAGGTCGCGCACCACGTCGAGGCAGATGCCGGCCTCGTTGGGTGTGCACGGCCCCGGCGACAGCACCACCGCATCGGGGGTGCGCTCGCGGATCTCGTCGATGGTGATCCGGTCGTTGCGCACGACATCGATCGATCCGCAAAGCGGCCCGATGAGATGGACGAGATTCCAGGTGAAGGAATCGTAGTTGTCGATGACGAGGACGTTGGCCATGATCGCGCTTCTCTTGATCCCCCTCGTGTGACGAGGTGAGCCGAGAGGGTCAAGCGTTCTCGCGCCGCGCCCGCTCTCAGGTCCCGATCGTCGGATGCCGGACGGCGGTGCCGTCCCCCAGATGCGCGCGGATAAAGGCACCGGCGCTCGCAAGCGATTGCCGCCCCTCGGCGAGTTGCGGATAGAACATGTGCCAGGCATGGATCATGTGCGGCCAGACTTGGAGCGTCACGGCGACGTCCGCCGAGGCGGCCACCCCGGCGAGGCGAAGGGAATCGTCCAGCAGGGTCTCGGCGCTGCCGACCTGGATCAGCATCGGCGGCAGGCCGCCGAGGTCGGCGTTAAGCGGCGAGATCAGCGGGGTCGCAGCATTCTTTCCTGCGCAATAGGCCTCCGCGAGTTCCGTCAGGTATTCCCGCTGGATCAGGGGATCGACCGCCGCCTTGGTGTCCATGCTGTCACCGGTCATCTCCAGATCGACCCAGGGCGACGTGAGCCAAAGACAGCGCGGAAGCGGCAGGCCGGCATCACGCAGCGAGAGGGCCGTCGCAACGGCAAGTCCGCCGCCAGCGCTCTCCCCGGACAGGACGATGTTTCCCGGGCTGACGCCCGAATCCAAGAGGAAGCGGTAGCCCGTTAGGGCGTCATCGAGGGCCGCGGGAAACGGATGTTCCGGCGCGAGCCGGTAATCCAGGGCGAGCGTGCGCGCTCCGGCGGCGCGGCCCGTCTCGGCCATCATGTGCCGGTGACTGTTGAGCGAGCCGGACACGTATCCGCCGCCATGCAGGAAGAGGACGACGCGGGCCGGGTCGGCCTCCGGGCTCACGGTCCATTCGGCCGCCACCCCGCCGGCATCGACGGGCACGACCGTCATATCGTGGGGGACGGGATAATGCGCGCCGAATCCATCGAGCCGCTCACGGCGCTCGGCGAGGTTCGAAGATCGTGGACTGGCCGCGAGGAGATCCCTGACGGCATCGATCTCGGTCCCAGCCATCACGTCCCTCCGTCATCGCAATTGGCCGATATACGACCGCTTCGATGTCTATCGGCAATCGCGGGACGAGCGGAAGGGCTGCCTTGGTACGCGGAAGGACTACTGCCCCCGCCGCGCCCGGCTCGCGAACATCACCGCATCCTCTGCGGCGCGGAAAAGGGCTTTGGCCTTGTTCACGCATTCCTGTTGCTCGGAGGCCGGATCGGAATCGTAGACGATGCCGGCGCCAGCCTGAACATGCATCCGCCCGTCCTTCACGATGGCGGTGCGCAGCACGATGCAGGTGTCCATCTCGCCGCGCGCGCCGAAATAGCCGATGCAGCCGCCATAGGGTCCGCGCTTCTCACGTTCGAGTTCGTCGATGATCTCCATCGCCCGGACCTTGGGCGCACCGGAGACCGTGCCCGCCGGAAACCCGGCCGAGAGGGCATCCAGCGCGTCGTGGCTCGGATCGAGATCGCCCTCGACATTCGAGACGATGTGCATGACCTGGCTGTAAAATTCGAGGAAGAACGACCCCGTCACGGTCACGCTGCCGAGGCGCGAGACCCGACCGACATCGTTGCGGCCGAGATCGAGCAGCATCAGGTGCTCTGAGCGTTCCTTCGGATCGGCCAGCAGTTCCTCGGCCAGGGCCTTGTCCTCGGACGGCGTGGCACCGCGCCGGCGCGTGCCGGCGATGGGGCGGATCGTGACGCGGCCCTCGCGCACCCGAACTAGGATCTCGGGCGAGGAGCACACGACCTGGAAATCCTCGAAGTCGAGGTAGCACAGGAAGGGAGCCGGGTTGGTCCGCCGCAGGGAACGGTAGAGGGCGAAGGCCGGAAGCGTGAACGGCGCTTCGAAACGCTGGGACAGTACGACCTGGAAGACGTCACCGGCGACGATGTACTCTTTCGCCCGCGCGACCATGTCCAGATAGGCATCGGGCGTCGTGTTCGAGACCGGCTCGGGATGGGCGATGGAGCGCGGGTCGATCCGCGATTCCACCGGAAGCGGACCTTCCAGGACATCGGCCACACGTTCCAGACGGGCGAGGGCGCCCTCATAGGCCGCGCGCGCCGAAACCCCTGCGCTCGGGCGCACCGGGCCGACCACGGTGATGATGTCGCGCACGGCATCGAACACCACCATGACGCGCGGCCGGACGAGGATCGCGTCGGGAACGCCGAGGGGATCCGGGTTCGACTCCCCGAGCCGTTCCATGGCCCGGACCATGTCGTAGCCGAGATAGCCGAAGAGTCCCGCCGCCATGGGGGGAAGCTCGGTGCCGTCATCGGCTCCGATGGCGCTCTCGGCGATGAGGGAGCGGAGGCTCGCCAGCGGCGAGGCGTCGTCGGGCTCGAACACCGACAGGTCGCTGCCCCGCGCGGTCTCCGGCCGGCCGTCGCGGCAGCGCCAGGCGAGGTCGGGGTCGAGGCCGATCATCGAATAGCGGCCGCGCACCGCACCGCCTTCGACGGATTCGAGCAGGAAGGCCGGCCCGGCATGAACCGCGCGCAGCTTGAGGAAAGCCGCGACCGGAGTCTCCAGATCGGCCACCATGGTCAGGTTGAGGAGGGTCGGCCGCCCTGCCTCGTAGGCCTCCGCGAAGGCGGCGTAATCCGGCTCCTGAAACATGGTCGGTTCAGTACTCGCCGCCGATCGCGCGCCGGAACGCCGTCTGGTTGACGGTGATCCCCACGCTCTTCTGAACGTCGGCGATGTACTCGCCGAGGATGTCGTCGATGAGGGTCGCCTGGAACCGCTTCGAGATCGCCGCGTCGGAGGCGCTGCCGGGCACGAAGGCGGGCATCGTCGCCGCCGTGACCTTGGCGACCACGCGCGACTCGCCGGATTCCACCGAGACGGCCTTGTCCACCGGGACGGCGAAGAGGCGGTTGACCACGTCGGCCGAGAGGCCGTCCTTGGCCTGGCTGCGGGCGATGTCCGTGGAGGTCTGCACCTGCACGCCGACTTCCGTCGCCAGCGTGTCGATGGCCTCGCCCTTGTCCAGGCGCTCGGTGAGGCTGCGAGCCTTCTCCGACAGGCGCTTGGCCACCTCTGCGGCACGCCATTGCGCAACGGCCTGGTCGCGCACCTGGTCGAGGGGCTTGTCGTGGGCGTGGTCGATGCCGGTAACGTCGACCCAGACGTAGCCGCCCGACTTCAGGCGAAGCGCCTCGGTGTCGCTCCCGATCTCGGAGCGGAACACGATCGGCAGCGTCGTGTCGCGATCCGGGATGGAATCGACGAGCTTGCCCGACGGGTCGAGCCCCTGGGCGCTCACCGCCGGCACCGTCACGAGGGTGAGGCCCCGCTCCTTGGCGATCTCGGCCAGCGGCTTGCTGTTGGCGCGCTCGTCCTCGATCGCGTCGTGGTCCTTCTCGACGGCGGTCCTCGCGCGCTCGAGAGCGATCGTCTTGCGGATCTCCGGCGCCACGTCGACGAGGGGCTTGCGTGTCTCGGGTTCGATGGCGGTGACGCGGAGAAGCACGGTGCCGAAGCGACCCTTGACCGGGGCGCTCACGGTGTTCTGAGCAAGCGAGAACGCGGCATCCGCGACGGCCGGGTCGAACAGGTCGGCCTTCGTGAGGTTGCCGAGGGACAGTTCCTTCGCATCGACGCCGCGCGCGACCGCGACGGCCTCGAATGGCTTCTCGCCGGATTCGATCTCCTTGCGCGCCGCCTCGGCGGAGGCCTCGTCGGGGAACACGATCTGCTGGATCGTGCGCCGCTCCGGCGTGCCGTATTGCGCCTTGGCGAGATCGTAGCGCTTCTGCACGTCCTCCTCAGTGACCGCGTCGGGCTTGGCCATCGCCTGCGGATCGAGGGCCAGGAGGGTCACGGCCCGGTAGTCCGGTGCGCGGAAAGCGCTCTTGTTCTCGTCGTAGAAGGTCTTCACCTCCTCGTCGGTCGGTGCGGGAATGTCACCCGCCACGGACGGGGGCAGCATCAGGAAAGACGCCGCGCGGCGCTCGGTGGTGTAGCGATGCACGGCCTCGCGCAGGGCGGCGGGGACGTGGATGTCCGCGGCCACGGCCTCGGCGATCTGGAGCCGTCCGGCGGCGGCGCGCTGGTCACGCACGAACATCGCCTCGTTGATCCCGGCGCGCTGCAGCGTCTGGAAGAAGAGGGTCTGGTCGAAGGAGCCGTTGGCACCCTTGAAGGTCGGCTCTTCCTGAATCGCGCGCAGCACCGCCGAATCGGGGATCACGAGCCCGAGATCCTTGGCCTGCTGGTCGAGGGAGGCCTCGCTGATCAGCTGAGAGAGGACCTGCCGATCGAGACCGAGGCCTCTGGCCTGATCGGGCGTCAGGCTGCGCTGGAGCTGGCTCTGGTAGCGCTGCAGCTGCAGCTGGTAGGCCGACCGTACCGCCTCCGAGGTGATCTGCGTCTTGCCCACCGTGGCCACGGTCGTGGCGGAGTTCGAGCGGAAGAAATCCTCCACGCCGAAGATCGCGACGCCGGCGATGAGGAAGGTGAAGACCACGGTGAGAATGATCTTGCCGAGCCAATGCTGGCTCGCACTACGCATGTTCTGCAGCATCGGAAGGTTCGAAAATCCGTCGTGATGGCGCGCCGGGGCACGGCTCCAAGCCGCCCGCGATAGACCATCCGCTCGCCTCCGCAAAGGCCGGGGCGATCCGCGAGCGCATGTTTGCGCCGGCAAGTCGGCTCTGTTACGGCCCCGCTCACGATCCGGTGAAGCCGGACCAGGATGATCTGAACGCGAGGGATACGATGTCGAAGTCGGGACGGCGGCCGCTGATCGCCGGCAACTGGAAGATGAACGGCCTGCGCAGTTCGGTTCCGGTGGTCGAGGCCATCCGCGACGGGCTCTCGCCCGAACTCACATCCCGGATCGACGTCCTTGTCTGCCCCCCCTCGACGCTGATTTCCTCCTGTGTGGCGGCTGTCTACGGGTCTGCCATCGCTATCGGTGGCCAGAACCTGCATGCCAAGGCCAGCGGCGCCTTCACCGGCAGCATTTCCGCCGAGATGCTGGCCGATCTCGGGGCGACCTACGTCATCGTCGGCCATTCGGAGCGCCGCGCCTATCACCACGAGACCGATGACGGCGTTCATGCCAAGGCTCTGGGCGCCCGCCGGGCCGGCCTCTGCGGCATCATCTGCGTCGGCGAGACGCAGGAAGAGCGCGAAGAGGGTCGCACCCTCGATATCGTCCGGGCGCAGCTCGCCATCGGCGTGCCGAAAGGTGCGAAGGCCTCCGATACGGTCATCGCCTACGAGCCGGTCTGGGCGATCGGCACCGGCCTGACCCCGACACCCGCCGACATCGCCGAGGTCCATGCCTCGCTTCGCGAAATGCTCGGCCAGCTCATCGGGGCGGAAGCGGCAAAGGTGCGCATCCTCTACGGAGGCTCGGTGAAGCCCGGCAACGCCCGCGAGTTGATGGCGGTGGAGAATGTGGACGGCGCGCTGGTGGGCGGCGCGAGTCTCGTCGCCTCTGACTTCCTGGGGATAGCCGCCGCTTATGCCTGAGGCGATTCTCCTCTTCTAAACTCCATGCAGGATTTGGCGCGGGACACCATCTCGTGTAGGAGCCTGCCCTTCGCAGACGTTCCTCGACGGGCCTCACCGGGCGCCGTATGCGGCCTTACGTGGTTCACGGACCAGGAACATCGGACTGAAACGACATGAATGCCGTCCTGATCTCCATTCACCTCATCGTGGTTCTCGCCCTCATCGCCGTGGTCCTGCTGCAGCGCTCTGAAGGTGGACTCGGGCTCGGCAGTGGCAGCAGCGGCGGCGGCGTGTCGGGCTTCATGACCGGACGCGGACAGGCCAACGCGCTGACGCGGGCCACGGCGATCCTGGCGGCCCTGTTCTTCACCACCAGCATGACGCTGGCGGTCATTTCCCATCGTAGCGCCGCGCCGAAGTCGATCCTCGACGGAGCCGCGACGACGCAACCGGTGGCGCCCAACGGCAACCTGCTCGAGACCCTTCGTCCGGGACAGGGCGCGGCTCAGCCCGCCACCCCCGAGGCGCCCCAGTCGCGCTGATCACAGACCAGCGAGGCGTGGCGGACCGCTCACCCCTCGCATGGAACCGTCGCCGATCCGCCTTGTCCACAGTCCGCGTCGATTTCGCCCTGCCGCCGTTGGCGGCGGGGTCGTTTGAAGTTTGGCGAATCACCCACCCTTGTTTATGAGCCGAAGCCCATGACGCGGTACGTATTCATCACCGGCGGCGTGGTCTCCTCGCTCGGCAAGGGCCTCGCTTCCGCGGCGCTGGCAGCCCTCCTGCAGGCGCGCGGCCATACGGTCCGTCTGCGCAAGCTCGACCCCTACCTGAACGTCGATCCGGGCACGATGAGCCCGACCCAGCACGGAGAGGTGTTCGTCACCGACGACGGTGCGGAGACGGACCTCGACCTCGGCCATTACGAGCGCTTCACCGGCCTCGCCGCCACCAAGGCCGATAACATCACCACCGGCCGGATCTATCTCGACATCATCACCAAGGAGCGGCGCGGCGACTATCTCGGCGCGACGATCCAGGTGATCCCGCACGTCACGAACGCCATCAAGGCGTTCGTGCTCGAGGGCAACGAGGCGTTCGATTTCGTCCTCGTGGAGATCGGCGGCACGGTGGGCGACATCGAGGGCCTGCCGTTCTTCGAGGCGATCCGCCAGCTCGGCCAGGAATTGCCGCGCGGCACAGTCGCCTTCGTGCACCTGACGCTGCTGCCCTACATCCCTTCGGCCGGCGAGTTGAAGACAAAGCCGACGCAGCATTCCGTCAAGGAACTGCGCTCCATCGGCATCCAGCCCGACATCCTGCTCTGCCGCTGCGACCGACCGATTCCGGTGGAGGAGCGCCGCAAGCTCGGCCTGTTCTGCAACGTGCGCGAGACCGCCGTCATCGAGGCGCGCGACGTCGCCTCGATCTACGACGTGCCGCTCTCCTACCGCGAAGCCGGGCTGGACCGGGAAGTCCTGGCGCATTTCGGCATCGAGCCCAAGGGCGAGCCCGATCTCGCGCGCTGGACGACGATTTCCGAGCGCGTGCGCAATCCGGAAGGCGAGGTCTCCATCGCCATCGTGGGCAAGTATACGGGCCTCAAGGACGCTTACAAATCCCTGTCCGAGGCCCTCACCCATGGCGGTATCGCCAACCGGGTGAAGGTGAACCTCGAGTGGATCGAGGCCGAGGTGTTCGAGGGCGAGGATCCGGCGCCGTTTCTCGAGGGAATCAACGGCATCCTCGTGCCGGGCGGCTTCGGCCAGCGCGGTGCCGAGGGCAAGATCCGCGCGGCCCGCTATGCCCGTGAGCGCAAGATCCCGTATTTCGGCATCTGTTTCGGCATGCAGATGGCCGTGATCGAGGCGGCCCGCTCCCTTGCCGGCGTCGAGGATGCCAATTCCACGGAGTTCGGGGAAACTGAAGAACCGGTGGTCGGCCTGCTCACCGAATGGCTCAAGGGCAACGACCTGGAGCGGCGCGCCGCCCAGGGCGATCTCGGCGGCACCATGCGGCTCGGCGCCTACAAGGCGACCCTCGGCGCGGATACCAAGATCGCCGAAATCTACGGCGGCACCGAGATTTCCGAGCGTCACCGGCACCGCTACGAGGTCAACATGGCCTATCGCGAGCGGCTGGAAGCCAAGGGCCTGCGGTTCTCGGGGCTGTCACCGGACGGTCTGCTTCCCGAGACGGTGGAACATGCAGGCCACCCCTGGTTCATCGGCGTGCAGTTCCACCCGGAACTGAAGTCGCGGCCGTTCGAGCCGCATCCACTGTTCGAGAGCTTCATCTCGGCCGCCATCGTGCAGAGCCGACTGGTCTGAGGGAGGGGCGGGCGCCATGGTCTCGATCTCGGGTCTGCCCGCCTTCATCGCCTATGTCGCGGCGGCGTTCGGCCTGGTGGCGGTCTATCTCGCGGTCTACCTGTCGGCGACGTCCCATCGTGAGATCGCGCTAATGCGGGCCAACAATGCCTCGGCCGCCATTGCGCTGGGCGGAAGCCTCATCGGCTACACGCTGCCGCTCTCGGTGGCGATCTATAACGCTCAGTCGATCCTCGACTGCATCGTCTGGGGCCTCGTCGCCCTCATCGTGCAGATCCTGGTCTACTTCGTCGTGCGGCTGATCCTGCCGGACCTGTCGCGTCGCATCGAAGCCGGTGAGATCGCCGCGTCCATCCTGCTCGCCGCATCGTCCCTGGCCGGGGGCATCGTCAACGCGGCGTCGATGACCTACTGAGCCGGCACTCGGGGAAATGCCCCGCCGCCGGTTTCAAACGGCCAAGCTCGATCCTACATTCGGGTCAGTGCGGCATTGTGCTGTGAGGGAGCGGATCGTCGGAAGGCGGTCCTTAGTGGGATGCCATCCGAGGCCGATACTCCGACACCCGTAAAGCCGCCGCGCCTCATGCGCTCGCAGACGGTGACCCTCGTCATGCTGGCGGGCGCGGGCGCCGCCGCCTTCGGGCTCGCCCATCTCGATCCGTCGCAGGACGAGGAATCCGTGCTCGTCTATGCGAATGCGGACGCCTGTATCGCCGGAAACAGGCGAACGGAGGAGGATTGCCGGAGCGAGTACCTGACGGCGCGTGCCGCCTATCCCGAGGTCGCACCGCGTTACGCGACAGTGAGCGATTGCGAGGCGCATCACGGCTCATCGCATTGCCTGCCCGGAGACGGCGTCGCCATGAGTGCCGCCGGACGCTTCGTGCCGAGGATGGCCGGCTACGTCATCGGCAGGCGGGTCGATCAGAACCTGACTCCACAGCCGATCTTCGACCATGCTCCGAAGTCGGAAACCTCGCATAGCGGAAGCGCCGGCCACTCGGGTGGCGCTGGCTATTGCACGAGTTGGGGCGGACGGATCACCACGTCTTCGGGCGGTACGTCCTCCAGCGCGCGGGTCGCCTCTTCGGCGGTGCGCAAGGTCGCATACGGTGGCTTTGGAAGCACGGGCCGGTCGTTCTCGTCGCACGGCTGGTCCAGCCACGGAAGCGGCGGCTGATGTGGCGCGTGCCCATCGGCGAGCGACCGGATTGGCGGGAGACCGCGCGCCGGCATGGTTTTACCTTCCACACCCTCGATGGCGCAGCGTATTGGTCCGAGAGCCACGCTTACGCCTTTACGTTGTCCGAGATCGAGAACGATCTCGAAGCGCCGAGCGCGGAGATCCACGCTCTGTGCCTCGCCTTCGTCGCCGATGCGGTTGAGGACGAGCGGATCCTGACCTCGCTCGACATTCCTCGCCACGCCTGGGACGTGATCCGCGCGAGCTGGAAGCGGGGAGACCCCTCCCTCTACGGACGCCTGGATTTCTCCTATGGCGGGGCATCCGCCGGGCCGGCAAAGCTCCTCGAATACAATGCCGACACGCCCACCGCCCTCTACGAGTCCGGCGTGTTCCAATGGCTCTGGCTGGAGGAAGGGCTGCGAACCGGCTCGCTGCCCGAGACAGCCGACCAGTTCAACTCCCTCCACGAGAAGCTGGTCGCCCGGTTTCGCGCGCTTCGCGGTGACGGGGCGCTCGCCTTCACCGCCTATGCCGATGCGCCCGAGGACAGAGGCACGGTGGCCTATCTTGAAGATTGCGCGCGACAAGCGGGGCTCGCGACACGCTTTCTCGACATTTCCGACATCGGACGGGACGAGGACGGACGCTTCGTCGACCGGGTCCATGCGCCGATCCCGAGGTTGTTCAAGCTCTACCCATGGGAATGGGCGTTCGCTGATGCATTCGGCGAGGGGCTCGATGCCACGACGACGCGTTTTCTCGAACCACCCTGGAAGGCCATCCTGTCGAACAAGGGCTTGCTGGCGCATCTCCATGCTCGCGAGCCCACTCACCCGAACCTGCTGCCGGCTTTCTTCGAGGACGACCCGCGAAAGGCTTCGCTCGGAACGTCCTTCGTCAAGAAACCACTGGTCTCGCGGGAAGGTGCCAACATCCTCATGGTACGCGACGGTGCCGTCCTGGCGCAGGATCACGGCCCGTATGGCGGCGGCCGGCATATCCGACAGGCGCTGGCCGAGCTGCCGGATTTCGATGGCCGCCGCCCCGTAATCGGCTCGTGGATGGTGGGGGACGAAGCCGCGGGCCTCTGCATCCGAGAGAGCGCAGGACCGATCACCGGCAATGCCGCCGTGTTCGTCCCCCATTTCATCGGGCCGGCCTGAAGAGCGGCATCCCGCCGCTTCCAAAACGGCGGCATTGGCCTATCCTGACCCCTGTGACCGAAATCCTGTTCTATCATCTCCAGCAGCAACCCCTCGAGAAGGTTCTGCCGACCCTCGTCGAGCGATCGTTGGAGCGCCAATGGCGCGCGGCGATTCAGGTCTCGGGGGAAGAGCGGCTCCAGGCGCTGGACGATCACCTCTGGACCTATAGCGACGACAGTTTCCTGCCGCACGGGACGGACCGTGACCCGCAGGCGGCGAGCCAGCCCGTCGTTCTGACCCTGCAGGACGGCAACCCCAACGCCGCCGCCATCCGTTTTCTCGTGGACGGTGTGCCGCTGCCGCCGGATGCGTCGGAGTACCAGCGGATCTGTATCCTGTTCGACGGGAACGATCAGGACGCCCTGCTCGGTGCGCGGGCGCAATGGAAGCAGGCCAAGGAGGCGGGCCATACCATAGCCTATTGGCAGCAGGACGAATCCGGGCGCTGGCAGAAGAAGGCGTGAGCGCTCTGGCCCATCACCTCAAAGGAAGCTGCATGATTCGAGGTTCGATCGTCCCGTCCCTGATCCGTGGCGAGGGCGGCGCCAGGCTGCTCGCCTTCGCCTTGTCCGCAATCCTCCTCATCACCACCCAGCCCAGCATGGCGCAATCGCCTCAGGGGGGCGACAGGCCGCAGGAAAGGCGTGCCGCCGAGCAGCGAGGCCCGGAAGGGCGCAAACTTCCATCCGACGTTACCACCGAGCACAGCGTCACCCTGCCGGGTGGCCGTATCCTGCGCTTTACCGCCACGGCCGGCAGCCTGCCCCTCGTGGACGAGGGCGGAAAGCTTCAGGCGGAGATCGCCTTCATCGCCTATCGTCTAGTGGACGGGAGCGATGCGACCCGGCCCGTGACCTTCGCAATCAACGGCGGCCCCGGCGCGGCCTCGGCCTATCTCAATATCGGCGCGATCGGCCCCTGGCGCCTCCCACTCGACGGCACGAGCATCAGCCCGTCCACGCCCGTGAGCCTCGTCCCCAACGACGGCACATGGCTGGATTTCACCGACCTCGTCTTCCTCGATCCCGTGGGAACGGGATACAGCCGCGCGACGGATGGCGATGCCAAACGCTATTGGAGCGTCGATGCGGATGCGTCGGTCCTGTCCTCGGCCATTGCCCGTTGGCTGCGCACGAACGACCGGATCGCGGCGCCCAAATTCTTCGTCGGGGAGAGCTACGGCGGCTTTCGCGGGCCGCTCATCGCGGCAAAGCTGCAGGAAGAGATCGGCATCGGCCTCTCCGGCATGGTCCTCCTGTCGCCGGTGCTCGATTTCGCCTGGCTGCAATCGCCGCGCTCGACCCCCTGGGGCCACGTGACGAAGCTGCCATCCTATGCCGCCGCCGCCATCGAGCGGGCCGGCGGCACGCCGAGCAGGAAAGCTCTGGCCGAGACCGAGGCCTATGCCACCGGCGACTATCTCGCCGACCTGCTCAAGGGGCCGTCCGACCAGGCCGCCGTTGCCCGGCTCGGCGACAGGGTGGGAGCCATCACGGGGCTCGATCCGGCCTTCGTCCGCCGTCAGGCCGGACGCTTGAGCTCCAACAGCGTCCAGCGCGAGATCGGCGCGGATGAGGGCCGCGTCGCCAGCGCCTACGATACCGGCATCACCGGATGGGACCCCGACCCGGCCGCGACCTTCTCAGGCTTCGAGGACCCGCTGCTCACGGCTATGCAGGCGCCGCTGACCAGCGCCATGATCGAACTCTACGCCGCGAAGCTGAACTACCGTGTGCCCGACCTGCGCTACGAACTCCTCAATGGCGCTGTGAGCCGGAGCTGGGGCTGGGGTTCTGGGCGCATGGCGCCGGAATCCCTCGGTGCCCTCCGCGGCGTCATGGCCCTCGACGGTAACCTGCGCGTCCTCGTGGCCCACGGTTTCACCGATCTCGTGACCCCGTACTTCACCTCGAAGCTCCTCATCGACCAGTTGCCGGCCTTCGGCGGCGACAGGCGGATCGACCTCGCGGTCTATCCGGGAGGCCATATGTTCTATTCGCGGCCCGATTCTCGCGCGGCCTTCCACAAGGATGCCTCCGATCTTTACGCGGCTGCGCTGAAGGCGCGGTCCGGCACTTCGAAGGACGTGAAGTGACGAACGCCTCTCCACGATGGGGCACGGCCGCCGCGTATCTCGCGAGTCTCGTCCTCCTCGGCGCCTGCACCACCGGCGAGCGCGAAGCGCCGGTTAGCGTGCCGGTCCCCGTCGCCGTGACGCCGGTCCCGTCGCCCGGTGTCACAGGGCCGGTGCTCAATGCCGACGGCACCTGCAGCCAGGCAGCGCCGGGTACCGCGACCGTGATCGAGCCCGGAATCGGCGAGTGCGATCTCGTCCGGCTAAAGGCGAAGCCCGCAACGGACGTCCTGGTCGGGGAGGGGCGCTCCGGCCGCGAGGTCCAGGTGCTCTACAGCGAGCCGGGAGCCAAGGAGCTGTACTTCTTCGTCAATGGCCGCCTCGACCGAATCGTGAAATCCTGATCCCGACGGGTCAATATGCTGGCACCAGCCGATCCTCGGGCAGCGGGGCGACCATCTGGAACCGTAGCCCCTCGACCTCGTAGGCGATGACGACTTCGGCATTGCATTGCTGCGCGAGCACGCGCTGGAGCAGCGTCGAGCCGAATCCCTTGCGCTCCGGCGGCGTCACGGGGGGACCACCCGTTTCCGTCCAGCTCAGGTCGAGCACCCGCCCGGCCTCTCGCCGATCGACGCTCCAGCGCACCGCGATCCGCCCGGATGGCAGCGACAGAGCGCCGTGCTTGGTGGCGTTCGTGGTCAACTCGTGGATCGCCATGCCGGTGGGGACGGCGAGGTCCGCGGCCAGTTCGATCGCCGGTCCATCAAGGATGATCCGACTGGTCGTCGCATCGTTGTAATGACCGAGTTCGTTCTGCAGCAGCTCGCGCAGCGGGGCCGTCTGCCAGTAATCCTCGGTGAGCAGGTTGTGCGTCTTGCCCAGCGAGACGATCCGGTCCGAGAACGAATGATAGAACGTGTTCACATCCTTGGTAGAGCGCGCCGTCGCTCCGAGCAGCCCCTGGACGGTGGCAAGGGTGTTCTTGACGCGGTGGTGAAGCTCGCGGATCAGCAGGGCCTGCCGCTCGTGCGTCCGCTGGCGTTCCTCCAGATAGGCTTGAACCTCGCGCTGCCGCCGCCGGGCGCGCAGGGCGGAGCGCACGGCATTGGCCAGCACCGCCGGGTGGAAGGGACGTTCCAGCACGGTCACGTTGCCCAGGAGATCGGTGAGCCGCACATCCGGCGAGCCGCCGCGAGAGCTGAGCAGCACGAAGGGAAAATCCGACCAGGGCGGCTGCCGTTCGACCCATTGGGCGATGGCGTTGCGGTCCCAGCGCAGCAAGGCTTCCTCGGTCATCACCGCGCAGGCGGCGCCGTCGAGGCCGGCCACCAGGGCGTCGAGGGTCGAGATCGCTTCCGAAGCGATACCGACTTCCGCCAGGATCGCCGAGGCCACTGACGCGTCACGTCCCAAAGGGGCGAGGATCAGGACGACCGGTTCAGGATGCGGCATCGCGTCCGGGCTCGTCGAGGTCCTGTCCATCCGCCCCGACCCGTTCGACGAGGAGATTGTCGCCGTTCCCGTCATAGGTGGGCACGCCCGTCAGGACGCCGCGGAATTTCCGCAGGGGCTCGCCGACCCGCAATCCACCGGCGTCGATCTTGAACTCGCGGATCGTGTCCTCGTGCGGACCAGTTCGCTTCTTCAGGACTGACAAGGCCCGGCGAACCCGGCCGCCGGCCTCGAAGAACCGCAGCATCACGACGGTGTCGCTGACATAGGTCAAGTCCACTGGCGATTCCATCTTCCCCACCATGCCGTGCTGGGCGAGGATCAGGATCGTCACCACGCCCTGCTGGTTCAGGTAGGTGACGAGCTCGTGCATCTGCATGACGAGGTAGGGCTGGCCCGCCATGGCGGTCATGTAGCCGGTCAGGCTGTCGATGATGACGATCCTAGCCGCATCGTTCTCCACAGCGGCGCGGATACGTCCCGCGAAATCGCCGGGCGATACGTCGGCGGGGTCGATCTGCTCGATCTGCAGCGATCCGGCCTCGACGAAATCCGCCAGGGGCATTCCTACGCTCCGGGCACGCTGCAGCAGGATGCCGCGCGTCTCGTCGAAGCTGATGATCAGACCGCGTTCGCCGCGCCCGAGGGCGGCCACCAGGTAGCTCATGGCGAGCGTGGATTTTCCGGCGCCCGACGGCCCGACGATGAGGCTCGTGGTCCCCCGGTCGAGGCCGCCGCCCAGAACCCGATCAAGTTCGGCGACGCCGCTTTCCACCGAGCCGGTCTTGAAGCTGCTCGGATGGTCGCTCGCGATCAGGCGCGGATGCACCAGGATGCCGCCCTTACGGATGACGAAATCGTGGTAGCCGCCCTGGTACTCCGTGCCCCGCATCTTGATGACGTGGACGCGCCGCCGCGGGGCACCATAGGCCGGCGTTATCTGATCGAGCCGGATCACGGCGTGACTGATGGAATGCAGGTTGAGGTCGTCATGCTCGGCGCTGAGATCGTCGAGCATCACCGCTGTGATGTCGTTGAGCAGGAAGTAGCTCTTCAGTGCGAGTACCTGGCGCCGGTAGCGCAGCGACCCTTGTGACAGCAGCCTGATCTCAGACAGGCTGTCGAACACGACTCGACTCGGCTTCACCCGCTCCATCTCGCTCAAGGCCATGCGCACGGTTTCACCGAGCTCGAGATCGGACGAATGGACGAGGCTCTGCTGCAGCTTCGAATCAAGGCTGAGTTCCGGCGGAACGAGTTCGTAGATCTCGATCCCCTCCAGCGACCAGCCATGCCGCTCGGAGACGGACATCAACTCGCGGCGGCTCTCCGACAGGGTGATGTAGAGGCATGTCTCGCCCCGCGCGGCGCCGTCGAGAAGAAACTGGAGGCCGAGGGTCGTCTTGCCGCCACCGGGCCGTCCCTCGATGAGATGGGCACGCTGGGCCGCGTATCCTCCCGCCAGGATCACATCAAGCCCCGGAACTCCCGTGGGAATCGGTTGGGCATCGGGGGCGGAACTGGCTGACATCGTCGTGTCCGGTGGGTACGGCATGATCGCAGCATAAGTTTCCGCGCCGGCCCTGTCCCCGATAAATCGGCCACAGTGCGGATCCATCCCGTACGGGACGGATCGGATACCGCCTTTGCAGATTGCGGCGTACCGCATTATCAGACCGTGCCGTTGCGCGGCGAGGCGGCCTCCGATTCCGCTTCGCGCTCCTCCAACCCGCCCGACATTCCGGAGTTCGGATCCCTTATGCGCGAACCGAACGCGATCGATTTCTGGCGCGGCCTCGCCCTCGTGACGATCTACGTCAACCACATCCCGGGCAACACGTTCGAGCGCTACACCTACTCGCAATACGGCATTTCGGATGCGGCGGAGCTGTTCGTCTTCCTGGCCGGATGGTCGATCGGGATCGCAACGCGCGGGCGCGACGGACAGCCGGAATCGCGGCTCAAAAGTATCTTGAGGCTGCTCTCACGCACGATCGAAGTCTATCGTGCCCAGATCACGACGATGGCGATCGCATTGGCCATGATCGCCGGGACGGCGTTACTTCTCGATAATCCGCTTCTTCTGGAGTGGCACAACGCCGGCGGCTTCTTCGCCGATCCTATACAGACCACCGTCGGTTTCGTGCTGCTCACGCATCAGCTCGGCTTCTTCAACATCCTGCCGCTCTATGTGGTGCTTCTCGGCATCGCGCCCGTCTTTATCTTGTTGGGCCGGGTAAGCCGCGTCGCGGCGCTCGGACTGTCCTTCTCCCTCTATGCCGCAAGCCTCGTCTTTGAATGGAACCTGCCATCCTGGCCGGGGGAGGGGGATTGGTTCTTCGATCCTCTGTGCTGGCAGCTCCTGCTCGTACTCGGCTTCGTCGGCCAGGATCTGAACCGCGAATCAGACACGCTCCGGCGCTGGTCAAAGCGGCTGATGCCCCTGGGTGTCGTCATCGTCGTGCTCGGCATCGTGCTATCGGTGTTCGATCTCAGGCCCGACCCGTTGCTCGTTCCCGATCCACGCCTCGTCTTCTCTTTCGACAAGACCTACCTGGCGCCCGCCCGGCTGATCCACTTCATCGGAGTGCTGCTGGCCTTCCAGGGGGTCTACGCGCTCATCGTCCCGCATGTCGGCGCGGTCGGTCGATATTTGACGGGACTCGGTCGTAATTCACTGGCAGTCTTCTCCATCGGCTCGCTCCTGAGCCTAGCCGCACAACTCGTGCGGTTCTGGACGGGGGGCGGCATCCTGGTTGATGTCGGCGTCATGGGATTCGGCTTGTTCGCTCTGGGCTTCACTGCATGGTTCGTCGAATGGCGCTCGCGCAAACCTCGGCACTCCTGATTTCCCTCGGCCTCGCCTTACTGGGAATGATCGTCGGATCATCGCAGACCAGGGCGGAGGGCGGTGCGACGATCGTCTCACCACCGACCGCAGCGGCGCCCGCTCCGGGCGGCGAGGCGTCGGAGGCCGTCGATGTGAGCCTGTCGCCCGAATGCCGGGTTCCCGGCTCCAAGCTCTACACCCTCGCCCGGTTGAACTCGGTCAAAGCGGCGCTCAAGGAGAAGCGTCCGGTCCGCGTTCTGGCCATCGGTTCGTCCTCGGCCGGTGCCGGGGCCTCGGCGACCTATCCGGTCAAGCTGGAGACGGCACTGGAACGCTCGCTTCCCAATGTGGATGTGGAAGTCGAGAGCCGGGGCATGCAGGGTGAGATAGCCTCCGGCGCGGCGGAGCGTCTGCGCAGTATGGTGGCAGAGGTGGAGCCCGATCTCGTGGTCTGGCAAGTCGGCACCCACGATGCACTCGCCCGCGTCGATCTCGATGCCTTCGCGAGCGCTCTCGACGAAACGGTTCAGTGGATTAAGTCGCACGATATCGACGTGGTGCTGGTCAATCCCGTCTACACGGCGTCGCTGGCCCAGGACGAATATTACAGCAGCATCGTCCGCAAGGTGCAGGAAGTGGCCCTGCGCGAAGGCGTTCCGCTGGTACAGCGCTACGAGGCGATGCGCTACCTGTCCGGCAGTAGCGACAAGGGCGAAGCGCACATGCTGGGGCGCCAGTTCCGCCTCAACGACCTCGGCCTGCGCTGCATGGCCGAACACGTGACGCGGGCCATCACTCTCTCCCTGCTACAGCCCGACCCTGCGGCGACGGGGACGGCCGGCGCGCCGGCCCTGATCGTCGCGCCGCCGAAGGATGCTTCGGTCAAGCCGTCGCCCCCACGGAGCGGCGGTGCATCGCTGGAGGACAAGCCCTGATGCGCACGGTGACATGCGCACTTGGTTTCTTTTAGCCCGGCCGCAACGGGTGTCGCTCTGAACACCGACGCCGGAACGATGCGAAAAAAAGCCCCGGTTATTGCGTGACCTCGTCCGAAGACAGGCGTCCTGTTTCCGGAACGAGGCCAGGGCCTGACTTGAGATCTCGAAGGGGCGACGTGAGCTTAGCAACTGATGGGACGGAGGGTCGCACCTTCGGAGCGGTGATCGTCCGCTTCAAGACGTTCCGCGCAGGTGCCGCGGGAGCGGCACTCGACGTCTTCACCATCCGTATCGCTGCCGCCGTCTTCGCCTACGGGGCGCAAGTGCTGATGGCGCGCCTGATGGGGCGGACGGAATACGGGATATTCGCCTCGATCTGGGTCTGGATCGCCATCCTCGGGCATTCCTCGACACTGGGTTTCGCCCAGGGCGCCTGCCGTTTCCTGCCCGCCGACCAAGCACGGGCCGACCTCGTCCATGTCCGGGGGTTCCTCATCGGGGGCGCTTGGGTGAGTGCCGCGTGCGCCTGCACCGTCGCATGTCTCGGCCTCGCACTGGTCTGGATGCAGGGTACCCTCCTCGGAGGACCGTATGCCGGACCACTGCTCGTCGCCGCGCTGGTCCTGCCGCTCTTCACCCTGCAAGACTATCTCGAGGGCGTCGCCCGCAGCCAGAACTGGGCGGTGCTCGCCATCGCGCCACCCTATCTCCTCCGCCAGTGCCTGATCATGGCCGCCATGGCGGGAGCCGTCGCCGCGGGAGCGCCGGCGCAGGCTTGGGTTGCCGTCGCGTGCACCTTGGTCGCCACCGGGATCGCCCTGGCGATCCAAGCGTGGCTTCTGATCCTGCGCCTTCGCGCCGTTCTGCCCTCGGAGCCACCGCGATACCGTTGGCGGATCTGGCTCCGGGCATGCCTGCCAATCGCGGCGGGTGATCTTGCCCATTCCGCCTTCACCATGATCGATGTGGTCATCCTGAGTATGATGATGCCGCCGACTGCGGTGGCCCTCTATTTCGTCGCGACCCGGATCCAGCAATTCGTCCCCTTCGTGCATTACGCCGCATCCGCGGCCACCGCTCAGCGTTTCGCCGCCATCCATGCGTCCCGGGATGCTCCGGGCCTGAAACGCTTCGTCCGCATCCAGGCCCGGCTCACATTCGCCGCCACGGTGACGGTCGGTCTCGTCATCGTGGCGGCGGGACCGTTCCTGCTCGCGATGTTCGGGCCGGAATTCGGCGCGAGCTTCCCGCTCCTCGCCGTGCTGGTTTTGGGCAATGTCGGTGCAAGCCTGTTCGGGCCGGGGGAGGACCTGCTGACCATGATCGACGGCGAACGTCTGTGCGCCGCCATCACACTGGCAACGCTGGCCGTGGCAGCCTTTCTGTGTGTGGTCCTCGTCCCGTCGATGGGCGCCATGGGGGCCGCCATCGCCATGGCACTGGCCACCATCCTTCGCGGAGCCGGCATGGCGATGGCGGCTTTCCTCGTACACGGCATCGTGACGCCGGTTCTGCGGTTCCCAAGCCGCGCGGGTTCATGAAGACCGAGCATCGAGGGACGAACGGCCGACGCTCCGCCTCGATCGTCACATATTCGGAATTGGCTGCCGATCCCGGTGCCTGGGACGCGCTGATGGCCCGGGCGCTCACCACGCATCCGCATTACAGCCGCCACGTCATCGCCGCCCACCACGCTGCGGGACTAGGCGATACGGATCTCGCTTTCGTTGCCGTGCGGGGTCCGAGCGGCCTCGATGCGCTACTACCGTTCGCATGCAAGCGCGATGTCTGCGGGCTCGGAATGAAGGTGGCACGCCCCTTCCTCTCACCCTTCATCACGCAGACGAGTCCGCTCGTTGCCGACGACCCGGACCTGGAGGAAATTCTCGATCTTCTGGTGGCGGGTCTACAATCCGCCTCCGGCGGCCATCTCTGGCGCTGGCCGCTGCTTCCCACCTCGACGAGGCTCGGTGGCGAACTGCTCGCGGCGATGGATCGGGCGGGCTGGCAGCATGGCACCGCACACAGTTTCGAACGACCGATCGTAGAGCGCCGCACCTCATATGACGCCTTCCTCGTAGGTCATCCGAACCGGTCGCGCCTGAAGGATCTGAACCGTCGCGATCGGCGTCTATCGAAGCGTGGTACGCTCATCCTCGATGTCGCCACCGATGGCGCACACCTGCGCGATGCCGTCACCAGCTTCCTCAGTCTCGAACGGGCCGGATGGAAGGGCAGAGCCAGAACGGCGCTGACTTGTCAGCCACAGCACGAGGCTTTTGCGCGAGCCCTCTTCGCCGACGGGAGCGGCCCGATCGGCCTACGCGCCGATATCCTTCGGCTCGACGGTCGCCCCCTCTCGATCAGCCTCGCCCTTCTGACAGGCGGCACGGCCACGCTTCTGAAGACGACCTATGACGAGACCGAGCGCTCCAACGCTCCGGGGCTCCTGCTCGAGGCACGGATCATCGAGATGCTGCACGAGACGGGGTTCGCCCAGCGGCTCGATTCGGCGACATTGGCCGGTTCCGTCCTAGAGGATCTCTTTCCGGACCGGGAGACGATCTGCGAGGTCGTCGCCGCCCCGCGCCGGGCGTCCCGCTTGCTTCCCGTAGATCGACGGATTCGCCTTGTCATGATCGAACGCGATTGCAAGGCGCTGATCAAGCGGGTCTTGGGCAGGCGCTGACGCGCGGGCGCAGCCGTGCTACTCGGCCCGTTCGGCACGCCAGACAGGAACCATCCGCATGCGTCGTCCGCTTCTTGCCCTCACCGGAGCCTTGTTGATCGCCATGACCGCTTCCGCATCCGCCGAGACCGTGACCACGCCTTCGGGCCTTCAATATCGCGACGAAGTCGTCGGCACCGGCCCCTCGCCACAGACCGGCAAGAAGGTCAGCGTCCATTACACCGGCTGGCTCGACGATGGTGGCAAGCCCGGCAAGAAGTTCGACTCCTCCCGCGACCGGGGCCAGCCCTTCAGCTTCACCCTCGGTATCGGACAGGTCATCGGCGGCTGGGACCAGGGGGTCGCCACGATGAAGGTCGGCGGCAAGCGCACGCTCATCATCCCATCCGACCTCGGCTATGGCGCACGCGGCGCCGGTGGCCTGATCCCCCCGAACGCCACGCTCATCTTCGACGTCGAACTGCTCGGCGTGAACTGAAGGCCGGCTGGAGAACGGCGCGGCCCCGGTCCTAACCTTGAGGTACCGGGAGCCCTGAAAGACGCGTCCGGTGCGGCTGCAGGCGGTGAAGAGCTTCGCCTGCAGCCCTCTTGGCACAGAAGGCACAGGTCGCGAGACCGAGAAGCTCCCGAGCCGCGTAGGGGTCGGCGACGTCCCGGCCGCGGCGAAACCCCGTTCGATGGCTAGCCCGACGAGTTCAGCGCTGCTGGCTGCCAATTGGTGCTCCGGGACACGGATCTTGTCTTCCAGTCCGCACCGCATCGTCCTCGCGCGCATGCGCCCAATCCAATACCTCGGCCGGATGCCGGCCGGTGCCGGCGGCGGTCCAGGTCGCCCGGGGGCAGGATCCGTTTCAGCTCCTCGAGGAGCAGGTCGAGGAGGCGCTCATTGGCAGGAAGAGCGTTCTTCAGGCGGGTGACGAAGGGACGCGGGGACGGGCATTCTTCAACCCCTCATCGAGAAGACGCCGGGCGCCGTACAGGTGCGAGAGGTCGAAGATCTCGATTTCGGCGCACCGCGGATCAGGCGATCAAGAGATGCCGAGGGCGCGGATGAGAAGAAGGCTGATGGCGAGGAGGACGGCCAGAGAGCCGGTGACGGCAAGCGTCACCCGCCCGCCCATGCGGGCCAGTACCCGGACATCGACGCCCAGGCCCAGGGCGGCCATGGACATGATCGTCAAGAATCCAGCCAGTTGCCTCACCGGCCCGGAGGCCGCCTCAGGGATCAGGCCGAGGGAACGCAGGCTTGCCAGCCCGAGAAAACCCAGAATGAACCAGGGTACGAGCTTGGTGAAGCCGAGCCGCCCCGTCGATGCTTTCCGAACTCCGTCTTCCAAAGGAAGCCGATGGGCGATGAGCGAGAAGGCGATGACGACGGGGCCGAGCATCAATACACGCACCAGCTTGACCAGCGTGCCGACTTGGGTGCTGAGCAGCCCCACCGGCACCGTGGCGGCGAGCACCTGCGGCACAGCGTAGACGGTTAGGCCCGCCAGCACCCCGTACTGGTGATCCGATAGGCCAACGAGGGGGATGAAGAGGGGCAGGCCGAGCACCATCAGCACGCCGAGCACGGCGGTAAAGGCGATGGAGCCGGCGACGTCCTTGCTATCGGCTCCGATCACCGGCGCCACGGCGGCGATGGCCGAATTTCCGCAGATGGCGTTGCCGCAGGCAACCAGGATCGCCATCCGGGCCGGCAGGCCGAGACCGCGGCAGATCGCGTAACTCGAGACGATCGCCAGCAACACCGTGCCGACGATGCCGGTGAGAAGTGCGGGTCCTGAGGCGACGATGGCGCCGAGGCTGACCGACGCTCCCATCAACGTCACGGCCAGTTCGAGCAGTTGCTTCGCGCTGAAGGCAATCCCTGCCCGGAAGCGCTCTCCCGGCATCCAGACGGTGCGGATCGCAATGCCGAACAGGATCGCGATCACGAGCGCTTCGATATAGGGGTGCCCGGTGGCCCGCTCCTCCCAGGCTTGGATGGCTATGGCGATCCCGGTGACACCGAGGCAGAGGACGATGCCCGGCAGAAGC
Organism: Methylobacterium sp. Leaf93; assembly: GCF_001422345.1. Taxonomy (NCBI): domain Bacteria; kingdom Pseudomonadati; phylum Pseudomonadota; class Alphaproteobacteria; order Hyphomicrobiales; family Methylobacteriaceae; genus Methylobacterium; species Methylobacterium sp. Leaf93. The sequence continues at coordinate 14,243 of NZ_LMMS01000013.1, read as the reverse complement.
GCCGATCGCCTATGCGACGTGGCCGCTCCCGTCGGGATTGTCAGATTCGAGGATGCCTTCACGCCCATTCCACCCGCTCGGAGTTGCCTCTAGGCTCCCCGAAAAAAACTTCCACATGGCTCGACGAAAAGAGAAAGTCGCGCTCCATACCGCGGGAATTTCAAAAGTCTTATCCATTGATCGCTGGCACGCAAAGCCCGATCTTAATGCCCATGACCACGTGTTCCGATGCCAACGTCACCAGCTTCGATCCGTATGGCGAGCCGGTGGGAGAAGACCGCACCACGCACATGGTGCAGGGCGATCGTCGGGCGCGCAATGCCGCTATCGCGATCTTCTGGACACTCGCCCTGACTTTGACTGCGGGGCGGGTTTATTTGAACGATCAGCCACTTGGCCATACCTTGACCCTTGCCAAAGCGCAGATCGGGGCGTTCGTTACGGCCATACGTTGACGTGATGTCGATTCCTGTCGACCAATAGGTGTCGGCGAGATATCGCGGCGTTCGCTTTCTTGATCGGGGCAAGAGATACAGCCACCCTTTTCATCATTTGGCCGGTGTGGACGGGGGCAGCCCGACCGAGCACAGCGCACGTTTACCGACCCGGACAGCCGGATCCTGCAGGCGCGATGGCCTCGTGCAGGGCGACAACGGGCAGATTGCCGTCGATGACGCGAATGAGATCATCGTAGCGCATCGCCCTTTTACGACCTCCGCCGACTCCCGCGCCCTGGTGCCGATTATCGACGAAGTCCGCAGTCATTTCAGGCGTCAGCCGTTCGCGTTCTCCGGCGATGCATGCTTTACCAACCGAGGTAAACTTGGCTGCTCTGGGGGAGCGGCCGATTACTGCGTAGCTGGCTCCGGGTCGGGCGAGTCATAGAAAGGCGGATGCGGCCGGCCTTCTCACGCTGACGAAAGACTCCCCCGATGCGAGCGATGGCCGCGTGGATGAAACGTGCTGGCCGCCGGAGCCGCTACCGCCTGAGGAAGCATATCGTCGAGCCAGTGTTTGTGCAGATCAAGCAGGCCAGAGGCTTTCCGAAGCTCTTGCTCCTGGGCCTCAATCAGGCTCGGAACTTATAATACATTGTAAATAGAGGACGGCGCGCGGATTTCTCCGCGCGCCGTCCTTTCAAACGCAGCTTCATGTCATTCGAATAGACAGAAACACTAATAAAACCGCAATGCTCTATTGCCCGTCGTAATAGCAGTTTTTCTCTAACACCATCACGAGCAGCCTGTCGTCCCGCCACACGTATCGCATTTCAAGCAAGTTCCGTTACGCACGAGGGTGAAGTTCGCGCATTCGGGGCAGGATTCTCCGACATAGCCCTTCATCTTGGCCTCCGCCCGCCGATCCGAGACAGTGCGCTCGGCCTTGGCGAAGGGGAGGGCGGTGATGAGGTTTTCGGCTTGGCCCGCGAGCTCCGGTTCGGCCTTCAATGCCGTTGCTCCCCGCAGGGCGTGAACGATGCCGCCGGCCGGGGCGCTCGTTCCGGAATTACCGGAGCCGATGCCCACGGTGCCGCCGCCAGGGCCGCCCTGGATGAGGGTGAGCCGGTCGGCCGATCCGCGCAGCAGGCCGCGCGAGACGACGCTGGACGCCACCGGATCCGGCCTGTCGCCGCCGCTGCGGCTCCCTTCGCCCTCGCCCTTGCCCATCACCGTATTGCCGATTTCCGAGGGGTCGACATGGGCGAGGTCCATCCTGCCGAGATACGAGATCGCCAGTTCTCGGAACACGTAGTCGAGGATCGAGGTAGCGTTCTTGATCGCGTCGTTGCCCTGGACAAATCCGGCCGGCTCGAACCGGGTAAAGGTGAAAGCGTCGACATACTCTTCCATCGGCACGCCGTATTGAAGGCCGATCGAGATCGCGATGGCGAAGTTGTTCATCAGCGATCGGAAGGCGGCGCCTTCCTTGTGCATGTCAATGAAGATTTCGCCGATGCGGCCATCCTCATATTCGCCGGTCCGCAGATAGACCTTGTGGCCGCCGACCACGGCCTTCTGAGTATAACCCTTGCGCCGATCGGGCAGCTTCTCGCGCGAGCGGATACGCTCGACGCGCTCGATCACCCGCTCGACAATCTTTTCCGCGAGCTGTGCGGCCTTGGCGGTAGCCGGTTGCGCCACCAGAGCTTCGATGGCCTCCTCAGTATCCTCCTCCTCGTCGGCGATAAGGGCCGAGTTCAGGGGCTGAGAGAGTTTTGAGCCGTCGCGGTAGAGGGCGTTGGCCTTGAGGGCCAGCGTCCAGGACAGTTTGTAGGCGTTCTTGCAATCTTCGACCGTGGCGTCGTTGGGCATGTTGATGGTCTTCGAGATGGCGCCCGAGATGAAGGGCTGCGCCGCCGCCATCATACGGATGTGGCTCTCCACCGAGAGGTAGCGCTTGCCGATGCGCCCGCACGGGTTGGCGCAATCGAAGACCGCGTAATGCTCCTGCTTTAGGAAGGGGGCTCCCTCCAGGGTCATCGCGCCGCAGATATGCGTGTTGGCCGCCTCGATGTCCTTTCTCGAATAGCCGAGGAAAGGCAGGATCTCGAAGGTCGGGTCGGCGAGCTTGTCGGCCGGAACCTGAAGCACGTCCTTGAGGAAGTCGTCGCCGAGGGTCCAGCGGTTGAACACGAACTTGATGTCGAAGGCCGATTTCAGGCCTGCCTCGATGGCGGCGATCTTGTCGTCGGTGAAGCCTTTGGCGCGTAGGGAGCCCGGGTTGATGGCGGGAGCCTGCCCCATCGAGCCATGGCCGACGGCATAGGCCTCGATCTCGGCAATCTCCGATTCGCGGTAGCCGAGGGAACGCAAAGCGTCCGGCACGGCGCGGTTGATGATCTTGAAGTAACCGCCGCCGGCGAGCTTCTTGAACTTCACCAGGGCGAAGTCCGGTTCGATACCGGTGGTGTCGCAATCCATCACGAGACCGATCGTGCCGGTGGGCGCGATGACGGTCGCCTGGGCGTTGCGGTAGCCATGCTCCTCGCCCAGCGAAAGGGCGCGGTCCCACGCCACTTTGGCGCGTTCCGCCAAATTCTGCTGAGGGATGTTGGCGATGTCGAGGGGGACGGGCGCGATCGAAAGGAACTCGTATCCCGCAGCCTCGCCATGCGCCGCGCGGCGATGGTTACGGATGACCTTCAGCATGGCATCCGCGTTCTCGTCGTAGCCCGGGAATGGCCCGAGTTCGGCAGCCATTTCCGCCGAGGTGGCGTAGGCGACACCGGTCATGATGGCGGTCAGGGCACCGGCCAGCGCCCGACCCTTATGCGAATCGTAGGGCAGGCCCATGCTCATCAACAGGCCGCCGATATTGGCGTAACCGAGACCCAGGGTACGGTAGCGATAGGAAAGCTCCGCGATCTCCCGCGACGGGAACTGCGCCATCATCACCGAGATCTCAAGGACCACGGTCCAAAGCCGGTTGAGGTGCTCGAAGGCAGCTACGTCGAACTCGCCGCTGGCCTGATCGTACATCGTCAGCAGGTTGGCGGACGCGAGATTGCAGGCCGTGTCGTCGAGGAACATGTACTCGGAGCATGGGTTCGACGCGCGGATCCGGCCAGCGGACGGGCAGGTGTGCCAATCGTTCATGGTCGTATTGAAATGCAGGCCCGGATCGGCAGATGCCCAAGCGGCTTCGCCGATCTTATCCCAGAGCTCGCGGGCCTGGACCGTCTTCACGGACTTGCCGGTGGTCCGAGCCGTCAGATGCCATTCCTCGTCACGCTCCACCGCGCGCAAAAAGTCGTCGGTGAGCGAGACGGAGTTGTTCGAGTTCTGGCCGGCAACCGTCAGATAGGCCTCGGAATCCCAGTCGGTGTCGTAGACGGGGAAATCGATCTTGGTGAAACCCTGGCGGGCGAACTGGATGACGCGCTTGGTGTAGCCGTCCGGCACCATCTCCTTGCGGGCGGCCTTCACAGCCTTCTTGAGGACGGGATTGCGCTCGATGTCAAAACAGGCATCACCCTCGGCCTCGCACTGTGTGCAGGCCTTCATCACCGCCTGGAGGTGCTTGGAAACGATCTTGGAGCCTGTGACGAGGGCGGCGACCTTCTGCTCCTCCTTCACCTTCCAATCGATGTACTGCTCGATATCCGGGTGGTCGATGTCGACGATGACCATCTTGGCTGCGCGCCGGGTGGTGCCACCGGACTTGATCGCGCCGGCCGCCCGGTCGCCGATCTTCAGGAACGACATCAGGCCCGACGACTTGCCGCCCCCGCCGAGCTTTTCGTTTTCACCGCGCAGCATGGAGAAGTTGGAGCCGGTGCCCGAGCCATACTTGAAAAGGCGCGCCTCGCGGACCCACAGGTCCATGATGCCGCCCTCGTTGACGAGGTCGTCCTGCACACCCTGGATGAAGCAAGCATGCGGCTGCGGGTGCTCGTAAGACGAGGCCGACTTCACCAACTCGCCGGTGCGGTAATCGACATAGTGATGGCCCTGCGCCGGACCGTCGATGCCGTAGGCCCAGTGGAGGCCGGTGTTGAACCATTGCGGCGAGTTCGGCGCCACCATCTGTTTCGCCAGCATGAAGCGAAGCTCGTCGAGGAAGGCGGAGGCGTCCTCCTCCGAAGTGAAGTAGCCGCCCTTCCAGCCCCAATAGGTCCAGCAGCCGGCGAGCCGGTCGAACACCTGAGTGGATGAGATCTCCGAGCCGGAGCGCTCGGCCTCCGGCAGTTCCGCCAGGGCGGCCTCGTCGGCCACGGAGCGCCACAAGAAGGAGGGAACGTCGTTCTCCTCGACCTTCTTCAGGCGCGCCGGCACGCCGGCCTTGCGGAAGTACTTCTGCGCCAGCACGTCGCTGGCGACCTGGCTCCAGCTCTCCGGCACCGAGATGCCGTCCAGCCGGAACACAATCGATCCGTCCGGATTGCGAATTTCGCTCAACGCCTTGCGGAAGGCGATGGTCGCGTAGGGGGATTGCCCGGCCGTGGTGTAACGCCGCTCGAACCGCATGAACCCTGTATCCCTTGTCGAAGAGTCGACGATGCCGCCGCGCCCTGCGCAGCCGCCGATTCACTGAAGTCTGACGAAGGCTAGCGCTCGCGAACGCTCGCGACGCGCTGTCAGATGGCCGAAAATGCTTAGGGCTACCGGACCGAACCCGTCGTCCCGGCCACCTTTGAAAGCTATCTCGGACACTCCCTCCACGTCAACAACTTGTGTGTGCCGGCTACGTTCCGCGCTATATGTTGTGGTGCTGCGGTAAAACCTGTGGATATCGCGGCGGCGGCGATAAGTGCTGTTTTCCGTTGCAGGAATCCGGCTGGAAAATTTCTGCGTTCACAGGGCGGACGCCGCCTCGGTGATGTAAGCTTTTGGTTAAGACGCGTCGGCTGTGTGATTCCCGCCGCACCACCCGAGAAGCCGGATCGCTGATCGCGCGCCGATAGCTCTCCCCCGTCCGAGTCGCGCTGGACTTCGTGCCAGCCCCTGACCATAGTCCGGCCAACGAAGGACGGGCGGTCGCGCCGGTCCGGTTCAGGCAAGTGCGATGGCTCTCAAGGACACGCTTCTGCGGATCTTCACATGGTGGAACGGGCAGACCATGTCGCTTGCCGTCATGACGGCCCGGCACGGCCAGCTGGTCGGCAAAGACGATTTCGGAAACACCTATTACAAGGCCATCGGACCGCTGATCGACCGCTCGGTCGGGCCGGAGCGCCGCTGGGTCGTCTATAACGGCTATGCCGATGCATCGAAGGTCCCGCCCGGCTGGCGCGGCTGGCTCTGCCATAACGGTGACGTTCCCCCGAGTGAGGAGAGCTACACCCCGCGCGAGTGGCAGAAGCCGCATGTGGAGAATCTCACCGGAACCAACGCGGCGTACCGTCCGAAGGGGTCTCAACTCAATCCGGGCAACAAGGCCGTGACGGGCGGTGACTACGCGGCCTGGAGCCCGGAATAGCGCTTCGCCGAATGAGAGCGGCCGCCGATGCCGGATCCAATACCCATTGTGGGGCCGCCCTTTTTACACCATGCTTGGCCTGTCTATCGGTGCATGACATCGCGACCGCCCTGACTTAGGGCAGACGCCTCATCGTCCCGCGCCGGGTAAGCCGCATGCTCTTTCACCGCCATCTGCATCCCGCCATCGGAGCCGGCCTTCTGTTCGCGGGTGCCGCGGCGCTCAGCCTACCGATGACCGGCCATGCTCTCGCCGACAAGATCAAGAACCCGACCGCGGTGTTCTCCGGCCTCGACAAGATCACGGGGCGGATCGTGTCGTTCGAAGTCGCAGTGGACGAGACCGTGCAGTTCGGCGCACTGCAGATGACCCCGCGCGTCTGCTACAGCCGCCCGCCCACCGAGAGCCCGAAGACCACGGCCTTCCTCGAAGTCGACGAGGTAACCCTCGACAACAAGTACCGCCGCATCTTCACTGGCTGGATGTTCGCGGCGAGCCCGGGTCTGCATGCCATCGAGCATCCGATCTACGATGTGTGGCTCGTGGATTGCAAAGGTGGCAACGACATCATCGCCGAGGCCCGCGAGCAGGAAGACGTGCCCGCCATGGCCTCGAAGCCGGAGAGGACGAAGCGCCAGCGAAACTCGGACCCGACGCGTACGGCCCAACAGGTCAACCCGAACGGGCAGGTCGATGTGGAGGCCCCGCGCGGAGTTCCGGTGCAGCCGAAGCAGAAGCCGTCGCGGAAATTCTTCCCGACCAACGAAGGCCCGGCTCCGGCTCCGCCGCCGCAGCAGCCGCAATCGATCTTCGACGCCATCTTCCGGTAGGATCGGCCGGGCAACGGAGTTTTAGAGCATGCCCGACGCCGTCACCCTCCTGACCTTCGCGGGCGTCTCCCTCGGAATGGTGCTGACGCCGGGGCCGAACATGGCCTACTTGGTCTCCCGTGCGATCTGCCAGGGCCGCGGGGCGGCTCTGGTCTCCCTCGGCGGGGTCGCGCTGGGTTTCGTCGTCTACATGCTTTGTGCCGCCTTCGGCATCACCGCTCTGATCCTGGCGATCCCCTATGCATACGACGCGCTGAGACTGACTGGCGCCCTCTATCTCGGTTACCTTGCCTGGCAGGCGCTAAAGCCCGGCGGCCGCTCACCGTTCGAGGTGAGCCGGCTCGCCCCCGATAGCCGGGGCCGGCTCTTCGCCATGGGCTTCCTCACCAACCTCCTCAATCCGAAGATCGCGATGCTTTATCTCGCGCTTCTGCCGCAATTCGTGACACCCTCGGGCGGCTCGGTGCTGCGACAGACACTGATGCTGGGCTCTGTCCAGATCTCGATCAGCGTCGCGGTGAATGCGCTGATCGCTTTGGCGGCAGGATCGATCGCCGTCTTTCTGTCGCGCAATCCCGGATGGCTGAGAGCCCAGCGCTGGATCATGGGCGGTGTGCTCGGAAGTCTCGCCCTGCGCATGGCGCTCGACAGAACCCGCTGACGCGCACAGCGATTCAGGTCTCCCGGGCTATCGTGGCGAGCACCTCCTCGCCGCTCACGGCCCGCTCTTTCGGCCAGATATCCCAAACTGCCTCCTCAGCGATCGCCTCCGCGAGCCGACGTTTGTAGACATGGCGCGGCACCTCCTCGGCTCCGAACTGGATCAGATGGTCCGTGACGAACTGCGTGTCGGCGAGGCGATATCCACCCATCCGCAACCTCGCCATCAGATGGACAAGGGCAACCTTAGATGCGTCGCGGGAGACGTGGAACATGCTTTCACCGAAGAATGCCGCTCCGAGCGAGACGCCGTAAAGTCCGCCGACGATCCGTCCTTCCGAATAGACTTCGATCGTATGTGCGTGGCCGGCATCGTAGAGGGCGCGGTAGAGTTCTCGGATCCGTGCGTTGATCCAGGTCTTCTCCCCGTCTCCTCGCGGAGCGGCGCAGCCGGCGATGACGCCATCGAAATAAAGGTCTGTTCGAACCTCGTAACGGTTAGACCGTATTGTACGGGCGAGCCGACGAGAGACGTGGAAACGGTCGATCGGCAGAACCCCGCGCGCTTTCGGCTCGACCCAATAGATGGTCGGGTCATCAGCATCTTCCGCCATGGGAAAGATTCCGGCGGCATAGGCCTTCAGCAAGATCTGCGGAGTGATGTCCACGCGGTCGCCGTCGTGGTCGTGCTGCATGGCGCCCAATGTGACGCCTCGGGCGCGCGAAAGCCAGAGGGACGATGCATCACCCAGCGTCGCTTCGAACAAAAAACGGCGGAGCTTTCGCTCCGCCGACCCGTCCTGTGAAAAAGATCGATCTTAGAATTCGGGGCCGCCCGAAGTCGTGCCGAGATTGGGGTTGGAACGCTGATTCTGCTCGGCATTGCCGCCCTTCGCGGAATCCTCGAACACCGCCTCGCGATTCGAGATGAAGGGGCCGCTACGCACGCTGCCGGTATCCTCGACGTCGACGCGACCTTCGGCATCACGGTAAGCGCCGTAAACCGGCGGCTGATCGTTCGCACCGTCGGCTTGCGTAGCAGTCAGCGGGACGATGCGGTCGGAAGCACCGGTATAAGCGGATGAAGACTGGGCGAAGGCGGCGGTGGCGCTCAAGGAAACGGCCAACACGGCGATGGTCAGGGTGCGCATGAAGATCTCGATTATCATGAAGGTGATCGGCCTCTCGGTAGCTGCCTATTGATGTCAGAAGAGGCGCTGGCCGGGCCGGACTGTTCGGATAAGTTTCATCGCCGCCAGACGTTCCAAATGTATTGAGCCGGCAATGTGTCGCATCTCACCGGGGGTGAAAACAGACATCAAAGACCCATTCCTTCGGAACGAGCATTGAAGGGAGTAGATTCTTCTGTCCCAGTGCGCTGCAAATTCTATTTTTGGATGAGGATACCAATAAGCTTCGAGTACGGAGGCGAAGAAAACATTCTTTCGTCGTAACAATTCGCAAGGCAGAAGAACTATCTGTGCTGCTGGTCAAAACAAAACAGCCTGCCCCTTGGGGCAGGCTGTTCTAAATCAAGCAACGAGAAAGCGCTGTGACTAGCGCGCCGGCCCGCCGGAGGTGGAACCGGTGTTGGCTCCCATGCCCTTGTTGGTCTGATCGGCATTGCCGCCCTTTGCCGAATCGACTGCGCCGGCTCCCGGGGACATCCCGTTCTCGCCGACTGGGCGGCTCGTGCTGCCGGTGGCCGGCGGCATATCCCGCGTGGACGGATTGTCGAGCGGCCCACCCGTCGTCGTGCCGGCCTGTGGCACAGCCCGTTCCGGCTGCGAGACGTTGCCTGAGGGTGACTGCGCCAAGGCGGGGGAGGCTGCGAGGAGTAGGGCAGCGACGGTAAGCTTTGCAATGCGCATGACGTTCGTCCTTCTGGGTTCGTGCTCCCATTGCGCCGGGCGGTCACCCTCGATTGCGCGCAATAAGAAACTTCTTATCCAGAGAACGAGCTTTAAGCGGAGCAGTTCCTCTCAGCCGTTTGTCGGCGCCATTCAGGTCGTCGTCTCCGAGAGGCCACCGCTTTCGAGGAAGCTCTCCAGCCAATGGATGTCGTAGGCCCCCGCGAGGACCTCCGGATTGCGCACCAGCGTTCGGAACAGCGGAAGCGTCGTGTCAACGCCGGCGACCACGAACTCGTCGAGGGCGCGACGCAGGCGCATGAGGCATTCCTGGCGGGTACGCCCGTGAACGATGAGCTTTCCGATCAGCGAATCGTAGTTCGGCGGGATGCGATATCCCTGATAGGCGGCAGAATCGACGCGTACGCCGAGCCCGCCGGGCGGGTGGAAGTAGGTGATGAGGCCAGGCGACGGACGGAAGGTCGCCGGATGCTCGGCGTTGATCCGGCACTCGATGGCATGACCCGTGACCTTGATGTCCTCCTGCGTCACCGAGAGGGGCAGGCCAGCGGCCACACGGATTTGCTCGGACACGAGATCGACCCCGGTAATCATCTCCGTTACGGGATGCTCCACCTGGATACGGGTATTCATCTCGATGAAGTAGAACCGGCCGTCTTCGTAGAGAAACTCGACCGTTCCGGCGCCGATATATTGCAGCTCCTGCATCGCCCGGGCGCAGATACCGCCGATTTCGGCACGGGTCGCCTCGTCGATCACCGGTGATCCGCCTTCCTCCCAGACTTTCTGGTGACGGCGCTGGAGCGAGCAATCGCGCTCGGCTAGGTGGACTGCCTTGCCGCGACCATCGCCCAGAACCTGAACTTCGATGTGGCGCGGCTTCTCGAGATATTTTTCGAGATAGACGGCATCGTCACCGAACGCCGCTTTCGCTTCGGTTCGCGCCATGTCGAGGGCCTGTTCGAGATCGGCCTCCGTACGCGCCACCTTCATGCCTCGGCCACCGCCACCGGAGGCGGCCTTCACCAGGACCGGATATCCGATCTCCGCCGCGATTCGCTTGGCCTCGACCGGATCGTCGACACCGCCCTCGGAGCCGGGCACACAAGGGATACCGAGCCGCTTGGCTGTCCGCTTGGCCTCGATCTTGTCGCCCATGATGCGGATGTGCTCGGCCTTGGGGCCGATGAAGCCGATATTGTGATGCGCCAGCACTTCTGCGAAGCGCGCATTCTCCGACAGGAACCCGTAGCCCGGATGCACCGCATCCGCGCCGGTGATCTCACAGGCGGCGATGATCGAGGGAATGTTGAGGTAGCTGTCCCGGGCCGAAGGCGGACCGATACAGACACTCTCGTCGGCGAGCCGCACATGCATGGCATCGGCATCCGCAGTCGAATGCACCGCCACGGTGGCGATCCCGAGTTCCTTGGCCGCGCGCAGGACGCGCAGGGCGATCTCGCCACGATTGGCGATCAGGATCTTTTCGAACATGGGGGGCGCTATCACTCGATGACGAGGAGAGGTTCGCCGAACTCGACCGGCTGACCATCCTCGAAGAAGATCGCGGTCACCGTTCCGGCGCGGGGCGCGACGATCTCGTTGAAGGTCTTCATCGCCTCGATCAGAAGCAGTTTCTCGCCTGCCGCCACTTGGGAGCCGATATCGACGAAGGCCTTTGCATCCGGCGAGGGCCGGCGATAGGCGGTGCCGACCATGGGGGAGGGCACGGCGCCCGGATGACCAGCCCCGGCCTTGGCCCGTTCGCCGGCGGCGCCGGGGCCCGCCACGGGCAGCGCCACCGCCGCGGGTGCGGCCGCCGCCACGGCAGGTGCAGGTGCCGCCACTTGGACATGCACGGGCTCGATCCGGCGGACCACGCGGATACGCAGGTCACCCTTCTCCACTTCGATTTCGGTCAGATCCGTCTCGGTCACGAGTTTGGCGAGTTCGCGAACGAGCTCGGGATCGAAAGGTTCGTTCTTAGGCATCGGCACCTTGGCCATTCCGGTCAGTCTTGAGAGTTGGCGTCCGACGAAGCGTCGGACAAGAGCGAGGGGAGAGAGGGCAGACGGGACTGGAGCAGCCGCACCAGGGCTTCCAGGCCCAGCCCGTAACTGTGCGGACCGAAACCGCAGATAATTCCGGCACAGACCGGCGCGATGAGCGAGACATGCCGGAAGGCTTCCCGCGCATGCACGTTCGAGAGATGCACTTCGACCGCAATAGCGCCGCTACCGGCAATGGCATCACGCAAGGCGACGGATGTATGGGTGTAGGCAGCAGCGTTGATGAGCACGCCGGCGCCGGCAAAGCCCGCCTCCTGCACGAAACCCACTAGTTCGCCCTCGTGATTGGTCTGACGCACGGTCAGCGCTACGCCGAGTGTCTCCGCGCGCGCACGAAGGTCACGCTCGATGTCGTCGAGCGTCGCGGTCCCGTAGATGCCGGGCTCACGGCGGCCGAGAAGGTTCAGGTTCGGTCCATGAAGGACGTGGATCGGGATCATGATATCGCGTTCGAAGCGCCGGCTGAGCCAAGCGGTCGGGGCAGTGGTCGTAGACGATCGTTCCGGATAGCGACAGGCGCAGGCCGGAACAATCGCCGAGGAGCATACGCCTTCAGCAACTCCCGTGGCCGCACTGGCGGATGTCACCGATGGTCTTGCGGATCGGGTCGACGCCGACAGCGCCGGGGATGATCTCGTCGCCGATGATGAAAGCGGGCGTGCCGGAAAGGCCGAGCTTGTCACCGAGGCCGACATTCTCCGCGAGCGCTGCCTTCACCTCCGCCCCCTGTGCATCCCTCTGCAGCTTGGCGATATCGAGGCCCATCTCCTTGGCCAGGGCGATTGCGCGCTCGCCATTGACCCGACCCTTGCTCTCCAGCAACTTGACGTGGAACTCGAAAAGCTTGTCGCTCTTCAGCTGCTGCTTGGCTGCCAGTGAGATCTTGCTTGCTTCGAGGGATTCCGCGCCGAGGACGGGGAAATCCTTCAGAACCACGCGCAGCTTGGGATCACCTTTCAGCAGCGTTTGAATGTCGGCGAGTGCCTTTCGGCAATAACCACAATTGTAGTCGAAGAACTCCACCAGAGTGACGTCGCCGGCCGGGTTGCCGACCACGACGCCGTGAGGTGAGTTGACCAGAGCCTCTCGGGATTCCTTCAGAGCGGCGGATTGCGCCAGCTTCTGCGTCTCCTGTTGGCGCCGCTCACCCTCGGCGATGGCCTCCTGCAGGACATCAGGATTCTTGACGAGATAGTCCTTGATGATCGCTTCAATCGCCTGGCGCTGCACATCGGTGAAGGCAGCAGCCGGGGCCGGGGCCGTTTGCACGGGAGCAGGGGCCTGCGCGATAGCGCTCGAAACGCCGGAAGCGAGCGCGCCGACGAGGGCAACGGACGAAAGAAGGTGGCGAAGCAGGCGCATTGATCCTCGCGGGGTCGCGTCCCGTCGGCCGTGATCAGGCGCGGGACAACCGGTCGTTAGCCACCGGGTTAGGCGTTTTCGCGGCGGCGGGTCAATTGTTCGCCCGACTCACCAGATCCCCCATCGTAGACGCGGAACGGATCGGTGGCCTGGAAGGGGAGGGCGCAGGAGAGTAAGCCAGCGCCATGACACCAGCCGACGATCGCCCAGACATCAGCATTTCCGCCAAGACCTCTCTCCGCGCGAGTCGCGTGGCGCCCTTCCTTGCCATGGACATCATGGCGGCCGCCGCGATCCGCGACAGGCAGGGCGACGGCGTGATCCATATGGAAATTGGCCAACCCTCTGCTCCAGCGCCGCGCCGCGTGATCGAGGCCGCGCAACGTGCTCTGGAAGTTGGCAGGCTGCCATATACCGATGCCTGCGGAATCCCGGCCTTGCGCGAGCGCATCGCCCGATATTATCGCGACACCTATGACGTCGCTGTGGCACCCGATCGAATTGTGGTCACCACCGGCTCCTCGGCAGGCTTCGTGCTGGCTTTCCTCAGCCTGTTCGATGCCGGGGCGCGTATTGCGGTGCCGCAGCCAGGCTATCCCGCCTATCGCAGCATCCTCCACGCATTGGACCTCGTTCCCGCGCCCATGATCCAGCGAGAGAAGGACCGCTTCGCTCCGACGAGCGAGGCTTTGCGCGCCCTCCATCGCCGCGAGGCCCTCTCCGGAATCCTGGTGATGAGCCCTGCCAACCCGTCGGGCACGGTCATCGAGCCTGCCCGTCTGGCGGAGCTCTGTACTACTGCCCGAGATCTTGGGCTGCCTTTCATTTCGGACGAGATCTATCACGGGCTCAGCTACGGCATTCCCACTGAGACCGCGCTGAAATTCGATGCCAACGCCATCGTCATCAATTCGTTCTCGAAGACCTTTTGCATGACAGGTTGGCGCATCGGCTGGATGGTTGTCCCGCCCTGGCTGGTCAGGCCGGTCGAGCGATTGGCGCAGAACCTCTACATCTCGGCCCCCTACCTGTCGCAGGTCGCGGCACTGGCGGCCTTTGATGCGACGGAGGAGGCAGAGACGATCCGCCTCGGCTACGCCGCGAACCGGGCGTTGCTGCTCGACGCGTTTCCCTCTCTCGGCCTGGGGCGAACACATCCGGCCGATGGGGCCTTCTATCTCTACGCTGATGTCGCCGGCCTCACCGACGACGCATCGTCCTTCTGCCGCCGGATGTTGGAGCAGGCTGGGGTAGCCGCGACCCCTGGCCTCGATTTCGACGCTGCCGAGGGAGGCCACCATGTACGGTTCTCCTTCGCGGGATCCGAAGGGGATTGCGTGGAAGCCGTGCGGCGCCTGAAGTCGTGGCTTGGGTGATGTCTCGCCCATCGACAGAAAAATGGCCCCGGATCGCTCCGGGGTCCTCCATTCTAGGGTCTGAACCGAACCAAGATATTGCTGACGCTGCAGTTTTATGATTCACGTTCGCGGTTTTCAGCATGGAGGCGATGATGGCAGACCTGTTCTGGCTCT